>NZ_JBXASD010000003.1:0-595865 GCF_058808955.1 Undibacterium sp. GW821-FHT11B02 | reverse complement strand
CGGATGGAACCCATCCATTGACTACTTAATGCTGCTGTGACTTCGGGGCGGAACAAAGGGCCAGAATTACTCATTAGTGCCCTTAATTGCATCAAACTGCTTTTTTCTGTATTTCATCTTCGTTTATCTACGGCAATATTCATTGTTAGCGCAATCTCGCGCCGTTTGAATAATCATAAACCGAAGTTTTTAAATATTGTTAAAAAATGTGAATATATATTTTTTGGACAAGCTATTGTCGTGTTGTATAGTCATTTGCTAGAATCGCGCGCCGCGTGCGAAGGGGGTATTTTGTGGAGTGGTCGTGATTCTATTCAATAAATAAAAACCATATAAATAGTTGCACAAAAATAAAGCAGGGCATCATAATCTCTGGGCGTTGCATTCGGGCGAGTTGACCTGACGACGTGATAAAAAATACGGAGACAACAATGAAGCCAGAACTGCTTTACCTTTGCTATGCCACGGTACTGACCGGTATTTTGTGGGTGCCCTACATTTAGTGGACTGTAACAATTGAAAACAGAGTGCCTGTCACGTGCGCGCCGACCATGGCTGTGTTGCAAATGCTCGCGATAGTCTCACTATCGCTGCGCATATTTGTTGACCTTGCCTTGCCCTGATCGCCGGGCACGCGCCATTCACTTCTGTTTCAACTGTTACAGTCCACTAGACCGCATATTGACCCGTGGGTTGTTGCCGACAGTGGGTTATGACGAGCAAACCAAGCCGCAATCCAAATGGGCGCAAAGGTTGATGAAGGCGCATGCCAATGCGGTAGAAAACCTGGTGGTGTTTGCTACGCTGATCTTCCTGGCAAATGCCATGGGCGTTTCGAATGCGGTGATTGCCACTGCAAGCATGCTGTATTTCTGGGCGCGGCTGGTGCACGCTGTCACTTACACCCTGGGCATACCCTGGATACGTACGCTGGCTTTTCTCTCAGGTTTTGCGGCGCAGGCCATGGTGGCCTTGCAGTTGTTGTCGCATTGAGGCGTGTGGTGCAGGTCAAATGGGATTTGGCCCGCACCAACGGCTATTACCCGATGTGCAGGCGCTTGGCTGCATGGGTGAAATGTAATCCATTGGCGATGGCGACGAAGTAGTGCAGATGGTGAGGTTTCATATACTCTCCTTCGTAGCCGTTGATGTGTACTGGTGCTATCTCGTTGCTACCGCTTCGGATTGGCGGGGTTGCCAACCGCCGCCTAGTGCCTTGAATGCGGCGACTGCTGCGCGGGCTGATTCTGTTTGTGCTTGCGCTTGCATATCGGTCGCACGTAGCAGGTTTTCGTCGGCTTGCAGGACTTCGATCAGGCTGACGACCCCTTTCTGGTATGCCGCAAACGAGGCACCTCTCGCCCGACTGAGCGAGCCCACACCCTGGGTGAGTATGTCAGCCTGATCCTCACGTTTGACCAGGGCTGAGAACGCGTTTTCTACATCTTCGGTTGCTCGCAGCACGGCGAGCCGATAAGCCGCCAGCGCTTCTGCTTCCTGCCCTTTGGCCAGATCAATCTGTGCGTTGATGCGGCCAAAGTCGAACAGACGCCAGCGAAGACCCAGTACACCTGCTGCCTGACTTGCGCCACTGGTGAACAGGTTGCTGCCAGACACCGATGTCGCGCTGCCTATCAATCCGCTAAACGAAAGCTTGGGATAGTACTCGGCAATCGCCATGCCGATACGGGCGTTCGATGCAGCCAGGCGGCGTTCTGCCACGATCAGATCGGGCCGGCGCCTGAGCAAATCACCTGGCGAGCCGCTAGATGCAATTTGCGGGGCGGCCGGAATAGCGCCAGTATGAGCAAGTTCCACCCGGTAAGTGCCGGGTGGTTTGCCTAGCATGACATCCAGCGCATTCATGGCCGTATCCAAGCCTGCTTCGAGGATAGGTACCGATGACCGCACTTGGGCCAGCGCACCTTCGGCCTGGCGTACTTGAAGTTCTGCCGTCAGTCCCTTGCTATATAGCAGATTGACGGTGGCGAGCAGATCTTGTTGCGTCTGTACTTGTTTGCGAGCGATGTCAAGGCGGGCTTGCAGTCCGCGGATACTAATATAGATATCGGCGGTTTGTGCTGCCACCGCCAGTTGTGTTGCCGTGGCACCCGCTTCAGAAGCCTGATATTCAGCAAGTGCAGCTTCCCGGCCACGACGCAAACCACCGAATACGTCCAGTTCCCAGCCTGCACCGAGGTCGGCCTCATAGGCGTTGCCGTGGCGATCGAAATTGGGCTTTGAATTCATGATTTGCCCTTGCGGCGTTTCAAGCGATTGGTAGGCACGTGTGCCCTGGGCACTGATATTGCCGGAAGGCAGCAGTGCGGCATTCGCGGCCCCGAGTCCTGCGCGCGCCTGGGCGACACGAGCGGACGCCTGGGCAAGATCCAGATTTTGCGCCAGCGCCAGTGTTACATAGCGGGTTAGTTGTGGATCGCCAAAGCCTTCCCACCAGGCGATGAAGTCCGCGGTGGCTTTTGCATGCCGCTGCTCAATCGCGGTCTGACCCAGGTAGCGGTCTGGCATTGAGGGGGCAGGTTGATGGTAATCCGGTCCGACAGCGCAACCCGCTGCAAGACCGGTGGCGATGAACATCAAGAGAGAGCGTTTGATTGACATGGGCATCTTCCGTGAAGTGAAAAAGGGTGAAGTTAGAACTCATTTCATAAATAGGGATGAGTGCGAGCAAGGCGATTCGGGATGCAGTGCAAGGCGTGACGCGTAGCTAAGGCTGGTGCCTTAGCAAGCGGCGCAACGTAGCAATGCGCCCGCGAAGTGTAAATGCGGCCAGCTCCCGAAGGGTTTGCCTCATAACGCGTGCTGGACTGCAAGGTGTGAACAATTCGACTCGTTGTCAATAGCACCGCTATTGACTGCCTCGTCCGCCTTGCCAGCCCACGTTATGAGGCAAACGCATCTCACCCCTATTTATGAAATGAGTTATAGTGACTATATCATGAAATGGTCACATGTTGTGCAAATCAAATTTAAGGGGTAAGCTATCAGGCATGAGCAAAACAACCACCACAACTACCACAATTACCACGCCGGCCACGCATCCGGGCACAGCCCGGGGGCCGGTCGATCATGAAGTGCGGGATCAGATCATCGTCGCGGCTACCGGGCACTTTCGCCTGTATGGATACGAAAAGACCACTGTCTCTGACCTTGCCAAGGCCATCGGTTTTTCCAAAGCCTATATATATAAGTTCTTCGAATCCAAGCAGGCCATTGGCGAACTGATTTGCGCAAATTGTCTGCGCGAGATTGAAACAGATGTCAGAACTGCCATTGACGGGGTCAAGCATCCACCAGAGAAATTCCGGCGCATGTTCAAGACTATCGTCGAGTCCAGCCTTCGCCTGTTCTTTGAAGACCGCAAGCTGTATGACATTGCGGCCTCGGCTGCTACCGAACAGTGGGAGGCAGTACGTATCTATGAGGAGCGCATCAAGGCCATGCTGCAAGACATTTTGCGGCAGGGGCGCGAGACCGAAGAGTTTGAACGCAAGACCCCGCTCGATGAGACGGCGGCAGCGATTTACCTGGTCATTCGCCCTTATCTTAATCCGCTGATCTTGCAGTACAGCCTGAATTCCACTGATGAGGCACCAGCTCAGTTGTCCAGTCTGGTGTTGCGCAGCCTTTCACCATAAACACGAAAATTTTAAGTGACTGTTGACAAAATTAGTCACTAGTCCCAAAATAGGAATCCTGTTCAGTTCTATATGGGATTCCTATGTTCCGTCGCCTCGTTTTTTCTGCTTTTATATCTGCATTGCCGTTTGCGCTGGTCGCTTGCAGTGCAAAACCGCAATCCGACCCCCGTACCGAAGCGCCGTTGGTACGTGTGGCTACCGTTCAGAGCGCGGTCGCTGCATCACGTACTTTCACGGGCACAGTGGCCGCCCGGGTACAAAGCGATCTTGGTTTCCGGGTATCTGGCAAAGTGCTGGAGCGCCTTGTGGATACTGGGCAAACTGTCAAGCGCGGGCAGGTGCTTATGCGCATCGATCCTGTTGATCTGAAGCTGGCGGCCCATGCCCAGCAAGAGACGGTGGCTGCCGCCCGGGCGCGGGCGCAGCAAACGGCGGAGGATGAAGCCCGCTACCGCGATTTGCGCGGAACCGGTGCGATATCGACATCAGCCTACGACCAGATCAAGGCTGCGGCAGATGCCGCCAAAGCCCAGCTTAACGCGACCGAAGCCCAGGCAGAAGTTGCGCGTAACGCCAGCCACTATGCAGAATTGCTGGCCGATGCGGATGGCGTCGTCATGGAAACCCTGGTTGAACCCGGCCAAGTCGTCAACGCTGGCCAGGTCGTGGTACGTGTTGCTCGTGCCGGACATCGCGAAGCCATCATCCAGTTACCGGAAACCTTGCGCCCTGCCGTCGGTTCAGTTGGCCAGGCCACGCTCTTTGGCAAAGAGGGTCTTACTGTTCCGGCCAAACTGAGGCAACTCTCGGATACGGCAGACCGGCTAACCCGCACCTTTGAAGCGCGGTATGTGCTGGATGGCGAGCTGTCCAATGCCCCATTGGGCGCTACCGTCACCATTCAGATTCCGGATGGGCTTGCCGTTGCACAGGACAGCCTACGTGTACCTATTGCTTCCCTGTTTGATGCAGGCAAGGGGCCAGGAGTCTGGGTGATCGAAGGTGAACCGGCAAAGGTTGCCTGGCGTGCGGTCAAGGTTCAGCGTCTGGATGACGATGGCGGCTATATTACCGGAGTCACCGGACAACTCAAGCAAGGTGACCGGATTGTCGCACTTGGCACGCATTTGCTGCGCGAAGGTGAGCAAGTGCGGGTGACCAGCCAGGCCGCTGCCACAACGCCGGGAGTGACGCCATGAGTGAAGGTCGTTTCAACCTGTCGGCGCTCGCCGTGCGCGAGCGATCCATCACGCTGTTCCTGATCTTCTTGATCTCGGCAGCAGGCATTCTCGCTTTCTTCAAGCTCGGGCGTGCAGAAGACCCGCCGTTCACGATCAAGCAGATGACTGTCGTCACCGCGTGGCCGGGAGCAACGGCCAGGGAGATGCAGGATCAGGTCGCTGAGCCACTTGAAAAACGCATGCAAGAATTGCGGTGGTATGACCGCACGGAAACCTATACACGTCCAGGTCTGGCGTTCACCATGGTTTCCTTGCTCGACACGACGCCGCCTTCAGAGGTTCGGGAGGAATTCTATCAGGCCCGCAAGAAGCTTGGAGACGAGGCCAAAAAGCTGCCTGCCGGCGTCATCGGACCGATAGTCAACGACGAGTATGCCGACGTCACGTTTGCACTGCTTGCCCTGAAAGCCAAGGGCGAACAGCAGCGCTTGCTGGTGCGCGATGCAGAAGCGCTGCGCCAGCAACTGCTGCACGTTGCGGGCGTGAAAAAGGTCAACATCATAGGCGAGCAACCTGAACGCATTTTCGTCTCTTTCTCCCACGACCGCCTGGCCACGCTAGGCGTCACACCGCAAGACATCTTCGCCGCGCTCAACAGCCAAAACGTATTAACCCCCGCCGGTTCCATCGAGACCAAGGGGCCACAGGTTTTCCTTCGTGTCGACGGTTCGTTCGACAACCTGGACAAGATCCGGCAGACCCCGGTTGCTGTGCAGGGGCGGACGCTGAAGTTGTCGGATGTGGCGACCGTCGAACGCGGTTATGAAGACCCGGCTACCTTCCAGGTCCGCAACAACGGCGAACCGGCATTGCTGCTGGGCGTTGTGATGCGCGACGACTGGAACGGGCTCGATCTCGGCAAGGCGCTTGAGGCGGAAATCACCAAAATCAACGGAAGCCTCCCGCTGGGAATGTCCCTGACCAAGGTGACTGATCAGTCCGTCAACATCAGCTCGGCAGTGGACGAGTTCATGATGAAGTTTTTCGTAGCCTTGCTCGTCGTGCTGGTGGTCTGCTTCATCAGCATGGGGTGGCGCGTCGGCATCGTGGTCGCAGCGGCTGTACCGCTGACCCTGGCTGCCGTGTTCGTCATCATGGCGGCCACTGGCAAGAACTTTGACCGCATCACGCTGGGTTCGCTGATTTTGGCGCTGGGCCTGCTGGTGGACGATGCCATCATCGCCATCGAAATGATGGTAGTGAAGATGGAAGAAGGGTATAGCCGCGTGGCGGCGTCTGCCTATGCCTGGAGCCACACAGCGGCCCCCATGCTGTCCGGCACGCTGGTTACCGCCATCGGTTTCATGCCCAATGGATTCGCACGTTCCACCGCGGGTGAATACACCAGCAATATGTTCTGGATCGTCGGCATCGCCCTGATCGCGTCCTGGGTGGTGGCAGTCGCATTTACACCCTATCTGGGGGTGAAGATGCTGCCAGACATCAAGAAGGTTGAAGGCGGGCACGAAGCCATCTACAACACCCGTCACTACAACCGCTTCCGGCAAGTGCTGGGGCGCGTCATCGCCCGTAAATGGCTGGTGGCCGGCGCGGTCGTCGGGACGTTTGTGCTGGCTATCGCTGGTATGGGGCTGGTCAATAAGCAATTCTTCCCGACATCTGACCGACCAGAAGTGCTGGTTGAAGTGCAGATGCCGTATGGCACTTCCATAGTGCAAACCAGTGCTGCGGCGGCAAAGGTTGAAGCCTGGCTTGCGAAGCAGAAAGAGGCCAGAATCGTGACATCCTACATCGGCCAGGGCGCTCCACGCTTCTTCCTGGCGATGGCACCTGAATTGCCTGATCCCTCGTTTGCCAAGATCGTGGTGCTCACGGGTGATGACAAAGAACGTGAAGCCCTCAAGTTCAGATTGCGCCAGGCGGCGGCTGACGGGCTGGCACCCGAGGCACGGGTACGCGTTACCCAGATTGTGTTTGGCCCCCCTTCGCCATTTCCCGTGGCCTACCGCGTCATGGGGCCGGACCCGGACAAGCTGCGCGCGATCTCCGCGCAAGTCGAGGGCATCATGCACGCAAGTCCAATGCTACGCACCGTCAACACGGATTGGGGGCCGCGTGTACCTGCCTTGCACTTCACGCTCGACCAGGACCGGCTTCAGGCTGTTGGACTGAGCTCTGGTTCAGTTGCCTTGCAGTTGCAGTTCCTGCTGAGCGGGGCACCGCTGACGGAGGTACGCGAAGATATCCGTTCAGTGCAGGTGGTTGGCCGCGCGGCTGGCAATATCCGTCTCGACCCAGCGAAGATCGCAGGCTTTACGCTGGTCGGTTCGGCAGGGCAGCGTATCCCCCTGTCTCAGGTAGGTGCCGTCAATGTCCGCATGGAAGATCCCATTCTGCGCCGTCGTGACCGTACACCGACCATCACGGTCCGCGGCGACATCGCCGAAGGGCTGCAACCGCCGGACGTTTCCAGCGCCATCATGAAGCAGTTACAGCCCGTCATTAGCCAGCTTCCTTCGGGTTACCGGATTGAACAGGCAGGCTCGATAGAAGAAGCCGGTAAGGCTTCTACGGCGATGCTACCGCTGTTCCCTATCATGATTGCGCTCACGCTGCTCATCATCATCTTGCAGGTCCGCTCAATCTCGGGAATGGTCATGGTGTTCCTGACCAGTCCATTGGGGCTGATCGGTGTGGTGCCGACGCTGCTTTTGTTCCAGCAACCATTCGGTATCAATGCGCTGGTTGGCCTGATTGCGCTGTCAGGCATCCTCATGCGCAACACGCTGATATTGATCGGGCAGATTCGTGAAAATGAAGAGGCCGGGCTGGAACCTTTCCGCGCCGTTGTCGAAGCCACCGTGCAGCGTGCCCGGCCTGTGGTCCTGACGGCATTGGCAGCGGTACTGGCCTTCATTCCGCTGACCCATTCCGTGTTCTGGGGGACGCTTGCCTACACGCTGATTGGCGGTACATTGGCGGGAACAATTCTGACCCTGGTGTTCTTGCCAGCGATGTATTCCATCTGGTTCAAGATCAGGCCAAGCCCATCGCAAAGCTGATGTACTGCCCGTCCTCATTCACTTAGACAAAAGGAACTACCATGTCGAATTCTAAAGTTGTCGTTGTTACCGGCGTGTCATCAGGCATTGGGCGCGCCACTGCGGAGAAATTTACCAAGCTTGGTTGCCGGGTATTTGGTACCGTGCGCAACCCGGCAAAAGCGCAGGCAATACCAGGCGTTGCACTTATTGAGATGGATATCCGTGACGAAGCGTCGATTGAGCGCGGTATCCAGACCATCATCGATCAGGCCAAACGCATCGATGTGCTGGTCAACAGTGCAGGTGTGACTTTGCTCGGCGCGACGGAAGAAACCTCGATTGCTGAAGCGCAGACCTTGTTTGACACCAACCTCTTCGGCCTCTTGCGCACGATCAAGGCAGTGCTGCCGCACATGCGCGAGCAGCGTTCTGGCCGCATCGTCAACGTCAGCTCTGTTCTGGGTTTTTTGCCTGCTCCATACATGGCACTTTATTCGGCCTCCAAGCATGCCGTTGAAGGACTGTCCGAGACCCTGGATCACGAGGTACGTCAATTTGGCATCCGCGTGGCGCTTGTTGAACCATCCTTTACAAAAACCAACCTGGATCTCAACGCACCCCAGACCATCTCCAGAATTCCTGACTACAGCAAAGAACTTGGCATCGTTTCCCAGGCTATCCAAAACAACGTCCAAAAAGCACCTGCGCCCGATGGCGTTGCCATCACGATTGTCAACGCCGCGCTCGGTGCATGGAAGATGCGTCATACCCCCAAAGGTGAGGCATCTCTTCTTGCCAGGTTGCGCCGCTTCATGCCTGCTGGCCCCGTTGAAAAAGGTCTGCGGAAGAGCTTCGGACTCACCGGGAAATCTTGCTGAGAAACTGCGTTACCTGAATTACCTAAACTATTAACCAGGACTTACGCAAAATTGTTCCAGCAAGGCTATCGCCTTAGGAAACCTCTCTTGCAAGAGAGGTTCGTTTCGTTGGCAGACAACGTGTTGTCTGAAACCCCAGCTACACCGTAGCGACGAAGACAGTACGAACAGTACGCGGCTCCTAGGAGAGGAGCTGCAACGCAGCTGGGGCGGTTTTGCGTAAGTCCTATTAACAATAACTGAGACCATATCTTGAACCCAAAAATCCTCACCCTGACCATTGCTGCCGCCTTGGGCGCTGTATCCCTGTCCTCCCATGCGTCTGGCTACCGCTTCGGCTCTCAAAGTGTGTCGGCCCAAAGTACTGCTGAAGCCAACGGTGCCGAAGCGGCTGACGCCTCCACCATCTTCACCAATCCGGCTGGCCTGACCTACCTGGATGGCACCCAGATCGTCGTGGGCGTGACCGCCGTCATACCGCATTCGACTTTCTCAGATACCGGCTCCAGGCGCTTCACCGGCACCAGTTCTGGTGGGCTGACTACCCAGGATAGTTACACGCCGGGCATGGTGGCGGCACCATCCCTGTATGTCAGCAAAAAAATCAACGACCAGTGGGCTGCTGGCTTTGGCCTGTTCGTGCCTTACGGTACCAAGCTGGATTACGACAACAACTGGTCTGGCCGTTACGCACTGACCAATGTGAAGCTGGAATCGGTCAACCTCAATCCGTCTGTCGGCTTCAAGCTGAATGAACAGCATTCCTTCGGCTTCGGGCTTAACGCCCAGTTCATGAAGGCCAATCTGGGGCAGGGGGTGGATGTGCCAGGTTCAATCGCCGCCCTGACTGGCACACCAGCAGCAACGGCACTGCTACGTGGCATTGTTGCATCTGGCGGCAACCCGGCAGTCCTCGCAAGCGTCAAGGATGGTCATGGTTCCATGGATGGCGATGACTGGGGTTATGGCTGGAATCTGGGCTATCTGTTCCAGTTGGACCAGAACACGCGCCTGGGCCTGTCCTACCGTTCTTCAATCTCACACAAGCTGAAGGGCAGTGCGGTGTGGGACTTTAACGTCACCACTGATCCGGTAGTCAATAAGATCATTGCCGCCAATTCGGCCAAAAATAACTCCGCTGTGCTGCTGAATATCCACACGCCCGAGACTTTCTCCATCAGCGGTTTCCGGCAGATCGATCCGAAGTGGGCCGTGATGGGTGATGCCACCTGGACACGCACCTCGCGTTTGACGAACCTGAACATCCAGTTTCCCGGAACCGTGCAGGGCGACGAGGTGATCTTGCAGAACTGGAAGAATACCTGGCGCTTCTCGGCGGGAGCGAGCTACAAGCTCGATGAAAAGTTCACCCTGCGTGGCGGTTTGGCGTACGACCAGTCACCAGTTGCGGGCACCACCCTGCGCCACCCGGCCCTGCCTGATGCGGACCGTGTGCAACTGTCGTTTGGTACGAACTGGAAGCTGAACAACAACTCGTCCGTCGATTTGGCGTATTCCTATCTGCACTTTCAGGATGCGGACGGCAGCTACAAGAATTCTTGCTCGCCTTTGATCAGTGGATGCACCGGCAATGGGGAATTCACCAAGGGGACCTGGCAAACCCGCCTGCATATGATCAGCGTCGCTTACAACTACAAGTTCTGAGCCAGGCGGTGAATGGTGTACCGAAGGGGCAGGGAGATGGAATTGCCGATGGGCAAAGAAACTCTTGCTGGATTGATACGATGCCGAACTTGATATACCCCTGGTCCGAAAGGGATTTGCCAGCGATGAACTAATAGATTTACACAAAACCGCCCCAGCTGAAACGCAGCTGGGGCGGTTTTGCGTCAGTCCTGCCTATTTGAAGGTTTTGGCGAAATGCTGTTGCAGCTATTTGCTGAAATTGTGGTGTACTCTTTCCGGCAATGACGCCTGGCCAGCTTAATTTTGCAACAGTTCCTAATTGATGAGGGAATGGAATACACGTTTTTTGACAAATGTGCAAAAATACTTCCTGTACTATTGTTCTGCAGAAAGGCCGTTGACAGGAGCACAGCAGTATTCGTCGGAGTTGCAGGTATGCCCTCTTTAAGAACAAGAGTCAGAAGCAAGCTCGATCTGGTGTTAGGCACCGGAAAGGCGATGCGCATCCGTACCAGCCAGTTTTTGTTGGCTGCCTTGCTGATGCTGGCCAGCATGGGTGTGCTGTTTTTCATGAAGTCGATGGGCATCGCCGGCGTTGGCAATGTCAAGATCTGGGCCGCTTGTTGCACTACTGGCCTGATGATTGTGTATGGTCTGATACGCAGTGGGTATTCGCTGCGCTGGGCTGATCCGTCCATGGCCTTTGTGCAAATGCTGAGCGCCATCGCCTGCAACGCCGCTGCCTTTGCATTGGCCGGCGATGGCCGTGGCGCAACCTTGCCGCTGCTGGCGGTGATACTGATGTTTGGGATGTTTGGCTTGTCGATACGCCAGGTGGTCACGGTTGCGGTATATGGCCTGTTATTGTTTGCGGCTGCCATTTTGTATTCGCTGGAGCATGAATCTGGCAGCAAGGCGATTTTTTTGTATGGCGCTTATTTTTTCATGGTGGTAATTGTGCTTGCCAGCTCCACCTTCCTGACCTGGCGCCTGCGAGAAATGCGCGAGCACATGCGTCGTCAAAAGCATCAATTGACACAGGCGCTGGAAAAAATCCAGCTCACCGCCAATCATGATGACCTGACCGGCACGGCCAATCGCCGCTATATGCTGGAACTGATACAACGTGAAACCCAGCGCTCTAACCGGGCTTCTAACCCCTTGTTGATTGCCATGCTGGATATTGATTATTTCAAGCGCGTCAATGACGCCTATGGTCATCAGGCGGGTGACCTGGCCCTGCAAAAATTTACCAAGACCGTGCAGGCCAATATCCGCACCACCGATACCCTGGCCCGCTGGGGCGGCGAAGAATTTCTTGTCCTGCTGACCGAAACTGAACTGGATGTCGGTTTGATCTGTCTGGAAAGGGTACGTGATGCCGTGGCTGCCGATGTGACCGTGTTTGCGGGCGCGCACATCAACTTTACGGTATCGATAGGCGTGGCACAGTACAAGCTGGGTGAGCCCTTTGAAAAAACCATCACACGCGCTGATGAGGCACTGTATGCCGCCAAGGCACAGGGGCGCAATCAGGTTTGTGTTTCGCCTACTCCGTACTGATTCACTACCGGTTGGCTAGCTTAAACTGCGTCTCAAAATTGCTCATGTCCTTGAACAGCGTAAATTCCGGGCTACCCAATTCGATGACGGGCAGGGTTTTTTTCAACTGGCTCAACATTGCATCAAAATTCTTTTGGTATGCGCTGGCTTCACAGTCACCGAACTGTTTCACATAATAACCACCCGTGCTATGAAACCCATAGTTGTCGTGATTGCCTTGCCGTATACCGGTGGCGAGGGAAAGGCGGTTGCGCAAATCACTCAGTTTTTTGGCTTCTGCATCGTCTATGCATTTGAGCGGGATGGAGGTCCTGATTTTTTGTTTAGGCGTGTCGTCGATGACAAAACGTAGCGGCAACGTAAGACCAAGATCAAACTGGCGCAGGCGGTCAGCCAGGTAGCGATGACATTGCTCCAGCGGTGCATCCAGCGGCAGCCCATGTGGCCAATAGCCGGGCTGCCTGATGGCATCGACCACGCCTTCAAAAATGGTGACGTGGTAGGAACCGGGCGGCAGCCAGGTGATATTGGCATCACCCGTCATGTCTTGCAACTGCTGCCAGGCAGCACTGACTTCTTTGAGTGTCGTGCTGGAAGGGGGCAGATGGCAAATGATGGTATTGCCGGGAAAGGGCAGTACTTCGCCGGATGTGCTGAATTTTTTGCCGGGGCCGGTATCTGCTGGTTTGCCGAAAATCAAGGCAGATGCGGTTACGTCATCCTTGCAGGTTTGCCCAGCCATGGCAGGCCGCAGCAAGCTGGCGCTGGCCAGGCTGCTGAGCCCAAGAGTTAATAATTGTCTTCTGCTGATATGCATGCTTGTTTTCCCACTTATTTCTTTATTTTATTTCTCTGGTTTATTTCAGCATACGCCCGTGGCAACTGCATAGTTGTCACGGGTTTTGCCCTGGACTTATACCGATTTGTCGAAGGTGGTATTACATCGCAAATGTCAGACCCAAAAAGATGGCGCGGCCATTGTCAAATTCCTGCTGCAATAATTGTTGTTGCAAACCGGTGGATCTGCCTGGGCGGGCATTCAAGAGATTTTTGGCCTGCATCACAACCGCCAGTCGCTTGGAAAAGGTGTACCGGATCTGGCTGTCAAAGGTACCAAAGGCTTTGTAGTACACATCTTGCGCGGCATTGGTAGTGGACAAGGTGATCAGGGTAGGGCCGGTCCAGTTATAGCTCAGTTGTGCACTCAGCGGGCCATTGCCCCATAACAGTGATGCATTGGCCGTCGATTTGGCCGATTCCAGCAGGGCCGGCATTTGCCTTTGCGTCTTGTTTTGCATGGTGACATAAGAGGGATTCATGTCCATGATCGTATAGTTGACACTGGCACCAAACTGGTTGAACGGGGCGGGCAGACTGCTGAACCTGGTGTTCACCAATTGCAGTTCCAGCCCGGATACGCTGGCGCTGCCTACATTTTGTGCCTGCGTGATATTGCTTTGGTAAATGGTACTGCCTATCGTCACGTTTTCAGTACGGGTGAGCTTGGCAATTTCATTGTCTATGTCTTTGCGAAATACACCTGCCGACATCATGCTGGTGTTGGATGGATACCATTCCAGCGAAGCATTGAAGTTGTTGGCAGAACGTGCCACCAGGTTGGGGTTAGCCTGGGTGATGGTGATGGTGGTACCGCTGACGCTATTGGAATTTTGTGCCAGGTCAGCATAGGTAGGGCGGCCCAGTGATTTATTGTAGGCCGTTCTTAATTTAAGACTGTCGCTGAAATCATAGATCAGGTTCACAGAGGGCAGGGCCTTGGCGTAAGAAGAATGCAAAGAGCTTGGTGCAAAGACCGCAGTCTGGTTCAGTGGTGTTGGTACATAGGTGTCAATATCCAGTTTGGTTTCTTCATAGCGCAGGCCTGCTGTGGCCGACCAGTTTTTGGCACGATACGCTGCCATGGCATAAGCCGCATTCACATCTTCTTTGATGTTGAAGTCTTTTTGCGTGCTGTTGGTGATCATGGTGGCGCTGGACAAAATGTATTTGCCCGGGTTAGCGATCTGGTAAGCCTGGGCATTCGCAGGGTCAGGCAAGAGCAAGGTCTGGCCATTGCTGCTGTATGGCGTTATCGCCACAGTGCTGGCACCCACCGCAGACAGAGGGATGCTGACGCCAGTTGCCGGGATGTATTTGGCCACTTCGTCAAAGTTATAGTTTTGCGTCAGCTTACGGGATTGCAGCCCGGTTTTGTAGCCCCAGCCTGTCGAACCTTCATCCAGGTTTTTTGCAAAACTGATTTTGGCGACGACCGACCGGTTTTTACTTATTTCATCATTCCGGGTGTTTTCAGTCTGCGTGTAATTTTTGGCGTCTTGCATATAGGCCCGGTTGACAGGTGTCAGCACCGGCATCTGGCCAGGCTGAAAACTGTAGTTATATGCCAGGTTGGCAGAATTGGCACTGACGAAGGTATATAACTGTGATTCTTGCCGGTAGCTGCCCAGTGCACTGTTGAGGGTGCCTTCAATCACGCTGTCTTTAGCGGGCATGTAGGAGAAACCGCCTTCCACATAACTGATGCGCCGGGTTTGCGTAAAGGCAGAATAATCAGTTTGTGATTGCCCCACACCGACTGAACCCTCGGTGGCGGAAATGATATTGACGGGCGAAGTCGCTGTCGTCGCATTTTGCAGCCATTGTGATCGACGGTCTTCGGTGTTCACATGTTCAAACGCGCCTGCGGTCAAGTGGGCGTTGAGGTTGTCGCGGTTATCAAAATCAAAGCGGGCGAACAGGCTTTTTCGTTCACGGTTATTGTCATAGGTCAGCCATCTTTCTCGGTCAGGAAAAGCGATGCTGCCATCCACGCTGCTGGTGGCCTGGTTGATCTTGGCAGCATTGGTCTGGTTGCCTATGGTGGGGAAATAACTATAGCTATCCAGCGAAGTCAGCAGGGACGAAGATTGGCGTTTGTAATAGCCGGTCGATACCAGTACTCCAAACTGGTTATTCTCGCCAAAGGTATTGCTGATGGTGATTTCAGCTTGCCCCGATGGTTTGGAATCGCTCTTTTCCAGCCCGCGCCATTGCGACAGATCGGCCCGGCCAGATACATGAAAGCCCTGTTTATCCAGGCCGCTGCGGGTCACCAGGTTTGTGGTGCCGCCGATGGCATTGCCATCCATATCCGCATTCAGGCTCTTATAGATATTTACCTGCTTTGAAAATGAAGACGGCAGCACGTCCAGCGATACCGTTCTTCTGGTGGTTTCTGTACCAGGAAAGGTGATGCCGTCTATGGTCAGTGAATTGTAATCAGGGTTCAGACCACGCAGGGTCATAAACTGTGCTTCGCCACGGCCATTATTCAAAATCATCGACACCCCGGCTACACGCTGTACCGCTTCACCCAGACCAAAGTCAGGGATGGAGCCGATTTCATCCGAAGAAATACCGTCGGCAATGGTGTTGCCGTCACGCTTGAGGGAAATAGCCTTGTTCAGCGCCAGTGCCTTGCCAGTGACAGTAATGGTGCTGACGTTATCGTCTTCGGTTTTTTTGCTGGTATCTGCCGCTGGTGCCGTTTGTGCATAAGCACTGCTGACGGCCAGGGCAATCAGGCTAAGACCACATACTTGTGGCAGCAGGCCGGGTTGACGCCGGGTGTTGGTTGTCGATTTCATTTGTCATCCTCTTGGTTAGTTTGTCTGCTCCTGGAAATGGAGCAGCTCATCCTTTTTTATTTTATTCACTTCCTGTGACTTAAATATTACACGAAAAGGCTTTGACAGTAAAATTTGTATTTTTTAAGTGAATTATTGTTTTAAACTTAATTAAATAAGGAAAAAATTGGCAAAATGAACAAAATTTATGGACACTGATACAAGATTCATACTTACCAGACGTCCTGTTATGTTATTTACTCAACGTAAGTGATTTAATTTTTATATAATTAACACGATTCACCCTGACATGAAAATTGTATTCCGCTTGACTATGCCTCCTCCAAATAATCATCCCCATGCCAACCTGCGGTTTCACAGCAAATTTTCGCGTGAAGTCAGAGAACCCGTGACCGTGACCGCCAATGAACGGCAGCTACTCGACCTGGTACGTCGCAAAGTGGCGCTGACCCGGGCTGACCTGGCCAGGGTCACTGGCCTGGCGGCACAATCTGTCATGCGGTTGGTGGATGATCTGGTTGCACGCGGCTTGCTGGTGTTTACCGATGCCTTGCCCAGCAAAGCCAGGGGTAAACCCAGCCCGCAACTGGCCCTGGTGGCCGACTTTGCGTTTTGCATAGGTGCTTCTATCGCTACCGATGAAATCAATCTGGTGCTGATCGATTTTGCGGGCAACCTGATAGGGCAATCTTCCAAGAGAATGGCCCCGGTGACCCGGCTGGATTTGTGCACCTACCTGCGCGTCGCCATTGATCAATTACTGGATTTGCATTCCCTGGCACGCAATCGTCTGTTTGGTGTCGGTGTGGGCATGACAGGTTTTTTTGTCGGACAGGGTGCCAGGCTGAATCCGCCTGAACCCCTGGATGACCTGGCCCTAATTGATCTTGACCTGTTACTGGAAAAAGAAATCGGTTACCCCGTCTGGCTGGACAATGACGGCAACGCCGCCGCCATAGGCGAGAGCTTGCTGGGCGTAGGCATGCATTGCCAAAACTTTGCCTACCTGTATTTTAGCCATGGCTTTGGTGGCGGTATCGTGTATCAGGGCCAGTGCATGCGCGGTGCCCACGGCAATGCCGGTGAATTTGCCGGTTTCTTGCCAGGGCAGGGGCTGGAAAGGCCAACGCTGGAAATGCTGCGTCTGATGTGCAATGAAGACGGCCAGTCTTTTGCCACCATCCACGACATGCTGGAACAACTTGACCCAACCTGGCCCTGTGTCGATCGCTGGATAGAACGCTGCCTGCCAGCGCTGACGCTGGTGGTGTCGGCCATCGTCGGCATACTCGATACCGAACGCATCGTGTTGGGCGGACGCTTGCCAAAAGCATTGGCAGAACGCCTGATCGCCAGACTGGTCATCGACAATCTTCCCCGCCGAGGTGTGCCACGTCCGCAAGCTTTGATCGTCGCTTCAGAAATCAGTGGCGATGCGACAGCGATAGGTGCGGCATCGCTGCCCTTGAAACAGCATTTTTTCTTTTGACAGCTTGGGGCAACACATCGTCGTGACCACAGTCACGAAACTGCCATGGTCATTTTATTGCTGGCTGCTACCGTGAGAGCTGACTTTATCCTCAGATAAAGACAAAGCGCTGATGCCTACAAATAAAATCAAACGGATGAGTCAGGGCGCTTTGCTATTTGCACTCGTGCGGTTGCCTGGCCTGCATTCGGTAGCTTGCTATCTGTACAGGCAGATACGTGAATGGGTGATGGTTGTGATGCACAAAATGAGGACTTATACCGCATTAATATTTTTGTTGATGCGCCTTCACATATTTCATTTCATTGATAAAGGTATCGACCCAATATATGCCTTTGTTTTCTGCGAGGTACTTTAGCAATTCTTCATGCGCTTCCGCAGTCACGCTTGAATAGTCTCCACCAACACCGTGGAAGGTGAAATTGACCATGGTGCCTTTGGCGCCTGCTTCCTTAACAATATCAATGAGCTGCTGTCCGCTTACGCCGGATGGAAAATAGACGCCGACGGCATAGGGATCGAGTTGATTCATATCAGACGTGATCCTGTTGCTTTCCAGCTTGATGGCTACAAACTTTGATTTGATCGCGTCAATATAATTTTTGCCGCCGGCATATTTGTCAATGCAAGGGGCGGTAAAAGTACGTTCGCGTTTTCCATCAATGGCATACAACATGGTATTCGCCAAATCGATTTGATCGCTCATTTGTTCGACGGATACTTTATCAAGGTCATTATTGACATTGACCCATTCACGTCCGGCAGGCGAACGTGCACATTGGTGAAACAAGGTATGGTTTGCCAATTCATGTCCGGCTAGTGCAGCAGCACGCCACTCCGGCAAACGTCGGTCAATCGTTTGGCTTGAGAGCGTCAGGTAAAAGCTGCCTTTCAGTCCGTATTTATTGAGCGCGGGAATGGCAATATCCAGTTGCGAGTCCAGGGCATCGTCATAGGCGAGATTGACAGCCGCCTTTTTCCCGTCAGGCCACTTAAACGCCCGTGATGATTCATCTGCCTCACTGCGGGCTGCAAGTAGCAAGCCACCCAGAATCAGGCCAATAAGTAGCCGTTTTTTTGAAATTTTGGTCTGATTCATCATGGCCATAAAAACGTTTGTTATGAAGGGAAATTCAGTTGTTGGGGGGGGGCGACACAGATGTGTCACCACTCACGCATTGTCGCCAGATTTTAAAATGAACATCACTGCCGCATCAATTTACGCAATTCTGGTTCCATTGCCTTGGCCCAGATATCGTAGCCTTTTGCATTGGGGTGCAACAAATCTGGCATGATGTCTTTTGACAGGGTGCCGTCATCCGTCAAAAAGGCTTTATTGATATTCAAGAAGAATATTTTCTTGTTATCTGCGATGCCAGAGATCATCGCATTGATATGCTCGTTGATTTGGCGCAGCTGGCTATCCGGCTTTTCATCGCGGGGAAAGATTGCCAGCAACAGGATTTTGGTGTGGGGCAAGCGCTGCTGCAGTTCTTCGATATTGCGTTTGATTCCTGCTGCAGTGGTCATCGGATTTTCTTTGCGAGCGCCGGTATTGTTGGTGCCAAACATCAATACCGCAACCTTGGGGGCAATGCCATCCACTTCGCCATGCTGCAATCGCCACAATACATTTTCTGTACGATCGCCGCCAAAGCCCAGGTCCAGCGCATGGTATTGCTTGTAATGGTGGTTCCATACGTCGATACCATCTTTTTCCCAGTTATGGGTAATCGAGTCGCCTATGAATACCAGCTCACTGTTTTCATGTTGCGCCTCCAGGGTGTTGATTTCTTCCAGTTTTTGTTGGTGCCGCGCCATCCACCAGTCGATGGACCAGGATTCGTTCAGCATATCTGGCGTGACCGACTCGGTCTTGTAATCGGGGCAGGCCGTATTGGGTACGCCCGATTTTTGAAATTTGACATTGGCAACGGCCACGTCGCCGGTGCCGCTGGCATCCAGCGCAAAGGCTTGCGTCACGGCGCTGAAATCGTCACCCTCGCGCACAAAGCAATTCATGGAAAAAACCAGGTGCTGCCAGCCTTTGCCTGCCAGTGCGCGTGCCTGTATCAAATAAGGGATCTTGCGTTCACAATTTTTTCCGCAGCCTATCTTGAAGGCCAGGCCGCCTTGCGCCATATTTTCCACGTTAATATCGAATGCCAAAACGCCCTGGAGAAGGTAGGGGCGCAAATCAAGCGGTGTTCCGCCTTCAATGCGCAAGTTGGCATACCACGCATCTTTCCAATGCAGCGCAAGTGCATCGGCAGACGAATCTTTGCCGGATACATTCACGCTGACCATGCTGCCCGGTACCTTGGGGTTGTCAGGTTTCGGAACCGTTGCGGAAGTGCCGGTCAATTTTGCCTGTGATTCAAAATCAGCGACGGTGACATGCCACGATTCCAATGGGTGCGTTGAATACACGACGGTTTCATTGAGGTTATCAGCTTGCGTTGGCAATGTTGAGGTCGCCGCCAGACCTGGCACAGCGCACAGAGAGAAGGCGGAGCACATCAACAATGTGACCGAAAATGTGACGATGGAAGATGTTGACGGATACTTTGTTTTCATTGATTTGTTTTCCAAATTACTCAAACGCGAACATAGTTGTACTGCAATGACTTCATGTCACTTTTGTTTCCATCATAAACGCTGGAAGCGAGAGTTTACTGCTCCCGCTTCCAGAATTGTCAACGTTTAGTTTGGCGAAGTGCCGTAGATAATACCCCGACCACTATTTGGCGCTACATAGACAGTACCAAAGGTTTTTGGGTCGCCAATCACGATGCTGTAGCCGCCCCACTGATGCTGGCTGTCATTGATTTGCACCCAGGTGTTGCCTGTGTCAGTCGAACGGAACAGGCCAGTCACAGCATTGACCGTCCCCGCCATATAGATGGTCGGGTAAGTCGAGCCGCTTGCCGCCTTGCCAAAGCCTACCGAGATGGCCGAAGTCACCGAGGATATCTTGGCCCAGCTTGAACCGGAACTGGTGCTGCGATACAGACCGGACGAAGAGGCCAGCCAGACATCCCCCTGGTTGCCGGTGACCGCCGTCGCCTTGCCACCCGTTGCCTGGGTAGAAGCCGTGTACCAGCTCACACCCTTATTGGCGCTGGCATAGAAAGTACCAGTCGACGAATTATAGGCATAGAACAGGTTAGCGTTGGCACCGTCAGACAGCATTTGCCAGGATTGGCTTATGGGCAGCCCTGTCGAAGTCCAACTGGTGCCATTGTTGACGGAATACGCCGGTGCCACATCTTTCGGTCCCCAGACGATGGTATTGCCGTCGGCTGAGATGGCGACCGTGCCATCGCCCGCAGCAGAGCCTGCCTGGTTGGCGAATGGAGTCCACGTGCTGCCGCCGTTCGTGGAAACAGCACCGTATACCGACGACCCGGTACCGACACGCACGATCTTGCTTGGAACGGACTTGGCGTAATCGAGACCGGTGCCATTCCAGCAGATCGGGTTGGACATCATGCCTGCAGCCGGGGAAGCAGTCAGGCTGGTGTGGACGAAGCCGCAGATGTCACCCACACCGCTGATCAACGGTGCGCCTGAGGTCGGCGAGATCATGGCCAGCGTTGCCGTTTCTTCGATACCGTTGGCACCGATGGTCCAGCTGGTTGCTGCACCGCTGTCTGCTGCGGTCAGGTTGCTGGTACTCCACACGGTTGCGCCGGTGCCGTAAAAGGCATGTGCCGAGTTGAATGGATCAATCGCTACCTGACCCCAGTTACCGAAACTGGCCGTCGCGCTGCCAAAATTCACCCACGGTGACAGGCTGGAATTGCGGGTCGATGCGGCACCCACATCCACCCAGCTGGAACCGCCGTTGGTACTGCGGAACATGGTGTCGCCCGGATACCAGCGATCCATCGTCATGACAACCAGCGCCCCTGATTTTTGCGGGTCAATTGCCAGGCCACCATAGCCAAACTGGTAGCTGTTGGGGTTAGGTGGCGTGATGTCCGCCCAACTGCCTAGTCCGATGCTGTACTTCCATACCTGGCCTGCCGTCATCCCGTTGGGGCCAATGGCATTGGCAAAGGTAATATACAAATTGCCGTCTGGCCCGATTTGGCCGTGCGTTGGAAACAGACCGGTCGGCCCACCTGTCACTGCTGTCCAGGTGCTGCCGTTGTCTACACTTTTATACAGTGTCGTTCCCGCCGAGGCCGCACCCGAAGTGGAGACGCCAGCAAAGATGGTCTTGGTCGCGCTGCCCTTGATGCTGGATGCCTTGTAGGGCGCGACAAAAGCCACACCCGCACCTGTGCCATCGCTGGAGAGTGCAGGGAAGCCGCTTACTTTTGTCCAGGCCTTGCCGCTGTTGGTGCTTTTCCACAGTCCGTTGGTGGCACCCTGCGCCGAATCGTTGAAGGTGCCGTAGAACAGGGTAGAGCCGAGGTTAGGGTCAACCTGGAGTTTTTCGCCAGCGTTGCGGCCATCGTCATTGCCGCCTGTGCGGAAGCTCAAGGGATACGAGGTAAAGCTGGCACCCTGATTCGACGACACCAGCACTACGGCGTTGGCATCCCAGTTTTGAGTGTACATGCCAGCAACCATGTACAGCATGTTTGTATTGTTGGGATCGACGGCGATGGATTCGATACCCATCTCATGCCAATTGGAAGGACTTGTCCAGTCATTCAGCGGAATCCAGGTACTGGTCGCTGAATTGTAGCGATAGGCACCACCGATGTCGGTGCGGGCATAAAACAGCCCCTGTTGCGCAGGATGAGCGACGATGCCGTCAACGAAGCCGCCAGCGATGATTTTAACGTTGTTCCATGCATAGGTCGGTGCGGCCTGCGCTGGAAGTGTGGCTGCCCCAATGGTTGCAAACAAGGGTGTGGCCAGCAAAACGTGGGCAAGGATGCGGCGACCATTACTGCCTTTGGCGGCACTTGCCAAAGGTGGCAATACCTGTCCAGAACAAGCCATGGTCAAATTTTTTTTAACTACTTTGGGAGGAAGCAAAGAAAAAAAGCGTTTTATCATATTTGTCTCTCACTGAATGACGGGAGGTCACTTGTCGATGTTGCAGGCGACAAACTGCCTCCCTGTTTTGTTGGGACAGCATTGAACAGACTTCGTAGCCGCTGGTAATCACATGCCAGTGGCTGCTAATCCACCGGAAGCCAGCTTATTGTGTGTCGCGCGGGACGAATGGATGCGGAAATGCGTCCACATTTGATTTTCATTACAGCGTCTCCTTAGTCTTTTTATATAGCTACGGCTGCTTGTAACGCCGTGCTACAGGTGCACTCTAGGCGCGATGCCGAGGCGTCACAATTACGAAAATGATTAATCAGGGTAATAAAATTACGCAGTCGGTATGGGGTTGAAACCGGGATTTGAGAAGGGGTGGTGATTACGCGTATCCCTCATTTTCATAGATGGTAATGGGGCATCGGGGAGGGGGCGCAGTTTGCCAGGCACAATGAGTGACGTAAATTTGTAGTAATACTTCTGTGTTGGGGGATGGTGCACTACTTTGCCTGACTGAAGAAATATCAGGGCATGTGGAAGAACTGCAACAACTTCAACTGCTACTCAATACCGCTCTGCATTTCATTCCTGATACTTCTCAAATATCCTTTTCAAGCCGCCATTGTTTTCCAGCGATACCAGGGCAGTGCCGATTTTCTTGATTTGGTCAGCGGGCAGGGTTTTGGACAGACCCATGTAGAATTTTTCTGACAATTGCGGTTTGGTCAGCAGGCGGATTTTCTTTTCCAGCCCGGCCTGTTGTATTGACAGTTTGATGCCGGGGGAACGGTGGCAATAAAAACGCCCGCGTCCGGCCATGAGCTTGTTCAAGTTGGACAGGGATGAGGTGGCGCCGGCATCGACTTTCAATCCACCGATTTTTTCCAGAATGTCGACAATGCCAAAGCCATGCAGCGCCAGAATGACGCCCTTGTCGCCCAGCTTGCGTATGTCGTCCCAGGTCTGGACATCAATGTCATCATCGGCGCGTACGGCCAGCAGGTAGCTGACGGTAAACAGCACGGTATCGAGGAACTGATATTGCGTGGTATTGCGTTCTATCCGTTGTACGCCGCAGATGGCGTCGATGGTGCCGGCTCGCAAGCCGGCGTCAATGCGGGCGCGTGGTGCCCAGGTCTGGTCACCGACAAATTTCAGGTCAGGGTCCGTTTTTTCCAGCGCCCGCATGATGTCAACGCACATGCCACCGATGACAGTCTTGCCCTGCTGATTGATGTTGATGAACTTGGGTTCAGACGCCTCTTGCGCGACCGTACGTATGATGGTGTTGGCTGCACTGACAGGCTGGCAGATCAGCAATTGCAGCAACAGCGGCAACAGCAGGGCAGACAGGAAACGAAAGAGCTTCATGACATGCCAGCACTCTGCGCATGCAACTGAGTATGCAACTGCGGTTCATCAATCTGCCTGTTCATGGTTTGCTGGACATCCATCATCTGGCCATGGTTAATGCTGATAAGTCACCCTGTTGCCTGATACTGCACCAGTTTTGATTGGTCGCGATGCTGTCGGCGCTGCATAAGAAGCCAGCCGGTTGACTTTGAAAATGCTGACTACATTGGACAAGTTGGCGGCCTGGTCTTGCAGGCTTTGCGCTGCTGCCGCCGCTTCTTCTACCAGCGCTGCATTTTGCTGTGTCACATTGTCCATCTGGATAACGGCCTGGTTGATCTGGTGGATACCGGCAGACTGTTCATTGCTGGCATTGTTGATCTCACTCATGATGTTGGTGACATGTTCGACCCGTTGCACAATTTCTGTCATGGTGGCACCGGCCTGGTCCACCAGGCGTGCGCCTTCACCGACTTTTTCTACCGAGTCGGCAATCAGTTCCTTGATTTCCTTGGCGGCACTGGCCGAACGCTGTGCCAGGTTGCGTACTTCTGATGCCACTACGGCAAAGCCGCGCCCCTGTTCACCGGCACGGGCAGCTTCGACGGCGGCATTCAGGGCAAGGATATTGGTCTGGAAGGCAATGCCGTCAATCACGGCAATGATGTCTACAATCTTTTTGGATGAAGCGCTGATAGAACCCATGGTGTCCACCACTTGTGACACCACCGAACCACCTTTGATCGCCGCGTCGGAAGCGGCGTGGGCAAGGCGGTTGGCTTCTTTGGCGTTTTGCGAATTCTGTTGCATGGTGCTGGTCAGTTCTTCCATGGAAGAGGCTGTCTCTTCCAGTGCACCAGCCTGGCTTTCTGTGCGTGACGACAGATCCATATTGCCGGAGGCAATTTCCGTAGATGCTGTGACGATGGTATTGGTACTGTCGCGTACTTCACTGACGATTTTTTGCAGGCCATCATTCATGTCTTTTAAAGCCTGCATGAGCTGACCGGTTTCATCGGTGGAATTGACTTCGATGTTGCTGGTCAGGTCACCATCGGCTACATTGCGTGCCAGCGTGACAGCATGGTTCATGGGGCCGGTGATGCCATGGGTCAGGTACCAGGCACACAAACTACCAAACAGGATGAAGGTTGCGATTAATGTGCTGATCAATATGCGGCTGCTGGTGGCAATGGCATCGACATCCTTGCTCAGGTTATCGACTTGCTGCACCTGGAATTCCAGAAAATCGAGTTCGCTTTTCTGGTAAGCATCAGAAAAAGGCATGAATTTTTCAAACAGCTTGGCAACTTCATCTGCCTGGCCGTCTTTTTTTGCCTTGATGATCAGGTCACGTGTGGCGATATATTGCTTGCGCACGACAATGATATTGTCCAGCAGTTTTTTTTCGTCAGGTGACCCAATGTGCTCTTCCATGTATTTCTGGATTTCACTATTGCGGGTGGTGGATGCCTTGACATCACTGGCAAAGAAATCACCCAGCGATTCATCGCTGCTTTTGACAACCGCCAGCGTACGTTTGAGTCCCGCGAAGGTGATGCGATACCATTCTTCCGTCATGCGTTCTTTTTTAAGCGGTTCCTGCATCATGGCGCGGGTATTGCTGGCGACTTCATTCAAGCGCCACAACCCAATACCGGATGAGAGGGTGGCCAGCAACAACACCAGGCCGAAACCGAAACCAAGCCTGGTACCGATAGGCAGATTTTTAATTTTCATAATGACCTCATTGAATCCAGCAATTGGAAAGGCATAGCAAAATCAAATACGTGCCGCTTCGGGTGAAGCAGTGTCCCGCATACCTGTCTTGCCCGTTTGTTTTGCTTGGCTTATGGGGTGACAGTATGGGAAAGGCAATTGGTCTCTTGATACTTACTATCGGCCAATCCTTGTCAATTTGCAAGTAAAGGATTGCAAATTGAATGCCAATAAATTAACTGTGTTGTACCTTAACTAAACTGGTGTGGTGCTTCGTGGATTTCATGCCTGATCCAGTTGCTGTTTTAGAATTTTCCTGTCACAGGCACCGTCCCACATCGCCACCACCAGGCACACCACGACATTGCTGATGGTGCTGGTCAGGGCGCGGGCTTCTGACATGAAGCGGTCTATGCCCAGCAGCAGGGTAGCACCCGCCAGCGGCAAATCGGGGATGACGGTCAGCGTTGCCACCAGCGCCACAAAGCCACTGCCACTGACACCGGCAGCCCCCTTGGAAGTCAGCAGCATGGCGGCGATCAGTCCAAGTATTTGGCCATTGCTGAGTTGTATGTCATAAGCCTGGGCGATGAATAGCGAAGCCAGTGTCAGGTAAATGGCAGTGCCGTCCAGGTTGAAGGAATACGCCATTGGCAGCACCAGCCCGGCGACATCTTTCTTGCAACCCAGGCTCTGCAGTTTTTGCATCAGCGGCGGCAATACCGGCTCGGACGATGAGGTGCCCAGCACCACGAATAATTCTTCGCGCAGGTAACGCAGCAGTTTCCACAGACTAAAGCCATGCAGCCTGGCCAGGCTACCCAAAATGACCACCACAAACAATGCGCAAGCCAGGTAAAAACTCAAAATCAGGTAACTGAAACCGGCGATGGACTGTATGCCATAACGGCCCACCGTATACGCCATCGAGGCAAAGGCGGCAATGGGTGCCAGCTTCATGATGCTGCCAAAAATACTGAAACACAGGCGGCTTAATTCTTCCACTGCATTCAGCATGCGGTCGCCGGCCTGGCGCGTGCGTGCCATGGCAAACCCGGTCAGCAGGGCCAGCAATAGCACAGGTAAGACTTCCGGCTCGGCAAAGGCACCCACATAGGTGGCCGGGATGACGTGCAGCACAAAGCCTGCCAGACCCTGGTATTCCTTGGCACTCGATAAGGCTGACATGACATTCGTGTCTGTCGCTGCCGGATGAAAATGCCAGCCTGTGCCCGGCTGCATGATGGCGGCGGCCAGCCAGCCCAGCAACAGGGCCAGCAAGGTCAGCACATAAAAAATCGCCATGGCCTTGAGCAGTGTCCTGGCGACGCCACGCCGTTCATTCAGGTTGGCTATGCCGCCCGCAATGGTGCAAAACACCAGCGGTGCCAGCATCATCTTGACCAGTTTGATGAAGGCATCGCCCAGCGGTTTCAATTCTGTCCCCAACGCCGGCCAGACGTAGCCAACACCGATACCAAGAATGACGGCGCAGATGACCTGTACGTACAAATGTCGCTTCAGAAAAAGAAAAGGCAGTTTCATCAGGGCAGGGATTTTTTATCGGTCTTGATGCTTTGCACCAGCATCTCAAACAGGGTTTGTGCTGCTGGCGGCATGATGCGCCCGCGCTTGCAGATCAGGCCCAGCGTCCGGTATATGGGCGGGTTGACCAGGGGCACACCAACCAGCGTGGCCTGAATGTGTGGCGGCAGGGACAGGCGTGGCACGGCGGCCACGCCCATGCCGGCTTCCACCAGCGCCAGGATGCCGGATACATGATTGACTTCGTAATAAATGGCCGGGTGCTTTTCCACACCAGATAGCGCATTGTCGATCAGGCTGCGGTTGCCGCTGGATTTGGAAACGGCAATATAACGCTCATTGGCGGTTTCTTTCCATGACAGTTTCTTGCGCTTGGCCAGTGGGTGATCATGGCGCATGGCCAGCACATAACTCTCTTTGTAGATGGGTTTGAAGTCGATTTCCGGGTCTTCGGCCCCGGCAAAATTGATGCCAAAATCGGCTTCACCAGCCAGTATCAGGTTCAGCACATCTTGCGCGCTTTCATCATGGATGCGTACGCGTATCTTGGGAAAACGTTCGGTAAAATTTTTCAGCACTGCCGGTAAAAAATAATGCACGGCAGAAGGCACGCAGGCCAGCGTGACGATGCCGGTGCGGTGTGCTGCCAAGTCAGACACGCCCAGTATCGCCCCTTCCAGTTCATCCAGCGCGGTACGTACGTTGACCAGAAACCCCCGGCCCACATTGGTCAGTTGCACGCGCCGGGTGGTGCGTTCAAATAATTTGACGCCCAGCGTGTCTTCCAGCTTTTCTATGCGGCGACTCAGTGCTGGCTGAGATAAAAACAGGTCTTCGGCAGCCTGCTTGAAGCTGCTGCGTTCAGCCACTGCGACAAAAGCCTGCAGTTCCTGTAAATCGAAATTGATGCGTCCCATGCATTAATCTTAATAAATATTGCAATTCACAAATTATGCCATGTGATGGATGATGCAGTCCAAGAAAGAACGGGCTGTACATCAATATTGACCCGTTCATCAAATAGTATTCTTGCAATCAAAATGCCTCATCAAGAAGGCAAACAAAAACTTTGGAGACAATATGTTCAAACCTTCTTACCTCGCCGTTCTGCTGGGTGCCAGCGGCAGCGTCTTTGCCCAATCTGCCGTTAACCTGTATGGCATCGCCGATCTGGGCGTGCATTACAGCACCGGCATCAATGCCAGCAATGTGCCGGTCGTGTCCGGTTCCACCATGGCCTTAAATAGCGGCGTCAATAATACCAGCCGTTGGGGTATCAAAGGGCAAGAAGCTCTGGGTGATGGCTTGGAAGCCGTGTTCCAGCTCGAAGGTGGCTTGAATATCGACACTGGCGCATCGGCCAAATCAGACAAGCTGTTTGACCGTCTGGCCTTTGTCGGTATCAAATCCGGCTATGGCAGCCTGACTGCCGGTCGGCAGGCGACTATCCTGTCTGACGCTATTTCGCCTGTAGACCCGCTGGGCATGCGTAATGCAGGGTTCAACCCCAATATTAATGTTACTGCACTCAGTAACACGGCTTTTGGTACCCATGCTTTTGGCGTGCAATATGGCACCAGCGGCTATGCCGATAATTATTATCGTCTGGATAATATGCTGAAATATACCGGTGAATTTGGCCCGGTAGTGGCGCGTGTTTCTTATTCATTTGGTGAAGTGGCCGGCAATAGCAGCGCCTTATCCACCATGGGTGCGGGCCTGACATATCAACAGGATGGCCTGAGCGTTTCTGGTGCCTGGATGAAGTTCAAGAACAGTGCCGACTTTGACCTGCAAGCCTATACCCTGGGTGCTGCCTACCAATTGGGCAGCGTGCAGTTGAAAGCCAATTTTGGCAGTAACCGTGCCGACACCAGTACGACCAAGCAAACCCGGCAGCGTATCGCCTCTGGCGGTGCAGCATTGACCTTGAGCCCTGACCTGACCCTGACCACGGCGTATTACCGTGTTCGTCGTGAAGCCACCGGTTTTGTCGATGATGGTTTTGACCGTAGCTTTGCCTACCTGGAAAAAGCTCTGTCAAAACGCAGCACAGTGTATGTCGAAACTGACTATACCAACTGGAAAGGCAATGCAGCCGGTGTTACCGGTAGCCAGGCCAACAACAGCAACGGCCTTGGGCTGACGCTGGGCTTGATGCACAAGTTCTGACCTCGTCAAGGAAAAAATCATGTCCTTTTCTATATTGCGCCGCAGCGCAAGCATCACACTCACGCTGGCCATGTTGTGTGCCGGTAGCCAGGCTGTGGCTGCTGACATCAGGGTAGTCAGCTCAGGCGGTTTTGCGCAAGCATACAAAAACCTGGCACCTGCCTATGAACAGGCCAGTGGCGACAAACTGATATCTGGCTGGGGTCCATCGATGGGCACAACCACCAATGCCATCCCGGTACGCATGGCCCGTGGCGAAGAAATGGATGTCGTCATCATGGTCGGTGATTCGCTGGACACCCTGATGAAAGAAGGCAAACTGGTCGCGGGCAGCAAGGTCGTGCTGGCCAATTCGCCTATCGCATGTGCAGTAAAAAAGGGCAGTGCTAAACCCGATATCAGCACCGTTGACGGTTTGAAGCAGGCTTTTTTGCAAGCGCACAAAGTGGCTTATTCTGACAGCGCCAGTGGCGAATACATCAAGCACCAGTTGATGAAAAAACTCGACATTGTTGACCAGATGCAGAGCAAGGCAGCGCAAATCCCTGCGACGCCAGTCGGTGAAATCATTGCCCATGGCGAAGCTGACTTTGGTTGCCAGCAACGTAGTGAATTGTTGCCGGTACAGGGGATAGATATTGTCGGCTTGCTACCACAAGAAGTACAATTGACAACAAGCTTTTCTGCCGCTATTGTCACTGGTAGCAAGGTGCAGACACAGGCGCAGGCTTTGTTGAATTTTCTGTCGTCAGAAGAAAATGCTGGTGTGATTGCAGAGACCGGTCTTGAACCAATGGCCGGCAAAAAGTAATTGATATCGTTTCATCTCATTCATTTTCACAGACCCGGCTTCTCCATATGAGCAGCCACCGACTACAAAGGTCGAATAGTATGTCTAGCGCAACCACCCCAGATCGCACCAGCGTTGATCAGGCAAGCAATCCGCCTGAGGCACGGCATTCGAAATTTTCTACCGTGATCCGTGTCACGAGTGGCAATTTCATTGAAATGTATGACTTTTTCCTGTTTGGATTTTATGCCACCTATATCGCCAAGGCATTTTTTCCAGCCAGCAGCGAATATGCGGCCCTGATGATGACCTTTGCCACCTTTGGCGCGGGTTTCTTCATGCGACCGCTGGGTGCCATTATCCTGGGTAGTTATATTGACCGCATTGGTCGCCGCAAAGGGCTGGTGCTGACGCTGGGCATCATGGCGTCTGGCACGGCGATGATCGCCTTCATCCCCGGTTACGCGACCATAGGCTTGCTGGCACCTTTCCTGGTGCTGGTCGGGCGCTTGTTGCAGGGTTTTTCTGCCGGGGTGGAACTGGGCGGGGTATCGGTGTATCTGTCAGAAATGGCGACGCCGGGCAACAAGGGTTTTTATGTCAGCTGGCAATCGGCCAGTCAGCAAGTGGCCATCATCTTTTCGGCAGGCCTGGGTTACTTTTTGAATGAAACCCTGAGCAAGGAATTCATCGCCGACTGGGGCTGGCGCATTCCTTTCTTTATCGGCTGTTCCATCATCCCTGTAGTGTTTTACATCCGCCGTTCGCTGCAAGAGACAGAAGCCTACCTTGCACAAAAGACGCATCCCACTTTCAAGGAAATGCTGAAAACCATTTCCCTCAACTGGCCGCTGGTGGTTACCGGCACCATGCTGATTGTGATGACTACCGTATCCTTTTACCTGATCACGGTCTACACACCTACTTTTGGCAAAACGGTGTTGAAACTGACGACGGTAGAAAGCCTGCTGGTGACGCTGTGCGTGGGGGTATCCAATTTCATTTGGCTGCCGGTCATGGGTGCCTTGTCTGACCGCATCGGCAGATGGCCTCTCATGGCAGTGTTTTCGGGCCTGACTGCGGTCACGGCTTACCCTGTGCTGTCGTGGCTGATCGCCAACCCCAGCTTCGGCCACATGCTGGTGGTGGAATTGTGGCTGTCTTTCCTGTACGGCAGCTATAACGGGGCCACCGTTGTTGCGCTGACAGAAATCATCCCCGCACGCATCCGTACCACTGGCTTTTCCTTGGCGTATAGCCTGGCGACAGCCTTGTTTGGCGGCCTGACACCGCTGGTCTCTACCTGGCTGATAGAAACCACCGGCGACAAGGCTTCCCCCGGTTACTGGATGGCGATGGCCGGCAGTTTTGGCTTGCTGGCGACTTTCCTGATTTATCGTGGTGTGGTCAAAGAACGTTAATCGATTTTAAAGGCGACCGCCGTGACAGAACGTAGATACGATTAGCGAAGCGTAATCGTACACAACCGTGGCATGTCAGTCACGGTTTGCAATCTTTAAAGCTGATTTGAAATATCTTCGTGATTTTCAGGCACAATAGCCGTGCGATTACGCTACGCTAATCGCACACAGGCTACACAGGCACATGGGTTGATTGTGCAACCTTTCTGGCGGTTTTGCACATGTTCTAATCGATTTTAAAGGTGACCGCCGTCGCATACGGCATCGCAGATGGTGCGGTAATGACCAATCCATCTGCCTGCTGTTTCCACTGTAGCGGCGCACCCTGATGGCCCAGCAGGCTGACCGATTTGACTGGCTTGCCCAGCAGATTTTCTGCACTGCCCAATGAACGTATCCTGATCTCCGCACCTGCAGCCGGTACCGCCATGCTGAAGGCATACAGTGATCCATCCTTGCCCCTGGTGAATCTGAAGTCATGCGGACCAAACGCAAATTCAGCCTGCTTCTTGCCCAGGGCATGGCCGGGCAGGGTACGCAATTTATTGTCTTCACTTTCACCCAAGCGCACCCAGGCTTTGCTGCCATAAATGCCCTGACCATTCAGGCGCAGCCAGTTACCGACTTCTTGCAGCATGCGGGTGCTGCCTTCATCCAGTGAGCCATTTGGCAGAGGGGACACACAAATGGCGACATTGCCATCACGTGCGACTTCTTCCAGCAAATAACGGATGACTGCACCAGAATCATAGGTAAAGCCGGGCTGGTAATACCAGTCGCCGACCGGGGTTTCTGCTATCCAGGCCTGGTCGGTCTTGATGTCGCGCGGGATGGTGCCTTCTTCGGTATTCACTGTGCCATTGGTATTGGGGCGAAACTTGATGATGCTGAAGGTATCTACTTTGCCGCGTGTTTTCAGGGCATGGTTATAAAAATCCGCAATCACTGTCTGGGTCGCGTCAGCCTTGTAGCCGGTGCCGGTATGGTCGCCACTGAAGGGTTGTGGGCCGGTGCCGTCGGTGTAGATAAAGTCAGGATCGTAGCGATCCACCACATCCATCATGCGTAAGGCCCAGCGGGTGGCATACCATTTGGCATAATCCTGATGACGGCTGAACAGGCCATCCGGCGGTGGGTTCCATGGCGAATGGGCAGCTTTGCTGACGCCCTGGTATTCGCGCAGATCGATGTTATACAACAACCTGGGGTCCAGCCCTTCCCACCACTTACCCACACCATCCGCCAGTGTTAACTTGCCATCGTAAGGGATGCCAGCGCGTTCACCCTGGGTATCGCTGCCAAAGGCGGTTTGCCACCACCACCACGAATATTCATGGTGAAACGCCACCCCATAACGGATGCCAGCCGCTTTGGCTGCCTTGGCCCATTCGCCGACCAGATCCCGCTTTGGCCCCATCCTGACTGAATTCCAGGGTTGGTAACGCGAATCCCATAAATCAAAATTGTCGTGGTGTACGCCTTGCACGATCAGGAAACGGGCACCGGCATCTTTATAGATGGCAGTCAGTTTGGCAGGGTCAAGCTGCACCGGATTCCAGTCACGCAAGACTTCTTTATAGCCAGTCTCAGAAGGGTGACCATAATTATTCAGATGATTTTTATATGCCGGGGTAGCGGGGTTATATAGCTTGCGTGCATACCAGTCGCCACTTTTACCTGCGGCTTGCGGGCCAAAATGCACCCAGATACCAAATTTTGCTTCACGCAGCCATGCCGGTGTGCCGGGGTAATTCTTTTCTATTGATTCCCAGGTAGGCTGGAAAGGACCGGGTGTAATGGGGATACTCAGCTTGACCTCGGTAGCGGTTTTGCTGTCACCCAGTGGCACGCTATCTATCGGCAATGCGGGTGGAATGGCTGGCATAGGTGGCAAATCCGGCAGCCCGGCGTGTGCCTGCATGACACAGCTGATCAGCACGGCAATGGTGATTCGCTTGAAGCAGGATTGATTGTGCATGGTATTCAGTTCGGGTCAGGACAGGTGGAAGGCGGGCTGCTGTACAGCACCATGCTAAAAGCTGGAAAGAAAATCAGCCAATCAATTTTTTGTGAAGGACGATATGCAAAATGGTATCGCATGTGATGTCCATAGCCGCTCAAGGACATGATTGTTTGGTTTAAGCAGGGCAGGACGCATAAAGGTGAGAGAATTTCACCAGAATGTCAAAATGCAATCTTTACCACAAAGCTTGGTAAAATAAGGCGGCAGCTCACATTCCACCATTCACCGCACAGCAACAATAGAGCAACAACATCGCAACGGCAAAGGACATCCATGGGCATTTTTGATTTTTTCAGCAGCAAGCCATCCACCAAAAAATTTGGACAGATCGTCATTGACTTTGCCCGCAGACAAGGGGTGGACCAGATCATCCGTTTCGATGAGGCTGAATTTCGCCTGCTGGTGGGGGACACCGGCTCGCACGTACTGAACCTGCACAATGCCTACCGCGATTACTGCGCTTCGGCCAAAAAACAGCGCGACACGGTTTTGCTGAAATATACCGCTGGCCTGACACTGGAAGGCATACCGGATGATTATGCCAAAGCCAAAGCCCATCTCATGCCCAGTGTGAAACCGCGCGGGCAGGGTGAATACCTGCGACTGACCAGCCTGATCCAGGGCAAGCCCGCGTCCTATGATGAAGCATCGTTGAACTTCAGCGATGATGCCGTGCTGATGCTGGCCTATGACACCGAACATTCGATGGCCCTGGTCAATCGTTCCAATTTTGATACCTGGGGTGTCAGCGTGCAGGATGCAATGGATGTGGCCCTGGCTAACCTGCGTGACCGTACTGTCGATAAATTTGTTGATATTGGCGTTGGCGTGATGGCAGGCGTGTGGGACGACGCCTATGATTCATCGCGCATCCTGTTGACAGACCTGGCCTATCGCGCTAATTGTGGCAGCGACCCGGTCATCATGGTGCCAACGCGTGGGCGTTATTTGGTGACCGCTGCATCGAACATCGCTGGCCAGTTGTGCATGATAGTGCACGCGCAGGAATGTGCCGAAAAAGAAGGTCGCGTGGTGTCGGCCTGCATGTATAAAATCAAAAATGGCCAGATCGTCAGCTACACACCGGAAGATCCGGACATACTGACCAGTTTGAAATCATTGCAGACTTCTTTCGTGGCAGAAGATTATGGCTCGCAAAAAGAATTGCTGGAAGCCCTGTATGAAAAAGAAAAGACCGACGTTTTTGTCGCCACCTATACCGTCTTCAAAAACAATGATACCGGCCTGCTGACATCGCTATGCACCTGGACCCGTGGTGTTGTATCCCTCTTGCCCAAAACCGATCTGGTTGCTCTGGTCATGCCCGGCAATAAAGAAGGCGAATATGAAAGCAAGATCATTACCTGGGCCGCCGCCACCAGCATCGCCGCTGACCTGATGCAAGAAGTGGAGGGCTATCCCGTACGCTACCTGGTCAAACATTTCCCAACAATGGAACAGGTCAATTCGGTGGCGGAAACACCGTTGTGATGGTGGGAAGCAAGGCCGTAACCCGTAGGGTGCGCCATGCGCACCGCCTCCGTAAAATAAGTGTGGCGTGTTTGAAGACGGTGCGCGTGGCGCACCATACGGATTATTTGTTGACCAACTTGTTTGATTTACTCATTCAATCAATAAGCGTCAGGTCAACATGCCCTAAAGTGCTTGATACACAAAGTCTTTTATCCGGACACTTCCCTGGCCTGCACTGTATATGCTTGGCTTCAGACTTAAAAAACCGCCGAACACATTATGGTGCATCCCCGACACTTCCATGGTCCAAGGGTGCTGAATCCAATTGTTTCCGTCAATTGAATAAAAGAAATTGACAATATTCCGGTTGTTTCTGACTTTGACGTGAACAGTGGAAATTGACATTTCTGTGCGCATCCAAACCTGTTCCTGGCCGTAGTTAAAAGTTAACATCTGATCTGATGTAAAACCCAGGCCGACAAACATACGCTCGTTGTAATACAGCAGTAAGCCGCCTTCGCCTTTTTCCAGTATGTCAAGCGTGACCCTGGCCTCATAACCGAGATCACCTACGATGAAGGTCAGCGGCGAACAGTCGGCAGGGGAGCTTCCCTTGCCCTTGACGGTGATCGCCCCGTGGTTGAATTGCACCCGTTTCATTTCTAGGGAGTCTGGATTGTGGAAGCTCCATTGTGTACCGAATTTGTTGCCGGTAAAATCATCGGACAAAGGAAAGCCTGATGGCCCCGGTTTACCATTTCGCGGCATTGGCAAAGGTGACGAGAGATCACCACCTTTGGCCCGGAACCAACCATCTTGCGTCCATTCGACAGGCTCAAGCAAACATTGGCGTCCCAAAGTTCTGAAGCCGTTCTCGTAACCGTGATACACCATCCACCAATCGCCGCCTGGCCCTTCGACAAGACTGGCATGACCTCTCGACCACCATTTTTCGTCAGCACTGAGGGTACGGACGAGCGGGTTGTGCGGGCAATGCTCCCAAGGACCGTGGATTGAGCGTGACCTGGCAGCAATGACCATATGACTGGTAGGTGGCCCCGAGGTGCCACCCACTGCGGTAACGATGTAGAACCACTCGCCACGTCTGAGCAGTTTCGGGCCTTCTGGGGCGAACATTTCCACTACCCAGTCCTTTGGATATTGCCAGGCAGAATAGGCTTGTTCAATTTTACCGTCCGTCGCCAGGCCGTCATCGGTCAATCTGACGCGCCGGATGCCGTTCGTGAAAAGGTAGCGTTTGCCGTCTTCACCGACGGCGTGACCTGGGTCAATGCAACCTGGCAGATTCAGGTCGATCGGATCACTCCACGGACCTCTGATGTTGTCCGCCCAGATAACGAAGATTGACTGCTTGTCATTCGGGCTTCCTGGGATATAGATATAGTAACGGCCCTTGTGTTTGATCAAATCCATAGCCCAAACACTGCCGATCGGTTTCGACAGCGCACTACCGACCGGAGCCCAATTCACTAAATCACGGGAGTGCCAGATAACGACGCCCGGATAGGCAAGGAAGGATGAAAACGTCATGTAATAATCTTCACCATCTTTCAGAATGGTGGGATCAGGGTGATCGCCGGAAACGATAGGATTAAGGAACGTACCATTACCGAGATCAGCTTTACGTTGCCCTTCAATTCCGCTACGCCATTTCGGCCCGGTGGATGTTTTTTTGTCGGCGCAAACATTTTTAGCTTGCGATATATTGGATGAAACCAGGGAACCAGCAATCAGCCCCTTAATGGCATTGCGTCTCGTCATTGTCATTGTCAGATACTTTCAACTATCAGAATCCCTAAAATCACATCGTTAATAAGACACAGAGAACACGGAGAGCGCAGAAGTTTTCTGTAATCAGGTGCCTCTTGTTTTTCATTTGGCAGCATTTCAGGAATCACTCAAGTTCATTTCGTTCCATGTACCGAAATATCGTACGCCACTCTGTATATAATCCTCAGCAATACGTATAGGCTGTTGCCAAATTAACCTGGCGTTGTTGCACCTTCCGAATATTAACCCCGGTACTAAAGTACAATCTGCATCAGCGTGTCGGGTCCGGGCGCGTCTGGTCATCCTGATTTTGTAATAGCGCCTTATTTTCTGTTGCATGCTATCACCTTCGTATTTAAGCAAAGTAGAAGAAAATCTCACTTGCAATAAATTGTTCGCAGCTTTAGCGATTTTCGCAATAAGGAATCGGTATTGCCTGGTCGCAGATTTGGCATGAACCATTCTCATTGTTGAGAATGGATATTTGAACTCATTTCACCCCTATTGATGAAATGAGTTCTGTATAAGCTGCGAATGTATAATTTGGTTGCTGAAGCCACGCCCTAAACATTAACTGCCAAAGCACAAACTTTTCTTTGACAATGAATCGCTTATTTGAGGTATCCTTGATGCGTCCAATTTGTGGACAAGCGATTTTAAATACCACTGTTTTGACACACCGTTTTACTTTCATCTGAAGAACGAACTCAAAACGGAAAATTTGCAGGTTCCCTGAGAAAAAAATGCAACGCGCTGCCTGGCCTCCAACTACATCTAACTGAACGCACATCGTTGTCACGCGCTGAAAAGCGTGTCGTCAGCATGCTGCCTTGTACCGGCTGGTAATCCACCTGCCGGCATTCTTGCTTTGCCCATTAACTTTCCGATCAGTGCATCGGATTGGCTGCGGCATTCAGTTATTTGTTTGGAGTTTTACATGCAATTAATCAACACTTTGGTGGCGCATGCCATCCCCTGGCTTCCTCGCGCTCTGGTACAAAAAATCTCTCGTCGCTATATCGCTGGCAACAAGCTGGCAGATGCACTGGTTCGTATTCGTGAGCTGAACGCCCTCGGTTTTCAAGTCACTGTCGATGTGCTCGGTGAATCGGTGAGCAATTTATCGCAGGTAGCAGATACTGCTGGCGAATATATCAAGCTGCTGCACGCTCTCGATGAGCATGGATTGAACGCTGGCGTCTCTGTCAAACCAACTGCGCTGGGGTTGTTACTGGATACGGTGCAGTGTGAACACCTGTTTGAGCAGATCGTGGAAGTTGCCGAAGGCTACCAAATCCCTGTCTGCATGGATATGGAAGATGTCAGTTGCACCCAGATGGAAATTGAACTGTTCATTCGCCTCAAGCAATACAGCAGCAAGCTGAGTCTGGCCTTGCAGGCTTATCTGCAACGCAGCTATGCCGATATTGAACAACTGATTCACTTCAAAAGCAACTTGCGCATTTGCAAGGGCATTTATGCAGAAGATCAATCCCATCTGGTGAAGGATGCATGGCGCGACAGAAGTGCAATCAACGCCCATTTTTTGCATCATGTTGCGCGTTGCTTTGACGCCGGAACCTTCGTCGCTATTGCTACGCATGACGAGGTGCTGGTCGAACAAATTGTTACCATGATTCGACAACGCAGCATCGCGCCGACACAGTTTGAATTTCAAATGCTGTTAGGCGTTTGCGAGCCGCTGCGTGACCGCCTGCAGGGGATGGGGTTTGGTGTACGCATCTATGTCCCATATGGTGAGGATTGGTATGGGTACAGCACCCGACGAATGAAAGAGAACCCGCGTATTGCTGGCTATGTTTTGCGGGCAGTGCTGGGGCTCTGACGGATAGCGTGTAGGGTTCGCCGTGTGCACAGCCTCCCGGAAAATGGGAGGCGAAGTGTTTGACGACGGTGCGCGTGGCGCACCCTACACAATCGTCATCAACATTCTGTGTCTGGCCGTAAATGCGCCGGCCTGTGATTCATCTGATGTGAAAAGCAATTTTCAGCTATGCTTAGGGCTGACTCACTTTGGGCTGACCCATCTTGTTGGTGTGATCCGCCCTGCCTACCTATGAAAATTCCTGCACGCTTGCCGTCCTGGTCTGTTATTACTCCTTTCGCTGCCTGGGTCATCCTGGCAGGGGGGGTGCTGATATCGGCTCCCCTGTATGCGGTGTTGTTGACTGCCGCGCTGTTTGGTGGTGTGCTGACGGCGGTGTACCATGCTGAAGTGGTGGCGCATCGCATCGGTGAGCCATTTGGCACGCTGTTGCTGGCACTGGCGGTAACGCTGATTGAAGTCGCGCTGATTGTGTCGCTGATGCTGGCGGGTGGTGAAGCCACGTCTGGCCTGGCGCGGGATACGGTGTTTGCTGCCATCATGATCATCCTTAATGGCATCATCGGCATTTGTTTGCTGGCGGGTGCCAGCCTGCACAAGGAGCAAAGCTTCAGCCTGCAGGGTGCCAGTACTTCGCTGGCGACGCTGGCGGCACTGGCGGTGCTGACCCTGGTATTACCTAATTTTACGTCCACCGTGGCAGGGCCTTTTTACAGTCCCAGCCAACTGACTTTTATCGCCATTATTTCACTGGTGTTGTACGGCACGTTTGTGCTGGTGCAGACGGTACGTCATCGCGATTATTTTTTGCCTGAAAATGTATCGACCGATGCAGAGGCAATTGCAGATGTACATGCAGAGGCACATGCGCCACTGCCATCCAACAAAATGAGCTGGATGAGTGCAGGCTTGCTGATGCTGTGCCTGGGGGCCGTCGTCTTGCTGGCCAAGGCGCTGGCACCAACGCTGGAAAGTGCAGTGGCTGCTGCTGGTGCACCCAAGGCGTTGGTCGGCATTATTATTGCGATGGTGGTGTTGTTGCCGGAAGCAGTTGCTGCCTTTCGTGCGGCCCGCGCCAATCGCTTGCAGACCAGCATTAATCTTGCATTGGGTTCAGCGCTTGCCAGCATAGGTTTGACGATACCGGTGGTGGCGGCAATTTCGCTGGCGACCGGCTGGTCTTTGACGCTGGGTATCGATGCCAAATCTACCGTGCTGCTGTTGCTGTCGCTGATCATTACTTCTATCTCATTGGGTACAGGCCGTACCACCATCATGCAGGGCACGATTCATTGCGTGATTTTTGCGGTGTATTTGTTTACGACCGTGGTGCCATAGGCAGGTAATATAAATTCTGACGGTGCACTGTTATGTGCTGTTGTGTACGCTGACGAACGGACCAGGCGCGTACAGAGGGATGTAATAGGGCATCGCCTTCCTGTTACTGCCTGGAGAAATCATGTCAGCTTCCGCGCCTGCCACCTTGATTGGGGGGCAGAAAGATATCCCGGGCCATATTCCTGCCAGATCTCGCTTGTTTGCCCTCATGTTGCTGTCGATGGTGCAGGCATGCAGCGCACAAAGCACTCTGCCAGAAGCCCGTGGCTTTGGTGCACAACCCAATTTGCCAGAGCCGGAAAAAAACCTTTTGCCGACGATCAACATCGCGCCCGCCATAGGCTGGCCCAAAGGTGATAAACCCGTGGCAGCCAATGGTCTGGCAGTGGCCGCATTTGCGACAGGACTGGATCATCCGCGCATGCTGCATGTCTTGCCCAACGGTGATGTGCTGGTGGCAGAAAGCAATGCACCTGCCATACACGATACCAGCAGTGGCTTGAAAAGTATCCGCAATTGGGTCGAAAAAAAAGTCAAAGGATCAGCGGGTGCCAGCTCACCGAGTGCCGATCGCATTACGCTATTGCGTGGCCTTGATGAACATGGCGTGGCCAGCACACGCAGCATATTTCTGCAAGGCCTGCATTCCCCCTTTGGCATGGCCCAGGTGGGGGACTATTTATATGTCGCCAATACCGACGCCATCATACGTTACCCCTATCAGCGCGGGCAAACCAGCATTACGGAACCTGGCGTCAAGATAGTGGATTTACCCGCCGGCAAAATCGACCATCACTGGACCAAGGACCTGGTGGCCAGCCGTGATGGCTTGCGCCTGTATGTGTCGGTGGGATCAAACAGCAACATCACAGAAAACGGCATGGAAAATGAAAAAGACCGTGCCGCCATTCATGAAATTGACATCGCCACAGGCCGTATGCGCCTGTTTGCCAGCGGCTTGCGCAATGCCAATGGTCTGGCATGGCAACCCCAAAGCGGGCAGTTGTGGGCTGCCGTGAATGAAAGAGATGAACTGGGTAATGACCTGGTGCCAGACTACATGACATCGGTACGCGATGGCGGTTTTTATGGTTGGCCCTATAGCTATTTTGGTCAGCATGTGGATGTGCGGGTCAAACCGCAACGGCCCGATCTGGTGGCCACTGCGCTGGTGCCGGATTATGCCCTCGGTGCCCACACGGCTTCATTGGGCCTGACGTTTTATGACGGAAAATTGCTGCCTGCCAGTTATGCCGGTGGTGCCTTTGTTGGCCAGCATGGTTCATGGAATCGCCAACCCCACAGCGGTTACAAGGTGATTTTTGTTCCCTTTGCAGACGGCAAACCAGCCGGTGCACCGCAAGATGTACTCACCGGATTTTTAACTGCAGACGGCAAGGCCAAGGGCCGCCCGGTTGGTGTCGCCGTTGACAGCAAGGGAGCTTTGCTGGTGGCAGATGATGTAGGCAATATTATCTGGCGCGTAACAGCGAAATAAGCAGGACTTACGCAAAACTGCCCCAACTGCGTTGCAGCTCCCGCATTTAGCAAGATTCGGTACTAAAGTACTGTCTTCGTCGCTGCGGTGTAGTCGGGCTTTCAGGTAACTTCAAACAACAACCTCAAAATGACGAGCGATGTGATCAGATCGAATGGCGGACTGTAGCCGCCATTCGGTGGATCAAGGGTTTTCAGCGTTTTCAAGGCATCCCAGCAATAAACTTCCAGATGTGTTGCGAAAGTTCAATTTTTACAATTAGTTATAATATGACAATCTTTTTTCTGTAGAGTATCCGTAATGAGATTCATCAGAAGATTAAACGCAAACGATGATAGCTTTGTGTCACTGCTACTGAACTTGCGCTCGCCCACCTCGCAAGTTTATTGGAATGCAGTGAGTAGCAAAGGACGCTGCAAGATCAAAAAATATCTACTTCCGTATCTCATAAGGCTAATGCAGGGCAACCCGACATTTGTCGGATTGTGGATTGCAGACGTATTTGGCATGATGAATTCAATAAATTTTGCACTGTATTAAAAACTAGAAAAATCGTCCGCTTCGGAAGAGTATCAGAAACAGATCAGGAGTTGATCAGGCAAGCCTTATTGAGAGGACTTTATGTCATTGCTGCTACCCGTGATCCGAAAAGCATTTCTATTGCTCATTCTAGGGCGTGTTGACGTTTGATCGTCAGTCTTTGAAAAAGAAAGGCAAACTTCTATTGTTAAGGTTCTCACACCGGATCAACACGAGTTTGCCATGCCCCGACTGCTGCTCAACGACGAGCTTTGGTCGAAACTGAAGAAGATTTTGCTTCAAGAACGTATTTATAACAAACGCCATTTACGCCTGATGGTAGAAGCGATGCTGTATCGGCTGAGAGTGGGTTGCCCTTGGAGAGACTTACCGAAAGCATTTGGTCGCTGGAACTCGATTTATAAGAGATTTAATGCCTGGTCAAGCTGCGAAAAGTGGAGTGCAGTTTTTAAGGAACTGGTCACAGAGCCGGATGTGGAGTGGATTTTTATCGATGGTAGTTATGCCAAGGCACATCAGCATAGTGCAGGAGCCGCCAGTGATAGCGATGAAGGCATAGGGAAAAGCCGGGTTGGTCATACAACGAAGATTCATTTGGCAGTCGATGGTTATGGATTGCCAATTGATTTTACTGTTACCGGTGGCGCTACCCATGACTGCAAGGCTGCGCCAGAACTGATTGCCGTGCTGCCGCAGGCGGGACCCATGATTGCCGATAACGGCTATGACAGCGAATAGGTACGAGAGCAAATCATAGCAAAGGGAAGTCGTGTCGTTATCCCGAGAAGACGCAACTCACTCAAGGGAAACGACGACCTTGATAAAGGAGTATATCGATACCGTCACTTCGTCGAGAATGCGTTTGCGCGCTTAAAACAGTTTCGGGCTTTGGCGACGAGATTCGACAAGTTGAAACGTAATGATGAAAGTGTTGTCGCCATGGCCTGCGCCTTTTTGTGGTTGCCTATGTGAAACGTCAACATTCCCCAGCGCTATAGAACAAAAAAATGTGTCAGATTTGGCATTGTATTTAAGTGGTATCTGATTAAGTCCAGTTTTGCAATTTCAGATTTAACGTCTATTGCGAAATTAAGATAACTCGGCGTTCCTGGCAAGGCGACGTAACAACGCCAGGTTAATTTCGAAGCAGTCACTTAACCAGAGGTTGCGTAACTTACTGGTAACGATCGCACTGTTCAGTAATCATATGTTTGCATTGAAAAGTTTCGTGCTGTGTGAAGAAGTATTTCCTCTTCCGTTACATGAGATGTGAAACCTGAAAATTCTATCAACCACTTCAATAATGTGTTCTACAGTCGCATGTAATTTTCTATCAAACGGTCTGCAATAACTTCTTCATATGTCCAATCGAAAAGTATTTTACTTCAGTGTGCAAGGTGTTGCTTTCAGGGACGCTGAGCTTCTTAAATCCTATGTGCGTGTGCTCAATTTTAATTTACAGTATGAGTGGTTACACGACGAAAAATTACCTGATCTCATCATTCATGGTAAAGAAGCTGCAATATCTGTTTCAAAAAATGAGACTTCCGCTTCGCATACATTGATGCTCACCACGTCAAATGCAGGGGGGGAACAATGTTTGTCTCTTCCATTGAATTCCGTTGAAATTGCAACCGTCTTAAACCGGATTGGTATGGCGCTTGGCAGGAGGAGCAATAAGAACAATGCGGCTCAATTACCTATTTTCGACTTAACTCAGCCTTATCTCCTTAAGCGTTGGCCGCCATCCAGCCTGATCAATACACGCGACCGGATTCGCTTGGCCACTGTCATGACGAAGCAGGCTATTTCGATAGAAGCGCTGAATAAAAAATCTGGTCAGGACATCGAAGCATGCAAATCGTTTGTGTTCGATCTGTATGCGTCTGGACTGTTAGCAAAAGAATCCAGAGTTATCAAAGTCGAACAGTCATATGAATCTGCTTTGCCAGCGTATGTTCAACCGGGCGTTCTGTCACGGATACGGAGCAAACTTTCTCGTATCATAGGGGCGGAATGACCATGGATTACAAAGTATTGTTTACCGGACCGGCGGGCGCAGGGAAAACCACTGCCATTACTGCTGTGAGTGAGGTGTCGACCTTAAGCACAGATGTGCTCAACACAGACGCGGAAATCAATAAATTAACCACGACCGTCGGGCTTGACTACGGGGAAATGACGCTCAGCAATGGTGACAAGCTCAGGTTATACGGTACACCTGGCCAAAAGCGTTTTGATTTTATGTGGGAGATATTGTCACGTGGTGCACTGGGTTTGATCATATTGATTGATAACCGCAAGGCAGATCCATTGGCTGATTTGGACACGTACTTGGACAGTTTCAAAAGCTTGATTAATTCGACAAGCTGTGTTGTCGCCATTAGCCACATGAGCACACATCCGTCGCCGGACGTTGAACGTTTTTCTGTGCACCTTAGTACACGCGGCATATTGTGTCCTGTTTTGCAAACCGATGTTCGCGAAGCCAGAAATGTTGCCGAGTTATTAGAGTTGCTTATGCTTCAGTTGGAGGCGAAACAGGAGATGCATAGTTATGAAGATTGATCAAAGTTTGATGGAAAGTGCAAAAAAAGCAGTTCATTCGGTCCATTCCCAGGTCAAAGGGGTAAAAGCTGTTGTCATTTCGACGGAAGATGGATTTGAAGTCGCTTCTCGAGTTGAAAGTACTGCGCTCGTCACTCGTTTGTCTGCTATGTCTAGCTCGATCGCCTCTCTAGGCGCCTTGGCTGGTAAAGAAAGCAATCTTGGTGCGTGTGAAAACGTGATCATAGAAGCCAAATTTGGTATGTTGCTGATATTCCAGATAGAGCGCGAGCAAGGATCGTTGATCATGAGTGTAGTTGCAGGGCATGACGCAATCATAGGGCAAGTGTTGTATTTCGCTAAACAGGCAGCCCGCAACCTGCAAAGTGCTAGTCATGCGCCAATATCTCAGTAGAAAAATCATAAGCAAGCTTAGATCAAAGCTCAGTCCCCGTCGATAAAAGGATGTAGTACGGTCGCGGAAATTTTTTCAGTAAATGTCGTTCGGGCGTCGCGTCGTTTGCTTTTTCATAGACGTCGTTATTATGGAGTTTTTTATGGCTAGTATTAATCAATCAGTGCAAAATTTAGTGGCTTTGGATGGTGCAATGTGTGCGGCTTTGGTAGATTCAACTAGTGGCATGATCCTGGGGCAAGCGGGAAGTGGAATGGACCTCGAAATTGCAGCCGCTGGTAATACCGAAGTAGTTCGTGCAAAACTGAAAACCATGAAGTCCCTGGATCTCCAGGATGCTATTGAAGACATCCTGATCACTTTAGGTAAGCAGTACCATATATTACGGCCACTAGCCAAACACGATGGCTTGTTTTTATACGTGGTACTGGATAAATCGAAGTCGAACCTCGCGCTCGCCCGACGCAAAGTGTCCGAAGTCGAAGCAGTATTGGATTTGTGATTTTTGCTGAATCTGGAAATAGAATTGTGTAGGAGGCTGTTGCAAAATTAAGATGGCCAGATGCACCGGCGAAGACAGTGCTTTAGTGCTGCAAGAAGGCGCACAATGCCAGGTTAATTATGCAGTAGCCTCTATGTTATCCTGGTCGATCCACCTCGCATAATGAGGAATTAAAAAATAAGGATTAACGCATTGGAAAGAAGCAAGCGCCAGTGTTGGCTAAAGGTTTGGTGAAAGACGTCAAGACACTGACGCCGATTTGTATGCTTTCTCTCATAAGCTGCTCAATTCTATGAGAGATACAGTGCTACACGCGGAACTGACTACGCATGCCGGTTATACGAGGTATCGGGATAGCTCCCCAAGCAAGAGAAATGGCCGTAACGACAGCATCGTCAACCGTCTCAAATGTCTGCCTGGAAAAATAACTCAGACCTGCCAAATGCTGGTCAGAGAGACTTATCCACAACCGGTTTTTGCTGCATGGGTGAGGGCAGCACCTGACAGGCGATAACACAACCTGTCACCGACTGGCACGCCGCCCAGGCTTTGATAAAAACGCAGCCCGGTTTCATTATCTGCCCTGACATGCCAGTCAACCCGCACGCAATTTTTGCTGACTGCATACGCTGCCGCCCATCTCATAAGCGCTTCACCAACACCGCTGCGGCGTGCTGTACGCAAGACATACAACTCTTTGACAAAAAGCTGCCCCGTCTCACCTGGCACCGCATTCACCAGCGAATGAAATATCGATATCGCCAGCAACCCGGTGACGGTGCCGTCATCCCGCGTGGCAACGACGATGCGCACGGCAGCATCTGGCCCGATCAGGTTTTGCATGAAATGCGCTTTGACAGTTTGTCTGGAAGCTGCATGTTCTCCATTGTAGTGAACGCCCAATTCGTGGAGCAGGTCGACGGTGGACTCGTACTGGTTTTCCTGAATGAATGCGATTTGCAAATGAACCTCTCTATAATAATATTATCGATATATTTTATATATACCATGTAATTAAAACCTGTCATTGAGAGGTCATGACCTGATTCTATACTCGGCATCTTTGTTACTTCAGCCATCCCCATTCTCATGCAATTGACAATAGTTCCCCGCTTCCTTACCACCGACGATATATCTACACTGTTGGAACTCGAATCCCTGCAATGGACATCAAACCAGGCTGCCAATGCCGATACGCTGCGCAAGCGCTTGCTTGATTATCCTGAATTGTGCCTGGGGGCTTTTTGTTCCCATACAGGCAAAGCGCTTGCATCACTTTTTATGCGGCCAATTTCGCAGCAAGGCATTGCGCGCGCACGTCGTTGGGAAGACTGTGCAGAGAGTGTACACGAGAGCACAGAAAAAAAGACCAACAGCCTGTTCGGCATCAGCCTGACGAGTGTCGAACCACAGGCAGCGGCAGCGCTGTTTTCCTTTTTCTGGCCACATGCTTTGAAGAATGGATGGCGTCAAATATATCTGGGATCACCGATTCCTGGTTTCAAACGTGCGCTGGAAAATAATCCTTCGCTCGATGTCGCCACCTATGCGCATACCCGTCGCGGCAAGCTGCCGCTTGATCCGCAATTGCGGTACTACCATGGCAAAGGATTTACCCGCATTGTTGCCGTGCTGCCAGATTATTTTCCGCATGATGCCTCGCTTGATCATGGCGTATTGATCCAGGGGACTGTGCCGCTATCGCAACTGTGTCCTGTGTGGCAGCGCCTGCCATTCAAGACCTTGCAAGTGGTGCTCAAATGGATCACCCATGTTGAAGACATGGTTGCAGAATACGCGAAGCCGCGCCCCGAACTGAAAGACAAGCCTGCTATTGAGCGAGTGTGATAATGAGGTTAAAGATGAAAATGAAGTTGAATTGTCAGCCGGCCCTTACACCTGTATGCCTGGCCGGGATGATCGTGCGATGAATACATCTGCAAACCCGGTGCCTGCAGAATTACCCACGCTTTGGTGGAATGACGGTGACGCATTCCGTTCTCGTCTGTTCGATGCTATTTCGCTCTTGCTTCCCTGTGGCGAGCATTTCGTCATTACGGCTGTTTTCGATTGGCTCAACACAAGCGTGCGCAGTTCTTCCAACCCGCAACTGCAGAATGAAGTGCTGCGCTTGACCAAGGAAGAACAAAGCCATTCGCGCGCGCATCGTCTGTATAACGAAAGAATGGCCGCCCATGCGCCAGCGCAGCGACTAGAGCAGCGTATTGAAGCAGCCATGCAGCAAATGGAAGGATGGAAACTGCCGACCCGCATCGCTTTTGCCGCCGCGTTCGAGCAGTTGACGGTGCTACTCGCAGAACAGGTGTTGCGGCCACACAATGCATGGCTAGGGCAGAATGACACGCAACAGACCAGACTATGGCAATGGCATTGCAAGGAAGAGATAGAACATCGCTTTGTCGTGCAAGAGGTGGCCGATGCGATGGGCATCGGGCAAGGTCGGCGCGCATTGATATTTCTGGTGGCGGCATGTTATCTTTTTACCGATGTTGCCATTGCGCTTGCTAGCCTGTTGTGGTCTGACATACGCGCCCAACGTGTTGGCGCGGCACGCGTGATGCTGCAAGCTGCCGCCTTCACCATTCGTGCCATCCCCAGTTTGCTACGTATGGCCGGCGCCAGTCTGCGCCACATCGTCATGATCAAAGGGCGATGATGACAGGGGAGTATTTTCAGGGACTGGCACCGGCTATGTTTCCGGGCATGCAGTTATTGTGCCATCGTGCCGGGCCATCCGTATTCAGAGGCTTGGCAGCGCATTGGCCTGCGGTACAACACTGGAGTTTTAACCGGCTGGCCGGGCTTGCCCCCGATATGCAAGTAAAGCTGGTGGCAGGCAACCGCGAACGGGGCCGCACGCGTTTCATTGACTCCAGCTTACGTGCCTATCTTGCTTTGCTTGAAGAAGGTCATGATCACGAGAACCAAGCGAATCAAGAGCATCAGGAGAATCAGACAGATCAACCCCTGTACCTGAAGGAATTTGATTTGCTTGACGCCATTCCTGCGTTGCGGCAAGACTTGCAGCATACTGATTTCTTTGTGCGGGGCAGCACATTGTCATTACAGAGCTGGATAGGCCCGGCCCATGCACGCACTGGCCTCCATTACGATTATCTCGACAATCTGGCCGTACAAATCGTCGGCAGAAAACGCTTTTACCTGGTCCGTGCAGGCACGGTAGAGCGCATGCATGCAGTGGCGGGCAAATACGATTCCTGGGCCAGGCTGGCCACCTGCACCGCGCAGGAGCTTGCGGCAAAAGCGGAGGCACATGCTGAAATACAGGGCGATTTCTTTGTCGTCGATCTGGAACCTGGCGATGTCTTGCATGTGCCAGCAGGCTGGTGGCATGAAGTGTTGAACCTGACGCCCTGTATCCTGTTCGGCGGATTCCATGGCCCACGTGCACAAGTGTCAGCACGCTGGGCCTGGGTGCAATCACGCGATCTGCTGCACCGCCTTGGCTGGATGGGGCGGGGTAATTGTACTTGCCATTCTGAGGGTGCTCTTAATTAAGGACTATAATCAATATAGACTTATGAAGAGGATTCATGAATGCAAAAAGAAAACTTCAATGACCTGCTTGCCTTCATCACCGTCGCCCGTGAAGGCAGCTTTACCCGGGCTGCCGCCCAGCTTGGGGTGTCGCAATCAGCATTGAGCCACACCATGCGCGGGCTGGAAACGCGGCTGGGCGTACGTCTGCTGACACGCACCACGCGCAGCCTGTCCCTCACTGATGCGGGTGAAAGGTTGTTCAAGACTGTGGCCCCGCGCTTTGAAGAAATTGAATATGAACTGGCCGCCCTGAGCGAGCTGCGCGACAAACCCGCTGGCACCATCCGTATATCTGCGGCGGAACATGCCACCAACACCGTCTTGTGGCCCAAGCTGGCCACCTTCTTGCCCAACTATCCCGACATCAAGGTAGAAATTAATATCAACTACAGCCTGACCGATATCGTGGCTGATCGCTTTGATGCCGGTGTACGCCTGGGCGAACAAGTCGCCAAGGACATGATCGCCGTCCGCATCGCGCCTGATCTGCGCATGGCCGTTGTGGCATCGCCCACGTATTTCGCCAAGCATGCACCCCCGCAAACCCCGCAAGAACTGGCGAGCCACAACTGCATCAACCTGCGCATGGCCACCTATGGCGGTCTGTATGCATGGGAATTTGAACGCAACGGCCATGAACTCAATGTGCGGGTAGAAGGGCAGTTGGTGTTCAATAGCAGCACGCAAATTTTACGCGCCACGCTGGCTGGTTTTGGTCTTGCCTGCCTGCCAGAAGACATGGTGGCACCACATGTGCGCGACGGCCATTTGCAACGTGTGCTGGAAGACTGGACCCCCAGCTTTCAGGGTTACCATCTGTATTACCCCAGCCGCCGCCAGGCTTCACCAGCCTTTGCGCTGGTGGTGGATGCATTGCGGCATAAAACCTGAAGATATTCATCTCAACGGGCAGTAATTCGACAAAATTGATTCGACAAAATTGAACGTGCTCAAGTTTGCCTTGCCTGTGTCGTTAATATACTGATAAGCATAGTGACGGGGATGAAAATGGTAACAACGGTAGGATCATCTGCTGCTATTGCATCCGGCAGTTCAGACACTGGCAGCAAGGTCGCTCAACTACAGAAGCAATTGGTGGGGCTGATGAAGAAATTGCAGGACGCGACCAAAGACACCTCCAAGGGAGCAAAAGAGCGGTTGACGCTGTTGCAGTTACAAATACAGCAAATTCAAATGCAGATCCAGCAATTGCTGACAGCCGCAGCGCAAAAGGAAGCCCTGGCACAACTTAACCAGCACGGCACGTCATCGAACACCCAGAAGCCCCAGGCCACAGCAAAGCATTCGCAATATTCGCCGTATTCAACAATAGGCAGTGTCGTCAACACGACTGTCTGACAAACATCGCCATAGGTCGGCTGAAGACAATTTTTCAGGCACAAATTGTCAGGTGAAACAGCTGGCAGCATGGCGTCAATCTTGGCGAGCACCAGTGCTTAGTCTGTTTGATGATAGTTTCGCTTGGGGTTTTTCTTTGCTAAAAAAGCATCGCTCCTTTCTTATTTTGACGTTCGACAGTAGCTGCAAACGAAGCTGCATTTATCCGCACCAGCCTGCATTCCATCGCCACGAACCAGCAGTATCTGCAACTGACCAGGATGTTCAACACGTCCTTGGTATCGGCCTTGATGCTGGCCAGCACGTCCAGCCAGCGACCTATGGCCGCTTGACGCTCGGTGCCGGCTGGGTGTCGCGCCAGGAGAATCGCCGAAATATATTTTCGATGTCGCGATCCGTTTCCACCTTCGGCGTCGTCTTTAGCATGTATCAAACAAAAGCAGACAAATTTGTCCACATCGCGCAACTTAACGAAGGAGAACACCATGGCACGCATGGTCGTGATTTACCGAACACCGAAGGATGTCGCCGCATTTGACAGCCACTACTTTGGCACCCATATACCCCTTAGCAAAAAAATCCCGGGACTCAGAAAATACGAAGTCAGCAAGGGGCCGATCGCCGCGGTGGCAGGTCGCGCCGATGTCCATTTGATCGGGATATTGCATTTCGACGATATGGCGGCGATCAAGAGCGCGTTTGCAAGCCCTGAAGGTCAGGCGGCGGGCGCGGACCGCCGTTTGTTTGCACCCGATGATTCGGGCTTCGAAATGTTCCTCTTCGATGACATTGAAGTGTGAAGCCAGGACATAACACTCAGATCGCTTGAACAGCTTGCAAAGAATGTAAAATCACATAAAGAGGAAGCACATGCCGGTAAGCAAAGCAATTTTTATCCTGGTCCATGGCGGATGGCATAACCGTTCATCCTGGAATCGGGTCAGGCCACTGCTTGAAGCGCAAGGCTTCGGGGTGATGACGCCAGACCTTCCGGGCGCGGGTGACAATGCGATACCACCTGGTTCGCTCGACGCCCGTCCGTTCGACAGCGCCGCCTTCGCTGCCGAGCGCTCGCCCATCGCGGAGCTCACCCAGGAAGAAAGGACGCAAGCGGTGGCGGCCCTGGTCAGGGAAGCGGCCTCGCGCAGCAATGGCCAGGTCATCCTGGTCGGCCACTCGGCTGGTGGCATGACTGTGTCGGCGGTGGCTGAACGGGTGCCGCACTTGCTGGGTGCGGTGGTTTATCTTGCCGGTTTCATGGTGCCCAATGGAATGCCCCTGCTGGCCATGCTGATGGATGAATCGATGGCGTCGGCGCTGGCACCGCGCCTGTTCGTGGGCGATCCGATGGCTATCGGCGCGACCAGGATTCACGCCGGTTCCACCGACGAGGCCTACCGCGCTTTGCTCAAGGCTTCGTTTTATGCCGACCTGTCCGATGCCGATTTCAACGAGGCCGCCTCGCAACTGCATCACGATGAATCGAATGGCGGCGCGCTGGCTCTGTCGGAAATCAGTCCAGAGCGGTTTGGCACCGTGCAGCGCCACTACATCCGCTGCACGCAGGATCGCGCTGTGCCGTTGCCCGGCCAGGATTACATGATTGCCTCGGTTGACGCCGTTATCGGCAACAAGACGGTGACGCATACGTTGGAAAGCAGCCACTCGCCATTCCTGTCGCAACCGGCGGCGCTGGCGAGCATTCTCGTCAAGATTGCCGATCACGTACCTGCTAAACAGGAGGGCGCATGAACAAGGAAGAATTCGAAGACTGCCTCACAGCGTTGCGGCCACGGCTACATCGTTACTGCGCGCGCATGACTGGTTCGGCAGTCAATGGCGAAGACCTTGTGCAAGAGACCCTGATCAAGGCTCTTCTCGCGTATGGCCAGGGTGTGGAGATAGATCACCTCGACGGGTGGGTGTTTCGCATTGCTCGCAATGCGAGTCTGGATTTCCTTCGTGAGAAGTCGCGCGTCATCGTCGTGCCGCTGACCGATGAGCTCGAAGCAGAAGCGCTGCCCGAAAGTGATATTGTCGCGATCAGTTTCCAGACCTTCCTGCGCCTGCCTGAACTGCAGCGCTGCGCGGTGATCCTCAAGGATGTGCTTGGCCATTCTGTCGATGAAATCGCCAGCATTGCCGAGTGCTCGCCAGCGGCGGCAAAGTCGGCGCTGCAACGCGGCCGCGTCGCGCTACGCCAGCTTATGCAGGCACCGCCAGACATTCAGTTGCCGCTGATGTCTGATGTACAGCGGTCGAAAATGGCCGCCTTCGTGCATTTGTTTCAGAGTGGTGACTTCGACACGATCCGCGCGATGCTTGCCGATGATGTGAAGCTCGAGCTCGTCAATCGTTTGCATTGGGAAGGTCGCGAAAAGATCGCGCCTTACTTCACACGCTACGCGCAAGAAAAAAAATGGCGCTTCGGCTTTGGTGCCGTGGAAGGGCAGCCAGCCATGCTGGTCTTCGACGCCGCCAGCGATATGAAAAAGCTGGCGCACTTCGTCCTGATTAACTGGGCGGAAAACCAGATCGCCGGAATCCGCGATTATTTATTCGCGCCGTATGTGCTGGAGACTATCGATTGGGTTCGCCTGGAGTAAGCGCTGTCCGGCCCGGCGTTGTTGCAACAGAATCTGATATGATTCTATGAAGGTAGACAGTATGAGGAAGGCAGCATGAGGAAGACAGCATGAGGAAGACAGCATGAAGACGACCGAAAGGAACCCTTTACGGCGCGAGCCGAAGCAGCAACGTTCGCGGCAAACCGTAGACGCCGTGCTTGAGGCGGTCCACCTTGTAGTGAAGCGCCACGGGACCCAGGCTATCACCACGAATCGCATCGCGGAGGTGGCAGGTGTCAGCATCGGGTCGCTGTATCAGTACTTCCCCGACAAGCGCACAATCTTCACAGCCCTTCATGACCGGCACGTCGAAGATGTACAACAGGTCATCGAGCAGACGACGGCTGCCTACGCCTCGGCTCCGCTGGAGGATTTCACGTGTGAACTCGTCCAGAGTCTGGTGAATGTGCACGCGGAAGTTGCGGAGCTGCACGAGATTATTTCGCCCGTCGTTCCGGAGAGCGCTCCGGGCTTCAAGAACGCGCTGCACCACACGTTCGGATGGGTATTGTCACGCGCCGACCAGGAGCAGTACAGCATCGACGAGACGGAGCGTATGCTTTTTGTCCTTCCAGGCATGGTGGAATCGCTCGTGCACGGAATGGCCCACCAGACGCACACCGCCCTCTCGCGTGATGACGCCAGCAACGAGGCAATTCGTACCGTACAGCTCTACGTGAATTCTTTTCGGGGCAACACACTGAAGCACTACTGAAACGATGCAGCGTTCTCGGTGGCCCACTGTTCGAACGGGATTGGTTCCCGCCCGGTGACCAACTTTACGCCCTCCGTGACGGTGTCAAGCCGGCCCTCGCGCACCGCGCGCCAGATGTTCACGAGGGCATCGACGTAAGGCCCTTTCCCAGCCCATTTGACAGTCCCGGTGTATGCCTGTTTGTCGGATATCTCCTCGAAGCCGACGGGCTTGCCGATGGCTCTGCCTATTGTGGCAGCCATCTCCCCATACGACAGCGCTTTTTGGCCGGTGATCACCAATGCCTGGCCGTCGTGGTCGCGCGTGGTCAGGGCGGCCAAGGCGACGGCGGCGATGTCGTCCGGATGGATGAATGCAATCTTGCCCCCACCCGTAGAAGAGCGCAGCATGCCCTCCCGGCGGATGGATTCCGACCAACCAAGCGCGTTGGACATGAATCCGGCTGCCTGAATGAAGGTGAACGCCAACCCGCTGTCCCGAATGGCCTCTTCGCCGCGTGCGTGCCACGGACCGGTGCCGATCCCGGTTAGCACATCCAACGTAGAGAGCTTGACCACGTGTCGTACGCCTGCCTGGCGGGCGGCGAACGAGACCGCACGATCTCGCTTCTCGAGATCCGGTCCATCAGTCACGAGGAATATCCCGTCGATACCAGCCAGCGCAGTAGCTAGCGAGTGACCTGGCTTTTCGAGGTCCCCGGTATGGATATCGACATGGTCGCCAAAAAGCGCTCTGGCCTTCTTCGCGCTGCGCACGAAAACGGACGGGCGTGCTCCAGAATCAACGAGGCGTTGAGTTACGCGGGATCCGATGTTTCCCGTGGCACCGATGACAAGGTAATTCATTTGAGCTCGCTCCAGCCGCGGATCACTTCGAGTGCCAGTCGCTTCTGGCCCGCCAGAGTGAAATGCAGACCATCGTCCATAAGCAGGTCGGATGGAGGTGGACTTCCAAACGTGGAGAAAGCGTCGATGACCCGTCCGTCGCCGTCGCCGTCGCGGACGATGTTGGCGACTTGCTCCAAGTCTTCGTTACGGAACCGAACCCCGAACCTGGCCAGGCCCCAATGCGCCTCCACCTGTGCCTCATTGACCGCGGGCGGGGTGATCCAGACGCATCTCGCAGTGGTCTCTCTGGAAACGCGTTGACGCAGCTCCGCCATGTTGCGCGCGGTCTCTTCGTGATGGACGAGCGTCTTCGTGGGATGCGGGCCTTGCGTGCGTGCGTCATTGGTACCGAAGAGGAAAAGAATCCAGTCGGGCCGGGAATTGGCGATCTCTCCAAACCGCACGAGACCGTGTGTGGTCGTCTCGCCCGCAACTGCGCTGATGGTCAACGAAATCCCGTCGGCACCACGGCGCATCGCCAGCATTTCCTTCAGGATCACGGCCCAGGACTGTGGCTCGGACGTCAAACTGTCGCCAAACACCATTACCCTGGCCCCTTTCAGCAAGGGAAGGCGATCGACCATCGATGCCACGGCCTCGTCAGCAAGCAACGCGCTGGCCGCTTCCGAGGCTTCCTTTTGCATGCGGCCAAGTTCAGTCGCGTAAATCTCGACCGGGAGATTGAGGAGCCCGGCGTGAGCAACCTGACTGAAGCTGGCGGCCCCGGGCAGGGCGGCCAGGGTCCGCTCGGGTTGGATTACTTTCAAAAGCCAGCGCACTTGCTCGTTCGACATGGGTTTCACCTCATAGTTGGATCCGTTTATAGATGACAAATGATAGACAGGTTACAGGGGCGTCGCTACTCGCGTTTCATGTTCGCTAAAGCCTTGAAATTGCCTGTGAATTTGGTCATGTCCAGAGCCTTACTCAGATTTTGGCAGTTGCTGGTCGCGCCCAGAAGTTGGTCAGGAGCCGGGGCGGTGCACAGAGTACTGTTGCTGTAATCGGCAGTTCGTAGGGGGGCGATAACGAACTGCATGTCGAATACGAAGGCCCGCACATCTGGCCGTATTACCTGGTCGCCGGGCCGATGTACCAGAATACATTCCGCTTGTTGCGCTACGTTTTTATTACCCTTGCACTGATCTTCACTTCCGCTGACGCTCGCTACAGATCATAAGCAGGTTCTAAGCCTTACGATTGAATATGACTGACCGGCATCAGGTTTTATGTCTAATTAACATTCATGGTAGTATATTACATACTACTGTAATATACTACACACCAAGAAAAACCAATATCGTGCAAATCTGGCCGTCTCGTCTGCTCATTTAGCCCGCTTTATTCGACACTTATTCATAGCTATCCATATCACCCATCCATGCCCATACCCGCCAGCACTGCTCCCTTACCGCGTTCACTTGCCCGTGAAGACGTATATCGCTGCCTGAAGCAGTGGATTGTTGAACTGCAGCTTGCGCCGGGTGAGATATTGCGGGACCAGGATCTGGCGGCGCAACTGGGGGTGTCACGCACGCCAGTGCGGGAAGCCTTGCGGCAACTGGAAGATGAAGGGCTGGTCGTGACCAGCTTTCATAAATGGACCAAGGTGGCACCATCGAATCTGGCGGACATCGTGCAGCTTTACCCGGTGGTCGCGGCACTGGAGGCGACGGCGCTGGAACTGGCCTTGCCGCATCTGACTGCTGACCTTCTGCAACAACTGGAAGCCACCAATGCCGCGCTGGGGCAGGCCATTGCAGAACAGGCACACCAGCGTGCGACGGAACTGGATGCCCAGTTCCACGCCATCATCGTGCAGGCCAGCCAGAACACGGAAATAGACAAGCTGCTTTCTGCTCTGCGCCCACGCATCAAGCGCATAGAGCTGGCCCATTTTGGTGATCAGCGCATGGCACCGCAATCCATCGTTGAACATCAGGCCATTATTACTGCGTTGAGGGCTGGCGATGCCAGTGCAGCAGTGCAGGCGATGAAACAAAACTGGAGCCTGCCGCCAGAGCTATTGAAATTGATTTCCGCATCTGCATCGACATCAGCATCGACATAAACACGTCTCACTTTTTTTGGAGAACCCCATGCCTTCCGCCTTGCTCATCATCGATTTCCAAAACGCTGTCTTCATCGATCCGCCAGCTTACCAGGCAGAGCAGGTGCTGGAACGTATCAGCAGCCTCATCACCCGGGCGCGCCACGCAGGCATGCCGGTGGTATACGTGCAGCATGATGAAGCCGGTACGGTATGGGAAAAAGACAGCGCCACATGGCAATTTCCGCCAGCGATTGCGCCGCAGCCTGGCGACTTTGTCAGTGCCAAGCAGCATAGCAGCGCCTTTCAGCAAACCCCATTTCAGGCAGCGCTGGCCGGGCGCGGTATTGATGAAGTATTTGTGTGTGGTTATGCCACTGAATTTTGCCTGGACACCAATATCCGCCAGGCAGCAGCACTGGGCATCAAGACCGTGGTGATTGCCGATGCCCATACCACGCGCCAGCGCCCGCACATGGATGCGCCTGCCATCATCCTGCACCATAACTGGATATGGAGTGAGATCGGGCAGATCAGGCTTATCCCTGCTGTACAACTGCCGTTTTAAGAAAGTTTGTTATGACCGATATCAGCACAGTTGTGGTCCGCCCAGCAGGGGATATTCCTGAAGGATTCGCTTCGCTATCGCAAGGCGTCTTCCATGCATCGACCATCGTCTTCCCCGACGTGGCGTCGTTCTTGCACAGGCAGGCGCAAGCGCACGCGGGATACAGCTACGGCCAGAACGGCACGCCCAGCCATTATGCGCTGGCGAATAAATTGTCTGAACTGGAAGGGGGCGGTCACACCGTGCTGGTACCCAGCGGCTTGGCGGCAGTGGTGCTGGTCAACAGCATGTTGCTGGCGGCGGGGGACCATGTGTTGCTGCCAGATTCCATCTATGGGCCAACGCTGACCGTGACCCAGACCCTGTTCGCCAAATGGGGCATACGCCATACCATTTACCCGAACGATATCGGCGCTGGTATTGCAGATTTATTTGAAGAACAGACCAGGCTGGTATGGACAGAAAGCCCCAGTTCCGACACTCTGAAAATGCAAGACATACCCGCCATCGTCAACGCCGCCCATGCACGCCAGATCAAGGTGGCCATGGATAATACCTGGGCCACGGCGCTGGGTTTTCGGGCGCTGGATGCAGGCGTGGATTTTACCGTGCAGGCATTGACCAAATACGTGGGCGGGCATTCTGATTTGCTGATGGGTGCAGTCAGCACGCGAGATGAAAAAGCTTTCCACACCTTGCGCGATACTGCTGAATTGCTGGGTTATTATGTCGCCCCCGACGAATGCTTTTTGGTCCTGCGCGGCTTGCCTACTCTGGCACTGCGGCTGGAACGCCAGTATGCATCCGCCTTGCGCATCGCCGCCTTTTTGCAAACCCATGCGGCAATTGCCACACTCAATTATCCACCTCTGCCGGGTGACACCTACCACCATTTATGGCAGCGCGATTTCAAGATGGGCAATGGCTTGCTGTCTTTCACCCTGAAGCAGGGAGGCATGGACGCAATAGAAAAATTCGTCGCTGCCCTGAAACTATTTGCCCTGGGCAATAGCTGGGGCGGTGTGCATAGCCTGATCGCCGTTGCACCCCAGCGTGCGCCTGCGTGTGCACAAGACCCAGGCTGGCTGCTGCGCCTGCATGTGGGGGTAGAGCAGGTGGATGATTTGCTGGCAGACCTGGCGCAGGCTTTGGCAGTGATTGATGCCTGAGGCATTGATGAATACAAAAGTTTTTTTACTGCGTCGACAAGCAATAATGTTTACAATCCCGTGAATATCAATTTACTGCTGGAATTCATCTCACTTTTATAGGTGAAATGAATTCTGCAAACAAGGCGTTTCTGCATGGGTATCATCAGTTTTTTCGGTTTTCTGGCTTGCTTGCTTGTTTTCTTATTGCTGGGCAGCCTGTGTGCACGCTACGTCATCCGCTTTGCCCATATACAAAATATCAAATACAGGAAGATGACGCTGGTCATCGTCAATCTGCTGGTTATTGCCGCAGCATGGGCTGCCTATAATTATCCGCAGATCATCAATCAGCGAAAGATGAATACACTCAGCGCAGACTGTGGCTGGAAAGTCTACCGTACCGTCAAGGACGTCGATGGCGTCTTCATCGAACCCCTGGCAGGCGAAGAAGCTGGCGCGGGCAGTGCCTTCTTTCTGGAGATTTACCCGCAGGTAGAATACGCTACCAGCAATGGCGACATACATCGCCTGAGCCGTGACCGCAAGCCCATGGAAACGACAATTCGCAGGACATTCAAATATGGATTCCGTACCAAATCAGACCTGCTGGAAAACGGCATAGAACGTACCCGCAAAACCCTGCTCGATTTTGACAAGCCAGATATTCTTGCAGAAAATATTGCATACCAGTTTCTTGATAGCCAAAGAACAGACACCATGTCCTTGCTGTTTTATTTCGTCCGCTATCACCCCGAAGGCTGCGGCTGGGTAGGCGCGACCGAAGCGGAACGTCGCTACCGCTCTGTCTTGCAACCAAAGTAAGGGTGCACCACACACACCATATTTTCAAACGCATGGCGGCATTCGGTGCGCGTGGCGCACCCTACAATGTGCGACCTCGCGCATAGGAATGGATAACACGTAGGGTGCGCCACGCACACCGTTTCCAAACTCATCACATCCAACTGCCGAAGGTGATACCCACGGCGCATGCGACAGCAGCGGCTTCAGCACGCTGCACCGCAAAAGCTTAAAATGCTGGTAGCCACTGCACCGCACCCAAAGCCATGAGAAAGCAAGCTAAGGACCACCAAAGCGACTGGATACACCACGCCCCCGGCTCCAACGCCAACCGGCTGGAACGTATCGAAGCCTATTTCGCCGGCAATGCCTATGCCATGCACAGGCACGATACCTATGCCATTGGCACCACCTTGTCTGGTGTGCAAAGTTTTGCCTATCGTGGCGCTGAACGACACAGCCTGCCGGGCGGCACCATCGTCCTGCATCCAGACGAAGCGCATGACGGGCAGGCTGGCACCGGCGACGGTTTTCATTACCGCATGATCTATGTTGAACCGGCGCTGATACAGCAAATCCTTGGTGGCCAGCCTTTGCCCTTCATAAAAAACGGCATCTCGGCAGACCCGCGCCTGCATGCCGCCACCCTGGCCATGTTGCAACGCATGGACAGCCCCATGAATGCGCTGGAAGAACAAGATGCCCTGTTCGACCTGGCCCATGCCATGCATGCTGCATCCGATAAAATCATAGGCAACCCCGCCCGCAACCCCGCTCACAGCCAACGCTTTGATTACCTGGCAGCAGAAAGGGCGCGTGAATACATGCACAGCGCCATCACCGATAACATTACTCTCGAAGAACTGGCAGAACACAGTGGCCGCGACCGCTGGAGCCTGTCACGCGATTTCCGTCTGCTATTCGGCACCAGCCCCTATCGCTACCTGACCATGCGCCGCCTTGATCTGGTCAAAAGCCTGCTGATGCAGGGTCATTCTCTGGTGAACGCTGCACTGGCGGCAGGCTTTACCGACCAAAGCCATATGACCAAACACTTCAGCAAAACCTTTGGCCTGACCCCGCTGCACTGGCTGAAAATGCATGGTGCGAACGTGAAGAAATAGCACGGTACGGCACATTGTGGCTTAGAACCTGTTGACGATCTGTAGCGAGCGTCAACAGCTTCTTACGCACAATCGTACAATATTTACCGTTGGACTTTGCTTATGCTGATGGCTTGTTCATTCCATCAAGGATAAGCCACCATGCAAACCCAGCCAGTCACCACCACAACAGACTACCAAAGCATCAACTTCGCCAACAAATTCAGCCTGTTCAGTGAGCAATGGTCACAAAAAGTCATCGTAGAAATGAACGACTACCAGTTCAAAGTCGCCCGCCTGCAAGGCGATTTCATCTGGCATGACCACGCCGATACCGATGAAAGCTTCATCGTCCTGGAAGGCCAGCTACGCATCGATTTCCGTGACGGCCACGTACTGATATCCCAGGGTGAAATGTTCGTCGTCCCCAAAGGCGTTGAACACAAGCCCTACGCCGAACACGAAGTCAAACTCTTGCTGATAGAGCCACGCGGCGTGGTGAATACGGGCGAGGAGGGTGGTGACAGGACTAGTGAGCTGGATGTGTGGATTTGAGATTGTCGTGTCTTTTAATAACTATTTTTGAATGACTGTAATTGTATTTTTGATAAATATCTTGGGGCGTGAGTTTCGAAGTGCTTTTAAAAAGAGAGCGCTAGGTAAAAGAAAATCCATTAATATCAATTACTTATGGTAAATAGATATGATCTTTTGCTTAGTTTTTTTGATGATTCTCCAGCTCCTGTCACACTATTTTTGTTCGATTTATTAAAATGTTCGCGTTACGCGAACAAAATAAATATTGAACAAATGCAGAAATGTTCGTAATATTGATTTGTTCGCGTTATGTGAACATTTAAAATTAACGAACATCAGGCAACTATGTTTGCAATTACTGCAGCAGACTATGGCGAAGTGACACTGGCACTGACACAGGCAGGGCTTGCTGCGCTGGAAGCCCAGACGGGAATCAGGGGGAAGATTCTTCGTGCCGCCATCCCGAACAGTACAGACCGTGGATACGATGCCGTCATTGAATTGCATGCCCACGGCAAACAGTATGAATATTATGTGGAATGCAAACCTCTGCTTGACCGTAAAATAACGATAGCCCAAGTCAAAGAGCAATTTAGTAAATATGGGCGTAAGGCTTTATTGATTGCCCCTTATCTCAGCGCTGAGATGGCCGAGTATTGCCGCTCTATTGATTTGGCTTTTCTGGATACGGCAGGCAATGCCTATTTGCATGACGCTGGTTTATATATCTTTGTCAAAGGCTTGAAGTCTGACGATGTCAAAACCTGGTCAGGTACTGACATGGGCAAAATCAACCCCACTGTTATGAAGATGATGTTTGCCGTGCTTTGTCAGCCGGAAATATTGAACATGAGTTTCAGGGATATCGCCAAACAAGCCAGAATCCCCTTGAGCATGGTCGGTGATGCGTTTCAGTATCTGATCAAACGCGGTCATCTGCTCAATCCGCAATCCCAAAAACAGCGACAGCTAGTAAACAGCACATTGCTGCTGGATGAATGGGTAACTCTATTTCCTTCCATATTGCTTCCAAAATTGCGCTCACGCCGCTTTAGTTGTGAAGATGCCGACTGGTGGCAGGTAGTCAATCTGGATGGTATTAATACCGCATGGGGCGGAGAAGTTGCAGCGAAAAAGCTGACAAATTACCTGAGGCCAGTGACCCAGACTTTATACGTCAATGATAATTCGAATGTATTTTCCAGGGCAGCTAAAACCAAAACCGATATCTTGAAAATACCAACTTTCACACATGATCTGATCAAAAATCACAGATTACGTCCTGATCCCAAAGGCGCGATTGAGATTCGTGAGAAGTTCTGGAATTTTTCGCCTTCAGATCAACATCCAGATATTGCACCGCCGCTGCTTGTGTATGCCGATTTGATGGCATCGCTGGAACCCAGAAATATAGAAATAGCCCACAAGGTCAAAGTGGAATGGATATAGCGCATATTTCTGCACTTATTTAAGCAATTCAATGTGGCGTCCAACAGAAAGTAGTACTGCCTGGTTGGCAGACAATCGGCGATGGTGAACTTGAAGTAAAAAATCTCTAGGTAAAGCGTTACTTAAGCACAAATTATATGCTGATAAAGTGGCTTTTTTGATCTGGGATATGGATATATAAAGGATTATTAGTGATGAGTATTACTTCATTAGCGTTACCGCCTAATGTGCTTTTTTTGGGACCGCAAAAGCTTGATTTTGAAAAAATTGCTACCTTCATAGGTGGAAATGGATCTGGTAAATCAACTATCTTGAAATCTATTTTTGATGAGAAGTTGAAAGGAGCACTATATGAAGAATATAGAATAGTGTGTTTTTCATCAGGGCAAAACGAAAGCTATTCGAGGCACTTTAGTGATTATTTAAATGTGGAGCGTTCAAAAAGGAACGCATTGAATCTAGATTGTTTTTATTACGATAAGTTATGGTCTAAGTTACTCATTTTCTTGGCTACAACAAGTGCTCATGATGGGTTAGTGCGAGGCTTTCTAAAACAGAGCAATTACTTGATAGAGAGTGATTTTGATGAAGACAAAACGACGAAACTTTCTTTCAAAGTTAAGGTAGAGAAGAGCTATACAAACCTTGTAAGGCAAGCCTTAGAAGATGAAGCTTCTGGTGAAACAGATGTCATCACAAAAAAAGCATATCATCGAACGCTACAAAACTTTATCAACTCTTTAGTATCGGATGAGTATAGATTTGAGATTCCCCTTGAGCAGTCCAATATTGAATTGACTCAAGATATTCTTTCAAAAATATCTTTTGAAAATGATGAAAATAAGTCTTTTGACTCAAAGGTTCTATTTTTCACTCAAGCTGCAGACAATGATTTTTTTATCGTAAAAGATAGTTTTGATTTGGCATTTGCGAGGGATGGGATAAAGCTATCCTTAGAGGATCTCAGTGATGGCGAGTATCAACTGCTATTTTTATACGCATTGATTGACATTTTTGATTCAGAGGATACTTTATTTTTGCTTGATGAAGCTGACTCTCACCTCCACTATAAAAATATAGAGAAGCTTTGGAATGTCTACTTCAATATTAAGGGGCGAATTCTGACGACAACTCATCTACTGGATTCGATAACCAAGTCTGGAATTGAACGCTTGAAGGTTATTGAAAATGGAGAGGTAAAACCAGGAAATAACATTAAGAGACTTGCCGAGAGACTCAAAGATTTATCTGAAATAAATAATGTTCAGTTTCAAGCCCTGTCTCTTTTTGAAAATATTGTGCTCATGGATGATGAAAATGATTGGGATCAATTTAAACTATTGTTAAAAAGAAAATTGTTGAGTGTTCTGAGTGAAGAGGCTATTGAGCAGAAGCTGAAGAAATTTATTGCTATTAAATGTCCTTCTGGATATGAAGGTAAGGAAAATGAAATTTTTGCCGGGAAAAAAATATCTTGGCTTAGAAGTTTTTCCGAACACTTGCATGGTCAAGCCCATAGAACAAGAAATGTATTTTTAATATGCGATCGAGATGAGCTCCCCTTTCCAAATATAGGGACTGGCAAATGTGATTTATTGCTAAAAGGAAAATCTTGTGAAAAGATTACCCCGACACTGACCTCTCATATTTTATCTTGGAAGAGACGAGAGATTAAACATTACTTGTTGTCATATACAGCATTAGCAGATGACATTGCTAGTGTCGCGATTGAACTTGATTTAGGAGCAAAATCAGAGCTTCGACCTAAATTTTCGGGCGATAAAACAACTGATGGGAAATATAATTTTAAGTTGGCAATTTTGAATTCAGCGCCTGTAAAAGAAATAGTAGACCCATATATAAACATTGAAGGTCAGGGCTTTTGTATCGATAAAGCAAGGGTGTATATAAGTAGGATGCCTCCAGAAGAAATTAGTGAAGATATAGTTAATATGTACAATTACTTGGTAGGTGCCAATGATTAAATCTGAAAATAAACTATCCAGGTTGCTTGAAATTATCCGAAAGGATACTGGAATTAATAATGCTATTGATGCTATAGAACAGTTGTCCCTAATTCTTTTTTTAAAATGCTTTCATGACTCTTTTTTGGGTGACATTAGAGAATCAAAAAACTCTAGTAAATTTAATGAAATATTCTATAGCTCCGGCGAGTTTCGCAAGAGCGGAAATTATTTCTATGCACTAAGCAGTGCATTGGAAGATGTTGCATATAAAACAGACAATCAAGTTTATGGTACTTATCGCAATGATATAACCAGAGACTCACTACACAAAGCAGAGGAGATTTTGAAAGGAATTCCTTTTAGAATGCGATCTGAAAAAGTTTTGAGTGTTTTATTATCAAAATTAGAAGAGATAGATTTTATTGACATAAAAGCTGAAGACTACGATGCTTTGATCAATGACATGGTTAATGAATCTATTTCTTCAACTGCTTTCTATACTCCCGACGCTCTTGTTAGAGCGGTATTGAAAGTTATGGATCCAGTATTTGGGGAATCTATATATGATCCTGCGTTAGGAACTGGTGGCTTTATTGTTGAAGCGCAAAAATTAGTATCAAAGAGTTCGGACGAACGCTTAAGCAATTACTCTTTTTTCTATGGTAAAGACATTTCGCCTTTTGCTTGTTTAGTTAGTTCGTTAAAACTATTACTTAATGGTTTTAATATTAATAATGTTGTCTTAGGCGATTCTCTTTTAGAGGTTGATCATCCTAGTTATGACATGATTCTATCGGCTCCCCCTTTTGGGAAAATAACAAATATTGCTAAGTACCAATACGAATATCATGGTTACGCGTCAAATCTTGAATCAATGTTTTTGAAGCTATCGATGAACAAACTTAAAAGGGGAGGAAAAGCAGCGATAGTTGTGCCAGAGGGCCTTTTATTTGGCAGTAATAATCAACTAGTTGACCTTAGGCGTGATCTGTTAATAAATTTTAATTTACACACAATTTTAAGTTTGCCTTCGAGCACTTTATCTCCTTACGCTGGAGTTAAAACGAGTGTGTTGTTTTTCGATAATAGTGAGCCAGGTGAGAACATTTGGTTCTACGAACTTGCAACTGAAAAGCCTTTTACCAAAATAAGACAAATATCGGATCGAGATTTAGTTGGATTTGTAGAATTATTTCGTTCAAGGACTAATGGGACAAACTCCTACTTGGTTACCAAGCAAGAGATTCTACGTTTGGAAGACTTAAGCCTGTCATTTAAACATCCTAATAAAATGGATGATGGAATTGATTTCGATATTTCGGTTGGCATGAAACTTTTGCGAGATGTAAATAAAGATTTTGGGGTTCTACTTTCAAATTTTACTGGTTTATTAGTAAAAGACAAAAAAGCAAAGTTGGTTGAAAAAGTCACTATTAATGAAATTTTTAAAACTAGGACAGGTCAAAAATTGAACCTATCTGAAGTTGAAGATGAAGGCCGTATTCCCGTATATGGGGCAAATGGAATAATAGGTTACTCTAATGATTCAAATCGAGATGGTGAAAATATTCTGATAGGACGAGTAGGTACCCATTGCGGTAATGTTTATTATACGAAAGGCCCAATTTGGTTAACTGACAATTCTTTTAGTGTCGAACTTAAATTGCCAGGAAAAGTACATATGCCCTATTTGGCGCATGTACTACGGGGCTTAGACCTGAATAAGTCAGCGCGAGGATCTGCACAACCTTCTATCTCTTTTTCAAAAATTAAAGATACTAAAGTCAGTCTTCCATCATATGAACACCAAGTTGAGCTGGCTAAATGGTTTGAGGATATGCGTAGGCTAGAAAGCAGTTTACTTGAGTCACTTCAATTGCAGAGTGGGTTACTTAGTCAATTAACGGAGTCTTCTATTAATGTTAATACGAGCCTGTAAAAATCTGTGTGAGCCTGTAAAAATAACTGTGTAAGTTCTCCCGGAACTATTGGTAAGCGTTGATGCGCTCACCAAATTCTATATCAAAGCGGTTGAGTGCTTGTCGCCAGATGTACTACTGAACTTGCCTCTGACCTAAGTATCCCTTGTCAATTTACTAGACCTAGCCAATCCACAAAATTGGAACACTGATCCCCTATGGCTGACACACATGATCCCCAAACAGGTATGCCATCTGCAGACGGCTCACCACGCCGCCGCCTGCTGTTGCAGACGCGAGTGACGGAGGAATTTTTGCTTGCGCTGGAAGCGGAGCTGGTGACGATTTTGGTGGGGCGCTTTAAGGCTTATCGTGATCGCAGATTGTCGCCAAAGCTGTACTCATGGTTGCTGTCGTTTATAAAGTACGACAGTATTTTTGGGCTTGGTATTTCTCTTCTTTCTTTTTACCTGGGTGGCTCGATGGTTTATTCAGTGAGAATAGACATTATCTTGATACTTATTTTTGCTGTCCTGTGTGCTTTGTTCTGGAATAAAAATAAATTCATCGAAAGACACACTGCCATGGCCACTAGGTACTGGACGTGGTTGGCAAAAAACAGAGCACGCAGCATGCTGCGCAAGGCCAGAAAAACCTTGCCCTTTTGTGCCGAATACGATTTTCGTGATGACGTGGTCGCGTATTACCGCATGACCGACAAGGCGTCTGTATTGGCATGGACCCGCAAGATCAAACACTGGCGCATTAGCGGACAATATGCGACGCTGTTGTTCAAGAAGAAGACATCAATGTATCCCTATGTCATGATTTTGCATGCACCATCGGCGGAATTGGATCGTTATCTGGATGAATTGGGGATACAATCCGTTCATTAGAAATAGCCTTGGATAGGTGATTTGGTTTCGAAAAATCGGTACGTGCGGCACACCCTGTGCAGCAAATTTACATGCACTCTACACTTCATAACATACGGTGGATCAGATGGAAAATGGAATGACTACGGCGGCAGCGAAATACAAGATAGGTGAACAGCTTGACGGTGGCATCATCTTTTATATCGATAGAAGCGGCGAGCATGGGCTGATGGCTGCGCCGGTCGATCCGGTTGAAAGGACAGGGTGGTGCCCTGCCAAAAGCCCGCACGTCCTTGCAATGACGGTGCGGGACGGGGTCGGCATGGGTCGTTACAATACAGAAAAAATTATCGATAAATATGGCTCCGGCGATTATGCCGCCATGCTTTGCGCACGTTACCAGTTGAACGGGATTGGCGACTGGTATCTGCCTTCCATATACGAGCTGGAACTGATGATTAAAACGATAGGGAATGGTACCAGTGGCCCGAACAGGAACATCGGCAAATTCAGTGAAGGTTATTACTGGAGTTCCAATGAAAAGAACGATTCTGAAGCCTTCGTTGTTGCCAGTAACAATGGTGCACGAATGGACTTGATGAAGCGTTCAGACGAGCGACGCGTCCGGGCGATCAGGGCGTTTTAACTAGCTGGCCTTTGCTCTACCATCGCAAGGCTGATGCCGGTTAGAGTGGGGATGCAGTAGTGGCCGTAGTGATGTTCGTGAATAGATGAATTTCGGGTTCCGGAAAATCGGTGCGCGCGGCGTACCCTACTCAATTTTGCACACGCGGTAGGGTGCGCCACGCGCACCGATTTAACCGTACGAACGTATAAATCCACACACGCGGCACATCATCAACACCCCCCACAACAAATCAACCCAACCGCTCCAACACCCGCGCCAGCTTTTCCACATCATCGCCCGTATTCAAATAAGAAAACGACACCCGTGCAATGCTGTGCAGGTCGCGTGCCTGCATGTCCAGAGGGGTGTAGGGTACGCCATTGGCACCGATGTAGATACGCTGCTGGGCCAGTTTGTTTTTAAGCGCCATCGCATCATGCCCACGCAGGTTGAAAGCGACGATGCCTGATTGTCGGTCCTCACCCAAACCACTCAAATCACCCAGATCATGCAGCGTGATGCCGGGGATGCGTGCCAGGCGTGTGCGGCAAGCTGTTGCCAGTGCAGCGCTGACCTGGCCAAGCTGGGCAACGTCCATTTCCAGCGCGAGTTTGATTGACTCTGCCAGCCCCAATTGCAATGCCACGGCAGCTTCGCTGGTTTCAAAGCGGCGGGCGTCGTCGCGCAAGTGAACTTCATCGGCGCTGATGGGGGCAGATGATACATCGACCCAGGCTGGTTCCAACTGCTGCAAGAAGCTACGCCGCACATACAGCAGGGCGGTGCCACGTGGGCCACGCAGGTGCTTGCGGCCTGCGCTTTTCAGTACATCACATTGCAATGCCTGCACATCAACCGGCACTTGCCCTAACGCCTGGCCTGCATCGATGATGTAGGGCACGCCTGCTGCGGCGGCGACTTTTCCCACGGCTGCGGCGTCGTTGATCAGACCGCTGTTTGCTGGCAACCAGGTCAGCGAGATCAGGCGCACGCGCTTATCGATCAGGCATGGGCATCGACACTGCCATCGGCATGGCAGGGGATGGTTTCAACCTTAGCACCGGCAGCTTGTGCGGCACGCTGGTAATTGGCCAGGTTGCCGCCCCATTCTTGCCTGCCCACCAAAATGCGTTCACCCTTGTTCAGTTTGGGCATGGCAGCAAACACGCTGCCAAAGGCGCTGGAGCCGGATGTCGTCAGGGCGATTTCATCTGCCTGGGCATTGATCAGTTGCGCGGCATGGTTACGTAACGCTTGCAGCTTGTCTGCCACCAGCAAACCCGCCTCCATCGGGCCGACTTGCGCTTCCAGATCCAGGTGGGCATGGATGGCTTGCAAGGCCGCTTGTGGCAGTAGCGATGCACCTGCATGGTTGAGGTGGATGCCGCTATCCAGCCCCGGTGTGTGGTCACGTAAGCGTGCCAGTTGCTCTGCGCTGATCATGTTGCTGATGCTGGATTCAACTGCACAATCGCATCCACTTCCACTGCTGCACCCGTTGGCAGGCTGGCGACGCCGATGGCGGTGCGTGCGTGGTGGCCACATTCGCCCAGCGTTGCAACGATCAGGTCAGATGCGCCATTGGCGATGGCGCTGTGGCCGTCAAAGTCTGGCGTGGCGGCGATGAACACGCCCAGCCGTTGTACCTGGGCGATGCGGGTGATGTCGCCACCAGTGACGACATCGATAATCGTCAGCACACCAAGGGCGGCAATTTCTGCCTCTTGTTTTGCGAGCTCTGGCGATAGCCCGGCACCGACTACACCTGCTTTGGCAGCGCCAGGGCGACCAATTTGCCCGGCGATGATGAGCTGGTTATTTTGTACCGTGTAGCTGACATAATTGGCCGCCGGTGCTTTGACAGGGGGCAGGGTGTGGCCGAGTTGTTGCAGTTTTTGTGCGATGGTAGTCATAGGATTTTATGAATCGATTTTAGGGTTGATAGAGAGTAGTAATTTGCCTTGCGTGTTCCGCTCTGCCAGCGCACGATGCGCCAACGCAGCATCGGCCAGCGGATAAGTGGCATGAATACGCAATTGCACCGTGCCATCGGCAATGTGGCGGAACACTTTCGCCGCATGCGCTTGCAGACGGGTAGACGTGTCTACATAATGCGGCAAGACCGGGCGCGTCAGCGTGATGCTCTTGCGCATCAGTTGCAAGACATCGACAGGGTCAGGCTGGCCGCTGGCTGCACCAAACAGGATGACATGGCCACGTGTGGTGACCAGTTGCAGGCTATGTGCAAAGGTCGATTTGCCGACGGAATCAAACACCACATCCACACCACGCCCGCCGGTTTGATCCAGCACATTTGTAACCCAGTCGGCATCGCCGTCATACCGTACCGGAACAGCACCAACGCTGCTCAACCATGCCGCCTTGGCAGCGGATGAGGCAGTGCCAAATACGGTTAAACCACGTGCCACCAGCAACTGCACCAGCCAGCCGCCAACACCACCGGCAGCGGCATGTACCAGTACCGAACCTTTTTCTGGTAGCCGGGCCACATCATCGGCCAGCATGATGGCGGTCAGGCCATGTTCGATGGCGGCGCAGGCATCACGCAGGCTGACATCATCTGGCACACGTACCAGATTGGCGGCAGGTACGGCCACCAGTTCGGCATAGCTGCCCTGTACGCCAGTGGTATAGGCTACGCGCTCACCCGCTTTCCAGCCACTGCCAGCGGATGCATGCATGATGATGCCCGTGCCTTCTATGCCCATAGGCCAGGGTTGTTTGACGCCGGGGTAACGGCCTTCACGCTGATAAATATCCACAAAATTGACGCCTGCCCAGGCCGCCTGCACGATGATGTCACCGCTTGGTGCATCCACCTCTTGCAGGCTTAATTGGTCTGGCCCGCCGAATTGATTGACAACGATTGCTTTCATTTCACATCCCATAGGAAGTTACGATGAGCAAATTATTGTCGTACTATGTGAAGATTAAAAAACGATACTTTCGCAACATGAAAGTGAGGGAAATTCAACATGCATGGAAAACTGCCACCCCTGTTCACCCTGCAAGCCTTTGAGGCAGCATCGCGGCTGGGCAGTTTTAGCCGTGCCGCAGAAGAACTCAGCCTGACGCCCGGTGCCATCAGCCGCCAGATACGCCAACTGGAAGACTGGAGCGCGCTGACCCTGTTCAAACGCAATGGCCCCAAGGTCAGCCTGACAGATGACGGTGCCGCCTTGCTGGCACGTCTGGCTGGCCCCTTGTCGGCCCTGCACCAGGCGATTTACCAGCCCGACGATGCGGCACAAAAGACCCTGCACATCAGCACCCTGGCATCGATTGCCAAAGAATGGCTATTGCCACGCCTGGACAGCTTTACACAGGCCCACCCACATATCCGTCTGATTATTGATACTGATTACGCCCTGGTGCGGGCCGCACCGCGCGTGGCCATGCTGGCCATACGCCATGGCACCCGGCAAAGTACCGACCAGATTTGCGAAACCCTGTTCACTGACCGACTGCTGGCAGTGACCTCGCCAGCATTGGCGGCAACACTGGGCAACGACGCGCGCCTGTGGCCAGCCAGCGCCATGCTGCAACACCTGTCGCTGGATGCGGGTAGCTGGCAAGCCGCCGCTGGCCTGCCAGAAGATTTCAAGCCGCAAGGCCAGGCGTATAACGATGCTGATGTCTTGCTGGAAGCCGCTGAATTAAGTCAGGGCATTGCCCTGGGCCGCCTGTCAATTGCATGGCGACGCTTGCAGACTGGCAGCCTGGTGCTGGCCAGCGAGGTGGTCTGCGCCACGCCACGCGACAATCTGCTGATCATGCGTGAAGACAGTGCAGATCTGCCCGAAATGCGTGTATTTACAGGCTGGCTGCGCGAGCAGGCACGTTTATGGCAAAGGGAAGTGGATGCCTTCGATCAAAGGCATCCTGTTTTGTAGGGGGGGAGGCTGGTAAAGCGTTTCGTTTCAAGCCTGGTCTTAGCTTATTTCGGCAACATACGACGCAGCACGCCGTCTTTCTTCACCAAAGCATGCCACAGCGCTGCAGCCGCATGAAACGCCGCCACTGCCAGCAAGATATTGGCCAGCAAGCCATGCAGGTCCACCACATCTTCCCTGAGCGCTTTATTGGCCGGATCAAAGGCAGGTACCGTGAACAGGTTGAAGATATTGTCGCCACGTATCCACACCGCAGCAATGCCGATGACCACAATCGCCATCATCAATGCATATAACAGGTAATGCACACCAGTGGCCAGCTTACCCAAAGCACCGGCGTCAGAAGGCGGCAATTTAGTACCGCCACCGCTGCGCCACATGATACGCATGCACAACACCACAGCCAGCAGCACACCAAAACTGATATGCAGACTACGCACGGTGATGCGTGGCGTACCCTTGGGGAAAAAGTCGATAGTCTGTCCGGCTGTCCACAATACAATCACCAGCAAGGCACTAAGCCAATGCAGGATGATCGTGCGTTTGTCGTAAGCGTCTGACTGGCTGCTGCGGCTTGTCGTGTTCATGGTGGTTTTAGTGGTTGGGTAAAAAAAACTGAATGTAAATGACAGAAGTGGCAGGGTGATTACTGCATTGCATGCCACCATCGCCTACTCTGGCAATTGTTCAAGAATAAACTACAAATCTTAAAGCAGACTTAAGAACCAGTACATAGTTTGCTGTACATCAGATGCATTTCGAATTAATAGTGCTAATCGCTTCTTCAAAATTGCTCACGTGGGTAAGTGTAAACACAGCAGGGCTGGTGACCGCTCTGCTACATTTTAAGGCGTCAGCGGCATCAAATCACTGGGTTTGCTCAATTAGGTCAACCCGCCTAAATGCGGTATCCTCGTATCCTCATACACTGACTTATGCCCAACGAAAGCCCAACAAAAAGATATTCGCGGACATTCCATGCAGCCACCACAAGACCTGATCACCGTCGCCACCTACCTCAACCCATGGGATGCCCACCTCATGCGCGGCTTGCTGGAATCAGAAGGCATCAGCGCCAGCCTGGCCAGCGAACACCATGTCTGGGCCAACTGGCAATGGTCACTGGCACTGGGCGGCGTGCGCATGCAAGTGCCGCTGAAAGAGGTAGATAAGGCGACACAAGTCTTGTCCCGCTTCGCCAGCGGCGAATTTGAAGCAGCGCTGCACGATGAACTGAAGGGCAATGCCACAGATTCTGCCGATCTCGCAGAGGCCGATGCAGCAAAGCCACTTACATGCCCCCATTGCGGCTCTACCCATATTGAGCCAGCAGGCAGCGTGACATCCATGGCTGCGGCACTGAGTATCCTGTTTTTTCTGGGTGTCATCGTGCCGCAACACAGAGATAAAAAATGCGGGTCTTGTGGCAAACCCGTGCCGGAGAATGTGGCGCTTAGCTCATAAAAAAGTATTGCAGGTACGATCTGCATCACGCGCAAAACCACACAGACGTGTTAAACCCGTAAAGTATCCGCAGCCACCTTCGCGACTTGCTTAAGATAGCCTCCGCCCATGCTGACCATTTATTCCACGCCTGCAGTGCTAGGCTGGGTATCACAAATACCGTCATTCCATTGGCGTCTATTGCCAGCGGCCCACTTGCCTCGCTTGGCGGTGTCGGTAAACTTATATCCAGTATCTGGCTTAACTGTTTAGCTGTTCCCGCACCGTGCACGATCAGCACTTTGGGTCGGATGAAATGAAGAAGCACTTCAAAAATCTCAGTGCCATGTTTTGTTCCACCTTTATGGTCCGGGAGTGCAAGGTCGCTGCTCACGGGGGGAGTAACAGATGACATTCGTTTCCAGAACATCGCTGATTCGTTCTTCTTCCAGCATAGCCCGGAAACGGTTGATGTTCTTGCGGGTAGGGGATGGCGCAGCGCCGCTCATCTCGTCATACAATTGCCGGCATGACTCACCGGCACGGTTAAACAATGCATTCATATGTCGTTGATGCGTGAGCCTATCTTCCGCATAGGTTTTCGCCTGGTTTTTGCCGACGATGAACAGGGGGGGCCGACAAAGGGTCTGTTGTATCACTCATCCATGGGCGTGGATATTGGCCGTTCAATGGCCGGGTAAGTTCTGCTATGCGCGATTCGAATTGCTGCGGGATGTTTTTCATGTAGTGGTAGAACGAGCAGTGCTTTACGTTGAAAGCACTGCGTATATTCGGTTTATTGTAATACCTGTAGCACGCCAATGACAGCAGCCATGCATCCCGCCCAAAACGCCGTATGTTCAATACGTATGCATATGGATGAAGGAATTAGTTGCAGAGACCAGGGACCAAGATTTTCTTTGATGAAGTCATCAAAATTTTTATAATACGGAATGCTACTCGCGATCAAGCCTCCAGCCATGCCTGCGAGCAAAAACATGACGATGCTGATTTTTATGTAGGGGAACATAAGCAGATACTGACCCTTTACTGCCGCATTCGAAAAGATGCCGATGATGCCTGCTATCAGTGTGGTGTACATACCAATATGAAACTTGGTGTAGTCAAACAGGCTCTTCAGTTGATCATCCATAGATGTTCCTTCTTTATTAATACTGACATCCGGCCAGCGCGGTAACTCTGCTAAAACCCGTTCATCCAGCATCATCCTAAAAACAAGTTCATATCACACCGAAAACGGTCTCAGCACTTCCTCTAAAAACTGAACAAACACCTTGATCTTTGCCGCATGGTGACTTTTTTGCTGGAACAATACTGACATTTTCGGGCCGGGTGCTGACCAGTCTTCCAGCACTGGCCGTAACTGTTTCGCTTGTATAGCCCCTGCAACTGAAATGGACATATGCTGGACGATGCCAGCACCTGCCTTTGCTGCTTCTATCAGGGATTCTACATGGTCCATCGCCAGCGAGGCAGATGGCATATGCTGGAATTGCTTGTCTTTTTTGGTGAATAGCCAGGGCCTTAGCATGCGGGAGTTGGGGCGCAGAAAACCCAGGCAGGCAAATTGTCCGAGCTCATCAGGGTGCTGCGGTGTGCCATGCTTTTTCAAATAGGAGGGTGAAGCGCAGCAGATATAACGGGTTTTGCAAAGCGGTTTTGCAATCAGGCTTGAATCGGGTAGATCGCCAATGCGTACAGCCACGTCAACACCATCTTCAACCATATCAATGTTGCGGTCACCCACACTGATCTTGAGTGTGATATCCGGGTAAGCAGCAATAAAGCGCGGCAATGCAGGCGCGATATACAGGCGGCTGATGATGCTGGGCAGTTCAACGCGGATACTGCCTGATGGCGTTTTATTGGAACGCATCAGGCTGGTTTCAAGTTCATCCATGTCGCCCAGCAGTAGCAGTGCCTGCGCATAGCAATGCTTACCTTCTTCGGTCAGCGACATGCTGCGTGTGCTGCGGTTGAGCAATTTGACCTGGAAGTGTTTTTCCAACGCGGCAATCTGATTCGTGACAGAAGATGTGGACATGCCCAGTTTGTCGGCAGCCTTGCTGAAACCACCAGCATCTACCACGCGGCAAAATACTTTCAAGGCTTCCAGGCGATCCATACGTGCTTCCCTCGCTGATCAATCCAAAAATGATCATTGTATTTTAGCACCGGCATCATTTGCTGCGGGCAGGGATTATGCAGGTTTTGAGAATACTGCATTGCATGCCGACCTGTTTATCTGGGCAGATATTAGTCCTAGACTGCACTTCATCGCGGATAAAACTGTAAAAAACCACAGCAATCACCGCGTGTTCACCAAGTCAAATTCAGGAGAGATTATCATGACACTTACCCATACCCCAACCATGCGTGCACTGGTGCTGGAAACTTTTGGCAGCGCTTTCAATCTTCGTGATATACCACAACCACAGCCAGCCGCTGGCGAAGTACTGGTGCGTGTCATTGCCAGTGGCGTGAATCCGCTGGATACCAAAATACGCGCTGGCAATGCAGCCCATGCCAAAGTCGTGTTGCCCGCCATTCTGGGCATAGACCTGGCGGGTGTGGTGGCAGATGTCGGCGCAGACGTGAATAATTTCCAGATTGGTGACGAAGTATTTGGCATGACCGGCGGCATTGCTGGTGTGGCTGGTTCATTGGCGCAGTTTGCCAGCGTGGATGCCAGTTTGCTGGCACGCAAACCCGCAGCACTCAGTATGCGTGAAGCCGCTGCCACACCTTTGATCTTTATCACTGCATGGGAAGGTCTGGTTGACAGGGCAGATATCCAGGCCGGGCAAAAAGTATTGATACACGGCGGTGCCGGTGGCGTAGGGCATATGGCTGTGCAACTGGCGCAGGCATTGGGCGCGGATGTGTATGCCACAGGATCAGCAGTACAAAAAGACATCATTGAAGCTTATGGCGCGACGGCAATCGATTACCAGACCGAGAGTGTGGAAGACTATGTGCAGCGCTACACCGATGGCGCAGGCTTTGATGTCGTCTACGACACCGTAGGCGGCGCAACACTGGATGCTTCTTTTTCTGCGGCACGCATGTATGGTGGCCATGTCATCAGTTGTCTGGGCTGGAGCACGCACCCTTTGGCCCCTTTGTCTTTGCGTGCGGCGACGTATTCTGGCGTATTCACCTTGCTGCCACTGATCACCGGCAAGCATAGACAGCACCACGGCGATATCCTGCGTGAGGCAGCAAAACTGGCAGATGCAGGCAAGCTCATACCACGAATGGATGGCCGTGCTTTTGACATGAATACCGTGATGGCTGCACACGAACTGGTGGAAACTGGGAAAGCGTAGGGGAAAGTAGTGATTGATATTGCTTAGCCATCTGTTTGGTAGCAGCAGTCAGAAATGCAGGTAACACAAAGGGAGAGACATTCGTATTGAATGTCTCTCCCTTTGCATTGCGGGCATTGAAGTTGCCGGGCGCTGACCCCGGCGTGCGCTTCCTCGGCCTAGAACGATTCAGCCAGCGAAAATTGCGGGGCGATGTGCATGTGATGCTTCATTGCCCGGCCTGCCTGGCAATCCAGGCAGGCGTTATATTTTGTTGACGCTACTACTATTGTTACTGCGCCCAGTCCTGCATGACCTTCGCCATCATCCTGCCAAAGTTTTCAAAGCGTCCCTGTTCCAGCATGGATGCCATTTTTTCGCATTGTTCCATACTGCATTCAGAAAACGCATCGATGAGGTTTTGTGCATTGATGCCGCTGGCGCTGCTGGCCATGACTGGCTGGGCGTAATAACTGGCTGGTTGGCCGAAATAGGTTTGAGTAGTCATGCATGCCTCCTGAAGAGTGAATACTGATTGTTGCTCCATGAATAGAATTATACGTATTCGTATTATATAAGTCAATACTGAATTGTATTGATTGGGTTTGAAATGTATTGCCCAGGTTAGATCGAATAGTCATAAGCAAGCGCTGAAAGCCGTGCTTTCTTAATATGCATTTGGCCGTATAAATTTCCACCTGACGAACGTGTAAGTGAGATATTTATTAAATATAAGTGCTTGTATTTGTTAGGAAAGCGGCTATATATCCTTGCTTGGGAAGACCGCAGTCTTTGTCCCCAAGGCAGCACACGATGCGGCTGCCATACAAACATAGAGGCAGCGTCATCGCTCCATTCTGAAACGCATTAAATTTTAAAAAATTACATCAAAACTGTTTGAATGTAATACGTAATCGTATATAATATGTTCCATGATGAGGACATGCAGATGTCTTGCCTAAGGCCGTGATGCCTGGGTATTGAGAACCTGCTTACGATCTTACTGCGCGAGCGTGATCGGGGCTCATGTGCTGCTCAAAATGCTCATGTACTACAGTACATTCCGCTTTTTGCGCTGCGCTTAGTTACCCTGACCCCGCTGACGCACGCTCGCGACAGATCGTAAACAGGTTCTTCGGGTGGGTTTGCCAAGGCAGATTTCGCCCGTAAGCGCAAATGCGCATAGCGGTCCACGCTGGTGAGTGTTGATGAATATCAATCAGTACCGGTGCAAAAAAATGGACGTGAAGAAGTAATGTTGTCGCCCGGTTTTTCTGGGTGCTGAGTAACGCAAGTAAATAATGCAACAAATTAACGCACACAACTAACACAAGTAATACGAAGTATCTATCCAGCTCAAAGAAGCCTCCGCTTCTTTGATAGGCGAAGTGTTGTCTGTCGCTTTTACACAGCGATGACAGCGTGCTTGCCCACGCCTGGATGATTTTGATCATTTCAACCGGCCAGAATTCGCATGTCAGATAAACACCAGCACACAGTCAAGCAGTTACGCAGGACCAATGCCAATGCCCAAGCATCGGGCATGTGTACGCTTGCGCCTGTCTGTTTGTGCATGCTGACCAATCAGGCTCGCTGCATAGTCAAGGTGGCCGCATGAATTATTACAGCCATCACATCGGTGATTTCAATAATGCCACGCGCCATTTGAACCGTCTGGAAAGAGCGATTTATCGCGACATGCTGGATTTGTATTACGACACCGAATCGCCCCTGATGCTGGACTTGGGTTTGCTGTGCCGTCGCCTGGTTGCGCGCAGTGAAGAAGAAACGGTAGCAGTAGAACAGTTGCTGAAAGAATTTTTTGTGCCGACCGATGCAGGTTGGTTTCATGCGCGCTGTGATCAGGCGATACGTGAATACCAAAAAAATACCAATGCCAAATCATTGGCAGGCAAGGCCAGTGCAGCCAAACGGGCAGCAGAAAAACATGGTCGTCTGGATGAAGTGAACACGCCTTCAACAGCTGTTGAACAGCAAGACAACACAGCTATTAGCTATGTTCAACTAACCAATAACCATAAACCAATAACCAAGAACCATAAACCAGTAAACCAAAAAAACCTTCAGCCCGCGCTAGCTGAACCTGCGCCAATTTTGGCAGAAACGGTGACGGAAACCCCCGCAGAAACGGCAACTGCTGTGCCTGCATCGGCATCTGGGGCCGCAGCAGGGCAGGGCAGCACCACAGCGCTGGACTTGTGCTTGACATTCCGCCAGGCCGGGGTAAAGGCCCAGGCCGCTGATCCGCGTTTGCTGGCTCTGGTGGCGCAAGGGGCAACGGTGGAGGTGGTGCAGGCTGCCTGTGCCGAAGCCAAAAGTTCCAGGCCAGATGAAATCATCGGCCTTGCCTATGTGCTGAAAATTCTGGAACGCTGGGGCAAACAAGCCGCCAGCATGCAGGCCGGTGGTGCTGTCCTGCCCAGGGGCGACCCCGGCATCGCAGGGAGGGGCGGAGGTGGCCGCAGCCAACCCGCAAGCCAGTCACGACACAATAATTTTGAGCAGATCAACTACAACGAGGGCATAGAAAATGGACGTATCATCTAAAGCTGCCAGCTACATCAGCACCACCCAGCGCAGCGCGCAATGCGATAGCCATGGTGCTTACGACAGCACGGCCATCCTGCTGGGGACCAAGGTCATGCACTGGTCGGCCTGCCCGCATTGTGTGCGCCAGACAAATGTGGCGAGCCGTGCCCGCGCTGCACAGCAAGCGGTGGAAGAACGCCAGCGCAGGTTGGAAACACGCCTCAACCAGGCCGGTATTCCCTTGCGTTTTCGTGAAAAAGATTTCGCCAGCTTTGTTGCCGATACCGACGAAAAAGAAAAAGCCCTCAGCACCGCGATGGAATTTGCCCACAATTTTACGCGCCACCGCAGCACCGGCACCACCATGGTGTTGTCTGGCATGCCAGGCACCGGCAAAAGCCACCTGGCAACCGCCATTGCTCGCTACATCATGAGCAAGCACACCGTCATGTACACGTCCGCCATTGATGCAGTCCGCATGATACGCGACACCTGGCGGCGTGATGCACCACAAAGCGAAACCCAGATCTTGCAAGTGCTGGCCGACATTGATCTGTTGATTCTGGATGAAGTGGGCATGCAATACGGTTCAGAAGCAGAACAGATCAGCCTGTTCGACATCATTGACAAACGTTACCGCAACGTCATGCCGACGATCTTGATCACCAACCAGAACCGCCATGGCCTGCGCCAGTTTCTGGGCGACCGCAGCTTTGATCGCCTGCGAGAAAACAGCGTCTGGCAAAGCTTTAACTGGACATCACAACGTGGGCAAGTCATGAATCTGACTATTTGAAAACCCTGATGACGCAGCAGGAAATATAGCGGCGTCATCGGCAATACACCACCAGACATACACAACGCCAGTCTGCAAAACAGCCTGGACGGGATTCGCTTTGTCCCAAATTTTTAAGTCTTACAAAAACCCGCATCTTCCCGCATGCCCTGAGCCGGAAGCCATGCCTGAAAAACACAGGGTCAACAGCAACCCCGCACGCCATCGCGGATGTAACACCAGACAGCCATAGACCAGCGTGGAGTAACAGGCACGCTCAAACAAACAGGGGCATCGCGCATACGACATGCCGTACCCGGACAGGATTGATGCAGATCGGATGTAGCCGATACAGCGCAATTCACATCGATAAGGATGCAGAAAAATGAAAAAAATTAGTGTTCAAAAAAACGCCGCTCGCAATACCGTTCTATTCAACCAGGACAATCTGCTTCAGTACATACGCCAAAAGCGCGGCCTGAAGTTCCAGAATGCCCACCTGGCTGCCACCTTTGGCGTGCCTTCTGGCGACATGCGCAACATGCTCAACACGCTGCTGGCCGACAAGCAGATACAGACCTGCGTCATTGGCAACAACCGCCGCTTTTACATTCCCTTGCCTGTGCAAGGTAAACCACAAGCTACCCAGGCACAGCCACGCGTCTTTAAGGAATACAACAGCAAAGCCAATCCACAGATGCAAGCCATCAAAGAAAGAGTCAAGGAACTCTATCCCGATGGTCGCGGTTTTATCAGCATCCACACCGGCCTGGGCCGCCTGGAAGATTACCGCGTCTTTGGGAACCAGCTCTGATGCGCCGCCACGAATATTGCCGCGACCCGCTGGCCATCTTGTTGCAGCGTGAAGAAAAAACCTGCAAGGGTTGCCGTCACCAGGGCTGGATAGAAATCGGCGAAAAACGCCAGCACATTTGCAAGCTGAAAGACAAGCATCGCCCCGTGCGCCTGCTGTCCAAAGACAGCACGCAAGCCACAGCAGCCGTCGAAGAAGATGGCCTGACTGCAGCAATGCAATTACACGGACAACGTTGCACATCCTACGAGGAGAGAGAATGACTACCTTATTCAACAACACTCACGACGCACTGACATTTGCCTTCAATTATTCCAGCCAGCAGTACGCCATTTCACCCATGGCCAAACTGGCCCTGCAAGGTGCAGGCGCGGGTGGTACCAGCAATGGCAGTGGCAAGGGCCTGGTGGCACTCGATGGTGCCGCACAAGCCGGCATGATACTGGCAGAAATTGAACGCCTGCCTTCCGTACAGCGCGCCTGCATCACCGCCCGTTACGTCATCAAGACAGCCGAATGCAAATGCTGCGGTTCAGAAGGCTTAAGCGAAGATTACCGCAACGCCATCGGCAACCTGCGTGAACTGTGCAGCAGCCAGGTCACCGGCATGTCGCTACGCATCATGCGCGAGACCATCATCCGCGCATTTTACGAACGCCGCATTTCCATCCTTAAAAAAGCCGAAGAACTACGCATCGCCAAATCCACCGTCTACGACCAAAAACGCCTGATCTGGGGGTGGCTGAGCAAGGTCGATGCCGAAGCACAAAACCTGATTGCAGACAAACTGCAAGGGATGGTGGAGTCGCTGGTGTAAGCCTGCGGTGAATTTGACGTGACAGGTGGTTACGGGAAGCGCACTCTGAGGAGTGCGTTTTTTGTTGCTGGCGTACGTGAAGTGGTTCGATCTGAGGCTATACAAAAACCATCAGGATGCAACTAAGCAGGTCATCCTGTTCGGCTACCAAATGGCCTGCGGTGGTCAGTAAGGGTAAGCCGTGCCTTGTTGCTGCGCTGTCATCTTTCGCATCGCTTTTTAGATTTTGTAATCATTTTTTGGGAAAAATAGGTAAAAACAATGATTTTTTTATGTTTGTAATCATTTTTTGGCAGTATCAGGCGCTTTTTCTTTCCGCAAAAAGTGGACAAATATGAACTTTTGTAATCGTTTTTTTAAAAAACTTGCGATTTTTAATGATATTTTTTGTCTTTTAATCGTTTTTTGTGTATTGTGAAGCTGGGATGTGTTGATATTTGAGTAATTGGAGGTTTCTATGGATTGGGTCGGTGGAAAATGGTTGGTAGAGAAATACCAAATCAAATTGGCCCAACGCTTGCGGGTTGAAAGCGTCATCAGCAAAAGTCGCAAGACGAGTTCGTCTGCAGAATTGACCGCTCAAGAATTTCCAGAAGGGTTTCGGCCAGCAGAAACCCTGGCAGGCCATCTGACCTTTATGTTCAAACATGAAGAAATGCATTTCGAGTTGCTATCGCGATTGTTCGACGCAATTGACCAGACTGAGCTTGAAGAGTGGATTCAAAGCGAATCAACGGGCGCTTATGCACGCCGTGCCGGATTTTTTTTCGAATGGTTTACCGGTCGCCATCTGAATGTTGATGATCTGAGTCAGGGAAACTACATCGACGCCATTGACAGCAGCGCGTATTTCTCTGCACCGCAACCGGAGTCGGTAAAAAGATGGAGAGTCCGCAACAACCTGCCTGGTACCCGGCACTTCTGCCCCTTGATCAACATCACCGATAAAGTCCAAGCCGCACAAGATTATGATTGCGCTGCCGCATTGACCGGTCTTGAGACGCAATTCGGGGCGGACGTTCTCTTGAGAAGCAGCGTTTGGCTAACGATTAAGGAAAGCCGCGCCAGCTTTGCTATTGAACATGAAGAAAATCGTGAAGACAGAATAAAGCGTTTCGCGGTGGTGATGGAAAGCCGCTGCGGCGAACTGGCAAATCCACTGTCTCTGCGTGATTTAGAAAATCTGCAGGCAGAAATATTAGGTGAAAATGCGCTGACATATGGCGTGCGCCAGTCGCCAGTATTTGTCGGGCACTCAGTTGGTTATCGCGAGATGGTGGACTACATCGCACCCCATTGGGAAGATGCACCAGCGATGCTAGGGGGGCTCAGCGACACACTGTCCAGAACACAGGGTACATCGCCTATTGTGCGTGCAACGATTGCTTCCTTCGGATTTGTTTATATCCATCCGATGGCAGATGGTAATGGGCGGATTTCCCGATTTTTAGTGAATGATATCTTGCGCAGAGACGGGGCGGTGCCCAAGCCGTTCATATTGCCCATTTCAGCAACGATCACGCATTCAACGACGGCCAGAGTGGGGTACGACCAGAGCCTGGAGGCATTTTCCAAAGACCTGATGAAGGCTTACGCCGAAAACTTCAGCTTTGGTAAATCAGAAACCTATGGCGATGGGATTGAATCCAACTTTCACTTCAGCGCCTACGACCATGCCTTACCAGCCTGGCGTTACCCAAATCTGACATCACATGTGGAATACATGGGGAAGGTAATCCGGCAAACCATTGAAGAAGAAATGCGCGATGAGGCATTGTATATGCGAAATATTCACCGGGCCAGGCGTGCAGTTAAAAAGATTATTGAAGGCCCGGATGCAACGATAGACCGGATAATTAGCAGCATCTGGACCAATAAAGCCGTCTCCAACAAACTGCGCAAACAGTTCAGCCTATTTGAGGATGAAGAAAAATCCAACAAGATTGTTCAGGTGGTATTGCAGGCTTTTCGAATCGACCCTACGGAAGGTTTATTTGACGATGAAGATGGTAGTGACGAAGATAGTGAATCGGTTGTGTATCGGCAATGATAATGTATGAATTTTTATTCGGTATAAAAACGGTGATCGCTAAAAAGCCAGTCACTAAGCTGTTTTCAGTACAATTCTGGATGCTGGAATAACCCACAGACACCCAACTTATACAGAAAATTATCGCTCGATAACAAAGCCAGGCCGCTGTTCACTTTCTTGCCTATTTGAGATACCCACCCATGACGACCTATGCACCCAAACAGACTGCCAATCGTGGGCATGTCGCGCAAATCAACAATATGGAAATGTACTATGAAGAGTATGGAGCCGGGCAGCCGCTGGTACTCTTGCATGGGTTTGGTGGCTGTGTGCAGAACTGGCATCCTTTTATTGACGTATTAGCGGAACACTACCGGTTGATCCTGGTGGACTTGCGTGGCCATGGCCACTCTACCAATCCCGATAACAAGTTCACCCACCGGCAAGCGGCCAGTGACGTGTTTCTCTTGCTGGACGCATTGGGGATTGATCACTTCTCGGCCATGGGAATGAGCACTGGCGGGATGACGCTACTGCACATGGCAACCAGCCAGGCCAGACGTATCGACGCCATGGTATTGGTCAGTGCAACGACCCATTTTCCTGATCAGGCAAGGGCCATTATGCGCAGAGCATCGTTTGGCACCATGCCCCAGCCGGTGCGGGACATGTACAGTGAATGCGCGAAGCGCGGTGACGAACAAATTCGCCAACTGATTACCCAGTTCAACGCCTTCCACCAAGACTACGACGATATGAACTTCACCGCACAAAGCTTGTCCGGCATCACCGCACGCACGCTCATCGTACACGGTGACCGCGACGCTTTCTTCCCCGTTGAAATCCCGGTGAGCATCTACCGTTCCATACCGGACGCCGCCTTATGGATTATTCCAGGCGGCGACCATGTGCCTGTGTACGATCCCACGGTTCCCTTTACAGCAACCGCTCTGCGATTTCTTGTTGGAGGAAACGGCAAGTAGCAATTAGTGTCCAGGTCGCTGGTATGTCCTTGTGTGTCTTGCAAGAAATCATCATCCGAGTATTTTACTAACACCGTATTTTCATTCAAAAGAGAGCGGAAGAACTACGCATCGCTAAATCCTCCGTTTACGACCAGAAACACCTGATTTGAGATCGGCTGAGTAAGGTCGATTTCGAAGCGCAAAACCTGATCGCTGACAAACTGCTGGAGATGGTGGAGTCGCTGGTGTAAGAGAACTATTTTTTTCAATTTATTTCATGAGTGTCCTGCGGCCTTTCGCAGGCTCTCAGTCTTCCTGATGGAAAAGCACAATTTGAGTGATGAGATCATTTAAAATTGTTAATATTCTAGTATCGTTCATGGTAAAGTCGTGCATGGAAATGTTAACCAAAATCTGAATAACAAAATCAATCAAGATCGTTCTTTCATTTGACTAAAATTTTGGTGTTTGGTTGAAAGATGATTTTGAGATGCTGGAGCGTAATCTATGGACGAAAAACACGGTGAAACCAGGACTTCGAATGACAAGCAATTGTTAGTTGATACTGCTGTAACGACGAACTCTGAAATCGGCAAATATCTGAAAAAAGGTAATCGTGAAGTACTTCAGGATTATTACGTTTTTAAAAATGTAATAGCTGAAAGTGATGAATTTGCATTCAAGACTTTTGCTTTTAAGATATATGTGCGTTTAAACGCAATTGGAATGACATTTAGAAATGTCTCCTTTAAGCAATGCATTTTTGAGAATTGCTATTTGAATAAATGTGTTTTTGATTCTTGTGATTTTACTGGATGTAAATTTATTGGGACTAATTTTCACCAATCAGCTTTTACAGGGTGTAAATTTGACTACGCTGTGTTTGAACGTTGTGCTATTGATGACGATATTTTGTTGAGTGAGGCTCCCAGAGAAGAGAATCTTAGGATGCGATTTGCTCGTACCATGAGAATGAATTTCCAGCAAGTTGGTGATGCAAAAGCGGTAAATCTTGCTATTTCAGTAGAACTTGAAGCGACTGCAATTTATCTTTATAAGTCTTGGCGTTCATATGAAACTTATTACAAGTTAAAGTATCCGGGTTTTAAAGGATTTGTGCAGTTTATTAAATGGTCAGAGTTTTGGCTGCTGCATTTTCTCTGGGGTAACGGGGAGAGCATATTAAAGCTCTTGAGAACGATTGTTTTCTGTGTATTCTTAATTACATTCTATGATACCTTTGCCAACAATAATCCACTTTGTATTAAAGATTATTTGGTCAATTTACAGAAAGCTCCTGCGATCTTTTTAGGCGTATTGCTTCCTTCTTATTTTCCACCGTGGATACTTTCGATAGTCGCTGGTGCGCGGCTAATTGCTGTAGCTCTATTGACAGCACTGTTGGTTAAGAGGTTTAGTAGGCGATGACTTTACATTATTATGCTTTTGGCTCGATTTGCAGAGGTGAGGTGGATTCTTCTTCTGATATTGACTTACTTGCGTGCACCTCGTCGCGTGATTTGGCACTTGATCCACAGAAGTTTTCGATTTATATATATGATCGTATTATAGAACTCTGGAGGGAAGGGAATCCGTTTGCCTGGCATTTGCACTTGGAGTCTCGATTATTATTTTCGTCTGATGGATCTGATTTTTTGGCTAGTTTAGGTAAACCGTCTCCTTACACAAAAGGGAGAGAAGATTGTGAGAAGTTTTATAAATTATTTATCGAATCTAGCGATTCGCTTCTGATGTCTTCGAACAGTTCTATCTTTCATTTGTCGTGCATGTTTTTAGCGATGAGAAATTTCGCTACATGCTTTTCACTCGACAATGGAGTTCCAATATTTTCGAGAAAATCTCCTTTGCTTTTAGAAAAAAAAGCGCCTGTCAGCGAAGAAGTTTTTGGTATTTTTGTGCGAGCGAGAGTGTTATCCACCAGAGGTTATGGGGGCTTGATTTCAAATAATGAGATAGAGTTAGCAAAAGGACATATGCCTGCAGTTCGAGAATGGATGAGTAATCTTTCAGATATGAGAGTTTCGAAATGAGTGAATTTAACAATCGTATTGCTGCACAAAGGGAAATCCTTTTGAGTGTTAATTCGTGTGCATGGCGCGAGGAATTATTCGGCATGTCAAATGGTGCGATTAATAGATGGGTCTCCACAAATAATTTGGAAGAGAATGCTTCGCTCACAGAATTGATTCGCCAAGCTGCAGATAAACTCTTTTTTCTTTCAAATAAAAGCCAAGAGCAAATAACTGAAGATTATCAAAATTTGTCTTCGGAAGTAGCTGTGTTGACAAACCGTATTAAGCTTGCCGTTCAAAAATATCGATGATCGTCTCCTGTGCTTGATGAAATCGGGATAATTTAAGATGTAATTGTGTTGATTACAACTCCGGCACCCACAACAGCGCACCTATCTTGCTGATCTGTGCTTCTGACACCCCGGCTTGTCTGGCGAAATCTGGCCAGGCTTTGAATACGGTGGTGCATTGGCGGATGATGGATTTGATTTCGCCTATGCCGTAGCGGTCTGCTTCTTGGAGCAGGTCGCTGACTTCAAAGTTGCGGAACTTGCCGTTGATGCTCATGAGGTGCTGGTGGGTCCATTCGCCGGTGGGGTTGTGTGAAAAGCTGATGTCGTAGGCGGGGGCTAGTTCCCATTCGCCGTGCTGGCGCAGCAGGAAAGAGGTGTTCTTGGTGTGGTCGTCGCAATTGCGGCCCATGGCGTTGAAGACCATGCGACGGAAGGCTTCTACCATGGCGGCGCGCGGCAACTTTAAGGCGAGAATGGTGATGAATAACTGGGCGTAGCTGTTGGCGGATTTCTTTTTGTAATCGAGATGGGCCATGGCGCACAGGGTTTGTATGTGGTGTTTGATATCGACCCCATCGTTACCATTGCTGCCGTCGCTATCTGTCTTGCCTGCACGGTCAAAGCGCTGTGTCATGAAATGGGCGCGGCCATTTTCTTGCAGCAGGTGGCAATCCATCATGTGTATGCCTGCCTGTTTTGCCATCAGCGAATAGGCGTATTCGATGCGGCCATAGTCGGCACCGCTGCCGAGTTCATGGTCTTCGCCCATGCCGTCGAATTTGAGCAGCCAGTGTTCAAAGCCGGGTGGGGCGCTGGCCTGGCCAGAGCGGATTTCATTGGTGTCGCGGTTCCAGGCGATGACGGCTTTGGCCCTTGCACCACCGGCAGAGGTGCCGACTTCGATAATGCTGCGCAGGGCGGCATTGCTGTGGGCATCGTCATCGATGTGGCCATTGACGATCTTGCGTGCTTCTTCTACCAGGTGTGACATTTCTATGGCGGTGGGCTTGATGCTGCGCGGGCCGTGGCGCGGTTTGAATTCCAGCGCGCCCATGGATCGCTTGCCCATATACGCGAGGCGGTCCAGCGGCGTGACCTGGGCTGGATCGATACCCTTATCGGCCATGTAGCGGTTGATGAGGGCATTGCCGAAATCATCGGGCAATGCATCCGCCAACATCGCAGGTAGACGCTTGTAGGTGGCTTCTGGCAGGTCCATGAAGATGGATACATCAGACGCATTTTGCAAAGGCATGTGCAGCGGTGCCAGTTCTATACCTTTGCGGCGGAATGCCGGGTCATACGCAAAGGCGTAATAGCCGTAGGCCGGGTCCAGCGCGACTGCACCGACATACTGGCCCCATATGTGCACCTGGATGACTTCGGTTTTTTGGAATGTGCCGTTCTTCTTGGTGGCCATGGGCTGTTGTCAGGTGAGCGTAAATTCAGGGTTTGCCATGCATAGTTGGCCGTGTACTGACACGGTGGCGGCTGGCTCTTTGCCTTGCGCTTTTGGTGTTGACCATGAGCAGGGGGTTGATGCTGGCGACCGGGGCCAGGCTTTGTATCCAGTCGATGCGACCCAGCGCCCGCAATACCTTCAGCAGGGTTTTGACGGTCGCGCCTTTGCCGCCTTCGAGGTTTTTGATGGCAGTCAGGCTGATGCCAGCCTGGCTGGACAGGGTTTCTCTGTCCATATTCTTTTGCAGGCGCAATTGCCGCACATGCTCACCCAGGGTGATCTCGTATTCTTCGGTATTGCTGATGATATTCATAACAGCCTTAAATAAGTCTTTTAATGTGAAATTAAAGATTAAAAGTTCTTTTTAAGTCTATTGTAGTTTATTTTTTGGTTATTTCAATGAAAAATAGTAATGGTCTTAAATAAAGCTTTTATGTATAAATATTGTAGTAAAGGATTTAAATAGATCTATTAATTATCTTTGTGAATGATATCTGGCAAAGCACCATTCTGCTGCCTGCGATAGGGTTTTGCGGTTTTTCTTGTTCAGGGCAGACAGGGCTTTCTGGTGGCAGAGTGGGGAGGTACTGGCTGGAAATCCAGACAGCCATAGGCACGATAATAGGCACGATAATAGGCACGTTAACGGTGCATGAAGCCGTATTGATCACAGAAAACCATGGATGCAAATCATACGAGGGCAGGGTGAGGAGGATGTCCTTCGCGTGTGCCTAAGTATGCTCAACGGCACTGTGCGACCGCATCAGGGGATGTGTTATCGCTGTGGATGGTTGCTTAAGCACATGCCTTAAAACATATGCCCTAAAAAATATAAAAAATATCTCTATGTTCCAGATAAAGAACCAAATTTTCTCTTGTTTTTATGAATTCCCGTATTTTCCGCCCATTACTTGCATCAGGTATTCACATTTTTGGCAAGAAAGCAACACTGTGGATGGACCCGCTTTTGGCGGGGGCAACAATATGCTAACTTTGAGAAATACAAATCTTGTCATTTCTGTTGAAAAGACTTTGTCAAAGTCATTTTCAGGACTTACGCAAAACGGTCGCCGCAAGGTGCAATAAGACAGTGCTGTAGTGCATGTTTTTTGCCAAGCGCTGGAGTTGCAATGCAGCTGGCGCGGTTTTTGCGTAAGTCTTATTTTTAACAGAAGTCCGAATAATCCCTCTCCAGGAAAGGTAGTCAATAACATGGTTTTTTATAGTGGGAAACGAACATGCGTGGCCTTAGCAGTTTCATCCATATTTGCCAGCGCAAGCTGGGCGCAACAAGCGCCTGATGCTACTGCCACTGGCAGCACGGCAAATAAACGTAGCGATCAGATTGATACGGTGACCGTCACGGCCCAAAAACGCAAAGAAGATGTGACCAAGGTGCCGCTCAGTATTTCTGTCATGAAGGGCGAAGACATGGTTGGTCAGCACATCACGGATATTGGTGATGTCACGCGCGCTATTCCTAATGTCTCTTACTCTGGCGCAAGTGGTTCTGGTTCTGGCCTCAATAATATTGAAATTCGCGGTGTCAGTTCGGCTGCCGGTTCCAGCACGGTGGGTGTGTATCTGGATGACGTGTCGATGACGACCCGAAATCTGTATAGCCTGGGTAGCGCCGAACCCAAGCTGTTCGATCTGGACAGGATAGAAGTCTTGCGTGGCCCGCAAGGTACTTTATATGGTGCCAGTTCCATGGGTGGTACGATCAAGTTCATTACCAATCAGCCAGACCTGAAGTATGCTGACACTAATTTTTATAGCGAAGTGTCTTCAACCAAAGGTGGTGGCACTAACTATACCGTCAATGGCGTGTATAACGCGCCTTTGATCAAGGATGAACTTGCATTGCGCATAGGCGTGCAAAAAGGCTATAACAGCGGCTTCATTAACCAGGTTTCGCCAACGACAGGCAAGGTGATTGCTTCTGGCATCAATACTGAAGATAGTTCTGTATTGCGACTGGCGATGAAGTGGGCACCAAGCAGCAATCTTTCGATTACTCCATCGCTGTTCTATCAGGAAGTCAAGTCGGGCGATATCGATGCCTATTACCTGGCCCTGCCAAAAAACCAGACTGCCAAAACAGTGCGTGAACCTGGTACGGACAAATTGACGGTCCCCAGCCTGACCATCAATTACAATTTCGGCTTTGCCGATTTGGTCTCGGTTTCAAGCTATTTCAAACGTGAATTTAACCGCACCCAGGACGGTACGGTGGTCAACAGTAATTATATCGGCGGTGTCATTAATGGTGTAAGCGGTGTGCCTGCTGGTCTGGGTGACGTGGTGACCAATCTGCCGTCGGCGGTGTTTTTGAATAATGAAATTCGCCAGTTTTCTCAGGAAGTCAGGCTGGTTTCCAAGCCGTATGACCCAAGTGGTTCTCCTATTACCTGGATAGGCGGCCTGTATTATTCCAACTTGCGTACGAATGTCGTTGATAACGAACCTGTATTCGGTATCAACCAGGCATTTAACGCCGCCGGTGCCAATATTGTGAATGTATTGGGTTTGCCGTTTCCTGGTGATAATTCCTACTTTAGCGCCCGCCATTACAAGACCCAGCAGACAGCAGTATTTGGTGAGTTGAGCTACCATTTCACACCGAACCTGCACGCGACTGTCGGTGCCCGTTATCTGCGTGCCAGTGACTCGTTGGCGCGTGATGGTGACTTCTATTTCGCCGGTGGCCCAACGCATTCTTATGCAAGCTCTGATTTCAACGCAACTACCCCAAAATTTGCGCTTAACTGGGCCGTCACTCCAGAGCAGACGCTGTATGCCAGCGCCAGCCAGGGGTTCCGCCTGGGTGGTCAGAACCGTGCCATCCCGACGGATGTCTGTGCATCTGACTTCAAGAATCTGAACCTGGCATCTGCACCTACTTCGTTTGACCCTGACAAATTGTGGAGTTATGAAGTCGGTTCAAAATCCCGCTTGCTCGACAACCGTCTGTCGATGAATCTGTCTGCTTTCTACATCAGCTGGGATCACTTGCAGCAAGATATTTCATTACCTACCTGCGGCTTTGACTTTGAAACCAATGTCGGTAAAGCGAAGAGCTATGGCCTGGAATTTGAAATCAAAGGCAAACCAACTTCTAACTTATTGCTTGGCTTTGCAGGTGGCTACACCAATGCAACGCTGACGACCAACGTGCCATCTATTGGTGCAGTGGCCGGGCAGTCCATCCAAGGCGTGCCAAAATACAATCTGAGCCTGACCGCACAATATGACTTCAATATCACTGGCGACTACTTTGGGTTTGTACGCGGTGCCGGACATTGGATAGGTGGCAGCCATGGTACGTTGACACCAACTGACCCGGACTATGTACGCCCAGCCTACAACACCTTTGACGCCAGCATTGGTGCCAGCTATGGTCACTGGGAATTGTCTTTGTTTGCCAAAAATCTGACTAACACTGACAAGACCATACAGCGGCCAAATGTCCAGTTCATTAACGAAGGGTACAGCATGCGCCCACGTACTATAGGATTGAGCTTGACCGGTAAAGTATAAAAAGCGAAATGTAAATTTAAGCGCACCTTGAAATTCGAGGTGCGCTTTTTTATTTTCTGACTGACTTATAGGGCCTACGTAACATTGTCCCAGCAAGGCTGGCGTCAATCATGCCCTTGCATGCATCACTCTGCCGCTGGTTGCAACAAGCCTTCACGCTTTTTCTTGCTCAGGCCAGACAGGGCTTTCTGGTAAGAATAGCTGATCAGCTCACGCAGATAATCTTCCGGGAAATGCTCAACCTTGACGATGGTGACCCAGTGAAACCGCCCCATATAACGCGCCGGTTTGACGCCGGGGGTATCGGTCAACTCTAAAAAACGATCGGGCGACACCCGCACGCTAAAGCGCCATTGCTCTGGCTCGCTGGTCTTGAAATAGGCAAAGCTTTTGTCTTCCACGCTGTACACCAAGATATTGCTGGGTGGGCCATGCAGTTTTTCTTGCGCGCCGGGGAAGGTGGCACAATGTTTTTTGAGGGCGGCTAGTTTCATGATGGTTTCGCGACAGTTGTTATACCGGGATGATAAACTGCTTCCTGGTTTTTGGCCGCGTGCTGCACAATCAGGGTTTGCTGATGTTTGAAAGAACAGGCAGGGAGAACACAATTTTTGCTCCCCCGACCTGCCTGCACGTTACGAATCAAAACGTTTTATGCCCGGCGCAGGCTGCGGTATTCCAGCGCCGCCAGCACCACGACCACTACCGCCTGCGCCAGGATGAACAATATGCCCAGGGTGGTGGGGCTGAACCATAATTCCATCGTCAGCAGGCTGGCAATGACCCAGCCTATATTGCCGATGATGACCAGCCAGGCCAACGCTGCCGGTGGTTTCGCCTGCTTGCCTATGCGGCTGGTCAGCAGCATCAGCGCCGCACAGGGGAAGAGGGTAACGCCAGCCAGCAGTACAAAGTCTTTCGGCAAACCCAAAAGGCCAGACAGCAAGCCAGACGCGCTGACCAGCAGCAGGCCCATGGCGACACAGGTGATGGCATCAAGCATCAGGATTTTTCGTAAAGAGACACCGGCAGCAGCAACCTGGCTGGCAGTGGCATTGGCAGAGGATGTGGAATTTGACATGGTGCTAGACATGATGGATCTCCAATTTCAGTTGAGGGGATTGCAGTGTCCCTCTGTCCATGCAGCAAGTCGATTACCTCAGAGGTAATGGAGTTCATTTATCGGTAGGTGCATAATTTGATAAACGCCGACAAATGCCAACAAACGCTGATAAACACCAACAGGAGACAGCCGTGACCATCGCCACCACCACCCGTGCAAATACTGCTACCAAAGCTATCCATCACGATGGCAGCGTCGGTTCCCTGATACGCGAATGGCGCACGCTGCGCAAGTTAAGCCAGATGGACCTGGCGCTGGATATCGACATCTCGCCACGGCATTTAAGCTTTGTGGAAACTGGGCGTTCCACCCCCAGTGCCGATTTGCTGATGCAGATTGCCGCACAACTCGATGTGCCCTTGCGTACCCGCAATACCTGGCTGCTGGCTGCCGGCTATGCACCGCGCTATAGCGAGCAGGGGCTGGATTCTGCCCGCTTGGCACAAGCCAGGGCAGCGGTGCAGCGCCTGCTGGATACGCATGACCCTTACCCCGGCGTGGCGCTGGACAGGCACTGGAACGTGATCCTTCACAACCGGGCAGCCGCTGGGTTGATGGCTTTGCTGCCAGATGCATTGCGTACCCAGCCTATGAACATGTTCCGCGCCAGTCTGCACCCGCAAGGCTTTGCTGTCTACACCCAAAATTTTGATGAATGGGGCAGCTACCTGCTGCAAGTTTTGCAAAGGCTGATGCTCAACGCCCGCGATGAAAGCATCGTCGCCCTGCTGGAAGAAATCAATACCTATCCCAACGTGCAAGCCCTGAAACAATCCGCACCCGGCAATGCCGTGACAACAGCCACAGAACCGGCCTTGCTGGTACCCTGTGTGCTGAATCTGCATGGCCAGCAATTGTCCCTGTTCACCACCCTGACCACCTTCGGCAGCCCGCGTGACATTACCCTGCATGAATTGTGCGTGGAATTGTTTTATCCGTCTGACCCGCAGACGGAGGCGTTTTTGAAGGCAGGGGCGTGAGGTAATATGATCAAAATTAAAGCGGATCTGATTACGTCAGTTCAGCCCGGTTACAATCGTACTAACCCTAATCTGCACTTTGAGCTTGAATTCGCCGTATGAATAAAATTAAAAAAATAGTTGTCTTGACGATGTTATTTGTAGTTATGGGATGCTCGCAGGCTAGCGAAATTATTTTAGAATCCAAGGATGTGCAATCGTTCAACATTGTTGAGAAGGTGCCTACGTCGCCATCTATCGTTAACATATCTGGTCTTGCGTTTCATAGCGCACTGGCAGTGAATGAGGTAACAAGCACGCAAGAAGGTGAGGCGTTACTTGTCTACGTTCATTTGGTTCCGGCACGAAAAAATTTATCAGGTAATTTTTCTTATGAGATCGTCGTACCTGCTGCGGTAAAAATAATATATTTTGGACGTGAAAAAGCTGTCATTTGGAAGCGTGGCGTTGGCCCATTTCAACAAGAGTGAGTTTGCACTAAGGTGAATCAGGTTCTTGGAATGTGCTCAAAGCGTATTCGATTGCGTCAGATTACACTTCTGCATAGCTTTTTACAATCGCACTAACCGACCTGCACTTTGAGCTTGAATCCGTCATTTAACATTCAATATTCAAGACTCGGTCACATAGGCAACCACAAAAGACACTGGCAACGGCCCTGTCAATTCATGCGCGCAATTTTTACTTACTTTTTGGTGTCACGATGTTAACCATGCAGATCATCACAATTCCTGTATGGGCTAAGCCGTTTGAGAGAAACATTGAACTTAAGTTTGGGAATGCCGAGTATGAGCGCGTTCTGATTCAATATTCTGCCATCATGGACATCGTCCAGCAAGCGATACAGACCTACGTTAACGATAGTTTTCTGACTGCAGAAACGTCCGGAGAGGGCTTTCCCGCACGAGAGCGCCTTACTGGTGAGTATTACATCAGCAGTGAGTCCTATTGGGTGAACGATGAGCCGTGGTTCGGGCGAGTCGGGCGTTCGCCGGAGTATCGATTCAGCATCACGGTACATTGTCTTGAGAAATTGCGGCATCCCAATCAGCAGGATCAAGATTATCTTGGTCTTGAAGTTCACTTCTCCTGGCTACCAAACCTCTGCATGTTCGAGCACCATGGGGATGTAGACTCAAGCAGCATCTGATCTCACATTGTTTTATCCGTCTGACCCGCAGACGGAGGCGTTTTTGAAGGCGGGGGCGTGAAGAGATCGCTTTCATGATCTTGCAAATGTGAAAATTTTGGTATGATGCTTTTTCTGATCACCATGACCACGGAAAATCATCATGTACAAACTGCACAGTATCTGCCAGTCGGGCAATGCCTATAAGGTTGCGCTGTTGTTGCAAGCCCTGAACCAACCCTGGCAAGCTGAATTTGTCGATTTCATGAAGGGCATTTCACGCGATGAGACATGGCGTGAAAACAGCAATGAATTGGGTGAGATACCGATACTGGAAGATGGTGACTTGCGGCTGACACAGTCTGGCGTCATCCTCACTTATCTGGCAGATAAACATGCTGCCTATGGTGGCAAGACAGAAGAAGAAAAGCGCGAAATCTTGCGCTGGATTTTGTTTGATAACCATAAGTTCACCAGCTATTTCGCCAGCCACCGCTTCATGAAATCTTTTGGCCCGGCAGCACCAGATGCCAACGTCATGGCCTGGTTGCGCCAGCGTATGGACAATGCTTTTTTGATTGTTGACAAGCATCTGGCGACACGGCCTTACATCGTTGGCGACAGCCCGACTATTGCCGACATGTCCATGAGTGCTTATCTGTTCTACCCGGAAGAAGAATTCGGCTACCCTGTTGCCAGCCGCTTTACCCATATCGGTGCCTGGCTGGACAGGCTGCGCGGCTTGCCGGGCTGGACTGAACCTTATGCGATTTTGCCGGGTGAGCGCATTATGCCTAAATGGTAAATAGCTGAATGCGTGGTGGCGGGTTAGCAGAAGGACTTTGCCACTCGTATCGCTTTGTGGCCCGAACAATGACAAAACCGGATAACAAGCACGCTGGATTGAAAGCAGGCCTGTTGGCGACCATGCTGGCAAGCGCCTGTCCTTTGCTGATGGCAAACCCGGCAGAAATAAGCAGTGCGCCAGCGAATGCACAAGCTAAGGCACCAGCCAAGGATGTACCCGCGAAGGAGGTGCGACTTTTACCGAACGTCAAGCCGGTCAACATCCTGGAAATGAAAGAGCTGGCGGCGCGCGGGTATCTGAAAGAGCAACTGTTCCTGGCTGACATGTATGAAACCGGGAATGGCGTCAAGCAAGACGATGCCGAAGCTTTCAAGTGGACACTGAAGGCGGCACAACTAAGGCATCTGCCATCGCAGAATACGGTCGGCATCAAATATGCCATGGGTAAAGGCACGCCGCAAGACATGGTGAAAGCCTATATGTGGTTTACCCTGGGTGCCATGGCGGGTGAATTGTCGCCCGTCGAAAACCGTTTCATCGCCGCCAAACTGTTAAAGCCAGAGCAGAAAGCACAGGCTGAAGCCATGGCGGTGACATGTTGGAACAGTAGTTTCAAGAATTGCCCTTGAGCACAAATCGAGTTAGCATCTGTACGGTTAGCACAAAAACCAGCTTCCACACACCGGAGATGAAATGACGAACCTACTCAAACCAGCTTCCATCCCGGCGCTGGTACTGCTGGCATCGATGACATCAATGGTATTGCTGGCCCAGCCCGCCAGCGTCTGGGCTGCGGGCAATGGCGACGAACCTGCCGCAAGAAAACAGCATACCTGGACCCTGGCAGAACTGAAGGCCGCAGCGGCCAAAGGGGATGCCTGGGCGCAAAATGACCTTGGGTATCGGTATTATGTGGGTGAGGGCGTCAAAAAAGATGATATCGAAGCGATCAAATGGTATCAAAAAGCGGCGGTGCAAGGGTTTGTCACCGCACAATTCAATATTGGCACAGCGTTTGAAAAAGGGCGTGGTGTGCCGCAGGACTATCAGCAAGCTGTCAAATGGTATCGCCTGGCGGCAGAACAGGGGCATGCCAGTGCCCAGACCAATCTTGGTGTCATGTATGTGAATGGAACCGGCGTGCCGCGAGATGTTGTCGAGGGCATCAAGTGGTATCGCCTGGCTGTTGCCAAGGGACAAACGGTCGCCATGTATAACCTGGCCGGTTTGCTTGAAACTGGCACGGGCGTCAAAAAGGATTTGAAAGAGGCTTACAACCTGTACCTGCAGGTGGCTGAAAAGGGGGATGCGGATGCCCAGTTTTCGGTTGCCTTGATGCTGGACCAAGGGCGTGGTGTCAATCGCGATGATGCCGCCGCTGTCAAATGGTACCAACTGGCGGCAGACCAGGGTCATGCTGACGCCCAGACTAATCTGGGCGTCATGTATGAAAAAGGCCGTAGCGTCAAGCAGGATTATGCGACCGCGATGAGATGGTATGAAAAATCTGCTGCACAGGGCGCACCCAGTGGCCGGATAGGTATTGCATGGCTGTATGAAAACGGTTTTGGTGTACCGCAAAATTATGCTGAAGCCATTAAATGGTACAAGATGGCGGTGGCGCAGGGTGATGCCCATGGCGAGGCCAATCTTGGTTTCATGTATTCGACCGGCAAAGGTGTGCCGGCAGACCCGGTAGAAGCTGTCCGGCTATACCGTCTGGCGGCAGAGCAGGGCTATGCGCAGGCACAGAACAATCTGGGTTCCAAATACGAAAAAGGCCAGGGTGTGCCACAGGATGATGTGCATGCCTACATGTGGTTCAAACTGGCCAAGGATGCCGGTAATGCCGACGGCATCAACAACCTGCCCATCGTAATGAAAAGGATGACATCCGCCCAGGTGATACAGGCAAACATCATGGCAGAAGACTGCCGCAAGCGGGAATTCAAGGGGTGTTGAGATGTGCCGCTTTGGACTGAAGATAAGTTCAGGCCACCTGGCTTGATGTTGAATCGCGCCAGGCACTGCGGGTAGCAGGACATGGCGACTAAGCGCAAAATTTTTAAGCTGTCGTTTGCCACCTGATTCGCCAAATCATTCGCCAAGCGATTCACAGGAATCGATATAAGCCATTGTTTTTAAATGGATTTTAATGATATTTTTCTTGCTTGAATATTCGCCAAATTATTCGCCATAACCGTGAATTGATACGCTAAAACACGGCACATGGCGAAGCCGGCGGACAGGCTTTAACTCATATGCCAGCCGTGGCTGACAGTAATCGATTGCCCGGTCAGCGCGTTGGAGCCGAACGATGCCAGGAACAGCGCTGCCTGTGCCACGTCTTGCACGGTGGTGAATTCGCCATCGACGGTTTCTTTCAGCATGACGGTTTTGATGACGTCGGCTTCTGATATGCCCAGTTCTTTTGCTTGTTCAGGGATTTGCTTGTCCACCAAAGGGGTACGGACAAAGCCGGGGCAAATGACGTTGGCGCGGATATTGTCCTTGGCACCTTCTTTGGCGACCACTTTGGCCAGCCCGATCAAACCGTGTTTGGCGGTGACGTAAGGGGCTTTTAATGGCGATGCTTCATGTGAATGCACTGATCCCATGTAGATGATGGCACCACCCTTGCCACCGACTATCATCGCGCGCATGCAGGCGCGGGTAGTGAGGAAGGCACCGTCAAGGTGAATGGCGGTGAGTTTTTTCCAGTTATCCAGGCTCAAATCAACGATGGGGCTGATGATTTGTATGCCGGCATTGCTGATGAGTATATCTACGCTGCCATAGGCGGCAACGGCATCGGCAACGCCTTTATCGACCTGGGCTTCGTCGGTAACATTCATGGCCACGGCCATGGCAATGCCACCTGATTGTTCAATTTCCTTTGCGGTGGCGGTGGCTGCTTCCAACGCCATGTCAGCGATGACGATTTTTGCGCCTTGCTTGGCGTATTCAATGGCGATTTCTTTGCCGATGCCGCTGGCGGCACCTGTGATCAGAGCGACTTTGTCTTTGAGTAACATGATGTTTCCTTTATTGAGAGGATGAGGCTTTATTTACGGTTCGCCAGATAGTCGTACGCAACGCTGCCATAAGGCAGTGTCAGGTCGGCCAGAATATGAACTGCAGAAAGTACTTCACGCACCGGCAAGGCTGACACCGGTGCCAGTGCATGGGGGAAGAGATCGAGTGCGCCAGGGCCGCCCCAGGCGCCCTTGATGTTGATATCGGTCAGGCTGTATTGCACCAGCTCGCAGATGCGTGGGGTGCCATCCACATGCGGAATAATTTTCAGCAAGAAGCTGGGTGTGGCCATGCTTGCCTTGACCTTATCCGGGTCAAGCGTGGTGTGTTTAAAGCCCATTGTGCCGGTTGCCACGCGGATGTCGCTGTAATCCAGGCTACCCACCAGTGTGTCTTTGTGTACCCGCAATTCCGGGTCACCCAGTTTTTTAGGAAAGCCCCACAGCTCACGCCCCGCAGCAATGGGTGGATGATCATTCAGGTACATGCTGTGTACATAACCACCGGCAACGCCATCAAGGGTGACAGGTATCACCTGGCCTGATTCGCAATAATGCCCAAAACCGGTCGAATCTGGCATGTTGATGAATTCAAACTTGACTACCGGCTCTGCCATTTGCAGCGGGGCGGGAATGACTTTTCTTAATAAATCGGGGTCGGTGCGATAGGTGATGATCAGGTATTCCCTGTCAGTGAAGCGATAAGGCCCGGGTGGAAAAGCGGAACTCGTATAGGGCATGGCAAAGGCATTGTTGCGGATATCATCTTCTGTCATAGCTTGTCCTGTTCTTGTGCAAGTTTGTGAATAACTGATGGATGGGCGTTAATAGTTGCTGATGGTTACTGGCGATTACTGGCGTTTGCTAATAATGGGTTTTACATAGTAACTGAAGCTTGACTTCTTTGTATTTCAGCTTTGTTACAAAGTATTTGAATGTCCTGTGGTGCGATGGCTTGATCACCTGTTTTCAGGTGCTTGACCACCAAAATATTCCGGCTTACACTGGTTTCTGATACACGTCATCATTGCGTCTTACATGTTGTATTGATGCGTTTGTATTGATGCGAAGCAAACCCGCCAAATACTGGCGGGTTTTTTATTGTCTGTATCTGTTTTTCTTCCTGCGTTCTCTCTGCTGTTCTTCTACATCTTCTTCTCAGTTTTCGTCTGTCTTTTCCGCATTGTCGTTGTTGGCAAGGCGTTGCTTTGTTCAAGCTGCTTTTCAAGCTTTCTTTCAACCTCTTTTTCAAGGATTAAAAAATGAAACACGACAAATTTTGGGCCGCCCTGGGCGGTTTCTTCGGCATCACTTTATTGGCTGCCAGTTTGTTGGCGGCGCCGCATGCCAGTGCGGCGGGTTGGTTGCTGACAGATCTGGGGGCGTTTTCCGGGGGAACCAGCGTTGCTCGCGGCTTGACGCCGGATGGGCGTGTAGCTGGTTATTCAGCAGAGGCCGACGGTCAGCTGTATCCATTTTTAAGTAGCCGTGGGCTGGTCAGCAAAGTAGGGAGCGGTCCTGGTGCTGCTCTGGCCGTGAATGCGCTGGGGCAGTCTGCCGGGGCACTGAACAACATGCATATCGGACTATTTGTCGGCCAGACATCCACCGATTTGGGCAGCATTGATGGCGGTGCCAATATCGCTGTTGGTATTAATAACAATGAGCAAGTAGTGGGCTACACCGTGTTGGCGAATCATGATGAGCGTGCTTTTGTCGCGGATAAGTATAGCCTCACAAACCTGGGTACGCTGGGTGGTAGTGTTAGTCGTGCGATTGCGATCAACAGGTCGGGCGTCATCACGGGTTATTCTTTCACAGCGGATGGTCTGGGTCGCTGTTTTGTGTCTCATGGCAACGGCATGGCGGATATCGGCTCGCTGGCTTCGACAGACAATTGCATGCCAACAGCAATCAACGATGCTGGACAGATCGTTGGTGCCGTCTACAACGGCTCGGGATCACACGCGTTTTTGTACGATGGCCGTCAGTTTAATGATCTGGGTACACTGGGTGGAAATACCAGTGCGGCCAATGGTATGAATCAACTGGGACAGGTCGTCGGGCAAGCACAGATGGCGAATGGCGATACACGTGCGTTTTTGTATTCTGCAGGTCAAATGATCAATCTGGGATCGCCAAGCGCAACTGGCAGCGTTAGCTCTGCGTTTTCTGTCAACGCCAGTGGGCAGGCTATCGGTTACTACACCCTGCCGAACGACAGCAGGCACCTCCCAATTTTGTTTCGTAATGGCAGCATCATAGAGTTGAACAAGGTATTGCCGATGTTGACAGAGGTGGACGACACTTTCCTTTACCTGAACGACGCCGGGCAGATTGCCGGCACCGGCAAAATCAACGGCGCACGACATGCATTTTTGTTGACACCTATGCCTTGAAATTGGTAGCGATTGATTTATGAATTTTTTTATAAAACGCTAGCCCGTCAAAATATTCCGGCTTACACTGGTTTCTGATACACGTCATCATTGCGTCTTATATGTTGTATTGATGCGTTTGTATCGATGCGAAGCAAACCCGCCAGTTACTGACGGGTTTTTTGTTATGTGTATCTGCTTTTCACCTGCGTTCTCTCTGCTGTTCTTCTACATCTTCTTCTCAGTTTTCGTCTGTCTTTTCCGCATTGTCGTTGTTGGCAAGGCGTTGCTTTGTTCAAGCTTTCTTTCAAGCTTTCTTTCAACTTCTCTTTCAAGCTTTTTTAAAGGATTTAAAATGAAACATAATAAATTTTGGACTGCCCTGGGCAGTGTCTTTTTAATGGCTGCCAGTTTGATGGCTGCACCGCATGCCAGTGCGGCGGGTTGGAACTTGACGGACCTCGGGGCTTTTGGCGGAGGTACCAGCAATGCCCGTGGTTTGACACAGGATGGCCGGGTGACTGGCTATTCCATGGAAGCCGATGGTTTTCCTTATCCGTTTTTAAGTAGCGGCGGGCAGATCGTTAAAATTGGTAGCGGTACGGGTGTTGGTGTGGCGGTTAATGCGCAGGGCCAGGTGGCTGGTGCGGTGACGAGTGCGGATGCCTCCAGCATCGATGTTGGCCTGTTTATCGGCCAGACATCTGCTGACCTGGGGGGGATGGGTGGCACTTCAAATATTGTGTTTGCCATCAACAACAGCACGCAAATTGTGGGTTATGGCATTTTGGCGAATGCGGATGAACGCGCCTTTGTCGCCACGCCGAATGGCATCGTAAACCTGGGTACCCTGGGCGGGCGCTTTGGCCGTGCCATTGCTATCAACAGTTCGGGTGTGATCACTGGTTATTCCACGGCCAGTGTGGGTGGCCCCAATCGCTGCTTTGTATCGTATGGCAATGGCATGGTGAATATCGGTTCGCTGGCTTTGACGGGCGCTTGCTTGCCATACGCCATCAACGATGCCGGACAAATCGTCGGCATGGCCTATAACGGTACAGCGTCACATGCATTTATGTATGATGGTCATCAATTTCATGACCTGGGTACGCTGGGTGGAAAAACCAGTGCTGCCAATGGCATCAACCAGTTGGGCCAGATAGTAGGGCAAGCGCAAACGGCAAACGGTGACACGCGCGCCTTTTTGTATTCCGCAGGCCAGATGAGCAACCTGGGTTCACCACGCGCAACAGGCGGTGCCAGTTCTGCCTATGCCATCAATGCCAGTGGCCAGGCAATTGGTTATTACACCGTGCCGGGTGACTCTACACGCCGCCCACTTTTGTTTAGCAACGGCAGCATCATCGACCTGAATACAGTGCTGCCAGCGTTGACCGAAGTAGATGGCACTTACATTTACCTGAACGATGCAGGACAGATCGCTGGTACGGGTAAAATCAACGGTGTGCGTCATGCATTTTTGTTGACGCCTGTGCCTTGATGTGAGTTGTTGGTGGGTGAAAATTTTGGTCAATAACGCGGGCAGAAATTTTTTAAAAAATTATTTATAAAATGCTTGCCCGTCAAAATATTCCGACTTACACTGAATTCTGATACACGTAATAGCTGCGCCAATTTAAAGTAAAGCCTGAGCCTGCCGAATTTTTTCGGTGGGCTTTTTTCTTATGCTTTTCTACAAGCGCAGATACATATTCAAAACCCCGTTGCTAACCCAACGGGGTTTTTCTTTTTTAGGACAATCATGGCAACTCCGATTTCGGTTTGTATAGCAATAGATGAAGGCGGCAATATCACTGTCGGCACGCAGGATACATCGGCGGATTCAAGTTCAGCTTCTTCATCGCCAGCAATGGGCATGGGGGCAGATGGGTCTTCGGGTTCAGCTTCTGCTGGTCCTGCTGATATGGATAACGATGCTGACGACACATCCGGCATGCAGCCGGTAGACAACATAGACCAGGCACTGGCCGTGGCGCGTGACTTGTTACGCAAGGCGGCGCAAGTGGGTGCTGCCACTATTGGTGGTGACCCTGGCGGCGCAGGCGCACAGGATGCGGCGGATGCGGCATTCAAATCACGTCGTGGCGACAAGGCGGGGTTTTGATGATGGCGGAAGACGTAAACGAAGTAAATGAAAAAAACACACAACCATCCGGCACCGATGTCATTGAAATGTCAGGTGACCTGATGGGTGCTGTGGCGCTGGCTTATGGTTCGCCGGTCGATTTTGATGGCGTCACCATCAGTGTCTTGCGTGAACCTGGTAGCAACCGCTTGCTGGCCTTGATCGTCAGCCCGGTGGATATGCATGGTGATGAACCGTTTGCCAGGTATCAGGTGCATCCTGATCATGTGGCAAAGGCACGTCAGCGTTCATTGATAGTGCCAGCCTGATTTTTAAGAATGACAAAGGGGAGAGTGCGAAGATGACTATGCCCGATGAAGAAAATACGGTTAGCAAAAAACGTCGCATTGACTGGGAATCAGTTGAGCGTGATTACCGCGCCGGTGTGTTGTCCATACGCGAAATCGCCAGGCTGAACGGTATTTCTGATGGCACTATCCGCAAGAAAGCAACGGCCCTGTTGTGGGAACGTGATCTGACACAAAAAGTGCAGGAGCAGGCCAGGACAGAGCTGGTGCGGGGCGAACTTGGGTATGGTGAAGAGCATATTCCTGCTACGCCCAGTGAAAGGCAGATCGTTGAAACTGCCGCTGCCACGGTGGTGCAGGTGGTGCGTGAACATCGCGCCCGCATACGGCAAGGTCATGCATTGGTGGAATTGCTGACACAGCAGTTGCTGGATGTGGCCGGGCGGCGCGATGAATTTGAACAAGACATCGAAGCCGATTGCGCCGACGACAAAACCGGCACCCGCCAAAGCCGTTTGCTAAAGGCGGTGTCTTTATCGACCCATGCGGCCCTGGCGGTCAGCCTGGCAACAGCCACCAAGACCTGGATAGGGCTGGAACGCCAGGCATTCAATTTGCGCGAGCTGGCACCGGCAGAGGATGAAATACCGGCAATGACGGACGCGCAACGCCGTGCCCGCCTGGCAGCTTTGCAGGAAAAATTATATGGCCTTGAGCAAGGATGAAGAACTGGAATTGATCGCGCTGCTGGAGCAGGAACAGGCAGCGCGGGCAGTAGATGACCTGGCGGTGTATGCCACCATGACGCTGGATGTGACACCAGCGCGTCATCAAGCCTTGTTGATCGCAGAACTGGAAGCAGTGGAACGCGGCGAGCTGGATATGCTGATCGTGACCATGCCGCCCGGTTCGGCTAAATCGACGTATGGCAGTGTGGTATTTCCCGCCTGGTATCTGGGGCGGCACCCGGAACGCTGTGTGATTGCTGCGTCGCATACGGTAGAACTGGCCGAACGTTTTGGCCGCCGTGTGCGTAATCTGTTTGGCAGCAACGCCCATGCACGGGCTTTTCCCAAGAGTGGTTTATCGGCACATAGCACCGCCGCCGGGCGCTGGGACACGGCGCAGGGCGGTGAGTATTTTGCGGCAGGCGTGGGCGGATCAGTGACTGGTCGCCGCGCTGACCTGGCGATCATTGATGATCCGGTCAAGAGCCGCGAAGATGCGGATAGCCCGACCATACGGGAAAAGCAATGGGCATGGTGGCGTGATGACATGAGCACACGCTTGAAGCCGGGTGCCGCCACGGTACTGATCATGACGCGCTGGCATGAAGATGATTTGGCTGGCCGCATGATCGCTGATTTGAAACAGGCAGGGCAGCGCGTGAAAGTGCTGTCGCTGCCGATGGAAGCACGCGAAGACGATGCGCTGGGCCGTGCCGTTGGCGAACCCTTGTGGCCAGAATGGTTCACGCCGCAAATGCTGGAAAATGCCAAGCGTGAACCCCGCACCTGGTCGGCCCTGTATCAACAAGAACCGCGCCCGGTCGGTGGTGGCGAATTCAAGAATGAATGGCTGCTGTATTACCAGCGCCAGCCCGCCACCAGCAACAAGGTAATTTTGGTGGACCCGGCCAGCGGCAAGAGTCGCACGCGAGGCGATTTTACATCGATGTGGGTAGTGGGACGCGGTGCTGATGGCAATGATTATGTGCTGGATGGCATACGTGACCGGCTGAATCTGACGGAACGTACTGAAGCGTTATTTACTCTGGTACGCCGCCATCGCCCAGCCGCAGTCGGCTATGAACAATACGGCCTGCAATCGGATATCGAACATATCCGCATCGAGCAGGAAAGGCAGCAATACCGTTTTCGTATTCTGGAGCTGGGCGGGGCGACAAAAAAGGAAGACCGCATACGACGCCTGATCCCTTCATTCCAGCAAGGCCGCCTGTGGCTGCCTGCGAGCATGAAACGCCAGATGGCCGACGGCCAGTTGCGCGACATCATGGATGATTTTCGGAATGAATACGCCGCCTTCCCGGTCGGTGCCCACGACGATGCCCTGGATTGCCTGGCCCGCAAGGAAGAACCAGCGATACGCAAATTTTTACTCGCCCCGCGCGAGGAAGACGAATTCGAGGATGAGGCTTTTGTGCCTTTGGATGCGGAGTTTAATTATTGAGCAGATAGCATGCCGCTGTCTGTTTTACCTTTTAAGGAGTAGGACATGGCAAGCGTTAGCCCCCAATTTTCTCGTGACATCGGTACCCGTGATGCCAGTGTCGTTTTGTTGAGCTGGGCCTTGAGTACGGCGAATACCGATGGCCTGCCGTTTGAAATGCCGGAATGGGCCGATCGTACATGGCAGGCGGTGGGTAGCTGGGGCGGTGCGACACTGAGCCTGCAGGGCAGCAATGATGGCAGCAACTGGTTTGTGCTGTCGAATGCAGCTGGCGGTACGGCGGCTACCTTGTCTGCCAATGGTGGTCTGGCCAGCATAGAGTTGCCGCGTTATGTGCGGCCCAACCTGACCACGCCTGGCAGCGGGGCGACGGTGACGGTGAGCCTGTGTGCACGTCGTGCCACACCTTTGAGGAATTGATATGCCCCAGCATATACCGATCAGAAAAGGCGGCGGTGGGCCGCGCCCACGTAGTTGGCAATGAAGGTGGTGAAGACAATGAAAATAAAAAATCAGAATGTGAATGCGGGCCAGGCTTTGCCTGAAGGCATGCAAGTTCGTGCTGCGCGAGGTGGTAAAAAGAATGCGAATGAAGTCGCGGGTGACGATGGTGGCGATGACGGCGATGATGAAGCCAGCGAAGAATTTGACGATGAACTAAGCGAAGCGCGACTGGAACGGTTGGCGGCATTTTCTTCGACCTTGCGCGCCATGCGTAATACGGCGATAGAAGCACGGAGTCAGATGGGCATAGAAGAACAATGGCAGGAAGATGAAGACCATTACGAAGCGATAGACGATGCCAACCGCACGACATCGGCCCGTATCAAGCCATACGACTTTGGTGGCACCGGCACAGGTGCGACCCGTGCGCCAGATGCCAAGGCAACGCGCAGCACCGTTTTTGTGCCCTTGACGCGACCGTATGTGGATATGGCATCGGCCCTGATTGCTGACTTGTATCTGCCAACTGATGACAGGAACTGGGATGGTGAACCAACCCCCGTGCCGGACTTGGTAAAGCAGGCCAAGGATATGACACCGCTGATGCAGGCAGCGCAGCAGGTGCAGCTTGGGGCGGATGGACAGCCGGGGCCGGGTGGTGTGGGTGGCGCGGGTGGAAGTGCGATGCCAGCTTCCATGATGGCACGTTTGCGTAGCCTGTTTGTAAAACCTGCAGGTGGTGCGGCGATGCCAGTGGGACCGGCTGCTGACCCTGTTGGAGCGTCGTTGGCAGCAGCGGGAATGGCAGACGCACCACCAACTGCGATGCCACCAGCAGCTAACCCCATGCAGGCAGCAATGCCAGATGCCGGGATGATGCCCGGTGCGCCAGCAGACATGGGTATGCCCGCATCACCGCCTGCGTCACCAACTGTGTCACCAACAACGCCAGCACCGCAGACCGTCGGTGATCTGGCGCAGCAAGAAATTGATGCCGCCAATGAGGCCTGGCAAAAAGCCCGTACCCGTATCGATGACTGGCTGACCGCCTGCGCCTATAACGCAGAAATGCGCAAGGTGATCAAGGACATGGCGCGTATTGGTGTGGGCATCATGAAGGGTCCTTTTCCCAAGGCGAAATCGACCAAGGCGGTGGTCAGGACAGACCAGGGTTATGCCATCGAGATACAGGAAAAAGTGATACCGGCGTCGCGCCGCATTGACCCCTGGCGGTTTTACCCTGACCCGGCTTGCGGTGAAGATATCAATAATGGCAGTTATGTATTCGAGCAAGACTTTATCACGCGCAGCAAGTTGCGTGACCTGGTGAAGCTGGACAGTTATATCCCGGCGCAGATTACGCGCTGCCTGGAAGAAGGCCCCATCAGCGCCACCCACGGTGCCCGCAAGAGTGCGGCAGAACAGCAGGCAGATTCTGACTTGTTCGAGATCTGGTATTTTGAAGGCCAGGTCGAATGGCAGGACATGGCCGACGCCGGTTGTGAGGTGGAAGGCGAAGCTGGCGATGTGTTTCATGCCGTAGTGACGATGGTGAATGACCATGTGATCAAAGCGGCGCTGTCGCATCTGGACAGTGAAGAATTTACCTATGACGTGACGGTATGGCAGCGCAAATCCGGTTTGTGGATAGGCGATGGCGTAGCACGCCAGGGCCGCACGGCGCAGCGTGGTTTGAATGCAGCGGTGCGTAACCTGATGGTCAATGCCGGGCGTTCTGCCAGGCCGCATACGGTGATCAACCGCAAGGCGGTGGTGCAGGGCAATGACCCTTACACCTGGTACACGCGGGGGGATGCGGATATTTCGCAGGTGGCACATGCGATGATGTTTTTTAATGTGCCCAGCATGCAGGGCGAGCTGATGAACATCATCCAGTATTTTTCCAAGATGTTTGAAGATGCTACGGGTTTGCCGATGATGATGCAGGGGCAGCAAGGGGCCGCGCCAGAAACCGTGGGCGGCATGCAGTTGCTGATGAATAACGCCAGTATCGTGCCGCGTGACATTGTGCGGCGTATCGACGACTGCATTACTGAACCGCATATTGGTCGTTATTATGAATACCTGATGATCCATGGTGAAGACGATAGCGAAAAAGGTGATTTCAGCATCCATGCGCGTGGTTCCAGTGCATTGATGGAAAGGGCGGCGCAAGACCAGTTTTTGATACAAATTGCATCCTTCGCCACCAACCCGGCTTTTGGGCTGGACCCGGAATTGTTTATTGAAGAATTGCTGAAATCCAAGCGCATCAACCCGCAACGCCTGAAACTGAGTGATGCCAAGAAGCAGGAAATGGCAGGTCGTCAGCCACCGGAAGATGCCCGCATTACTGCCGCCAAAATCATGGCGCAGGCAGGCCTGGCGAAGGTGCAGGCACAGGCGCAGGCGAACGGACAATTGCAGATGGCGCAATCGCAGGCAGAATTGCAGCGCATTGCGCAAGAGGCCGGTCACCAGCAAGAATTGTTGCGTACCGGTGGTGCCACGCCGCAAATGGTCAGCGCCAACGCCCGCATAGAGCAAGAACGCATACGTGCGCAGACATCGCAAATGGTGGAGACATCACGCGCGAATGCTGAAATGGCACGCGCCGACAAGGAAATGCTGATCGCAAGGCAGAACGGCGAATATGAAATGCGCAAGCTGGAATTGCAGCGCGAAATCGCCTTGCTGGATTATGCCAACAAGGAAAAAATCAGCATCAACGACGCCAGAACCATGCTGACCAAATCAGCCATGGATAACCAGACCAAGCGTGAACTGGCTGCCGCTGAAATACAGCTGGCACAAAACGAGGGCATGCAGGATCGTCTGTTAAACCTGCATAAACACCACACCAGCCTGGTGCGCGATGAAATCAACACGCCGGATACGCCATAGGATAAATCGATGAATGAAGATGATTTTCAACTCAGCAATGAAGAGCGGCATAGCCCGGTATGGGCGCGCCTGCGCGAGCATCTGGAGCAGCGCCTGCAAAGCCTGCGCCAGCGCAATGATACCGACCTGACGCTGGAGCAGACAGCAAAGCTGCGTGGCCGCATTGCTGATACACAGTATGTGTTAAGTCTGGGAGTCGCCAACCGCGACCTACCGGAACCATTGACAGGTCACGACGAGTAATCGTTGCCCTGTTTGTAGTCTGACCCGCATGAATAAAATTTTATGCGGGTTTTGTTTTTTGGAGAAGAAAAAATGAGCGGTGAAATCGAACAGGGGGGAGCAGCAGAGCAGCCTGTCCAGAGTAATCAGGATGCTGGCCGCAGTGTTGACAGTGGCGGCGGTGGTGGCGGTAGTAACAGTGGTGGCGGTGAAGCCGCAGCAGCCGCAGCAGCTTTTGACAAGGCGCGCAGTGAAACATCCGTCGCAACGAAGGCCGAACTGGATAAGGATGCCGGACAGGCCGAAGCGCAAGCAGCGCCAAGGATGCTGGCCGGTTTGACAGAACAGCAGATTGCCGGCTTGCTGGGTGAGATACCAAAGTATCGCAAGCAGATTGATCATCTGGCCGGTAACAATGGCAAGTTGAATGCAGCGATACAGCGCCTGCAACAAGAGGTGCCACGTGGTCAGGCTGTTACGGTGAATGATGAAGATCTGGCGGAAATGCGCGAGATCTTCCCTGAACTGGCAGATCTGACGAAGGGGGCGCTCAATAAGATTCTGGGCAAACTCAATACCCGGGGTACCGGGCCAGGGAATGGTGCAGAAGATCCTTCAAAAGGTGGCAAGACCAAAACTGCAGGCCGCACACCGGACGACTATGTCGCTCTGGCTAAAAAGGCTGCAATGGAAGTCGCGTCATCAGAACGGGTGAATACCCACGTTGAGTTATTGCATGGCTTAAACCCCGGCTGGGATCAGGTCATCGGCTTGCCGGATGCGGATGGCCGTCTGCCACAAACAGAGTATCGCAAGTGGCTGGCGGCGCAGCCTGTGGCTTACCAGACCAAGATGCACAACTCGAATAATGCGTTCGAGATCGGTGCTTCGATCAAGGCTTTTCAACAGGCCAGGGACGCCTTCGCCAAAAAATCGCAGCAAAACAAGAACCGTCTTGCCAATGCCATGCAGCCGCAAGGCCAGGTGGCGGCACGCGGTGTCATTTCTGAACAATCTGCTGCCGACAAAGCTTTTCAGGCACGTCGGCAGCGCTAGGAGTTAATTTATGCCAGTAGCAAGTTATGCCAACGTAACCCAGCGGGTGGGCACGCTGAAAGGTGAAATCCTTTCGCATGCAGCGCCGGTTGAAGTCTTGTCTTTGGTCGGTACCGACAAAGATAAAGTCATTCCAAAAAACAAATCGAATAACGTGAAGTTCCGCCGTTGGCTGCCCTATGGTGGTGTGGATAATCAGTGGATTACCGCCAACAACGTCGCCACATTTGCATCCAGCCAGCAAGCCGTTGAAGGTGTGACACCGACCGCTGACACGCTGACCCCAACTGATATTACTGCCACGCTGGTGCAGTATCTGGTGCTGTACTGCGTGACTGACCAGATGAGCGACATGCATGAAGATGGCGACATCATTCCTGATGAAGCCAAACGCCAGACTGGCCAGCGTATGGGCCTGATTGGTGAAATGGTGCGTTACGGCGCTTACAAGGCAGGTACAACCGTGTATTACAGCGGTGGCACGTCGCGTGCGACGGTGGCCAATACCGTCACCATCAACATGCTGCGCAAAGTGGCCAAGACCTTGCTGGCCAACCATGCCATGCCGATCACGCAGGTGCTGGTACCTTCCACTAATTTTGCAACGGCACCGATTGAAGCGGCTTTTGTGGTGTTTTGCCATACCGATCTGGAACCGGCCATCCGCGATTTGCCCAACTTCAAGGACATCGCCAATTACGCGCAGCGCAAGCCTATCCATGATATGGAAATCGGTTCGTGCGAACGTTTCCGCTTTGTGTTGTCGCCTGAACTGGCCGGTTATCCGGATGCTGGTGCGGCGATTGGCGCAACGGGCATGACCAGCACCAGCGGTTCGCTGATTGATGTCTACCCGATGATCATGATGGCCGATGAATCGGTAGGCCAGACGCATCTTGGCGGTGTCGAGAACTGGGATGCCTGGTACTTGCCACCGTCTCAGCGTGACAAGTCTGATCCGGGTGGTCAGCGTGGTTATGTCGGTGCCAAATGGTATTACGCTGCCATCATCCAGAACCAGGGTCGCCTGGCGGTGGTGGAAGCGGGTACGCCTTTGTTGAGCTAATGAAAGGAAACCTGTATGCCTGAATCCATCAAGCAACGCACCAATGCTATGGCAAATAATCGTGATGCCGAGGCGGTGCGTTTTCTGATTACTGCCTTGCGTGCCGATGTGGCTGGCTTGCGCACGGCACTGATCGCTACCAATGCCAAGCTCGATAACGATGCTGGTGTGACCGATACCAATTATGGCGCGCTGAACAATCCACCAGCGCTGACCACCAACCTGTAAGGAAGCAAGATGCCTCAAAATATCGCTGGTCAGGTTCTGACCTATAACCCGTCCCAGGGCTCGGCAGCATTTGCCAACGGCCTGGATGTCCTGGATGGTACCGCCATCACTGCCACTGATTACGTAGAAATTGTCTGTGGCTTTAAACCCCGGTATGTGGTTTGGGAAAACCTGACCGACCGCGTCTGCGGTGAATTTTACGAAGGCATGGCCGCCAATAGCTGTGTCAAGACGGCAGCGAACGGTACCCGCACGCTGGAAATCAACGGCGGCAATGGCGGTATTACGCTGACGAATAACGGCTTTCGCGTACTGCAAAATGTCACGCTGGGCCTGGTGCTGGCATCCAGGACTTGTGCCTGGCGTGTGCACGCTTAATTCAATCACGTAGTCGTTGTATCAATGAAAGGAACATCTGCGGATGTTCCTTTTTTTTATTTTTAAAAGGATCAAACATGTCACGAAGCAAAAACACGGCTGAACTGCAAGGCCCGGTGGCACCCGATGTCACCATGCCTGCCAGCGGCGTTTTCAGTCATGATGATGTGCCGGAAATTGAAGTCGTCGCCGATGTCATGGCCGACAAGAAGGACTGGGCAGACAAGATGAATTTCATGAATGAAACAGTGTGCATACGCATACAGGAAACCACCAACCCGAATGAAGAACCACGGGTGCCGGTGTGTGTGAATGGCGTCAAATCGCATCCGGTGTACGGCAATAACCTGCCACGCGGCATAGAGCTGAATGTGAAACGCTATGTGGCCGAGGCGCTGTTACGTGCCAAGCCTATCAACGTGCGCACCGTCAAGACCATTGACCATGATGGCAATGACACGGCCAGGATAGTACGCAGCATAGGCACGGCTTACCCGTTCGAGATGATCAATGCCAAACCGCGTGATACCGAATGGTTGCGGTCCATACGCGCGCAGGCATAGATCATGAACTATCTGTCTATCGTCAATGCGCTGCGCGAAAAATGTGGTGCTTCAGGTACTGCGCTGACCACGGTGACGGGGCTCAGTGGTGAATCATTGAAGTTTTGCAACTGGGTCAATGACGCGTGGATGGATATCCAGGGTATGCATGAAAACTGGGAATTCATGCGCGCCAGTTTTTCATTTAACACGGTGGCGCAACAGCAAGCGTATACACCGGCACAGGCGAATGCGGTGAATTTTGGCAACTGGAAAACTGACAGTTTCAGGTTGTATCAGACCGCACTTGGCACGGCGAATGAAGTCTGGTTGCCTTGTCGCGAGTATGGGTATTTTCGTAATCTGTATCAGTTTGGTGCCATGCGCGTTGCTTATCAGCGCCCAGTGGAATGGGCGGCCAGCCCGGCCAAGGCGATTCTGTTGGGGGCGACGCCGAATTCTACGGGTTATACCGTGACGGGTGAATATTATCTGGCACCGCAAGAGTTGCAGGCTGCGACGGATGTACCGTCTTTGCCAACCGAATACCATCGCGCAATTATCTATCGGGCCATGATGTTTTATGGTGGCCATGAAGCGGCGTCGGAAGTGTTTCAGCTGGGGCAATCTGAATTTGACAAGGTATTGGCCAGACTGGAATTGAATCAATTGCCGCCTGTACATTTTGCGGAGCCTTTGCTATGAAGATGCCCGTGGTACGTCAGGATTATTATCCATTGGGGGGCGGGCTGGATCTGGTCACGCCATCAATCGCGATGGCTCCAGGTATGGTGATCGATGCCCAGAATTATGAACCGGCAATTGGTGGTGGTTACCGTCGCATAGATGGCTATGAACGTTTTGATGGCCGGCTCTCGCCCAGTGCTGCTGTTTATACGCTGGTATATGTGAATACCACTGCGGGTATTGCGGTTGGCAACACGATCACTGGTGCCAGCAGCGCGGCAACGGCACTGGTGCTGGCTGTTTTCAACAATTACCTGGTGTGCAGCAGGGTGAGTGCGACTTTCCAGATTGGTGAAAGTATTCAGGTTGGTGGCACACCTGTGGCCACCATCACCGCATCACAGGCCAGCAATGGCGCGAGTTCTGTCAGTGATCATGTCGATTATGCCTTGCTGGCGGCGAATGACCAGCGCAGCCTGATCCAGGTGGTACCGGGCAGCGGCCCGGTGCGTGGTGTGTGGGTATTCAATGATGTGTTGTACGCTTTTCGCGACAATGCGGCAGGCACCGCCGGTGTGATGTACAAGGCTAGCAGCAGTGGCTGGGTGCAGCTCAGTTTTGGTGTGGAAGTGCAGTTCACTGCCGCCACGGCAGAAATCAAAACAGGTGATACGGTTACTCAGGGCGGGGTATCGGGTGTGTGCGTGGCAGCGATGCTGCGTACCGGCACCTGGACCACTGCCGGTGCTGGTACGCTGATATTTGCGTCGCTGACAGGTGGTGCCTTTGCTGCCGGTGCCTTGCAGGTGGGCGGTACAAGCAAGGTGACGGCATCTGGCGCATCGACTGCCATCACACGCCTGCCGGGTGGCAGAATGGAATTTTTCAATTACAACTTCACTGGTGCCAACAACACGAGCAAGATGTATGGCGTGGATGGCGTGAACCTGGCGTTTGAATTTGATGGCAATAACTACATCCCCTTACGTACAGGCATGGCGCAGGATACACCTGCCCATGTGATTGCGCATAAGGGTTATCTGTTCTTATCCTTTAATGCATCGGTGCAGTATTCCAGCCTGGGGGCGCCGTATTCATGGACGGTAGTGACGGGGGCGGGGGAGCTGGATTGTTCAAAAACGGTGACAGGGTTCTTGCCGCAAGGCGGTAATCAGGCAGGATCTTCACTGGCCATTTTTACTGCCGAGCGCACCTTTGTGTTGTATGGCACCAGCAATGCTGACTTCAAGCTGGTGTCGTCAATCTTTGATATCGGTTACAGCGCCTTCACCTGTCAGCAGGTGTCGAATGATGCCTTTGGTATGACCACGCGCGGCATCCAGGCACTGACCACGACGCTTAATTACGGCGACTTTGATTATGCCTCCATCAGCCACATGATACAGCCGCTGGTGACCCGCAAACGTGGACTGGAATGTGCATCAACGACCTTGCGTACCCGCAATCAGTATCGCGTGTTTTTTACCGATGGTACGGCACTGGCAGTTGGCCTGACCGGCGACAAAGTGAATGGCATGTTGCCACTGAATTATAACCGGCCGGTACGCTGCATCTGCACGGCCAATCTGATCAATGGTACCGAGGTGACGTATTTCGGTTCAGATGACGGTTATGTGTATCAGGACAATACCGGTACCTCGCAAGATGGCAACGCGATAGAAGCCTGGTGCCGTCTGCCGTTTAACAATAACAAGTCACCACGGGTACGGAAACGCTTTCGCCGCGCGGTATTTGAAGTGGTAGTCGAGGGCTTTGCCAAGGTTAATATTTCTTACGATCTTGGCTATGGCAACCCGGCCGTATTGCCTTCGGCGCCGCAAAGTGACACTTCACTCAGCGGTGGTGGCGGTTATTGGGATCAATTTAGCTGGGATCAGTTCAACTGGGATGCGGCTTACGTCAGCAGCCCCTCACTGTCTATCGATGGCACGGAAAAAAATATAGGCTTGTTGTTTTATTCAAACCGCAGCCAGGACCAGTCGCATACCTTGCAGGGTGTGACACTGATGTCCACACCGCAATTACTTCAACGTTCGTGAAAGGCAGGTATGACGAATCCCTATTACACGCAAACCGGCGCACCGGTGGCGCAATCGCGTGGCGCATCGATGTCAATACGTTCTGAATTTGGCCTGGTGCAGACTGGTTTTGACAATGTGCTGGCGGCACTGGCCACCAAAGGTGCCATCGCCGGACAAACCTGGGCTGGCACGCATGACTATAGCGGTGCCACCCTGAAAGTGCAAACCAGGCCGCCCGCTGACAATTCAGGCAACGCCGCCAGTACCGCGTATGTGGATGCAGCAACAGCTGTGCTGGCTGCAGCGCAAGCGCTACTGGCCAGTTTGAATTCGCCGGCCCTGACCGGCATACCGACCGCACCGACGGCTGCACCAGGCACCAATACCAACCAGATCGCCACCATGGCAGCACTGGCCGTACAAGCCATGAATGCCGCCTTGCCCGCGCAAAGCACTGCGACTGCCGGCCAGGTCCCGGTCAGCGACGGTACCAGTGCCACCTGGGGTGACATCAGCAATGTCGGCGCTGATATTTATCTTTACAATCATTACTAAGGAGGCGCAATGCCTGCAAATCAAAAACCGATATTTCCTTTAAGCCCCAAGGTGCTGATCGCACCGTTGATGACTGCCGCAAACACGGCCAGGGACGGCACTGGCACTGTCGTGCAGATATCCAGCCCGGCTGGTGCTAACGGCAGCTTTGTAGAAAGCGTGGAAGCCATGCCGGTGGGCACCAATACCGCATCTGTATTGCGCGTTTTTTTGAACAATGGTTCAGCCACGACGACTGCAACCAACAATTTGCTATGGGAAGAAGTCAGCCTGCCTGCTACGACAGTAACTGAAATCGCTGCTCAGACCAAAGTCGTTATCCCATTGAATCGGGCCGTCCCCTCAGGATATACGCTGTACGCCACCCTGGGTACTGCCGTTGCCGCTGGCTGGCGTGTGCGTGTGCATGTGGGGGATTATTGATTATGACGGGGTTTAGTGGGTTTTTGGGTGCGCCGCTTCGTGGTGTTGGTTTTCAGATATTCAAAACATCTGGTAATTTTATTTTGCCACAAGCGAACAATTTTATTGTTGATGTTTTTGGTGGAGGCGGTAGCGGTGGCTGTGGTGGTACTGCTGGGTCAAATTCGCTTTCCTGTGGAGGCGGAGGAGGTGCGCGGAATCGTCAAATATTTTTGGCGCAAGCGTTGAATCCTGGCACAAATTTACCAATTGTTGTCGGTGCGGGTGGAGCCGCAGTAACATCTCCAGGGGCATCTCCTACAGCCGGAAATGCAGGAGGAAAATCGTCTTTCGGAGCTGTTGGGCTTGGTGTTTTTATTGAGGCTTATGGTGGTGCTGGTGGTTCTGGTGGTGGTGGCGGATCTGGTGGTGGCGGTATTGCTGGAGCTGGATCTAGTTCTGCAGGAGGGCTTCCGTCGAATAGCTCACAAAGTGTCACAGGGACAAATTCAAATGCCTCAAGTGATTATGGGGGGGGCAACGGAGGGGCGACAAGTAGTGCTCTATCTGGAAATGCTGTTTGGGGTGGCGGTGCTGGCATTTCAAATAACAGTGGTGGCGGAAGTATTTTCGGTTGCGGTGGTGGAGGTTGCTACCAAAGCGGTGGTGGCGCATCAGGACAATACACTCAAGGAGGATCAAATTCTACTCCAGCAACAAATGGCACATTACATGCACTCCAGGGCGGAGGTGGCTGGGGTGGGAAAGGTGCTGCAAGCCCAGGTGCAAATGCGGTTGATGGCGGTTTTCCCGGCGGTGGGGGTGGTGGAGTCGATGGCACACCCGGGGCTGTTTCCGGTAAAGGCGGCGACGGCCTGGTTATTATTTACTGGTGGTAATCATCATGAAATCAGCAGAAATTCAAAACGGAAAAGTCATCAACATCATACTGGGTCGCATGGATGGTCATGTGCCGGTAGATGATAGTGTAGTGATCGGTGATTGCTATGACGGGAATCGGTTTTACAAACCGCTCCCGGATATCCCCGGCCTGAAGGCGGCCAGGAAAGAACAAATCAACTGTGACTGGAAAAATGCCAACAAGGCGGCTTTCGATTATGCGGGCCAGAAAATTGCCTGCGACAATGATAGCCGTGCGGCGATGGATGCACTGGCAAACATGATTGCCATGACAGGTGATTTCCCAACTACGTTTTCGCGTACCTGGAAAACGCAGGACAATACACAGATCAGCCTGCCTGATGTTGCCAGCTTCCAGTCCATGTACACAGCCATGGCAACGCATGTCAGCGATAATTTCAAGCGGGCACAAGCACTGAAAGTAACATTGGAGCAGGCGGAAAGCGTAACTGAAATAGATGCGATCAATTGGCCCACGCAGGCATAGACGCAGTGTCATCACCGGACCTGACATGACATAGCAACACCAGCACCAGTACCTCCAAATACTTCAATGCCTCAATACTGCAACACCCCCATACCCAAACAGCAACCCGCGCAAGCGGGTTTTTTTTGTCTGAAGAAAGATAAACCCGCATGCAACATTCGCAATTTACCCACTGGCTTGATGCCCTGTCCATAGGCACGATGCTGGCCACGCTGGCAGGCTGGCTGCCTTCCCTGGCGGCCCTGGCTTCGCTGATCTGGACCTGCATACGCATCCTCGAAACAAGAACCGTGCAGGACTGGATTTTCAGACTGCACAAACTCAACAGAGAAAGAAAAAAATGAATCACTTTGAATTATGTATCGCCCCCTTGCTGGCGAATGAAGGTGGTATCTCCAATCATCCGCTGGACCACGGTCACCTGACCAGGTATGGCATCAGCCAGCGCAGTTACCCGAATCTGGATATTGCAGCTCTCACCATCGAACAGGCTAAAGCGTTGTACCGGCGCGATTTTTGGGATGCAAACAAACTCGATACTTTTCCCTTGGTTGTTGCCTTTGAATTTTTCGATTGCGCAGTCAAATGTGGTGCCGGTACAGCAGCCCGCATCCTGCAACGTGCGCTTGACATTGCGGACGATGGCATTGTCGGTCCCGTCACGCTGAAAACCATGGCCAAGGCTGATCCAGAAAAACTGGCAAAACGCATGGTCGCGCATCGCATCCGCTTCTATACCAAATTAACCGGCTGGGCCAGCTTCGGTGCAGGCTGGTTGAATCGGCTGGCTAATAACATGCTGTGGGAGAGCACAAATGTTTGAAAAACTCGGACTGTTCTACAACGTATTCCGGCAAGGCCAGGCGGTTGCTGATGCCGTGAAACTCAAAAACAAACAGGTGCTTGGTAACGCCATCGCTGTGGTGCTTGGCTCCATTTTTGCGATCGGAAAATTGTATGGTGTCGACTTTCACTTATCGCCTGATGACCTCAACCATATTGGCGCTGTGGCTGCTATCGGCTTCGGGCTGTTCAACGGTGCAGCAACTGTTGCGAGTTCCGACAAAGTCGGATTGCCGCCCAAGCCCCAACAAAATAGCCCAGGCAATACAGAAAGCGGAACCCCGGTGCCAGTCATACCTGAGCCAGCAGCACCAGAACCAGTGCAGCCTGAGCCTGACACCACTGCGCGAGGCGGATATCAGTTTGTTGACTCCGACAACCCCCTCGCCGGCCTCGATACAACGTATCGCGGCTGACTACATCCGGTCAATCGATGGATTGACCATCACCCAGATGTGCAAATTTTAACCACCACAAAAGGAAATACCATGAACATCACACAAATACTCCAGGCAGCAAAGCAATTTGAACAACTGTCCATCAATCTCGCCCCCGTCATCAGCGGCCTGGTGGCTGACGCAGCCAAAACCTTTGGCCTGGATTCGGCAAGCAATGATCAAAAGCTCCAACACGTCAAAGACCGTCTGTCCGCCATCTGGCAATTTGCCGGTGAAGTCGGCGAAGACTTTGACAAGGTTTGGCCACTGCTGTCTGTCGTCATCGCTGGCATCGTCAAAGCAAATAACATCGGCGGCCGTTGGTCGCAGGCGATTGCAGCGCTGGACGTGGTAGCAGCAGGCTTGTAATCGCAAACTCCAAATAAGGAATCGCCATGGCATGGAAAATGAATTCAGATGGCACATCGACTTATATCCCGGATACGCCAACTGCAGACCTGACGCAAAGTACTGGCGGTAGTAGCAGTGGTGGCAATGGCATTATCAATACCGCATCCAGTACCAATAACACCGCCGCTTCTGCTGCTTCTGCTGCTGCTACTTCTTCTACCACCGCTGGCTATCCTGCCCCCATGGATAGCCAGGCACAACTTGGAACAGCATCATCCACAGCAAGCACAGTCCAGCCATTTTCAACAAATGCCGCTGACTGGTACACAAGCGCACTTGGGCGCAAGGGCGATCAGGCCGGAATTGATTACTGGAATGGTCAGTTGCAAAGCAATGCCGACAAAAATCAGGTCTATCAAAGCTTCTTGTCTGGTGCAGCGCAGAACAAAGAAAATATCATTGGCAGTAACGCTGCACCAATCGCATCCGGCACCGCAAAACAATCTGCGTCCTCTGGCTGGTATACCGATATGGGTAAAACTGGAGATTGGGCAGGAGAAGGGTATTGGGATGGACAGATCGCGGCCAAAGGTTATGACACAGCCCATCAAGCCTTTATACGCTCTGCGAATGATGCACTGGCTGCTGGCAAAACCGTTGGTATGGCACCGACCACAACAACAGGAACCACAGGGACAGGTAACACCACATCTGGTACGGGGACATCTACCTACAATGTCAATGGGCAAGATATCAATTCACCTACCTACAATGCAGGCTACAACCCGGCTTTTGATTATGGTGGCGCGCAATATACAAGCACTGGCAGTTCGATTACACCTGATCAAGCTTTAGCAGCTTATGCCGCCCAGAATGCAGCCCTGAAAATCTCTGATCCAGCTCGCTACAATCTTGAATCTAGCCGTGTCTACGAGCAGGCTCAAATGGCGGCGATGAAGCCGCAGGACCGCGCCGACTGGAACGATTATCAAACGCACCAGTACGATAAAGCATACATCAACGTCAACGGCAGCTTTGTTGCCAACCCAGACTACAACCCCTATTACGAGTTGCGCTATAACTCAGCGCCCTCATTGGCTGCAAAATATGTACCGGGACAGACATTCAATCCAGATGGTACTTTAAAAAGCGGGACGGGAAGTTCTACTGGCACCGCCGGAACAGCAGGGACAGTGGGTACTTCTGGTACCGGCATCATCAATCGCGGATCGGTGCCACCCCCATCTGTGGGGCTGGCCAGCAATGCCAATACAAATGGTGCTTATGGTTCGGCATACGGCACAACAGGCGGTACCGCCGGCAGTTCAGGCGTATATCAAGCTGCAAACGGCGCGTATCAATATAACCCTGCCACCCTGGGCAACCCTGCAACATGGGGCGTGACATCTGACCAGACCACGCAGGGCCAGATGGCCAGGATGATAGACCCGAACAACCCGTACTATCAGGCCTGGGCCAACGCCGGTGCACAAGATGCGGCAGCCAGAGGGTTCACTGGCAACAGCAGCATCCGTGACAGCGCGATCATGGATGCGGTCATGCGCAATGCCACCCCGATTGCCTCTGCCGATGCAGCAACCTATGCCAAGGCAGCCGGATACAACACAGATCAGCTGAATCAGAATGCATTGCAAAACTTCAATGCTACCAATGTGGCAAATCAGTTCAATTCCGGTCAAAGCAATACGCTGCTGAACAATGTTTTGGGTATCAATTCCAATCAGTCTATCGCCAAGCTCAACTCTGATACGACCCTGGGTGTTGCCGGCATCAATGCGGCCACATCCAAATACAACACGGATAGCAATGCTACGACCCAGCGATACAGCACCGACAGCAGTGCCAATACCGCTCTGGCGACAGCCAACCTGTCTGCCGCAACGCAGAAATATATCGCTGATGTCAGCGCAGCCAGCCAGAAGACCATTGCCGGCATGAACAACAGCAGCCAGCAAACTCTGAACGCTGCACATGATGTCAATTCTGCTGCGATTGCAACAAGCCAAAGCACAGCAACAGCCTGGAACAATTACATCAACGGCATTGCCACCATACAGATGCAACCAGGCATGGATGCCGCTGCAAAGCTGGCAGCGGTGGCCAACCTGACCGCCGCAGCGCGTGCAGCAGGCTTGAACGTGGCATTGAGCAGTGATGAACAGGCTGCACTGGCTGGCACGGGCAACTATGTTGGTGCTGGTGGTACCACTAGTACAAATAACGGAAGTGGAACAGCGGGTGGAACAGCGGGCAGCAATTTTGTCGGTCCGCCCACACCCACACAACAGGCGGCAATCAACCAGGCCAATGTGGATGTCAGTAATCAATTGGTGTTCCCATGAACCAGATCACACAAGCAAAGCCGGTCACCCGGCAGCAGGTGAATGAACTCGAAGCCGCCATGAAAAAAATGCCGCAGGTCGAATTGAAAGTCATCAACCATTTCGCCAACGGCGTCTATGCGCGTGAATTGCATATCCCTGCTGGCATCACACTCACCGGTCGCATCCATAAATACGACAACCTCAACATCCTGTCGCAGGGTGAAATGCTGGTCACGACCGAGGTCGGACTGGTGCACGTCAAGGCACCTTTCACCGTCGTGTCGCCTGCCGGTACCAAACGCATCGCCACCACGCTGACAGACTGCATCTGGACCAGCATACACGGCACCGGTGAAACCGACATCGACAAGATAGAACAGCATTTCACCGCTGGCAGTGATCAGGAATACCTGGACCACTGCAAAAAATTAACACTGGAAGGAAAATAATATGGCATGGGTTGTAACAGCCGTCGCAGCGGCATTTGAGGTGACCACCGTCGCCACCGTGTTGACGGCAATATCTGCCGTCGGCATGGCCACCACCGTGGTGGGGGCGGTGACCGGCAATAAAAATTTGATGAAGATAGGGGGCGAGATCAGCATGGTCGGCGGCATCGGCGGCCTGGTCAATGCTGGAATAGGGGCTTTAGGCACAGCCGGGGCCAATGCCGCAGCCGGACAGATAGGCGCAGATGCCGCAGCCAATGCAGCAGGTGACGCTGCAGCAAATGCTGCGACGGATTCTGCAGTCAATACCGCAGGCGATGCAGCGACCGATGGACTGGTTGGCGGAGTGGATTCTGGAGGATTGGTCGCCAATGACTTGTCCGGCATCCAGGGTGCGACTGACACAGCAGCCGCGGCAACAAACCCTGGCGGAAGTACAGCGTTGACCGGGGTCGATGCAGGCAATACCAATCTTGCCGGTTATGACCTGATCGGTAACCAGGCGACGACAGCAGGAACAGATGTGACAGGTGCTGTAACTCAGTCCACACCTATCAGCCAGTCATTATCGCAGACAGTACCTGTGCAAGGAACTGCGGCTCATGTCGTTGAAAACAGCATTCCTACAACTGGATTTGATGCGCCATATGATACCGGTGTTGTGTTCAATCCCGATAACACCATCAACACGACAACCAATAACCAATTTGCTGTAGCGGGTGAAGATGTTGGCGGGCTGGATTCCGGTGAGTTGATACCTAACGATTACTCGAAAATACAAGGCGCAGTCACTAATGCTGGTCAAAATCAAAATTTTCTCAGCAACCTCGGCAACAAATGGGATAACCTGACCGATGCCCAAAAACTGGAATTCACCAAGTCAGGTTTGTCGCTTCCATTCAACATCATGAACCAGCGCAACCAGCAAGCTGCACTTGATTTGCAACGTCAGAAACTGGCCCAGACCAGCTACGGCAGCGCCGTCCCGCGCTTCGGTATCATCAACTCAGTACGGAGAACCTAATGCTAGGCCAAGCTTCCAATGCCATGCTCGCACAGGCCGAGCAAGGTATTCAATCCAAAGTACCACCGCAATTTCAAAGTGCCCTGTCCAAAGTCGTCAACGCCGGCTTGACCATCATGTATGCACCGCAGAATAAAGAAATGCGCCTGCAACGCATGGCACAGCCTGGCAATCCCGCTACGGATGCCGGTGCCGGCGCCGCCCGCATGATCAGCAACCTCTATGCACAAAGCAACAAGCAGATGCCGCTGGAAGTCGTTGTGCCCGCCTCCATGATCTTTGCCTTTGAATACCTCGACCTGCTGGTCAAAGTCAAACGCCTGGCGATCACGCCCGACCTGATCGCCGCCACCACCCAGGCCGTGGCAGACGCCGTGCTGCCCCTGTTTGGCGTCAGCAAAGACCATATGACACAACTGGTCGCCTACGCCAAACAGCGGCAGGCCAGACAGAACAGGGCACGTTAGTCCCATTTAGAAAACGCAAGAGGAAACACATTATGTACACAAACTACAGAAGCCCATACTCGAATGACCCCTATGCCGAAGACGAAAATGGGGATGCAGATCAAATGCCTGAACAAGCGCAGGATGGTGATCCGCAATACGACGCAGCAAGGCAAGACCAGCAAGGGGATTTACTTCAGAATAAGAACAATTCCGTTGACGAATTGATCCGTACGCTCGCCATGAGCGTTCCACTTGGCGAAGGCATTATTTCTAAGGCACCAGGTACTAATTTGCTGTCACTGGTAAATGATAGTGACAGCAGCTACCCATCATCTTCCGATTCTGCCTATGACATTCCAGATGAAATGCAAACTTCCGGGGACTCGTCCGGGTCAGGGCGGGACAGTGATGGGCGTATCAACATGCCAGCGATTCAGGAAGAAATTAATAAACTGCGTGGCGTTAAAAATAGCTCTTCTGAAAATCCAGTGACTGACACCTCGCCCAATAATGCAAGCGCAGGTTCAGCAGCTTCGCTGAAAGACAGATACGCGGCCTACCTGCTGGCGACCAGAAACCAGGACGAAATCGATCATATGCAATCCGCAGGCATACCTGACGATGAACTGCAGGACGACGTGAATACCCCGGAATTTGCCGCATTCAATCGCCGGCTCGATGCTGGCAATGTGAATGTCAGTGGCCTGTATGACAAAGCCAAAAAAATTGCTGACCGGCTAAATGCGCCAGCTGGCGAAAGAGAGTTTACAGATTCCCGCTACGAAGCAGCACAACAACGTACACCGGAAGAAGCCCAGGCATTCAAAGAAGAAATTGCGGCAGCAACAGCCCGCCATTTCTTTGATCTCTTGAAACCAGACACGCCAAGAGATACCGATTTTAACGAAAGGCGTTTTGACAGCAAGGGCGAACCTGATGATGAAGAGCTGGATAGAAGAAGTACGAAAAAACTGCACGACGACATCAGCAGCATTGTCCAGAAAATTGACCAATTGTCGTCGCCCAAGAAAGATGATACGCAGCCGCTACCGTCAGTTGAACTCAGTAAATTACCTAATTCCAATGGAAACGGTTTTAAAATAATTGATGGATACAGACCCTATTTTGATTCTGCTGTAGAAAAGACTGGCGTTGATGGAGCAAGTCTGAGAGCCATTGCCAAAACGGAATCAGGGGGGGAGAAAAATCCTGCCATTGCTCGTTCAGGGGAAAGCGCTGTAGCCCCAAGTGGTGTCATGCAGATTTATGGGCCTACCTGGACGGGTACCGTAAAAAATCATAAAGAGTTGAGTCAATACAAAGACTTTGAAAAATACAGATCAGACCCAGAGGTGAATATTCTGGTTGGTGCCTATGCTTTCCAGGACATCAGAAAGTTAATCAACATTCCAAGCAGTGACCCGAATTTTGAAAAATTGTCTTTTGCTGCCTATAACGCCGGTCCGGGTACAATCAACGATGCCCTCGAAAAAGCCAGAGCAGACCATCAGAGCGACCCAACATCGGTTGTATTGGATCCAAAATATCTTGAGCCAGCGATAAAAAAAACAAAAATATACAGCTATTACCTGACAGGTGGGGGAGGTGACAATAATCCCTATAACCCAGGCAATCCTGGTGCCTCAGAAGAAAAAGCAGAGCAATGGGCAATTAAGGCCAAGTTGAAGGAAGTTTCGGAATATGCTCAAAAGGTATTGAATTACAGAAAAAAAGAGCAATAGAACCTTGCTCAATTTAATTGCAGTTATCCCCTTTTTTTCAGCATCCTGCAAAAAAAGTATTTTCATGACTGCATGAAGCCCTTACTCCCCACGCTCGCATCGCCAGGCAGGGGAGTAGTCAACCTGTTCACTTCATTCACCCAGGCTTCATACCGGTCTCCCTGCCACCACAGGCTTGCCCTGCCTCGTTCGGTCGCCAGCTTGCTGGCGGATATATCCATGCATCACTCGCTGACATCGCTACAACAATAGCGACTACCCAGTAAACCACGCCAACTACGCGTCATCTGTTATCAGATGTGAACAGATTTTAACCTGATGCCACATGATGCAGTTACCCATCGATGCCCAACAAAACAGCGCGCCAGACAAAGCAAGGCGCGGTAGTCACCTGTTGAGCAAACGCAAGAGGAAATACAGGATGTACGCAAGCTACAGAGTTCCTTATTCGATTGACCCCTATGCCGATGACAACGTCGGTACTGAACAAATACCAGAACACGCCTATCCACAAACAGACGTCCAGCAAGAGGCATTGGCCCAGAAAACAAATGTCATCGACGATTTTCTCCGTCAGCTCGCCATGCACATTGCCGGCGGCACCGGCATTATTTCACGCCCGCCGGGTGCAGATCTGCTGGCCCGGGACAATGCCAGCTCTGACACCTCCCCATCTTCATCCGACGATGATGCAGAAGAAGCGGGCGACAGGCATAACGTCCCAGAAGATAAACAAACACCAGAGGAAATACCGGACCCACCGCAGGAAAGTAAAGCACGCGTCATCAGCCCAGAGCTACGCAATGAAATCGACAGAGTAAAGGGAATCAAGCCTGATGCGGTTGGGAATGCCCTGCGCGACAGCTTGGCTGAAAAAAATACTGGCGCCGGGACTAGTCCATATGGCTTAGCTAAGCCAGGCGAAGGTATGGATTTTTCTGTTCACAGTGAAGTACCTGCGCAAACTTTATACGGCGATGATTATCGAGTGCAGATGACTGGAAGTTATGATGATTACCCAGGCATCGAATTCCTGGATACCCCTCAAGGTAAGAATGGGATGCCTGCGGGAACTACTATAGTAAAGAAGTCCTCAGGGATTAGTCTGTTTAAAAATGTTCGTGACTCATTGCCTAAATATCAGTCGACCGTTGATAACATGCAATCGCGAGATGTATATCAAATAGTTGCAAACTATGAACTTGAAGATGGTAAAAGAGTAAGTAACGGTCCGGCCTTTTATACTGCATATAATACGGTAGCGAAAAGAACAGATTATGTAATTGGCGTTGATGACCTATCTAAATTCTTGCAGTCAGCAGTGGGTTATCGAATGAAAGCGGACTTAGATGCAGCACCTGGTTATATTAAAGAAGGTAATGCAGCCGCTGTATCTTTGGCTGATGGTGAATTTGGCGCGACTGCGCGGCATTTCGGAAATGCTTGGGGTGATGCTGTAACTTCCCCTGATTGGTGGCTATGCGTTGCAGCAAACTTTGCCGGTGGAGCGATGGCGAAAGAATCTGCGCTCTTGGCTCAAGAAGCCAGGATTGCTCATGCTAATAATTCTCGCGCAGCTACATACAACGGTGATGAAAAATCTCCTTATTTTATAGGGCCACGTATAGTTGAAAGTGTTGATACTACTCCTTACATTTTGCTGAAAGACACAAAAACAGGAACTGATTCAATTCCGTTGTTTATCACGGGAGATGATGCTATAAAAAAGCAATGGATCGTCAAAGCCAATGGTTATACTGGACAGGACTTAGGAAATGTTAGTGACCCGCTTGCTGCGATCAAGAACATAGTTCAAAATGGATTTGAACAGAAAGGGAATAATGCCAATTTCTGGGATCATAAGTATCCGGATTCAACCGCCTTGCTGAGTTCATATGAACCAAGTAAATATCGAGGTGTTTCTGGAAATGCTGAAATTCCGCTCAAAAATTTCATATCCAATGGAGACCCTGACAGTTATTTCGTTCGGTTCGAAACTTCGGGACAAATAGGATATAACATCGATAAAATTTTTGAAGATAATCAATGGAAGCTTTCAGAGCCGCGTAAAAATTTAATAAGTCAGAAAAAATATTTTAATGAAATTGAATTCTCTGTAATAAGTAGGGATGCAAATAAACATCTTAAAAATGCCCGACTTTTTTATAAAGATGCACAAGGGAAAATAAAAGATATGGGGGTACTATGGATGAAATAAATGTGAATGATCAGGAATTTTTACGTGCAAGATGGAATACTGCAGATGGAAGGCGACGACTCAAAGAAATTTTTCAACAGAGATTTTTTTTGGACTCCATTGAAAAGAAAAGAAATGCTATTGACGACCAAGCTAATCTAATCAGTGATCTTCGAGGAATCGATATGCAACATTTGACGTTGAACCATTTTTTATTGTTTGATACAGATATTCGATGGGGGAATTTTGGATATTCAAAGCTGGAAGGGCCTTTTCAAGACGTTGACCTGACTTTTGCTAATTTTGAATGTGCAAATATTTGTGAAAGTTGTTTTTGGAATGCGAAAATGTTGAATTGTAATTTTAAGGGCGCTGAAATTCGAAATTCAACGTTCGAAGGTGTCGTAGCAACTGGCACATCTTTTGAAAGTGCAAAATTTGATGACGCAAAGTTTTTCTCTTCAGATTTAAGAAATGTAAATTTTAAAGGGGCGATATTCATGAATTGTCAATTTTATTCGGTGAAGCTCGATGTAAGGGATAAGGCTTTTTGGAATACGTTGAATAAAGAATGTATGTTTCATAATATTGAATGGTGTTAATTAGCCTGTTAATGAAATGCGCTAAGTTTGGTGCGAGTAAATAAAACTGCTAGCCTTCGCGACGGACTTCAGGGCAGGCATATTCAGCACTATGTCCGTCAAAATCAACTCGATAGTGCGCACTGAGGTGTACTGTCAATAGCGGATACTCATGTTCTAAGCTGCCTTGATTGCCAAGACGCGTGTAACGCATTGAATTTTTGATACCTTGCATCTTGCAAAAAAAGTATTTTCATGATTACATGAAGCCCTTGTTCTTCATGCTGGCATAGTCATGGTGGGGAACAGCAAGCCTGTTTATTAGGACTTACGAAAAATTGTCCCAGCAAGGCTATCGCTTCCAGGAAACCTCCCTTGCAGGGGAGGTTTGTTACGTCGGCAGGCAACATGTTGCCTGAAACCCCGACTACACCTATCGCTTTTAGGAAACCTCCCTTGCAGGGGAGGTTTGTTACGTCGGCAGGCAATATATTGTCTGAAACCCCGACTACACCGTAGCGACGAAGACAGTACGAACAGTACGCGGCTCCTAGGAGAGGAGCTGCAACGCAGCTGGGGCGGTTTTGCGTAAGTCCTATTTATTTTATTTGCCCGGACTTCATGCAGATCACCCGCCACTTCAGGTACTTCCTTCCGCATTTATTCGCCAGCTTGCTGGCGGGTATATCCATGCCGTCACTCGCCGACAATAGCAAAGCTGATCAGGCGACAGCTGCAGCTCCTCTTACTCCCCATTCTGCCTATACTCGCCATCTGGTGACCGGTTCACTCACACGTGACCATATTGCCGCGCTTGATGCGGCGCTGGCAGCACATCCAGATTTGAAAGAAATCGAACTGATCGATATCCCCGGCGCATCCGGCATCGCGCCAGAGATCGCCTACCAGTTTCAGTGGCGCATCAATCAGCATCAGTTACATACCTTTGCCCGTGGCGAATGCGCGTCTACCTGCGCCTATAAACAGGACCAATTACCTACCGTCCTGGCGGAGGGAATGATACCCCAGCAATGGAATTACACCCAATCTATGATGCGATGGGTAACTATTCAGGAACTGAGTGGGTACCGGTAGATAACACACCAGTACATGACCCGGTTGGCGAAGCGATCGTGCGCGCATCCAGGGCCGCTGGTAAAGACCCGCTGGAAGCTGGCAAGGGGTCGTTAAAAAGTATCTTGAACATAGGCCCTGGTCTAATTAACTTACCCATCGCGGGTACCAAGTTGGCTACCGAAGGATACCTGGCAATTGGCAACCAATTCGGACTGGTACCAAATGACATCTATCAAACCTTCCGCGATTCGCAACCATGGCAATTGCATACCTGGACACCAAGCAATGATGCGCAACGCTTTGGGCAGTATGGGACCGATGCAACCATGGCTGCCGCAGGAGGGGCTAATGCCTGGAGTAAGGCTGGTAAAACAAGTGCGCTGCGTGATGCAGAACAGTTGTCGTCGTATGGGGCGAATAGTAGCGGTGATATGGTACAGATGTACCGGGGGACTGATCGCTATCTCGAAAACGCGAACTTCAACGAATCGGGACATATACTTAGTGACGCGACCAATCGTGCCTATGTTGAAACAGGAAGCCTTGAAAAGGCTTACAATCATGCTTCCGAAACACATCAAAAATGGATTGATATTTTCGGAAATGAAGCATCCTATGTTGAAAATCACTCGGCATTAGGGCTTGAAATTAGTCGTGCGAATGGTGGTTTAGAACGAACCTTCGTATCACTGACTGACAATCTTGCTAAGGCAAAAAAATTTGCGAACGGTGGACCTGTCTACGGCGGTATGGTGCCGAGGTCAAGCATACTGCAGCAAACATTGACAACATCCGGCGAGCGAGAATATCTCGTACGCTATGGGACTAATTATCTAAAACCATTGGGACAGTGACTTATTATGAATTTACCGCACCCAGAGTTAATAGAAATTTTTGTTGATGGTCAGCCGACGATAATTCCGACGAAAGCCGGCTGGGCCATGCTCGTCAATGATCCCGTCTTGGATGACCTGCCGCTCTATTCTGAAGGGATGAAAAAATTATTTGAGAAAAATCTTGATTTTGTTGAAAGCCATATAGATGAATTTTCGTTGGGACTATATCGATATGGAAAAATTGCTTCTTGGTTGATAGTGCCGCTTCTAAAAATGCAGAATAAACTTCAACGTGTTCAAATTGAGAAATTGAGTTGTGGACATTGCGATTGGAGTGGAATGGCAGCAAATCCGATTGAGGGTAGTTTATTTTATTGGCCAGATCGCAATGACGCAGAGTTAGAAGCGATGGCAATTCCACAAACTTGCTGTCCAAAATGTAATAGCGTTTTGCCTCGCCCAGCCATATGGGTAGAAGATATTTTCAGAAAATCAACATGAAGACAAATTTTGCAAGACCGTCATGGAAGCCAACGATTGTTCCTGACATTAAATGGACAGCAGAGTATTTGTCCAAATACTTGGGTAATAGACGCTTTACGATGTTCAAAAACGGAACATGTGTAGTTTGGCCGGATTCGCTCGAATTGAGCCAAGCCGATTGCGAGCAAAGTTTATTGTCAGTCGTTGCTCACTCGCCCGATTTTAAAGTGCGACGGGGAGGGGATGGTGATTTCTTGGTCACGTTTAAAGGAGGGGTTGGTGGGATTGTGCCAGGTAGTCTTCTATCCGAGAATTTTTCGACTTTACGTGCTGAAGCAATGTCACTGGGAAAGCTTCCGTCGGAAACATTGCAATGTGAAGGCGACGATGGTCAGCTTGAAATTGAGTTGATTGCGGGTTTATACGTTCGGGCTCGACTCTATCTTGATGTTGAAGGCATCAATAGTTAACCAGCAATGATGCCCAGCGCTTCGGTATGTATGGGACCGATGCAACCATGGCTGCCGCAGGAGGGGCTAATGCCTGGAGTAAGGCTGGTAAAATAAGTGCGCTGCGTGATGCAGAACAGTTGGCGTCGTATGGGACAAAGACGGCAACGTTCGCAGCTGATGAGGTCCGGTTACCACAAAGCTCGGTATCGTTTCATAAAGTGGATCGCGTAACCGGCCAAACCTATACTTATGATGATCTTGTCGCCAGTATGAAAGAAAAAGGATGGCAGGGTGATCCAGTTGACTTGGTGCGTATGCCAGACGGAAAGCTTACCAGCATGGACAACACTCGTATAACTGCTGCTAGAGAGGCCAAGATTGGTGTTCAAGGTGTGGAGCGGAGCTACGGCGAAGCGTTAACGCCAGAGATTCAAAATGCTCGCGGCTGGAACGACTACAACACTTGGGGAGAGGCGATCACCGCCCGCATCAATAACCAATCGAAGAGTTTTAGCACTGCAAATCCACACGGTTCCCCTAATTCGCCTCGCATTAAAGGAAAACCATAATGAGTAAGTTATTTTTTTACGATTCACCTATTCTCCCCGCCGGATTCAGTTTTCCGAAGCATTATTTGGAGCTGGCTCAAGGTCATGATATTCCCGATCTTGAGCCATGGGGGTTTTTGTTCTTGAATATGCCTAGTTCACTAAATTACTATGGTGCTATGCTTCAGAAATATCCGGATAATCCATTGATCCCCTTCGCAATCATCAATGATAAGAGCGGTTTTTATAACGGCGGGTACGTGGTGTTGGCGTGTTTTGACGGCGATGACAAAAGCGGGGATCCGAAGGTCTATTTCCACGATTATTCAAATCCAAAACGAGTTGATTGGGCTGATAGGTATTTTCTGCCCAATTTTTCCGAGTGGCTGCGCGTCGCGGGAGAGGAATCCGCACGTTACAAAGCGGAACGCGCTGAGGAAGAGTAATTTTATTCGATGATAAAGAGAGTTGGTACGGCATTGGTTAGCCAAACATCATTCTCAGCCTGAAAAAAATTATGGCCTTGTTCATACATGAGTAGGGCTTTAATTTTTAGCACCACTGATTTGCCATGCCTCTGGCCAACGGCAAGCGCGGTCAGTTCGTCTTGCGACAGATGCACGTACTGGCGAGAGCCGGGCAGCAGTCCGACTTTTTGAATAGATTCCATAAAACGCGTGGCGGTGCCATGGTAAAGAAATTCGGGTGGCAGCTTCGCCACATAACTGATGTTGAATGTCTCGGTGGAATGTCCTTGCATGGCACGAATGCGCAGACCATCCTCAGAAATAGTGAAGCGCTTCTTGTCGCTACTTGTAACTATGGTTTGAATCATGTCGTAGTTGAGCTGTTTGTAGGAGTTGTGAAATGCTATTGAATGTATCTTCCGACGAGGACGAGATTTATTTATTTGAGCGAGTTGTTTCTCATCTTCAATCTCGTTATAAGTATTTGCCGGATGACGCCGTTGAGTTAGTGAACGCCTATTATGCAAATTTTACAAATCCTGTTTTTTGTGAAAAATTCGGTATTCCTGTTCAGAATGTTGATTTTTTCTGTCACATGGAGGCGAATGCAATGGCAGATCGGATTCATTACTATCAAGGACTCGCTCATGTTCCAGATGAACGCGCTTTTATCGACTGGCAAAAAAAAATTTGGACTTGATTTATTTGGAGAGCAAAAATGGCGGTTCTGATTGAAGCAATATCTGTTGTGCTTCGTTGTGAGTCTATAGTAAAGAGGTTTTCTGGAGGTGTTGAACATTTTATGTCTTCAATTCCCAATAAAACCCTTTGCTCCGATGGGGAACTGGCGTCTGTTAGTTTTATGGTCCCAGCAGATGTAAAGAACTACGTTGAATATTTGGTTAGGCAAGGCTTGGTTTTTAAAAATGACGCAATTGCTATGGACTTGGTTGTAGTAGATCAGAGACATGGTATGACAATCTGATTGTGATTGGGCCATTTTTGGGGAGGCAGATTGGAATAATAGTCCGAAATGCCCTATTTCCGTTTGTCAATATTTTCAAAGTAATATCAAGCATGTCGTTGTGCCAGAAGGATGGGATTATGCGTCTTCTTTGAGCGCGGCTAGTAACTTTGTTGATGGAGAAAATATCGCCTCTAGTTTAAAGTTTGTCCGGCGCGAGGGAGATTCGGACGTACTCTTTGATGAAAATACAAGACAAGAGTTTTTTGTGAGGCGGTCGTAAGAAAATAGATGAGGTTGCTATGAGTATTATGAGTAATTTGAAAAATGAGTCTAGTGAGTTGATGATTGATGAGCAGTTAGTTATGGTTATAACCTAAACTTATTTGACAATTTACCCGGCGCACAGGCCGCGCAGGTATGGGATACCGCGTCTGTCCGATTTGCTGAAGGCGCTCGCGGTAATGTTAACGTGTTCAATAAAGGCGCGACACAAATAGGCCCTTACCGGTAGATAACACACCAGTACATGACCCGGTTGGCGAAGCGATCGTGCGCGCATCCAGGGCCGCTGGTAAAGACCCGCTGGAAGCTGGCAAGGGGTCGTTAAAAAGTATCTTGAACATAGGCCCTGGTCTAATTAACTTACCCATCGCGGGTACCAAGTTGGCTACCGAAGGATACATGGCGATTGGCAACCAATTCGGACTGGTACCAAATGACATCTATCAAACCTTCCGCGATTCGCAACCATGGCAATTGCATACCTGGACACCAAGCAATGATGCACAACGTTTTGGGCAGTATGGGACCGATGCAACCATGGCTGCCGCAGGAGGGGCTAATGCCTGGAGTAAGGCTGGTAAAATAAGTGCGCTGCGTGATGCGGAGTAGGTGGCATCGTATGGGGCTAATCCAGAAGCACTCTATCGTTTAGGGACGCCAGCTACGCCGCTTGAACGCACATTTGAGCACGCACTAAATCCTCAAAAGTATGTCGAAGATATTGCGGGGCATTACAACATAAATTTAAGTGGGTCGGGGCAGAAAATTGAAGTTGTTTTTGATGAAACTCTTGCTCCAGGCAAGTTGGGGGTGACTTATGCGTCAGAAGGTGGGAGGGTTATTCGAGTAGGGCCAGGCGCGTTAGTAGATCAGGAGACAACAGCAAATACAATAGCTCATGAGTTAAGTCATGCTCGTGATTATCTACGTGGCGCACATAAACCACACGGTGATGCGAATTCCGTTGCTAATCGTACTCCGTATGGTTCTGGGAATGCATTGCAAGAATGGAGAGAAGGTAAACGATGAATATCGCTGAAAATTTTTGGAAAGGTGTTCCAGTTGAAAAAATGACTCAATGGCAGACTACCTTTGATGGGCAAGTTGACATACTTATAGGATTGCCTTGTCCTGTTTGTGGTGTGACCAAATTGCGTCAGTATTACCATCTTGAGAAAAGCCAACCGGCAGTATTACAAGGAAGGTCGTTCATTGGTCGAGGCAGTTATTGGTCGTGGTGTGCAAATTGTGGTACGTATGAACATGCATCTAGTTTCGTTCCTGCTGAATGGAAGGGGGTAGTATTGCCAGTAAATCACGCTATGCTAACTCCATTACCCACAGAGTTAGAATATGCGGTCTTAGCATTGCCACCTAAGGCATAGTTTGTATGATGTGATGCGTTGATGTATTACAGGGAGCATCTGATTAAGTTCTAATTTTCTTGAACTTCAAAAGCATGTGTTTTTGAAATAAAAATGTATGGGCAAGAATATAACTTTAGGAGAAATTGTGGTCGATTCCTCTTATGCTTACCTGCTCTTGTGTGATTTATCGCGTATAGTCTTTTGCATGCGCAATTGTGTTTGCTGGCCATGAATAGATTCGACGTAAGCGAACACCCGTCCCATCTATGAATTGATATTCAGTTTGATGATACTTCAGTTTTTTAAACTGAGGAAATCAGGATGACACGAGAAGAATGCAGAGCCTTGTGGCAAGAGCGAATCAATCAATGGCATCAAAGCAGTTTGCGACTGGCGACATTTGTTCGCCAGCATGCGCTCGATATCAAGCGTTTTGCTTACTGGCGCATTGCGTATTCAACCTGTCAGCCCACAAGTCTATGCATCTACCCCATCTGCACCTACCACCTGCCTGAGCATCACCAGCCTTGGCGGTTGACGTATTACCTTGCCAACGACCTTGCCTGTTGCCTGGCCAGACGGCAGCACGCTTACTGAAATTGCTCGTGCGAAGTGGGCAAAAAAATTTGGCGGAAATTGAGATGAAAAATAACGAATTAGGGCAAGAATTTGATAATGCCTTCCAACTCTTTTGGGATTCCTTTCTTGAAATTCATCCAAAAGAAGCTTGGCCAAGTTGGTTCCGTACACATACGACCTACGGCGGACATAATGAAGGTGCTCGTCGTTGGCGGTTCTCCTTCACAGCAGGCCCATCTTCAGCGTTAGCTAACGGGGACTCATGGGAAGAGACTAAGAATGGTGGATATATTCTGGCCCGAATTGACCCAGAAACAAATGAGAAACGGTACGTTATTTCAAACGTACCAAGTGTCGTGATTACTATTTTCGAAGCAGTTGTTGATCTTGCTGAAGGAAGGAAATTGTTGGGATAATGCACCCACCGAGAGCTGGTTTAATAGTTTCAAGAATGAGCGTTATCATGGAATTCGTTATACAACCCATGATGCAATGAAGGCAGCAAGCTTTGAATATATTGAAGTGTTTTATAATCGAACCCGCCAGCACTCAACATTAGGTTACCGCTCGCCGGTTCAACATCTGGAAGATTGGATGAAGAAACAAAATCAAGAGAATCTGGCTGCATGACATTCACCTGGTGGTGAACTAATTACCGAGGGAAGCTCACATGTGTAGTTTGGCCGGATTCGCGCGAATTGAGCCAAACCGATTGTGAGCAAAGTTTATTGTCAGTCGTTGCTCACTTGCCCGATTTTAAAGTGCGACGGGGAGGGGATGGAGATTTCTTGGTCACGTTTAAAGGAGGGGTTGGTGGGATTGTGCCAGGTAGTCTTCTATCCGAGAATTTTTCGACTTTACGTGCTGAAGCAATGTCACTGGGAAAGCTTCCGTCGGAAACATTGCAATGTGAAGGCGACGATGGTCAGCTTGAAATTGAGTTGATTGCGGGTTTATACGTTCGGGCTCGACTCTATCTTGATGTTGAAGGCATCAATAGTTAACCAGGAATGACGCACAACGCTTCGGGCAGTATGGAACCGATGCAACCATGGCTGCCGCAGGAGGGGCTAATGCTTGGAGTAAGGCTGGTAAAATAAGTGCTGTGCGTGATGCGGTGCAATTGGCGACCCTTGAGCAACAAGCAGCAGACTTAACTATGTTTAATCAAAAGTCTGCAGCACCGGCTAGCGGGTCTGTTCAATTTGGGCAAATTGGTGTTTCACCTGAATTCAGTAATGCCGGTCGTTTTAAAGGGGCGTTAGTTAGTGATGTCGCTAAATCCATCCGATCTGGCGAGATTGCCGTTAGCGATATTCAAATCAATACCATTCGGTGGGGTGGACAGAGGGTAGCTGTCAACAATCGCTCACTTACTGCTTTAAGTGAAGCGGGCCATTCGCCTACAAATATAGTTGATATTACGAGCGCGATCAGCAAAGATTTGGGAAATTCAGATAATATTTTTGCAGTGATGCAAAGGTTACGTGAAATGAATTTCAAACCATCCCCGCAGATTGGAGTAAGACCTCTTGGTAGTACGAGGCAAACACCTCCTGCCTATATCGTGAAAATTCTTGGAGAATAAACAATGAACGAAATCACATATCCATTTGAATTGATTCCGAGTGCTTATGGAACAAAATTGAAATTTTATGGTGAAGAAGAAGGGCGGTGGACTATTGACTTAAATGTACAAATGCAGAAAGATGTTTCCGAAAAACGGATTCAGCTTACATTTATCGGCGTGACGCAAGCGCGGATAAACGACGATTTTGATCGACATATTTCAGGTAAATATCTATTTATGCAGATTGGCAATAGCTCATGGGTGGACTGTTTTCTGGATTCTTATGTTCAAGAATTCGGAAAGAGCCTTCTTCCTGTCGTCAAGAACATGCAACACTTCATTGTACGGGGTCATGAGTCATCCATTGGTATTTTAGCTAGAAAAGTTGAGTGTACGACCATCAATTGATGGGATCTAGAATTTGAACCGATATATTTCTTTTAGGACTTACGCAAAACCGCCCCAGCTGCGTTGCAGCTCCTAGTCGTACTAAAGTACTGTCTTCGTCGCTGACGCCTTGCTGGGACAATTTTGCGTAAGTCCTATCTTTGATAGTGCAGAAGAGGTAAATCGTTTGTTGCATGAGAAATTAAATAAAAAATAAACAGCCCAAACACCCGAAGCACTGAGGTGTACTGTCAATAGCGGACACTCATGTTCTAAGCTGCCTTGATTGCCAAGACGTGTGTAACGCATTGAATTTTTGATACCTTGCATCTTGCAAAAAAAGTATTTTCATGATTACATGAAGCCCTTGTTCCCTATGCCTGCATAGTCATGGCGGGGAGCAGCAAACCTGTTCAATTTATTTTGCCCGGACTTCATGCGCCCCATCCCCCATATCAGGATTTTCCTGCCCCATTTATTCGCCAGCTTGCTGGCGGGTATCTCCATGCCATCACTCGCTGATAATAATGGCCGTGATCAAGTCAAAACATTCGCCTCAATCCAATAAGGCGATTATGCAAGCACCTTCCATTTATATAAAACACGATTTTCTTTCTGCTGCGGATGCTTTATTCATGCAACTCAAGAATGAAGTCATCTGGGATGAAAGAATGCGCGCCCGAAAGACGGCCAGCTTTGGTGTTGCCTACGACTATTCGCAAATAGAATATGAAGCCGCGGAGATGCCGGATTTCTTGCAGCCTATCTGCCAAGCGATAGAAAGCGAGTTGGGTTTCTTGCCGAATAATTGTCTGTTGAACTTTTACACCGACGGCAATTCATCCATGGGTTTTCATTCAGATTCCACCGATGATTTGGCAGAAGGAAGCGGTGTGGCCATCATTTCGCTTGGCAGCCAGCGCCATATCACTTACCGCAATAAGGCTGACAAAACCCAGGAATTTATCTGCCCGCTACCGCCGGGCAGCCTGTTGTATATGTCAGCAGCAATTCAAAACGACTGGTTGCATGCGATTCCCAAGGAGGTCGGGGCAGGTGAGAGGATCAGTATGACGTTCAGGAAAATTCTGAACAAGGCTGAGTCAAGGCTCCTGCAGAGCCTTGATCGATAAACTGGCTTACAGCGCCGTCCTCAAAGCAAACAATTCCGGGAACAGGACTACGTCCAGCATCTTGCGCAGGTAGCTGACGCCGGGGGTGCCGCCGGTGCCGGTTTTGAAGCCGATGATGCGTTCTACTGTGGTGACATGGCGGAAGCGCCAGATGCGGAAGGCGGTTTCCATGTCTACCAGTTTTTCTGCCAGTTCATACAATGACCAGTATTGCTCTGGTGTTTGATACACCTTCAGCCAGGCAGCCTTGACGGATTCATTGGCGACCACACCCTGTGACCAGTCGCCTTGCAGGCGTTCTGCGTCTATCGTAAAGCCCTGGCGTGCCATCAGCATGATGGCTTCATCGTAGATGGATGGCGTGCGCAGTGCGGCATCCAGTGTGGCATGGATCTCGGGTTTGCTTTCATGTACCGCCATCAGGGTGGCTTGTTTATTGCCCAGCAGGTATTCCAGCTCACGGTATTGATGTGACTGAAAACCGGATGATGCACCCAGGTAAGGGCGGATGGCGGTGTATTCGCTCGGTGTCATGGTGGACAAGACATCCCAGGCATGCACCAGCTGATCCATGATGCGGGCCACGCGTGACAGCATCTTGAATGCCGGTGGCAAATCATTATTGCGGATGTGCTGGCGCACGGCATGCAGTTCATGCAGCATCAGCTTGATCCACAGTTCGCTGGTCTGATGCTGGATGATGAACAGCATTTCATTGTGATTGGGCGAACGCGGATGCTGGGCCGTCAAAATCTGGTCCAGCCCCAGATAGTCGCCATAGCTCATGGATTCGCTAAAATCCAATTGCGCGCCATGCCAGGACATAGGACATTTACCAGCTTGCTCGTTATTACTCATGATGTTTCCTTAAAATTCTTTGCACATAAAACCCTTGGCCACAGAGGTCTTAAAATCAAGTCACCGCATTCCGCTGTGCTGTCGTATCGTAATCCTTGCTGTCAAGAATTTCGCGCAAACCCTCTGCCGCATCCCAGACATCGACGTAGCGGGTGTACAGGGGCGTAAAGCCAAAGCGCATGATGGCGGGTTCACGGTAATCGCCGATGATGCCGCGTTGTATCAGTGCCTGTATCACCGCATAGGCGTGCGGGTGTTTGAAGCTGGCCTGGCTGCCGCGTTGCTGGTGCGGGCGGGGGGTCACCAGTTCCAGCGGATGCGTGGCACAGCGGGTTTCTACCAGGTTGATGAACAGGTCCGTCAGCGCCAGTGATTTTTTGCGTATGGCTTGCATGTCGGTCTTGCCGAAGGTATCCAGGCCACAGCCTACCATCGCCAGCGAGGTAATTGGCTGGGTGCCGCACAGGGCGCGGCGTATGCCCGGGGTCGGTATAAAGCCAGGGTTCATGGCGAACGGGCTGGCATGGCCCCACCAGCCGGATAAGGGGTGATGAAACGCTTCCTGATGGCGTGCTGGCACCCAGATAAACGCGGGTGAACCAGGGCCGCCATTCAGGTATTTATAGGTGCAGCCGACGGCGAAGTCGGCATGTGCCACATTCAACTGCACAGGCACGGCACCGGCAGAATGCGCCAAATCCCACAACATCAATGCACCATGCTGATGGGCGAGGGCGGTGACGGCAGTCATGTCATGCAAATAGCCGGTGCGGTAATTCACATGCGTGAGCATCACCAGCGCTGTGCTGTTATTGATGACTTGCGGCAGTTCATCCGGCGAATCGATCAAGTGAATCTGGTAACCACGATCCAGCCAGCGGGTAATGCCTTCCGCCATATAGATATCGGTAGGGAAGTTACTGCGCTCGGTGATGATGGTTTTGCGCTGGGTCTGTGGCGACTGTATCTGCAAGGCCGCAGCAATGGCCTTGAACAGGTTGACTGATGTGGTGTCCGTCACCACAACTTCATTCGCTTCGGCACCGATCAGTGGTGCCAACTGATTGCCCAGTGTGGATGGCAAATCAAACCAGCCAGCGGTGTTCCAGCTCTTGATCAGGTCGGTGCCCCATTCTTTGGTGATGACATCTTGCGCTCTTTGTAGCGCAGCCTTGGGGCGGGCACCGAGCGAATTGCCGTCCAGGTATATCACGCCGGCGGGTAAATCAAATTCTTCACGCAGGGCGGCCAGCGGGTCTTGCTGATCTAGCTTTTCGCAATCGCTGCGGTTGATTGCGGTGATAGTGGTGGTGGTGGCGGTGGTTTGTGTCATTGGTGCAGACTCCTGAGGATGGCGCGTACCGGGCTGGCATCCAGTCCGGCGAGTTTTAATGGCAGGCAAATCAATTCATAATCCCCGGCGGCGATGTCATCGAGGACGATGCCTTCCAGTATCGCCATCTCATGTGCTTTCACACGCAGATGGGCATCCAGGGTTTTGGATTCTTGCGGGTCCAGCGAGGGGCTGTCTATGCCTATCAGGCGCACGCCGTGCTGGGCCAGCAGGTCGATGGTGGCCGCTGCCACGCTGGGGAAATCGCTATCCCACTTCATCTGCGGTGCATTGACATAGGTACGGAACAATACCCGTTGTGGCATTTGTGCCAGAAATGGCTGCACATGTTCCGGCAAGACCTGGGCCACACCCATGCAATGGATGACGCGGCAATGGCCGATATAGGTGCTGATCGCTACTTCATCAATCGATTTGCCAGCGGCGTCGTAATGCGAAGGCGCATCACAATGCGCGCCGGTATGGGTAGACATGGTGATCTTGCTGACCTTGACCGGGCAGCCATCGGCAATCTGCCAGGTGGTTTCGGCACTATAGGCACTGTCACCTGGCCAGACCGGTATGCCAGGCTGTATGGGCGGGGTGATATCCCAGATATGTGGGGCGGGTAGAGACATGCTGACTCCTGTAAAAACATGCAGAGATTTTATGCCGTTTTGCCTGAATAGTTCTTGCAAATTGCCACATTAAAAACTATATTTATAGAATAAACTGCGTCAAATTTGTTTAATATTGATAGATAATGCAGAAACTTCTTTGTGCGTCGCGCAAAGACACCATGTTGTTTGTGTTTTTGCAATTATTCAGCGAGTTGATACTCATTAGCCATAATAGAAGAAAAAGACCGCTCACCACAGAGGCACAGAGGAAGGAAAGGCTGCTTGCAATCAGTCTTTCCTTCCTCTTTGCATTTCTCTGTGCCCCTCTGTGCCCCCCTGTGCCTCTGTGTAGAGAGGTCTTATCCAAAATAGGAGAAACTGATGCAGCTCGACGCTACTGATCTTAAAATCCTCCAGCAGTTGCAGGCTGATGGCCGTATGAGCAATCAGGATCTGGCTGACAAGGTGTTCCTGTCGCCTTCATCTTGCCTGCGCCGCGTGCGTATGCTGGAAGAGGCCGGTGTCATCCATCATTATTGCGCCGTGATTGACGCCGCCACTGTCGGGCTGGAAGTGGATGCCTTTGTCCAGGTCACCATGCGGCGCGATGTTGAGCAATGGCATGAAAATTTTTCGCAAGCCCTGCAACAATGGCCAGAGGTCGTCGGTTCTTATATCATTACCGGTGACGCCAATTACCTCTTGCGCGTGCGGGCACGCAATCTCAAACATTATTCTGCTTTTGTGCTGGAACGCCTGTACAAAACCACAGGCGTGCTTGATATCCGTTCCAACATTGTCTTGCAGACGCTCAAGGATACGCAGCAGATCGCTACCAGCCTGCTGGTGGCAGCAGAATAATTTAAGTCAGAAAAAAACAAGCCTATGATTTCTTTTGACATTGATAATTACCGTTACAACCTGCGTGCTGCCGCCCTGATCCTGAATGGTGACAGCGTCTTGCTACACCAGATAGAAGGTGATGATTTCTGGTTCGTGCCGGGTGGCCGTGTGGATGCGGGTGAGCTTGCCGCCGCCACCATCGTGCGTGAAATGCAGGAAGAACTGGCAGAGGCAGTGACTTGTGAAAAACTGCTGTGGACCGTGGAAAATTTCTTTACCTATCGTGGCCAGAAGCATCATGAACTGGGTTTGTACTTTCTAGCCCGGTTGCAGCCAGAATCGCGTCTGCTGACCACACCCGGCCCATACAGCGGCACCGAAGGCAAGTTGAAATTGCATTTTGACTGGTTCAAACTAACAGATTTGCATCAACTGGACATCCGCCCATCTTTCCTGGCCAATGCCTTGGCCGAACTGCAACATAGTACGGAACACTTTGCGGAACACATTGCGCAACATATTGTGCAGCATGAAAGTGAATGATACGCTCTGCATAATTATTAGAAAGCGGGGTAGTGATGGTCATCGTCTGGGGGAAAAAACATGTTTTCAGCAAGCTTGGTTATGTTGCCGATTTTTGTCCTATCTGTCGCAAGCCCAGGGCGTTTGAAATCAAGCGCATAGGTCTGGCAGGCCATGTGTATTACATCACTGTCAGTCAGGGCGAGCTGGTTGGCTACGAACGTACCTGCCTGAAATGCAAGACCATCATGAATGCTGATCTGACGGATTATGCAAGCGTTCCCAAGAAGAATGAGCCCATGCCAACCCTGGTCAAAATGTCGAACCCACACATGCAGGAAGTGTTGAAAGACAGGCTGGCGCTGGAAGAGCGCATACGTAAGTCTCCCGAATCCTTAAAGGACGAAGACCGTTTTGCGCTCATCAGGACCCCTTTCTATCTCTTGTCACCCATGGTGGAAAGGCGGCTGGCCAAGGTCACGCTCGATCTGGAATTCTGGCTTGCCGTTGGTGCCAGCATTGTGCTTTTCAAGACACTGCCTAATCTGGCGGAAAAATACTTCCCGCAATATGCAGACAAGGCGCTGCTGGCAACCATGGTCATCAGTCTGCTGCTGGTGTTTTGGCAGGTACTGACATCTGGCAGCCGTTATGTAAGAAAACAGATCGTCCCCGTGCTGGCGATATCACTAAAACCCTTGCGTCCCAAAGTCAGCGAATTGAATGTCATCGTGCGTGACATGAAAGAACGCAAGCATAAGTTGGGGCGCAAGATCAAGGTGGCGGATATCCAGCGTTATCTGAATCAAACTGAGACGCAACCGAAGCGATGAGTCAGTAATGATTCGGCAGTGAATCGGCAGTGATCACGCAGTGAAGCCAGGGCAATCTGACGGGAAGCATGTGCAGCTACAAGAGGTAAGAGATCATGTCGAAAAAAGTATGCGAAAAAAATAGCTTGCTGAAAATTGCTGCTTCTTTGGCCGTGGCCTGTGGTGTGCTGGCTTCCACTGGTTCTGCCATGGCAGCTGTGTGCCAGCCGGGCAAGCTGGTGGTGCAGGTATTAGGCTCGGGTGGCCCAGAACTGAGCGATCAGCGTGCTTCCACGTCTTATCTGGTCTGGGTCGATCAAAAGGCCAGGATACTGGTTGACTTTGGTAGTGGCGCTGCGCTGAATTATGAAAAATCCGGGGCCAATCCGGCAGATCTGGATGCGGTCTTGTTTTCGCATTTTCATGTGGATCATACGGCTGATTTTCCGGCCCTGGTCAAGGGTTTGCCATTTGCCGGCTATGATAAAGAACTGCGTGTCTTTGGCCCACCCAAACGCGGTGTCTTCCCAGGCATCAAAGAATTCGTCCACGCCCTGTTCAACCGTGACACAGGTGCCTATGCCTATCTGGCAGATTATGCCGACCCCGATGTCAGCAGCCAGTTCAAGATGGAGCTGGAAGAAGTCGTTGCCAAAGACAAGGAAATCAAACGCTATACTATTGGTGACGATGTGCGTGTCAGCGCGGTCGCCGTCTTGCATGGCCCCGTGCCATCACTGGCCTGGCGGATAGACAGCAAGGATTGCAGCGTCACTTTCAGTGGCGACACCAGCAATAGCGACCAGGCGCTCGATCAACTGGCGCAAGGCACCGATGTGCTGGTTGCCCACAATGCCGCCCGCGAAAATGATCCCGATGAAGTGGCCCGCCTGCTGCACATGATGCCGACAGAAATCGGCCGCATCGCCGGTGCCGCCAAGCCAGGCAAGCTGGTCTTGTCGCACCGCATGAAGCGCACCCTGGGCCATGAAATGGAAAGCACCGCTGCCATACGCAAGAATTATGCGGGTACTATCCTGTTTGCGAATGATATGCAGCGTATTGTGGTTGGTGGAAAGTGAGTTTCGTCAAGGACTTACACAAAACTGCTATGGCTGCGTAAGTCCTTTGCTTATGGATTCAAAGGCGCATGCGGCATGAATGCCCCGCTTTTGAAAATGCTATAGGCCACCATGGCGGCGATCATGCTATAGATGACGCGGGGTATCCATTCTGCCACCACCCTTTGTCGCTGTTCCAGTTTGATGCTTTCTGTCTTGGCATAGCGTGTCAGCATTTCGGGCAAGCTGCCACTGGCTTCGCCGGTCTGCACCATGCCCTGCAAGGTACTGTCGGTGATAGTCGGCACGCTGCGCAAGGCGTCGCTGAGTGGCATGCCCTGCTGCACCAGCGGCAGTATGCGTGCCAGTTCCTGCCGTATCAATACATTGTCTGCTGCCTGCATGGCCAGTGGCAGGGCATCAAACATTGGCAGGCCCGCTTCCAGCAGCAAAGCCATGCTTTGCCAGAAATCAGCCAGGTTACGCTGCCTGTGCATGGCACCAAATACCGGCAGGCGCAACATCAGATGATCAGCCCAGGATGCTGACACATCCAAAGACCGCATCTGAAACCGGCGCAAGCCATACAGCCCGGTCATGATCACGGCGGCCACCAGGCCCAGCGCACGTATGGCCTGCCACAGATAGCCAGCCGTGCTCAGTGTACCGGCCACCAACTGGGGCAGGGGTGTCACAAACAAAAATATCAAAAACGTGAACCCTGGCATCATCAGGCGTGATCGTATGCCAGATAATTGCCGGGCTTTTTCGGTGTAATAGTCAGCCATGCGGCGGTACATCGGTGTCGGGTCCCCGGCGGCCAGTGCTGCACCCACCAGGCCCGCTTCCAGTGGCGTCCACAAGCCATAACGTAATCCTGCCTTGGCGATATCTTGCCCATTCTGCATGGCGCGCCGTGTGCCATCCATCCTTGCCTGATACCTGCCAGGCAGTTTGATCATGGGCAGTGCCTGTGCCGGGGCGATACCAGCTTTGCTGAGTGCCGCCATCTGATGCAGCATGTCGGCACGCATGCTGATCGGCATTGGTAGGTGAGGGGTGCTAGTCATAGACGGCATTGTGCCATGAAACAATTTTTTGTAAGTGCTATCTTGCGTGGAAGATACAGATCAAAACCACTAGAACTCATTTCATCAATAGGGATGAGATGCGTTTGCCTCATAACGTGGGCTGGCAAGGCGGACGAGGCAGTCAATAGCGGTGCTATTGATAACGAGTCCAACGCAGTCCAGCACGCGTTATGAGGCAAACCCTCCGGGAGCTGGCGATTCGGGCGCATTGCTACGTTGCGCCGCTTGCTAAGGCACCAGCCTTAGCTGCGCGTCACGCCTTGCACTGCATCCCGAATCGCCTTGCTCGCACTCATCTCTATTTATGAAATGAGTTCTAATAATCATGGTTTCGCACAAACAGCGTTTGAAGCTTGCCTAAAAGACATGTCAGCAGACCCTGATAGCGTTGGATCATAAAAATGTTGCATCTGGCAGTACTTTTACCGTTAAATCGTTACAAACGCTTACCTTTGTAACACCTTATCCGGTCTCCTTTTTTGCTGACCCATGCGTTAATGGAGCACGCACTACCTTTTTTCCATCATCAGGAGATCAAACATGGAACAAGCACAAACAGGCAAGAAAATTCATCCTCTGGTCGCTGGCGCAGCTTGCTCAGTCATACTGGTCAGCTTGCTGGGTGCAGCAGCCATCACTGGTGTATTGCCCAGTTCACATAGCACGACAGCACCAAACGCCAATACGGTTGCTACAACTGACAATGGTGTCAATGGTACTAATGGCCTTAATGGTCCTAATGGTGCCAACCTGGCCAGCAATGGCAACACCACATCCGGCATGAATACAATGCAGCCTGAACCACAATACGCCGCACCTGTCAGCCATCCAAAAGTGGCACAGAGCAGCCATAACAGCCAGCCAAGAACGTATAGCAACAATGCACCTGCCCAGCCTGTGGCCCATAATAGCCAGAACAGCGCCGTCGGCATTGGTGTAGGTGCTGTCGTCGGTGGTTTGCTGGGTAGCCAGGTAGGTAACGGCAATGGCCGCACCCTGGCCACCATCGCCGGTGCAGTGGGTGGCGGTTATGTTGGTAATGAAGTGGCCAAGCGTAATCCTTAGGCACAATCCATCAGCCTGATCAGTTTTTGATCTGGCCTTGGACATCAGGGGAGCCAGGCTCCCCTGATGTTTGTCTACTCTCTGAAACTGCAAAGTACACCATGATTTTCTCTCCGCGCCATCTTTCTTTTGCTGTCTACACCAGCCTGCTTTTTTGCCTTGCCACCGCCCAGGCAAAGCCGGTGGAAGTGCATGCACGGTTGGTGCCGCAAGCCAGCTCAGAAAAGCAGGTAGCCCTGACCCTGGATGCCTGCTCTGGCCACTTTGACGAAGGCTTGATCGCTTTTTTGATCAGCAAGCGCATACCAGCTACCATCTTTGTCACCAAAAAATGGCTGGATAAAAATCCCTATGGCGTCGCCATCATCAAATCAAACCTGGATTTGTTTGATGTTGAAGACCATGGCGAAAACCATATCCCCGCCATCATCGGCAGTGGCAGAACTGTGTATGGCATGGCTGGCGAGCCGGATGTCGCCCACCTGCAACGTGAAGTGACTGAAGGTGCCAAAGCCATCACCAGCACCATAGGCATTGCGCCACAATGGTATCGCGGTGCCAGCGCCCAATATGATGCAGAAGCGATGACAGAAATCAAGCGCATGGGTTACAAGATTGCCGGTTTTTCGCTGAATGCTGATCAGGGTGCCACCCTGCGTAAAAAAGCCATTGTCGAACAATTCAAACGCCTGCAAGCAGGGGATGTCATCATCGCCCACATGAACAAACCCAAATCAGATTCTGCTGAAGGTTTGTCATCAGGCTTGACAGAGGCATTGAAGCAAGGCTTCGTCTTCGTCCGCCTAGATCAGGCAGACATGCAAAGAACGCCAGAACGCAAGGCACTGCGCGACAAAACATAAATCGCGCCATTGCATATCGTAAACAGTAGGGTGCGCCACGCACACCGAATGCAGCCATGCATTAAAAAAAGGTGCACATGGCGCCCCAAGATTGCCATGCAAATACTCGGTTAACACCCAAGCATATGATAGCTGGTTTACTCTATGCCAGAGAATTTCTACCCTGGGAATACGCATGTCTGTCAATGACCGATCCATCTTTTCAAACACCGCGCTCAGTAATCGTGGCCTTGGCCACAGGCGGACGTTGCTGTCTTTGATGGCCGGGTTTTTCTTGTTGTGGGTAGCCTTGCCCTTGCTGTTTCCCAATCTGGCTTACCTGTTGGTGTGGCTGACAGCGCCGTTGCGGTACGTGGGCGTGTTTGTGCATGAGATGGGGCATGGGCTGGCCAGCTTGCTGACCGGGGGATCGTTTTACTGGTTCCAGATGGATGCAGATGGTGGTGCAGCGATTACCAGCAGTGGCTGGCAAAGCCTGGTCTTGCTGGGCGGCTTGCTGGGGCCGGCAGTGTGTGGCAGTGTGCTGTTGATGGTGTCAACCCGGGCAAAAAAATTGTGGATACCTTATCTGGTCTTGCTGCTGTTTTTTGCCATCGGCGGCTATTACATGATCAAGCCGGTATGGATGAGCAGTGCCGATTATCCCTTGCTGGCACAATGGCGTGTGGCACATTTGCTGGCTCTGCTGTTGCCGGTGGTGCTGATGGTGGCTTGCCTGTATTTATTGCGTGCCACAGATGCCCGGCAGAGGCTGGCCTTGCAGGTGCTGGGCATAGTCATGTGTTATTCCGCCTTCAGCGACACCAGCTACATCTTTCAATATGAAGCCCTGCGCAATGGCATGTATTCTGATGCACGGGTATTCGCCTCGCTGTTCTTGCCCTTTAGCGTGCAAGCCTTGCCCTGGCTGGCCTTTGTGTTTTTTGCGCTGTTGATCAGCGTGCTCAATTTTGCCTTGCTGGGCCTGGGTGTCATGCGGGCTTTGGCCTTGCCGCAGCCACGGTGACACCCTCGTGTCCTGAGTTACTAATTCGTTGAATAAATCCGGCGAGAATCGATACGATACGGCTTCGCAAATGCGCGCAAGGCACCAGCCTTGCTGTGCTTTGCTCCTTGTCTCATACCGATTTCGCCTGATTTATTATTCAACGAATTAGAACTCATTTCATAAATAGGGGTGAGATGCGTTTGCCTCATAGCGCGGGCTGGCAAGGCGGACGAGGCAGTCAATAGCGGGTCTATTGACAACGAGTCCAACGCAGTCCAGCACGCGCTATGAGGCAAACCCTCCGGGAGCTGGCCGCATCTACACTTCGCGGGCGCATTGCTACGTTGTGCCGCTTGCCAAGGCACCAGCCTTGGCTACGCGTCACGCCTTGCACTGCATCCCGAATCGCCTTGCTCGCACTCATCCCTATTTATGAAATGAGTTCTAGTAACTCAGGACACTAGGCCAGCCTAATCCGGAATCCAGTCAAAATAACCTATCATCATTTCTTCAAAGGTCTGTTCACCAAAGTGCACCGCGACTTTAGGATCGGGGTTGGCAGGGTTGTCGCTGGAATTGTCATACCAGGCAGTGGCGGCAAGGCGCATGCCCGGTTGCACATTGATGGCTTCTTTCAATTGATATACCGATTGCCAGTTGAAATCATATTTGGGAATATTCAACAGCAGGCTGCGCTTGCCAAGCTGGTCCACCAATTCTATCTTCCAAGCTTTGCCACGCAAGTGGGAATGTGGCATCAAGGCTGTCAGTTTGCCCGGCTTGCGGAACAGGAAGATGGATTCGATCTGGTGATTGGCGGCACCCGGTGGTATTTCAAACTTGGCATTGAAGGCAGATTCACTCCTGACTTCTTGTAATTTACCGTCGGCATTGCTGGCATCGTCAGCAAACTGGAAGGCGATTTTGGTCTGGTCAATTTGCTCAGTGCCGTTTGGCTGGTAATGAATCTGGAATTTCAACCAGGCCCCTTTGGGGATTTTCTTGGCCGCCCCTTCCGGGAAAGTCATTAATGGTGTGCCTGGCACCAGCCCGGTAAAAAAGCCATCGATGCCACCAGCCTTGCGTTTGGCATCAGGTTCTTCCAGAAAGACTAAAACATGGTGTACCACCTTGGGGGCGGATGGGCGTATTTCCATCGCCGTCACCCATTTGTCGGTGTCAAAATCTGTCTTCAGGTAGCTGTACTGATATTCAACCACACCTTGCGCAGGCACCGTATGTGGTTCAGCAATTTGCAGTACGGCGTCTGGCTTGACCATGTCCCAGCCTGCCACATAATTGCGTGGGGCAGGGGCTTCCTTGGCGTTGCCAGCGGGGCTGCCGGCTTTAAACCAATGGGACAGGTCGGCCAGTTCCTGTTCTGACAGGCTTCTGTCATTGGCCCAATGACCAACGCTGGCGTCGGCACCCCAGGGCGGCATGAGGCGTTTGCTGGTCATGTAGTCGATGATGGTTTTGCGGGCGGTGACTTGCGCATAAGTTTGCAAAGGCATGGGGGCAACGCCGCCGTCACGGTGGCACATTTCGCATTTTTGTGTGATCAGGCGGCTGATGCGGTTGTGATAGGTGACAGGCCGGTTTTGTGTCGCTTCGCCCGCATGGTCAGGCAACAGGCAACCGCTGGCTTCACTCTGTGGGGTGGTGATGTCTTTGCCAGCGAGATATTCTGTCAAAGCTTTGCGCAGCCAGGGTTTGCCGGGGGCGTCTTTGTGCACGCTGATGCCGTACTGGTCATCAATGGCACCACGATACAGCAGGGTGCCATGGTTATCGGCTAAAAATACTTCAGAAGTGGATGCTGCCCGCAAGGCATTGCTGATGGCGTGACTGGTGTCGAGTACCACGCGGCCCTGCAAGTTGCTCCTGGCAGCCCCCTGTTTTGCTTCAGCGTCTGCACCTGCGCCCGTACTCATACCAGAATACGGGCTGACATCGATATACACAAAATTAAAACCTTGCGCTGTGTATTCTTTTTCCAGTTCCGCCAGGCGCGGTGCATACCGTTGTGATACCGGGCATTCTGCATCACGCATAACGATGATGGCACCACGCTTGCCAGCCAGTTGCGACAAGATGGCTTCACGGCCATTGACATCCTTGACGCTGACATCGGCCAGGCGTTCACCTACACGGTAACCAAAACTGTATAAGGGTGCAGGTTTGCTTTCTTTGGCTACGGCTGCCTTACTGGCATCAGCATGGGCCAGCAACTGGCAAAACAGGACAGGTAAAAACAGGCTTAACACTGGTTTCATCTTGAGGCGCACTTTCAAAAAGGGGCGTCGGCAGATGGTAATTTACTTTGGATTATTTGTCATGCGAATGATTTTTTTCAGTCGCGTTGCGCCGGGTGCGCTGCTTCAAAATCAGCGATAGGCATGGGGCGGCCAAAATAATAGCCCTGATAGGCATAGCAACCCTGGCTGGACAGGTAGTCGCGTTGCTCGACATTTTCCACCCCTTCGGCAATGACAGACAGGCCCATGCTCTGGCTAAGGGCGACAATGGTGCGGGCAATGGCGGCATCATTCGCGTCACTCAGCACGTCACGCACAAAGGATTGGTCTATCTTCAACTGGTCCAGCGGCAGGCGTTTCAAGTACGTCAGTGAAGAATAACCCGTACCAAAATCATCCAGCGAAAAACACAGGCCAGCTGCTTTGAGTAATTCCATTTTACTGATGATATCTTCAACATCATCCACCAGCAGGCTTTCTGTCAGTTCCAGCTTAAGCAGATGTGGATTGGCGCCAGTCTCATGAATAATGGCCAGCACCCGTTCCACCATGTCAGGCTGGTGGAACTGGCGTGCGCTGACATTGACGGCAATGGTCAGATGGGCGCGCTGCGCTTGTTGTGCCCAACTGACCAGTTGCAAGCAGGCGGTTTGCAAGACCCAATAGCCCAGCGGCAGTATCAGCCCCGTGGATTCTGCCAGGGGAATGAATTCAGCCGGGGAAATCATGCCACGTTGTGGATGCAGCCAGCGCGCCAGCGCTTCAACACCGATCAGCTCGCCATCATGGTTGACCTGTGCCTGGTAATACAACTGCAGTTGCTGGTTGCGCAGACCCTCGCGCAATTCTTTTTCCATGGCAGCACGCGAGGTAACCACGGCCTGCATACCAGGATCAAAAAAGCGCAGGGTATTACGACCGGCGGTCTTGGCGGCGTACATGGCCAGGTCAGCTTGCTTCATCAATTCATCAGAGCCGGTGTTATGGTCCGCAATCAGGGTGACACCTATGCTGGGTGTGCTATGGCATTCATAGCCTGCCAAGTCATACGGGTGATTCAATGATTCCAGAATTTTTTTGCCAACCATTTCAATCTGGGTGGCGGCTTCGTTGGGTGCCTCACTTAAATTTTCCAGCAAGAGTACAAATTCGTCACCACCAATGCGGGCGACAGTATCATTTTCACGCACGCAATGAGTCAGGCGAAAAGACACTTGCTGTAACAGCAGGTCACCTTTGTGGTGGCCCTGGGTGTCGTTGAGGGTCTTGAAATTATCCAGGTCGATATACATCAGCGCGCCTTTGTGACCGCTGCGGGCGCAGGCAACCAGTGCCTGTTGCAGCCGGTCTGTCAGCAGGCGGCGGTTGGGCAATCTGGTCAGCGGGTCGTAAAAGGCCAGATGCTTGATTTCATCTTCTGCCGCCTTGCGGGTCGTGATGTCGGTCAGCGTGCCGACATAGTGCAATAACTCATGGTTGCTGCCATACACGGCGGTGATGGTCAGCCATTGCGGGCTGATATGGCCATCTTTGTGACGGTTCCAGATTTCTCCCTGCCAGCTTCCTTCTGTTTCCAACTGGTGACTCATTTCTTCAAAATAGACAACATCATGCTGGCCGGATTTTAATAAATCCTGAGTCTGGCCGATAGCATCTTCTCTTGTATAACCCGTGATTTCGGTAAAGGCGCGGTTGACTTGCTGTATCACCCGGTCAGCATTGGTGACAAACATGCCTTCATGCGATTCAAACACGGTGGCGGCCAGATGCAGGCTCTTTTCTGCCTGCTTGCGTGCTGTAATGTCACGCACAAAGGCAGGGAACAGTTCCTGGCCTTGCAGATAGCGTGCCGACACTTCCACATCGATGATACGACCATCCTTGCGCCTGTGTCTGGCCTCAAATTGCTGGCTGCCTTCGTGACGTAGCATATTGATGCGCTCATGCACGGATTTGCCATTGGTTTCGTCAAATACATCAACATCAGCGATGTTGAGGGCAAGCATTTCTTCGCGGGTATACCCCATCATGGTACAGGCGGTTTCGTTGATTGCCACCAGATCGCCATCCTTGTTGATCAGCCAAAAGGCATCCATTGCCGTCTGCAAGACCAACTCATCCAGATCAGTCACGCGCTTGCGTTCGGTGATATCTACTGCCAACCCGCCCATCTGGGGTTTGCCATCAAAACCTGTGAAGACAAATTTATTCACCAGCCACCAACTGATGGTGCCATCGGCATTGGTGGATGGCCAGACGGCTTCATGCTGCTCACGCGTTTCCAGCAAGATCAGATCATTGTCATGATAGCTGTCTGCAACACTGGCGGGCCAGAGTTCATGATCTGTCTTGCCTATCACTTCTTGCATGGAGATGTTGAAGCGGCGTAAGAAATTATCGCTGACAAACTGGTAGCGCCCAGCGGTATCTTTAACCCAGGCAACGATGGCGCTATTACCCAAAAAGGCACGGAACTGTTCGTCACTGTGCTGCTGAGCCTTCAGCACACGGTTAAATTCGTGGGCAACAGCCTGTAATTCTTCCGGACCCTGAATCGGTGCTCTGGCACCCAGATTGCCTTTGCTGACTTCCCGCGCAACATCGGCAAGATCGGTGATTGGCTGTGTGATGCGTCTGGCAAAGACAATCGCGACCAGCAGCAACAAACCTATCATCAATAACACCAGGGCGATAGACTCCATAGCGCGTTTGCGGGATTCGGCAAAAACCGTATTGGCCGGTACACCGACAAAGGTGACCAGCCCGTATTCTGGCAACGCCGCTACTGAAAAAAAGCGTGTTACGCCATCTACGGCCAGGCTCTCAAATTCTCCATTTTTTATTTCCACAATACGTCTGGCGGCGGCTGCATTGGGGCGGGTGCCAATGACCCCATCTGGGTCCTGGTTACGCCAGAGCATGATGCCATCATCACGAAAAAAGCCGTACCGGCTGGCATCTGGCAAAAATTGCGCTGGGATGCCTGGATCATAAAAACTGACATCCAGCGACATCAATACCACACCGACTATCTGCTGCGCTTCATTCCAGATCGGCAAGCCCAGGGTAGTGGACCACGGGCTGTTGTTGCTGTGGCGGTGGGGCGGCGAAATGCTCAAGCCTTTATTGCTGACAGTGGCTTGTATATCTTCTGCCCTGACCATATCGGTCATACGGGCATCTGCGCTATTGCTGCCAGGTTTCGCACAAAGAATGATCCCCTGCAAGTCAGTCAAAACGATGCGGGAAAAGGTGGGGCTAAGATTGGCCAGACTTGCCAGCCTGGCCGGACAGTCCGCCATCGACAATTGCCGTACTGCTGGCAAGCTGGCAATGCCAGACATCACCAGTTTTGCCTGCGCCAGCTTGCTCTTGGTATTGTTCAGCGTGACGCTGGTCATGGTCCGCAGTGACGTTTTGGTATTGGCGGTTGACTGCTGAAAATCGTGATAGATACCAAAGCCGACAGCCGCCACCAGCGGCATCGATACCACCAGCACCAGCATCAGCAAATAATTGCGGATTGATCTTGCCGGCACGGGTGGCAGATAGCTTACGGTCTCTTCACGGCGCTCTGTCATTGTGTTTTTCCGTAGTCCTGATGGGAACACGAGCCATACATATGATTATGCTGCAAAGCAATTTGTCTATCATAAGCGGTATTTAAGCGGTATGTAAGCCGCTGCCTGTGTCCATTTTGCATGGTTTGCAATTCTTTACAACTGGAACATGCACCACCCATGCCAGTAGGCAGAACTGCCTATCTTGCGCAAAGACCAGGCGTGCCAGACTACAGCTTGCGGAGTGGAATTTACTGTTCATATTAGCATCACCCATGGCACTTTTGTTATCCATTCCCCCGTCCGTCACAGTTCAGATCAACAAAGCCTTTTAAATTGAACCAGGGCTTGTCAAAAGCCAATTTAGACCGGGATGCAGGGTGATTTTGTTTGACACCAATATGAAATTTGAAAATGCATTTTCGTATCATTTTCTGGCTTAGTTGCTTCATGGTCTGGTAAAACACCTCTGCTCAAGTCCCGCTTCATCAACCTGAACCCCAGCATTCATGCGGGAAATGGCCCGGCTGCGGATGTGTAATCAGAGATTTATTGGCAGACGGCAATATTGAAAATGCTTATGCATTTCTATTCTAAATAGTATTGAATCCAATGCGAATCCGGCTAAAAATGGTACATAGGCTTTGCGCGTGTGTGTCTTCAACTCTGTCCTGCCTGATGGTGTTGATCTACATCGTCATATCGATCACAGCCTAAAGATCATGCATCTCTGATGTATGAATTCCTTCATGTGTCACATTTCAAAAATTCTATTATGCATAAATTAATATTTTTCATGTGCTTGCTGTTGCTTCAGTCAGTGGCGAGTGCATTTGATGGAAGGGCGCCTGGCCCCAAGATTGGTTGGGCGGATCTAGATGGTCACGACCCACTTTTTAGTACGGCGGACCAATACTGCAACTTTAAAACTAAAGACAATACAGATCCTTTTCGTGTATTTGGTATTGCCCCTGTGGGCGGCCCCTACCCAAATAACGATGAACAGAAGACCTGTGTAGGGCATCAGATAGATGCACAAGGCAATCCCGTTGATCTGGCGTTTTTTTTGTTCTATACCTATAAACTCAGAATCTGTCCAGGTGGTAGCCATCTCAGCGACGATAAAACCGACTGCAACTGTAGCACCGGAGATGATTATGTCAACGGCCAATGTGCGAAGCGGGACTCGGATAAACCAGACCCGAATAAACCGCCTCCACCTATTCCATGTTGTGGTAACCCGATTGTTCCGGCAAATGCCAGCAAAATTCAAATTGAAACCGACATCAAAGTAAGCGGCGAGCTTGGGTTTGACCGTTACTACCATGGCGATATGCTCAACATTGACGAGGCAACGGTACGTTTGTATGGGCGTCACTGGGTGACCCCTTTTGACTCAAAAATTTTACAAGAGTCTGTACGTGTAAATAGAGGGCCGGATGCAGTCTGTTTTGCCAGTACCATTGACGCCCATTCATTTTGCGCGGACCAGTCACAAAAACTAACTGGCCTGGTTGTTCCAGACATTGTGTCGGTAACAAGCCCAAATAGTGGCCGTCACTTGTTCAGCATGGCAAATGGTGTTGGTACGCCAGATGTGGATATCAACAGCCGACTGATTGCGACAACAGACAGCAACAATACAATCGCCTGGACCTACACCGACGGTGATACCGAAAATGTTGAAAAATACAGCGCAGAAGGCAAGCTCTTGTCCATCACTTCCCGTGCTGGCACAACACGCACGCTGACCTACAGCACGGGCACCAGCAATGACACAGCAACCGCCAGATGGCCAGCCGATGCACCCGCTTGTGACAATGTGCAATCAGGCGCAGTGCTGCCAGCGGATCGCTTGCTGTGCGTTACCGATAATTGGGGCAGACAGATCCAGTTTGAATACGACACCGTTGGCCGCATTGTTAAGCTCATCGCACCAGATAAAGCAGTGTACACATACCAATATGACGGTGCGTCAGGCGGGTGTGCTAGCTATGATGTCAATAATCTGGCTTGTAGTGCAAATAACCTCACCAGTGTGACCTACCCAGACGGCAAACAACGTATTTATCACTACAACGAAAGTGCATGGATTAATGGCGGCTCTTCTTGCCGTGGCAATAATGTAGGCAATGGTTTTGGCACGCTGCCAAACGTGTTGACTGGCATCACAGATGAAAACGGCGTGCGCTTTGCGACCTGGGCTTACGATTGTGCAGGTAACGCGATCATGTCTCAACATGCCGGTGGTGTAGAAAAGGTGACCATCGACTATGGCTTCAGCTCTATCCAAAGCGCGCATTATGTGAAATATTTTGGTGGGACGAATGACAATCCGACTACCAATGGAACCACTTACGCTTATAACTGGATTGTTGGTGTTCCTAAATACCGTGGTACCTATGACCGTTGCGCTGGTTGCCCCGCAACCAAAGGCCACGGTTACGACGCCAATGGCAATCTGACCAGCAAATATGACTGGAAAGATATCGGCACATCCTATGATTTTGATATGTCCCGTAATCTGGAGATACGCCGTACAGACGCATTCAATACTTCACAGCCATTAACGACGACCACATCCTGGCATGTAACCTATCGCCTGCCTGTGCAAGTCAACGAACCATTGCTGCGCACGACTTATACCTATGATGCCAAAGGCAATCTGCTCACCAAAACCACGCAGGCAACCACCGATGCAAATGGTAGCCAGGGTGCCAACGCCAGTGTGACAGGCACAGCACGTACCTGGACCTATACCTACAACGATGTCGGTCAAGTCTTGACGGCGACAGGCCCACGTACCGATGTCGTGGATCAAACCAGCTATACCTATGACGCCAAGGGTAACCTCAGCAGCATCACCAATGCCGCTGGCCATGTCACGACTTATGCCAACTATGACGGCAATGGCCGTGTAGGTCAGATCACTGATCCAAATGGTTTGGTCACAACTCTAACCTACACACCACGCGGCTGGTTAAGCCAGCGTGCAAGCAATGCTGACGGCGTGACCGAAACCACCAGCTATCAATATGACGCAGCAGGCCAGATGACCCAGGTCACCCTGCCAGACAACAGCAGCATCAGCTACACCTATGACGACGCCCATCGCCTGACAAAAATCAACGACAGTCTGGGCAACAGCATCAACTACACACTCGACAACATGAGCAACCGTATCAATGAAACCGTCACCGACAGCGCTGGCAATTTGACACGTCAAATCAGCCGTGTATATGACGGCTTGAATCAATTGCAAAAAGTGACAGGAGCCACACAATGAACCACTTCCTGAATCCATCCATGTCAATCAAAATGCATCGCCCGGTAATCAGCGCAATGGCGCTGGCCGTGGCTGCCCTGTGCAGCCCAGTTCAGTCCCAAGCGCAGTCCACCGTGTATCAGTATGAATACGATAGCGTTGGCAACGTCAGCAAAATTACCAATGCTCTTAATGCCGTTACCCAGCAAAATTATGATGCCTTGGGTCGCCTGCAGTCGCAGGTTGATGCCAATAATCAAACCACAAGCTATCAATACGATGGCCAGGGTCGCCTGGTCAAAGTGACAGACGCGCGTGGCCTTAATACCTTATACGCGGTAGATGGCCTGGGCAATCAATTAAGTCTGACCAGCCCGGACACCGGCACAACAAGCACGACGGTGGATGTTGCCGGCAATATCCTGACCCGCACAGATGCCAAAAACCAGACCACCAGCTATGCCTATGACGTGTTAAACCGCATCACCCGCGTCACCTATAGCGATGGCAGCATCATCAATTACAGCTATGACCAGGGCAGTAACGCCAAAGGCCGCCTGACACAAATCAGTGATGCCAGCGGCACCATCCAGTACACCTATGACAGCCGTGGTCGTGTACTGACTGAAACGCGCACCATGAGCGGCACTGGGTATGTGACTGGCTACCAGTACGACACTGCTGGGCGCATCAGCAGCCTGACCTACCCAAATGGCCGTCAAGTCAGCTACACTCGCGACGGTTTAGGGCGCATCAGCCAGATCGATACCACTAAAGACGGCATCACCATGACCGTCCTCAGTCAGACTGTGTATCGCCCCTTTGGTGGCGTACAAAGCTATCACAACAGCGCAGGCCAGACCTATAGCCGTACTTTTGATGGTGATGAGCGTATCGCCAGCTACACCCTCAACAGTAAAGTGCAGGCCATCACCTACGATGCCGCCAATCGCATCACTTCCATCAATGAAGTCAATAACCCCAACCGTCAGATTAGCCACGGTTTTGACAGTCTAGACCGTCTGACCAGCTACACCACCCCACAAACCAGCCAGACGTTTACTTACGATGCCGTTGGCAATCGCACGGCCAAGACCGTAGATGCCGCCAATACCAGCTATAGCTACGACATAGCCAGCAATCGCCTGACCCAACTGACCGACAGCCAAAGCAAAACCATCAGTACAGACGCCAACGGCAGCATCACCAGCAATGGCAATACCCAGTTTAACTATGATGCAAGGGGCCGCATGACAGCAGTCACCACCAGCACCGGTGTCGTCCAATACACCATCAATGCACTGGGGCAGCGGGTACAGAAAGCTGTGCCAGCAAATGGCAACAATGCCGCGACCAGCACCCTGTATCACTACGATGGCGGCGGCAAACTCATCAGCGAACACAGCGGGCAAAGCGGACAAAGCGGACAAAGCGATGTCGATTACATCTACCTGGGCGATATTCCTGTGGCAGTCATCAAGTAAGACAGCGCATTGCTGTCTATGACCAATCAATGAGAAAAAGCAAAAACATGAATTCAAATTTACGACCCTTGCGCAAGGCATGGGGCAGCTTGCTGCTGTCAGTAAGCAGTGCAGCCCTGTTAAGCTGCTTCACCGCCCCCGTCGCTGCACAGACCACCCCAAGCACCCCCAGCGTCTTCAACGTCTTTAGTGGCGGCAAAATCACCCTGGGCGACACCGTCAACACCCAGGCATACTGCAACCCCGGGTTTTATGACAGCCCCCAGGTCAATGTCACTGCAGCCAACCTGCTGGGTACCCAACTGTGTAAAAACAGCAGCACCACCAGTACAGCCGCAGCCACCACCATTGCCGCCAGCGGTGCCAACGTCAGCCGCCTGACCCTGCCGACCTACCTCAGCACGGCTAACCTGCTGGACGTCAATTACGCCAACAGCGCCCAGGTCATCGTCAACAACGGCAGCACCAGCACCACGCTTAATGGTGCAGGTCAACTAACCGTCACCAGCAATAGTGGTGGCAGCACAGCATCCCAAACCCTGACCGTTAAAGTACAAGGCAGCACCCTCAGCTTACCAGCAGGGGAATACGCCAAAGTCACCACCCAGGCCGGTGGTATTTTGCACTTCCAGGGCGGCGGTGTCGCCACCCGCATCAAACAACTCAATGTGGCCAACTGCAATGGCACCACCATGGAGTTTGAACCGGGCGATTATTATATTGAAACCGCCAACTGGCAACAAAGCTGCCACCTTACAGTCAGCCCAGCTGCCAGTGGCAACAACGCCACCAGCGTCAACCTCTATTTTAAAAACGCCTTCACCCTCAATGCAGGCCCCACCTGCTGGAACATCAGCGGCACCTGTGGCAGCAGCATGGGCAATACCCAAATCCAGGCGCAACAACCACAAAAGCTCAAGCTGTTTCTGTATAGCGGCAACTTCACCACCGTACAAGGTGCACAGATCGCTGCCGGTATTTATGTAGACCAGGGCGATGTCAACCTCACCAGTGCGAATAACTTTGCATTGATTGGAGAAGTGTTTGCCAACAACATCGCCAGTACCAATGGTGGGCCGGCTGCGTTTGTGTATAGTCAGGTGCTTAGTACTGCAACGGGTGGAACCACCACCACACCGCCAACCATCAGCCTGTCACCTGCCAATGGCAACTTCATTGCTCCGGCCAGCATCAGCCTGACAGCTGCGGTAACAGCGGCCAGTGGCAACAGCATCAGTCAGGTGCAGTTCTATCAGGGGACGACACTGATCGCTACAACGACCACACCGACAGCAACTAACGGCAGCAGCTACAGCGTCAACTGGACCAATGTGACGCAAGGTAGTTACAGCATCACAGCCAAGGTAACCGACAACGTTGGGGCAGCAAGCACCTCAGCACCAGTAGCGGTGAATGTGGCGGCGTATATACCGAGGGTGTATGATATCCAGACAGATCACATCAACACACCGAGAGTGATTACAGACTCAAGTGGCAATGAAGTCTGGCGTTGGGACAGTGCACCATTTGGAGAAACTGCACCGAATGAACAGCCGACAGCGGCGACGAATAAGTTTACGTTTAACTTCCGCTTTCCGGGACAGTACTTTGATGCGGAGACGAATCTGCACTATAACTACTTCAGGGATTATGATCCGCAGGCGGGGCGTTACGTTGAAAGTGATCCGATTGGATTGGGTGGGGGGATTAATACGTACGATTACGTGAACGGACGGCCCTTTGCGTATCATGACAAATTTGGCTTGGCTCCAGGTACAAATATGGGAGGTGGTGATTTTGGTGGAGGAGGGTTTGGATCGGGAAATGTAAATAACGGAAATTCAAATAGCAGTGGAGCGACATCGAATGGTGGGATTCCATCTGGTGCGATTAGTTTCATGAATTTCTTTAAACAGAACGTTTCTCCGGTGCATGATCACGCGGGTACTCCTGTGACTATGAATATGCAAATTGGCATCGGTCGGCAATATCACGGTCTTATGAAAGGTGGTACTGTAGAGTACGGCTTCGGATTCGACACCAATGGTAAATGGGGGCTCTATCAAAAGTATTGTGTGGTTATAGGGCCTGGCTTATATGCTGGAGGTGGCCCAACAGTTGGAGTAGGTGCGGGAGGTGTTGATAAGGGATGGTCTGAATCTTATGGTGGGATGATGGTTACCCCGCACGGAAGTGCTTCAGTAGAATTTAGCGATGGTAATCCTAGCTACAGCATTGATCCCAAAGGAAAAATATTTACAATTAAACCGCAAGTTGGCATTGGGTCTGCTTGTGGCGGAATGAAATGCTGGACGGAGTATGTCTATACAAATTAGTAATTTCAATTTAGTATATTGAAATAATTTCTTTAATATATCTATGTATAAAAAATCTAAATCATTATTGATGGTTTACAAGATTGTGGCTTTAGTATTTGCAATTGCATTACTAATGATAGTATTCCATGTATGTTTCGATATTGATATTGCCTCATATACACTTCCTATTATTGGAGTGCTATGGCTCTTTGCTTTTTATTATTCACATAAGCATATATTTTTTGAAAAAAATGGGGACATTGATAAAAAGAAAGAGTAGATATTTACCTTGTTCAGTGTTTAGTTGACCAATAGCACCACATCCGATTTGCGTTGTTGGGATACCCCTAAAATCTTTTGCATTCTGAATAAAATTCAATTCTATATGCGGAGATGCAAAGCGATTTGCACTCTTCTGCGAATGTGCTCAGTGCTAACTGGACTGAGCACATTCTGAACATTGCCAGGCAAAGTCAATGTTCAGGCACCGATAGGGAAAAGGACGAGACCAAACAGATGACAAGCCTGACCGCTTCTGTTTGGTTTTTTTTTCGTTTCATCAGAAGGACTAAAGTAAATTTCTGAATGGACAAGTAGCAGCCCCGTGCATGGACAACATGCACCAAGTGTAGCCGCCTGACCCTGCCGACCTACCTCAGCACCAGCAATTTGCTGGATGTGAATTACGCCAACAGCGCCCAGGTCATCGTCAACAATGGCAGCACCAGCACCACCCTCAACGGAGCCGGGCAACTAACCGTCACCAGCAATAGCGGCGGCAGCACAGCATCCCAAACCCTGACCGTTAAAGTACAAGGCAGCACCCTCAGCTTGCCAGCAGGGGAATACGCCAAAGTCACCACCCAGGCTGGTGGTATTTTGCACTTCCAGGGTGGCAGTGTGGCAACCCGCATCAAACAACTCAATGTCTCCAACTGCAATGGCACCACCATGGAGTTTGAACCGGGCGATTACTAGAACTCATTTCATCAATAGGGATGAGTGCGAGCAAGGCGATTCGGGATGTAGTGCAAGGCGTGACGCGTAGCAGGCTGGTGCCTTAGCAAGCGGCGCAACGCTGCAATGCGCCCGAATCGCCAGCTCCCGAAGGGTTTGTCTTATAACGCGCGCTGGACTGCGTTGAACTCGTTGTCAATAGACCCGCTATTGACTGCCTCGTCCGCCTTGCCAGCCCACGTTATAAGACAAACGCATCTCATCCCTATTGATGAAATGAGTTCGATGAAACCGCCAACTGGCAACAAAGCTGCCACCTCACCGTCAGCCCAGCCGCCAGTGGTAATACCGCCACCAGCGTCAACCTGTATTTTAAAAACGCCTTCACTCTCAATGCAGGCCCCACCTGCTGGAACATCAGCGGCACCTGTGGCAGCACCATGGGCAATACCCAGATCCAGGCGCAACAACCACAAAAGCTCAAGCTCTACCTGTATAACGGCAACTTCAGCACCGTACAAGGGGCACAGATTGCTGCCGGTATCTATGTAGACCAGGGCGATGTCAACCTCACCAGTGCGAATAACTTTGCATTGATTGGAGAAGTGTTTGCCAACAACATCACCAGTACCAATGGTGGGCCGGCTGCGTTTGTGTATAGTCAGGTGCTTAGTACTGCAACGGGTGGTAGTGGAGCAGGAAGCAACACCCCACCCAGCATCAGCTTAACGGCCAACCCGGCCAATGCAACAGCACCAGCAACCATCAACCTGAATGCGACAGCGACAGATACCGATGGTACCGTAAGCACCTCAGCACCAGTAGCTGTGAATGTGACAGCGTATATACCGAAGGTGTATGATATCCAGACAGATCACATCAATACACCGAGAGTGATTACGGATGCGGCTGGCAATGAAGTCTGGCGTTGGGACAGTGCACCGTTTGGGGAATCGGCACCGAATGAGCAGCCGACGACAGCGACAAATAAGTTCACGTTTAACTTCCGTTTCCCGGGGCAGTACTTTGATGCGGAGACAGGTCTGCGCTATAACTACTTCAGGGATTATGATTCGCAGGCGGGGAGGTATGTGGAGAGTGATCCGATTGGGTTGGATGGGGGAGATCAATACGTTTGGGTATGTCGGTGGAAGTCCTGTATTTATAGTAGATAAGTATGGTTTGCAAGCTGACATGAATTTGTTTCAGCCAGGTTCACAGGAATGGAAAAACGCAAATAATATAACACCTATTCCAGGCACGTATATCGTAGCTAGTCACGGTAACGAATACTGGGTAGTTGACCATTCTGTTGATCCGGAAGGTAAAGGTATATTGGCCGATAAATTAGCAGAACGAATTCGTGACGACCCCAAATTTAAAGGGAAAAAGAGCATATTCATACTGGCTTGTGAAGTTGGGAAGAATAGGTCTGGAGAGGATGGACGTCCTACAGATAGGAATTATGCTCAAGATGTAAGTAATGAAATGGGTATGGATGTAACTGCGCCTGATCATTTAACTTGGATAAGGGGAAATGGCACTTACTACACAATGGGATCGAAAGATTTGCAACATAAAATACCAAACCCCAAGGACCCAGGGAAATTTACTACTTTTAAATGTAATTGCGAAAAAAAATGAAAATACTCATATGCTGTTTCTTTATTTCATTGCTGTGTATTTCCCCCGTTGTGTTTTCTGGTGAAGATTTAATCAAGAACGAAATCGGTGTAAAAGGACAGTTTCGGGTAGACGAAAATGGGATAAAAATACCAGTACCTGATCTTCCTTCTGGACAAGATACAATGCATCTTTCGAAAAAAGAGCTTGAGGTTTTGATTAAAAAAGCTGAACAGGGAGATGTGGTTGCCGCGACAGCCTTAGGTATGCGTTATGATCTCTTGGATAGGCGCTATGATAAGGCTGTCTACTGGATGGAATTTGCTGCAAAAAAAGGCTATCCGCTAGCACAATATAATTTGGGGCTATTGTTATTGCGGTTTGATTCAGAGGACAAGTTTGACGATGCCATAAAATGGTTGGAATTAGCAGAAAAAAACGGTATGTCTGACGCAAGATTTGACATAGATTCTGCTTTGAAACGTAACAAAAAAAGAAATGCCGTAAGAGAGAATAAAAAATAAATTCTAAAACGCAGTTATTCGAATCTGCAAAAAATAGGAACTGTAAAAATAACTGTGTAAATTCTCTTTGAACTATTGGTGAGCGTTGATGCGCTCACCAAATTTTATATCAAAGCGATTCAATGCTTTGCGTCAGTGTTGTATATGCATAGTCCATTTCTTCGCAGCCTGCTGTATCGTCATGTGCACTACCTTCATGGATTGCACAGGTCATCGTCAACAACGGCAGCACCAGCACCACCCTCAACGGTGCAGGGCAACTGACCGTCACCAGCAACAGCGGCGGCACCACAGCATCACAAACTAGGCATACAAAAAAATGCAAAATATGCGGAATCCTTCAAGAGAACGCCTTGTGTGGCGGGCGTAGTAACGGATCAATTAAGTCCGACTACCTTATTGACAACTACCGATTCCCCTCTGAGGTGAAAATTGCAAACGGATAAAAACTACATAGACGATTACCCTTCTTGTGAGCGAACCTACGCAACTATGGCGATCTTTTCTAGGGACGAAAGCCCGGCAGTGATATCTGAATTTTTGGGCATTATGCCCAGTCGCACAACGATATTCAATCCCGAAACCAAGACTATCAACGCGTGGTTTTTGACGACAAAGGGGCAATTGAATTCTAAAGATTGTCGGAGACACATTGATTGGCTGTTAGACATTTTTTCCCCGTTGGCGCATAAGATCACAGAGTTACAAAAACGAGGAATAAAGTTGGAAATTAGCTGTTTTTGGAGCTCAGCAACCGGAAACGGCGGTCCGACATTGTCGGTGAAACAAATGACCAGAATGATTCCGTTGTCTGTTGATATTTGGTGGGATGTTTGGATGTCAGAGTGAACGAAGGATTCAAAGCAGGTGTCATGTAAATGCACAGATGTTGCTGCTGCTCTGTTCCGCGTTTGATTGGTCGAATATATTCCGCCTTTAGCTGCATTTTTTCGGTTAAAAGCGGGTTTTCGATGGACGCCGATATCGAAATATCCAGATGTATTTATCAAAAAATTTGGTGGTAAAACTAACCCTTCTACGCCAACAGCGCCCAGGTCATTGTCAACAACACCAGCACCACCCTCAACGGTGCAGGGCAACTGACCGTCACCAACAATAGCAGCGGTACAATAGCGTTTCAAACACTGACAGTCCATGTGCAGGGCGTCACCCTCAGGTGGACTGTTCCTGCAAATGCTGCTGCTCCATGAGGAACTTATGAGTGATTTTTTTGCGTACCTGTTTAAAATGGCAGGGCTTCATGATTCGATCATTAATACATTTGTTTGGGATTCTTCGCGTCGGACAATTGAATTTCAATTTGAAGATATGTATGCCAACTTTCATGGCCTGCCTGAGTATCCTGCTCGTCAATCTGGCACGATAGTTTTACATGGGGTGAGTGATGTGGTCATTAATATAGAAACTAACGAACAGTTGCGAGTATTCGAGTGCTTGCCAATAGAAGGGAGGACGGATATGCTTCAGATGACATTTTCGCCTTGTGGAGCAATGAGATTCCGTTTCAAAAAGGCCGAATATCCTCCGTCATTGTTGAAGGCGTAATTTCACCAAACCTCAAAAACTGATGTTTCGGGTGTTGCGTTGGGATAGTGTGCCGTTTGAGCTATAGGGGGTTACATGAATTTAAAATTCAGATGGCTCAATATTCTGTCCAACCTTGATTTTTGCAGGTTGGGCGGATTTTTTGATAGGCACCAAACATCAAAGCACCTGGTTTACTCAATGACAGGAAATTTTCTCATCTGGCAGTATAAATTTTGCGTAACTCTTCTGGTTGTATGTTGTTGGTGGTACTGTCCGAGGCTGTTACTCAGAAGTTCGATACAGAGAAAAGATTATTGAATGCCTAAAGAAAATTTTTTTCCGTTAAATATCAAATACTTTTTCGTTCGTAAAAAACTGTTTTTGATATTTCCCTTATTATTAGTGGCAATAATATCCGTCATTTTAATTTGGCCGTTCTGCAGTTATTCTTGTCGCGCGCATGCGCTCTACAAGAATAAGATTTTTTTTGAGCTTAGAGATTTTGTTGCTCAAAATAAGACAACTTCAAGTGCTCAAATTAATGCTTCTAAACCTACTTTTTCAAATGATTTTATACATAAGAACGGGGTTGAGTATTGGGATGTGAGTGAAGGTGGTGTGATCACAGTAAAGAGCATCGACGGGAAAGTAACATTGATTGCGAAACCAGTTTTTACAGAAAAGGGAATGCAATGGACTTGCAGCTTTCATCCAGCTCCCATTGAAATATATCAATGCCCCTCTTCTGATTCGGGGGCGCATTAAACAGAAGATTGGTGACGTGTTAAAAATAAAAAACGGCATTTCAGTAAAAGCCACTCGCTCAATCCTGTGGATACGAGTGGTTTTTTATATGTGAAATTTTCGATAAGCTACCTAAAAAATTCAGATGTAAAAACCAATATTTAGCTATGACTTATTTTAAATTAATTCGAATTATTTTCGGCATATCGGTAGCGCCTGTTGTACCCGGCTTGATATTTGCAATTCGTGATTCATTTAACCCCAGCCCTTTTGGAGCTGCGTTTTATTTTGGTTTTTCCGCACTGCTGGGATATCCAGCAATGGTGTTATTGGTACTGCCTTCGTATTGGTGGCTATCTCGTCGTCGAACTCTAACATTTCCTCTTTTTCTATTATTGGGGCTAATATTGGGGACCTTCATTTTCGTATTTATCTTTTTTATCGGTCTGATTGGGGCAGATTGGGAAGCGGCTCAAATGAGCTTTATGTCATCGATGGGATTTATGCTCGTGAGTAGCCTATGCGGAATGATTGTGACTGGATGCTTTTGGATAATGGTGCGTCCAGACAAAATGTGATTTGGTCGTTTGGTAGAAGAAAGACTGGAAACGTACTCGATAAGTAAAAAAAATGACAATCTTCCTCGTATAAAAACACAAAAGGAAAAAATCAAAATATTGAAGAAAATGTGCGAGGGAAATAAATGAGCCATACAACTACCACTCATTTGCTTGTACCAAATATTAATGAAACGGAATTTCAATGTAAATCAACAGGTCCGTTCCTAATAGATGAAGAGATATGGACACCGGCTCGGGATGTGGGGCTTGGCGGGGTTTTTTATGACTATATTCGTAATTCAGCTAATGTAATTTTGGGAGTTCGTTATTGGTTGATCGATGAAACGGTTTTTGATCACCATCAAGTATTCAAATTTTTCCTGAACGATTCCCGCTTTTTTTTTCGACAAAAACGATTCTTTCGTGAACATACTCTTTGATAAAACAAGTGTTTTTGACTTTGAGAATAATTTATTATTCATAGACAATGCTCAAGATTTTGGCGGTGAGAGTGTAATAAAAAATGGAAAAAAATATGGGATTGCATTTCAGAGAACCTGTGACAAGATTTGAGAGGGAGGGCACCAATTCCCTCTTCTCAGTGGGTACTACTGACGGATGGTAAAATAGCAAAATTCCCTCGCCCTAAACTTGTGCTCTTTCGAGAGTAAATATTTTTAAGACCCAAGATATATGAATAAAACAGCGGTCATGCAATATTCAATTTTGGCACCCTTGTGCCTGGTATTGCTTAGAGCGTCTCCCATTGGTTTAACATTTACTTTTGTATTAATTGTTATGCCTTCCTTATTTATTATTTGGGGAATATGGGTAATTTTTTCCTTGCGCGCTTGTCTTAATAATTTTAGAAACAAGCTGTACAGTAAAACGGTGATGCCACTAGGTTCTTTTTGTTTATTTATGCTGTTTTTATTATCACCTCTCAGCTTTCTATATCGTTGCTACGATGCAGGCGATATATTGCATTTCTTTGTTATGCGATCTGCTTACCTGGAAAAAATTGCACATTTACACTCGACAACCGAACCAAAATTAATTGTGTTCGATCGCGGCGGAATGATTGGCGCATCTGCTGGATATATTTATGACGAGAGTGACGAAGTAGGGCTACCAAGAGGCAGACAATCTGCCAACTGGAAAAAACGTGCCGACAATACGGAACTAGCTTGTAATGAATTCCAAGCACGGCCTTTTTTTGCAGGGTTATCGGTCACAAAGCATTTCTATTTAGCTGGCTTTGGTTGTTAAATGGAAAGCTTGGGTTAGGGCCTACATTCATACATTTCCTTGGTGTAGAATTGTCGTAATGTAAGACCTGCGCCTTTTTGCAAAAAGCGAAGTACGATGAAGGAAAATAATAAATTAGTGATGAGGCGGCCAGTGCTGGTATTAATTGCGTTTTCCCCAATCCCTCTTTTGTTAATGATGGAGTATAGCTTCATCTTTACATTGATTAGATTGCCTGAAATGCTGCTGGCATATTTGATATTGCTTAGCCTGTCGCTGCTACTTGCGCTAGCCGTTTTTTCTTATCGGAAGAAAGTCTCAGTTTTCAGGTCTCTTCTAACTGGAATTTTGATTGGGCAGATATGTGGGACAATGTCATTAACCATAGCAAACCTATTTATTCCAAATGGAATAAAAAGAAATTTGGCAAGCTTAAAAAGGGATGGGATTGTAGAGCTGATGTTAACGGACTCCATTGTTGCAGCTATTCTAGGCGGTTGGTTACTTGGTGGAGTCGGGTTTTTATTATATCGGTTCTTGGAACGGAAGTTTTTAACGCCTGAGAATTTGCTGGTGTCAGAATAGTTGCCGGTTCATCTGATGTGTGGAAATCATATCGGTGAAGAAGGACCATTTGTGTGGGTACGCAGTTTTCAATCGTCGGTAGCGGAGAATGTGAATGAAAAAATCTAAGTTGACAACAATGCTTGTTCGATTTGGAGTAGGTTTCATTTTAGTGTTTAGCAGTGCTTTTCCTTTGGCACATTATTTTGCCACTCAAAGTGAAGCTTTTCAAAAAGCAGAAAGTTCCTTATCAAATGCCAATGACGTATCAGATTTAATTGGTCCAATTGTATCGGTGCATTTGCCTTGGTTTGAGGAATTTTCTATCGAAGAGCATGAAAACGGTGGGCAAAGAAATGGAAATGCCTTTTTCACACTTGTTGTAAAAGGCAGGGATCGCGAAGTAAAGATGCATGTTGTTTTAGAAATCGAATCCAATGCTTGGATCGTTAGTTCAGCAACCATCCTGAATAATGTTTGAGTGATATCTTTCACTACGGTTTCAGGAATGGTTGGGCTTTCAAATGAAGCACTTAAAAATATTCTTGGCCAGTGATACATGGGGACATATTCAGTAAAGATAGCCACTTCAGCAATTAGGAGTACGCGATGAGCGATGCATGGAAGCTTATAGACAAGCTTGGGAAGATAATTTGCGAAACGGGTCGTTTGACTATTATTTTTGCAACCCTCGGAATCGTGAAAGCACCAAAACTTGGTAGTGGACAATTTGATGATGATTCAAAAAAAAGGCCAACGTTGTTAATTCAAATCGTCGGCTTTGTATTAATGGTGCTTCTTGATAATATCTATTTCTTTGCGGGTGTTGCAGTGTGGATCGCCATATTCATAAGCGCTGTCCTAATTGGTGTTGCCATTTTTGGTCCAATTCCACAGATTCATGAATGGTAAAAAGCATTGAGTAAAAAAATAGACAGGACAGTGTTCGATTGACCCCGCTGACGCACGCTGGCCACAGATCGTAAACAGGTTCTAGTGCTGGGGCGCTTAGGCGATCCATGCCAGTGATACGCTGGCATATCCTCACCCAAGCTGCGGCCCTGGCCTGTCAGGCCGTAGCACGATAGGCGCGGCTTGATATCGCCACCGAATTGCCATCGGGGTCTTTGACATTCGCAAAAGAATACCCGTTGGCCTGATGCGTGCTGCCAAAGACCAGGCCACGTTGCGCACATTGTTCTTTAAAACTCTCGATATCCTTAACGCTAAACATCAGCTTCACACCAACCTGACCAAGCTTAACGGTCCTGGCAGCTTGATGAATCAGGATGCTGGCACCAGCGGCGGGAGAATTAAGTTCGATTAAACCCTCGACCATCTCCCCGGTGGTTTCAAAGTCAAAGAACTTGCGATAAAACTCAGCCGTAGCCGACGGGTTTTTCGCATAAATCAGGATGGTGTTTAAAACGGCTGACATGGTGCTCCCTGTAAAATCTGGTTGAAATTTCGAAGCTCAATCGGAACTAGCAAGAGCCATTTGATGAGCGCTGGACGCAACTGTATCAAGGAAAGCTATTTTTTTCAGGGGTATTTGAAATAAAATTCAAAAAGTACAAAAATGTCCCGCTAAATTGCTGAGTGGTACCCCGCTATTGACTGCTTCGTCCAATGTGTCAGCCTGCGATTTTAGTAAACGTATCTCGCCCCCAGTGATGAAATGAGTTCTAATTATTTGGATTATCAGGATATGAATTTAGATGAGGCAAAGGTTTTAATGCAAGGCTGTGAATCTGTTAATTCGCGCCTTAACGATGTGGCGCTTATTATTGATAGTATTGAAGATCTTGAGATCAAAGGGAAATTGCGCAACGCACTGGGGATGGCAATGGGGGAAATATATATTTCCTTGATGCAGTCGATTGTTGAAAAATTTCCCGAATTGGACCCTGATAAGGAAAGGTAATTGTACCGATGACTCTTCGGGGCCAGCAGGTTGAGCAATGAATCAGGGGCAGATAAATTTTGATCACTGAGGGTATGCAAATTTCTTTAAGAGCGTCCGCGAAAATCTTAGCTATGGAAAAAGTTTTGGTAGCGGCATAGCTAATGCATAAATACATAGTTGCAATTCAGAATTGAGGGGCTATGCTTAGTTCCGCCAGACCTTGCTGGGACAATTTTGCGTAAGCTCTAACATAGAAAATTAAGGCTGCAATAAAATGAAAATAAGAAATTTATTGGTTTGTGTTGCAATCCTCGTCATGTGGTCATCTCAGTGTGTTCAGGCTGGTGAAAACAAAGACTTTAAAACGGTCGAAGCAGAAAAAAAGCTTGAAAATTTGTCGACTATGCTTGCAAGGGATGAAATTGGGAGCATTGAAGTAGTGTGGATGACGCCAACTGCAGTAATGGTTATTCCTATGTCTCCTTCATTATTGGATAGTAATCATGATGTTAAATTAAATATTGAGAAACTATCCTCGAAAAACAAAATGATGCAGGGGTTGATCTCTTCATTGAAAAATACGTCACTTAGAACTTTTGATAATCGCTGGGAAGAAGACATTAGGTGGAGAGTTAAATTCTTTGCGCAAAGTGATGGTCGTACAGTGTTGACGTTGTATTTCTCTGGTGGCTCGTATAAGGGGGATTCGCTTGGTGTTATAGACGATTCAGTGGTATATGTCAAAGGTGGATTATATAAATGGCTGTCGACAACTTTCTCGAACACTTTTGCAAATTTTCATAGATAAATAATTGCTCACTGAATGAGATCGTTAAAAAACTGTGCAAATAATTCTGGCTGATTGCCCGCATCTGGATAATTTATTCTTCAGCTCAACAACTCAATTTGTCACACCTTCATCTATCTGCTTCAAGGCTGAAAAAGGCACTGGTACTTTTGTTGCACCCAGCAACATCTCCCTGCCTTTTGCAGAGACTGTCACCAGGCCAGTACTGCCACCATCACAACTGATCAGGCCATCGGCGCAGGCGTCTTCCCAGATGCACAGGCGCGGGCAGGTGCTGTGCCAGGCGTCCAGCACTTCTGGATAGCTGCGCGGCTGTTGCTGTATCCATTCCAACATTTGCAGGGTCAGGCTGGTGTGGGCGTCGGGCATGATGTATTCCCCCTGAACTGAGTTGAGTGTAGATTCGCTTATATGATGTGCAGCATCCCTGCTGCGGCACCGGCGGCGATCAGGATGACCGGGTTAAGCTTGCTGCGCAAGACGATGATGGCAGTCAGCAGTGTGATCACGTCGGTGCGCCAGCTGGCATTGTCCAACTGGGTGAACAGGCAGGCTGTCGCCAGTAAGAAGCCGATGGAAATCGGCGCAAAGGTATCGCGTACTGCGCCTGTCAGGCGGGTGTTGACGTTTGATGTCTTCAGGCTGATGACAGACAAGGTCAATATGGTAGACGGGACGATGACTGCCAGGGTCGTCAATATGGCACCCGTCCAGCCAGCAATCAGCCAGCCCACCAAGGATATGAACAATAAATTGGGGCCGGGTGCCGCTTGTGCGATGGCATAGGCAGAGGCGAACTGGGTACTGGTGACCCAGTGTTTTTCAGTGACGACAAAATGACTGATGTCAGGTGCCATCATCACCAGGCCGCCGCCGACTGCCATCATCGATAACAGGGCCAGATGCAGGCACAGATCCAGCATGGGGGATTGGTCATCCATTTTTATCTTTCAGAAAATAAGCGGCGACGCTGCCAGGCAGTGCCAGCAAGACAAACACGACAATCAGACGCCATTTGAGCAATACCAGACCCGCAAAGGCCAGGGTCATCAACACTGCCTGTAAGCCAACCTGGCGGTTGCGCATGTTGCTTTTGCCCGGGCTGTCAGTTTCAGCAGTCTTGGCGGTATCAACAGTGTTACCAGTGTTGCCAGTGTTAACAGTGTTACTCGTCTTGCCAGCTTTACCAAACAGTGACATCGCCATCTTGACGGCGGTCGCCAGTACCAGACCTGCTGCCACTGCCGTCATGCCAGTCAGCGCATCTTGTACCATGGCGAGCTTGCCAAAGCGCTGATAGGCAACACCAAGCGCTATCACCAGCAGGAAAGGGGCAATGATCAGGCCAGCCATGGCAGCCAGGGCACCTGGTATGCCCGCATAGCGTTTGCCTATCATCAAGGCAACATTGCAGATCGTTGGGCCGGGCAAGACCTGGCTCAGGGCCAGATAGCGGGCGAACTCTTCTGGACTGAGCCAGCGGTATTGCTCGACGAGGGCGCGGTAGGCAAAGGGCATGACACCACCAAAACCAGTCAGGGCAATTTTTGAAAAGACAAAAAACAGGCGCATTGCTGACAAGCTGGCAGGTTCGGTCACAGCAATGGCGGGCAAGGGCGGATTCAACATAAGGTGCTCTCTTACGGCATGAAAATTTTTTCTATAAGGCTATCTTCGTACTTGCTCAATTAAAAGTACAATGAATTTATTTAGACCATTGATTCATTTTTCTTATGAAAATCGATATCCTCGGAGTACAGGCTTTTGTTGCTATTGCAGACCATGGCAGTTTTAACAAAGCGGCTGATGTGCTGCATGTCACGCAAACGGCTGTGACGCAGCGATTGCGCAATCTGGAAATTTTTCTGGGGGTGACCTTGCTGGAAAGAACCACGCGTTCTATCGCCCTGACCAGGACGGGGCAGGATTTTTTGCCGCAAGCCAGGCGTTTGCTGCAAGAACTGTCGGCAGCATTGACCGAGATACGCGAAACCGGCAAATCCCAGCGCGGTGATGTGTCGATTGCCTGTATACCGACGGCGGGCATACGTTACCTGCCGCAGGTCATTCGTGAATATTCGGCATTGTTCCCCGACAATCGTATCAAGATACTTGATCACGCATCGGTTGGCGTTGCCGAAGCTGTACTGCGGCGCGAAGCCGAGTTTGGCATCAACCTGGCTGGCCCCAATCACCCTGAACTGACCACCACGCCTTTGCTGCAAGACCAATTTGTGCTGGTCTGCCGCGACGACCATGCGCTGGCCAGGCGCAAGAGCATCACCTGGGCACAGTTACAATCACATCCGCTGATTTTTGCCGGACAGGCAAGTGGTAACCGTGCCTTACTCGATGGTTATCTGGGGAGCGAAAGCATGCAAGGTGGCCAAGGTGGGCAAGTTGGACTGAGCCTGCAGATTCATTACGAAGTGCAGCGCAACTCCACCGCCCTGGGTCTGGTCGAGGCCGGTATTGCTGCCGCCATTGTTCCCAATCTTGCCATGTTAAAAGGTACTTATCCCCGTCTGCGGGTGATCAAATTGCAAGACCCGGTCATTTCCAGAACCCTGGTCCTGGTCGCCCGCAAGGCCGCCCGCCTGTCACCAGCGGCACAGCTTTTGTATGACATGATTAAGAATAGTCGGATCGTCAAATAAGGCAATAGTAAGTCCTATTCCTCACAAGCATCGTCGTTCACGTCATAATATGGGCGCTCGACAATTACTCCATTCACTTGACGTAGTACTTTTTTTGCCGACATGATGAAATCCTTCTACGCAAAAACCTTTATCCCTATCTTCATCGCCCTGTCTGTGGCAGCTTGTGCACCAGCGTCGCAAAAAACTGCTGCTGCTGACATAGCAGACAAGCGCGATTACCATCCGGTCATTCTGGTATCAATAGACGGCTTCAAGCCTGATTATCTGCAACGGGGTGTCACACCCACGCTCAATGCGCTGGCTGCCGATGGTGTGCGTGCTGAGGCTATGTATCCTTCTTTTCCCTCGATTACCTTTCCCAATCATTACACCTTGGTGACGGGCTTGCGTCCTGACCACCACGGCATAGTCGGCAATAGCATGGACGACCCCAGCATCTCTGGTGTCAGATTCAAGCTAAGTAAGCATGACGCTGTTGTTGATCGCCGCTGGTGGGATGAGGCGGAGCCGGTCTGGGTCACGGCAGAAAAGAACAAGGTGGCTACCGGTGTCATGTTCTGGCCTGGTTCAGAAGCGGCCATTCATGGTGTGCGTCCATCTGAATACCGCACTTTTGATGATAAGAAAAGTCCGGCTTACAGGGTTGATACCATGCTGGGCTGGCTGGACAAACCAGTCGCCACCCGTCCACAGTTTTTGACGCTGTATTTTGATCAGGTGGATCATGCGGGACATGAATATGGCCCTGATACGGCAGAGGTAACAGAAGCGGTAGCGAGTGCTGATGCAGCTATCACACGCCTGATGGCGGGTTTGCGTGCACGGCATATTGACGCCAATGTTGTGGTTGTGTCCGATCATGGCATGGCGGCGACCAGCGCTGAACGCATGGTGCAACTGGACCAGATCGCCAATCCGTCGCTCTACGACGTGGTGACCTATGGCAGCTATGCAGGCATAGACCCGAAACAAGGGCAAGAAGACGTGGTGGCCAAAGAGCTATTGAAACCGCATGCACATATGCAGTGCTGGAAAAAAGAAAACATACCGGTGCGTTTTCATTACGGACAAAACCCGCGAGTACCGCGTTTTATCTGCCTGGCAGAGGTGGGCTGGTTGATCGTTCCCGATGCCAGTGCCGCTGCCAAGCCCGGCAAGGGATCGCATGGCTACGATAATCTGAGCAAAGAAATGCAGGCACTGTTTATTGCCAACGGCCCCGCCTTTAAAAAGGCCGTGGTGCTGCCAGCATTCGACAACGTTAACGTTTATCCCTTGATCATGAAACTGATCCACGTCCCAGCCTTGCCGTCGGATGGAAAGCTGGAAGCTGTTCAAGGAGCCTTAGCGCCGTAAGTGGATGTTCCACGTCATGCCTGCTAAGGCGATGCATGGGGAATAAGTTCGACTGCGCGCAAGCTGCCCAGGCTGTAGGCATATTGGCGGGTGAATTCTGCGCCCAGCAAAAAGATCTGGGCAGAATAGTACACCCATAGCAGCAGGGCGATGATAGAGCCAGCAGCACCAAAACTGCTGGCGACTCCACTATTGCCGATATATACGCCGATCAGTAATTTACCTACGTAAAACAGGCTTGCCGTGCCCGCCGCACCAACCCAGACATCACCCCATGACAGGCGTACCTGGGGCAGCATCTTGAAGATGACTGCAAACAGCGACGCAATCACCACGAAACCTATGCCCGACGACAAGGGCAGCAATACCAGCGCCACTACCGTGCGGCTGCCTTGCCAGTAATGTTCCAGCGCCGCCAGCAGGGCGCTGACGACCAGAGACACCAGCATCAAAAATGCCAGGACCAGTATCAGTCCAAACGACAGCAGGCGCGTGCGTAAAAATTGCCATAGACTATTGCTGCGGCTGGGTGGCACTTGCCAGATTTCATCCAGGCTTTCTTTCAGTTCGGCAAACACGCTGGTGGCACCGATCAACAGCAGTACACTGGCGACCAGGGTGGCGATACGTCCTTCATCCACATTGTGTGCACCGGCCAGCAATAGCTGTATGGCGGCTGCTCCACTTTGGCCCACCAGACCACGCAACTGATTGAATAATTGCCCCTGGGCGGCTTGTTCGCCATAAAAAAAACCGGCGATGGCCAGCACCAGTATCAAGACGGGTACCATGGAAAACAGCGTATAAAAGGCCAGCGCTGCGCCTTTGCTGGCAGCGCGATGGCGTACCCATTCCAGCACGGCACGACCAATCATGCCAACCAGGGCCACCAGCAGGCCGGGGATGGCCCGCGGTTTAGTCAGCCATGGTCGTAGTACACGATACAGCAGGGTCAAAGGCCTCTGCCGCTGATCAGGCGCAGCAAGATCATGATGATGGCAATCACCAGCAAGACATGGATAAAGCCACCGATGGTGTAGGCAGACACCATACCCAGCAGCCACAAAATGATTAACACAACAGCGATGGTATAAAGCATGATTTTCTTTCTTGAAGTAGGTTAGGTCAACACATCCTGGTAAGCCGGTGAAAAATACCCGACTTGCCGCTTTGACGGTAGGCTTTAGCTTGTAAGAAAAGTCTGTTCTGGTCTGTTAGCTAGCGCACAGATCGCCCCTGTTTTTTCTGCCACGCTTCAATACGGTTGATGATGCAAGCAGCCTGTCAGCATGCCATGCTGAGAGCTGTTTTCCAGTGCCAGGATAGACAGAATATTTGCGCAAAATCGCTCCAGCATGTTTCGGCAGCGACATCCACACAGTGTATTCACGGTTTCTGTGTCGTTGCTGGAGCGGTTTTGCGCAAGTATTTTTCCGGACCAAGCCTTGTTATGGGAAAGTGTCAGAACTCATTTCAGTTTCACGTTATGCGGCAAAAGCATCTCACCCCTATTGATGAAATGAGTTCTAATCATGCTGACAGGTACTACGCCGCCCGGCCAGACGCCAGTGCCGGAAACAGATGGAGTACCGTTGACTGAAACTGCACATAGTGCCAGTGCGACGACACATGTTGATGCTACTGCCAGCAACGCAACTAACCCCACTAACGCCAGCAACAACCAGCCCCCACCAAACTCACCAAACCCACCAAAAGCGCCCATCACGCCATACAGCCGCTGGACTCGCCCCGTCATCATCGCGGCGGTCATTGCTGGCCTGGTCGTGTTTGTGGTCGCTGGTTTTTATATACGCAAACTGGTGATGGCCAGTGCAGACAGCAAGAATCAATGGTTGACAGGTGTCGCCTGGTTTTCAGGTAACGGGTAATCAACTGCAGCAACTCAACCTGTCTGCAGTCGCCACCGGTTTGCCTGCCAGCCTGTTACATCGCCGCCCGGACCTGGCCAGTGCAGAAGCGCAACTGGCCGCCGCCAATGCCAACATCAGTGCCGCCCGTGCTGCCTTGTTCCCCAGCATCAGTCTCGGCTCATCACTAGGCATTGCCAGTGACAGCCTGCATGGCTTGTTGAATGCACCAGTCACTACCTTCAACCTGAGCGCTGGGCTAACGCAAGCCATCTTTGACGGTGGCCGCCTGCACGCCCAGGTCAGTATTGCTGAATCACGCCAACGCGAGTTGTTGCTGGCCTACCGCAAAGCCGTGCTGGCAGCGTTGGCCGATGTGGACAACGCCCTGGCTGCCAGCCACCGCAGCCAGCAGCAGGAAACCCTGTCGCAAGCTTATCTGCAAGAAACAGAACAAGCCCTGCATTTATCAAAAATCCGCTATCGCGCCGGTGCTGATGATTTGCTGGTTTTATTGGATGCCCAGCGTAGCCGTTTTCAGGCGCAAGACCAGTTGACACAACTACGACTGAACAGGTTACAGGCGAAAATTAGCTTGTTTAAAGCCCTGGGTGGAGGATGGCAAGAGGGGCAATCGGGTGTCAGATGACATGATGAATTGAGTACGCTAGCGCACAGATAAAACCGCTGTGCAATGGCAGGCTGCATGTATGAATACTTCATGATAAGTCGCCATGCCACCCAGCCCCACTGTCATACCTGACGTTACCAATAAACCTGCTGAAAGCAGCGCTGTCAACGCCGCTACATCTGCTTTCCACTCCACCCGCCTGCCTGCCCGCATTCAGCAGACGACACCTGGCAACTTACAACTGTCCGGTAGCTGGACCATCTGCCAGTTGGGCAATGTCATGCGTCAACTGGATTCCTTATTGTTGCGCCATTCGGCGGTCATACAACTTGATGGCCAGCAAATTCAAAAGATAGACAGCATTGTAGCCTGGGTCTTGCACACTCGTCTGCAAAAGCTGCGTGACAGTGGCACGCAGATCAGCCTGCAGGGCTGGCCTGATGCCTATCAACATATGCTGGACGGTTTGGGTGATATACCCGCTGCGGCAGTGCCGGTCGTCAACGCCAACAGCTTGCTGGAAAAAATTGGCAAGGTGACAGTGAATGTCTGGCATGACAATCTGGCCTGGCTGAGTTTTGTTGGCACGATTGCTGTCGGCATGCTGGCTTTGTTACGGCATCCTGGCCGCTGGCGTGGCCGCGCCATTTTGCACAATATCCAGATTGCCGGGTTTGATGCTCTGCCCATCGTCGGCATTACCTCGTTTTTACTCGGCATCGTGATTGCCTATCAGGGCGCAGACCAGCTCAAACACTATGGTGCCAATATCTTTGTGGTGGAACTGGTAGGTTACGCCATGCTGCGCGAATTTGCACCGCTGATTACGGCCATCATCATCGCCGGACGTTCCGGTTCTGCTTATGCAGCACAGATAGGCACGATGGTGGTGACGGAAGAAATTGACGCCCTGCAAACCATAGGCATACAACCTGTTGATCTGTTGGTGATCCCCAAGCTGATGGCGTTGATACTGGCCTTGCCGCTGCTGACCCTGTTTGCCGACTTACTGGGCGTGATGGGCGGCATGCTGATGGCCAGCAACCAGCTGGGTGTCAGCCCGCATGAATTCTTGCTGCGCTTTGCGACTGAAATTCCACTCAAGACCTTATTGATCGGCATCGGCAAGTCAGTGGTATTTGCCATGGTGATTGCCACCATAGGTTGTTATCAGGGTTTTCGTACCAAGGGCAATGCCGATAGTGTGGGCCGCCAGACCACGCGCAGTGTGGTGCAGGCGATTTTTATCGTGATCGTGCTGGATGGCGGGTTTTCAGTCATCTTTAATTTACTGGGACTGTAATGACAGCAGCCATGCCCGCGCCCGCACCCTTGCCAGTAAGCGATGACTACGTGATTCAAATGCGCCAGGTCTGTACCCGTTTTGGCGACAAGGTCGTGCATGATGGGTTGGATCTGGATATACGCCGTGGCGAAATTTTTGCTATCGTCGGCGGCAGCGGTTCTGGCAAGTCCACGCTGCTGCGTGAAATGATTTTGTTGCACACACCAGATTCAGGCTCGGTCAGCATTTTGGGCTGTGAACTGGCAGACATCAGCGATGCAGATGCGGCGGCATTGCGTCAGCGTTGTGGTGTGATGTTTCAAAAAGGCGGCCTGTTTGGCACCCTGACCGTCAGCGAAAACATAGGCTTGCCACTGCGTGAACATAGCGATCTGGATGAAGCCAGCATCAACGATATCGCTGCCTGGAAATTATCCTTGAGTGGCTTGAAGCCAGAGTCAGCCGCCTTGTACCCGGCGCAACTCAGCGGTGGCATGTTAAAGCGCGCCGCACTGGCCAGGGCGCTGGCACTGGACCCTGAACTGTTGTTTCTGGACGAACCCACGGCGGGCCTGGACCCGGCCAGTGCTGGTGGTATTGATACACTGGTGCGGCATTTGCATGCCCTGTATCAACCCACCATCGTCATGATTACCCATGACCTGGACTTGTTGTGGCAAGTAACGCACAGGGTAGCGGTGCTGGGTGAAGGCAAGGTATTGGCAGTCGGCTCCATGGAAGAACTGTCGCAGATGCAGCACCCTGTCATCCGCGATTATTTTGATGGGGCACGGGGCAGGGCAGCGCAGGAACAGGCTCAAGCACAAACGCCCGGGCAAACAGAACAGACGACAAAGGACCGCCCATGGAAACCAAAGTAAATTATGCTGCCGTCGGTGCCTTTGTGCTGGCGCTGGGGGCCTTGTTTGTGGCTGCCGTGCTGTGGCTCTCAGTCGGCTTGGGCAGGCGTACGCAGACTGTCTTGTATCAATCGGTGGTGAATGAGTCGGTGGCGGGGCTGAACCTGGATGCACCGGTCAAATACCAGGGCGTGAATGTCGGCAAGGTGCATGCGATCAGCCTGGACCCGGCCAATCCGCAACAGGTGCAACTGGTATTTGCGATTGCTGCCGGTACCCCCATCAAGACAGATACCGAAGCCGTCCTGAAAACCCAGGGACTGACCGGCATCGCCTATGTAGAACTGAGCGGCGGTTCACCCGCTGCACCGCCATTGCAGGCGCTGGGCGGACAAGCCTATCCCCAGATACGCACCAAGCCATCTTTAAGCGCCCGGCTGGAAAATGTCCTGAGTGCCGTACTGGCCAACCTGGACCGCACCGCAGCCAACGTGAATGCTATACTGAACGAAAGCAATCGTGCGGCCTTCAGCAAGATATTGCAGGATACGTCAACCGTGATGGATACACTGGCTTCGCAAAAAGAAACCATGCGTGCAGCCATTGCCAATGCTGCCATCACCACCAATAATACGGCCCAGGCCAGCGCCAAATTGGACGCCTTGTTCCAGCGCGTAGGCAAGAGTGCCGATGCCGTCGCCGCCATGGCCGACAAGGCAGGCAAGGCCAGTGACAGCGCAAAAACTGCCGTGGATCAACTGGGTGGTGGCGTGCGTCAGATCAGCAGTGATACGCTGCCAGAAATACAAAGACTGATGGCAGAACTGACGACCCTGTCGGCATCCCTGACACGCCTGATTGAGCAGACTGAACATAACCCCAGCAGCCTGATCAGGGGGCGGCAGGCAGCTCCGCCAGGGCCAGGAGAATTGAAAGGAACAACGCCATGAAGCGCATCCACTTCGCCAAACTAATGCCTATGCTGGTATTGTTGACCGCTGGCTGTTCTGCCCTGCAACCGGCCAACGTGCCGGTGGCTTCAGTGTACAGGCTGGATGCAGGGCCGGATACCACTGCGGCTGCCAAAGACGGTGCCTCAGGTAAGCTTGCAGGCAATCCACCGGCCAGCATCCTGATAGGCAACATCCGCGCCGCTGCAGGTTTTGACAGCAACCGCATGCTGTTTATGCGCCAGCCGCATCAGATTGAAGAATTCCAGCAAAGCCAATGGCAAAAACCACCCGCAGCCATGCTCATGCCCCTGGTCACCAGCGCACTGGAATCCAGCGGCTTATTCAAGGTGGTGTTGCAGGCACCCAGCGCCATGCAGACTACCTACCGGCTGGACCTTGAAATACGCAGCCTGCAACAAGACTTCACCAGCACCCCCAGCCGCGTCCATTTCGTCCTGCGTGCCCATCTGTCCAACAACCAAACCCAGCAAATCACCGCCTGGCGCGAATTCGAAGTCAACATCGCCACCGCTACCGAAGATGCCTACGGCGGCGTCCTGGCCAGCAACCAGGCCGTTAGCCAGGCGTTGCAGCAACTGGCGGCGTTTTGTGCAGAACAGTTAGGGCCAGGGTCAGAACCAATTAAGTAATCTGAACAAATTCGGACAAGAAAAAAGCAGCCTTGATATGCGGCTGCTTTTTTCGTGACACACACGTACAGATTCGTTACTGGGGCTTATGAAAAATTGTCCCAGCAAGGCTGCGGCGGTTTTGTGTAAGTCCTGGTTACTTGCGACAGCACAGCATACCCACCAGCAAGCCCGCCGCAGCAGCGACACCGATGCTGCTCCAGGGGTTTTCCTTGACATAGGTATCAGTGCAAGTGGCCATCTGTTTGCCAGTAGCCAGCGCCGACGCCTGCACCTCTTGCGCCTTCATCATGGCTGCATCCAGCAACTGCATCCCATGCAACCGCGCCTCCTCGGCTTTTTCGCCAGTCAACGTAGCCGCCGCACTAAACAGCGCTTGGGCATCCTTGAGCAGCACTTTGATATCGTCATTGACGGCTTTGATGTTAGATTCGAGCATGATGGTTTTCCTTTTGGGTTTGTGAGGGAACTACTAAATCTGGGGTTGGTATTGTTGCTGTTGATTTTGTGTTGTAGCCGTTGGTTTTGACGTTGCATTTGACCTTCAACCGCTTGGGACGAAGCCATTTGTGTAATGCAGAAAATGGAAAGAGAAGGGCCGATGTCTGAGCGTAGCGAGTTTCGGACCTTCCCATTTTTTGCATTACATAAATGGGCACTCCCGTAGGGAGCGAGTCTGCGGTCGCCTTTCTTTGATTCCTTTCTTTGGCGAAGCAAAGAAAGGAATTCGGCCGCCGGGCCGAGACCCGGCCTGTACCCACGAAGCGCAATCGCTTTAATCAAGGTACTGCGTGCAACCGGCAAGCCAACCATGTGCAACGCCCAAGCCACTACGCCAACAAATCCCTCATATCATCCGCATGTTCCTCTTCCTTCGTCATAATCCCCACCAACATATGCCGCGTGGTTGGATCACTATCGCCTATCTTTTCCAGCATCTGGCGGTACGACTCAATGGCAACTCTTTCCGCGATCAGATTGGCCGTCAGCATGCCCTTGATATCATCGGCATCATCATATTCGGCATGGCTGCGTGCCATCAGCGTGGCCGGATTGAAATCGGGTTTGCCATTCAATTGCACAATGCGCTCTGCCAGCAGATCTGCATGCGCCTGTTCTTCTACCGCATGCTGTAAAAATTCAGCCTTGATGGGGCCATTGTGCACGCCGGTTGCAGTGTGATAGTGGCGCTTGTAGCGCAATATACAAACCAGTTCAGTCGCCAATGCGCCATTGAGCATATCGATGACATCATTGCGGTTGGCCTGGTAGCCCGCAGTGACGGCACCGTCATCCAGGTTTTTAGCAGCTTCGCGAATGGCAGTTGTATCCAGACCGCTACGCTGGGCCTTGTTAACTTCATGCATAATGTTCTTTCTGTAATCGGTTCAAAAACTAATGCACCCGGCCCATGCTGCACGCGGGCAAAAATGCGCAAAGCCTACGGACGCGACATGACGATCTATAGGACTTACGCAAAATTGTTCCAGCAAGCTTAGCGACGAAAACAGTACCTTTAGTACATGGTCTTGCCAAATGCGGGAGCCGCAATGCAGCTGGGGCGGTTTTGCGTAAGTTCTATGCTACTTGCTGGCCACGGCTTGTACATAACCAGGCAGGGCTTTTTGCGGGCTGGACCGTATCATCATGGCGACTTTGCGGGTGTCTGCCAGTACTTCATTGACGGCCACTTCCAGCGTGTACACTTTTTCTTCGGCGTCGCGCAGAGGCTCAGGTGTTTTGAACAAATGCCTGCTACGTTTTGCTAACGCTTTTTCATATACTTCAAAGGCGAAATGCATTTCGGTATAGTCCATGATATTCCCTCCATAACTAGTTATTGCCTACGGTTGGTATTGATGCTACAGCCGCCACGGTAGGCAGCGTTGGCCGTAATCTCATTCTGTGTTACTTGTATCTATGTTGCCTGAGATAGTTTCAAGCGGCTTCAAGCGGGCTTTCACACGCCTGAATCACATCGTTGTTTAGTTTCTTGGGTTGTAGTACCCATGCACTTCATTAACCCAGGTCTGGTCAGCCATGTCTGGCCATTGGTCACTGTCAAAGCCCGGTGCTTTTTCGAAAATGTCTTTGTCAATATTCAGGACAAAGCGCTTGTTGACAGGGTCCAGGGTCAGTGCAGACCACGGGACGGCAAACAGTTTTTCACCTATACCAAGCAAGCCGCCATGTGCTACCACGGCATAGGCGACACGGCCAGTGCGCATGTCCAGCATGATTTCCTTGATGTCGCCCAGATGTTCGTCTGCCTGGTTGACGACATTGTCGCCAGTCAGAGTTTGTGCCCCCATCAGTTCAGGACCCGGACCCTTGATAGGGCTGGCACTGCCGCCGCCGTTGATGCCATAACCATCCAAATTTCCGTTAATCATTTCAAATCCTTCACGTTGAGTCGAGACTTGAGTATGTCTGGAAATTTTTTATGCTTCGGTTCGATAGCACACATAGAAAGATTATTCTTTGTATCTCCGTGATTTCTGTTTTTGCGGATCATTTTTTTGGGCGCATATACGATGGCCACACTTTGCAAAGACTTTCAACTGACAATTGTCTGAGGGAAATGAATGAACAAATTTGATTGACTTACCATTTTTGTTTATGGTTATATTTATAATTAAATTATAATCGCCTGGATGTCTTAGGCCCGCCTGTGACATCGACTGGAACTTCATCGCGGCACGGCCCGCCTGCTCAGACAGGACATGATTTGTCCGTGCTTTTCTCTCTGCTTTTTTTGCAAAGGAATTCGATATGCACGTGTACCAAAAAAATGACCAGTGGATAGCTGGCGAATATCCCGCCATCCTGGCGATAGGTGATTCGTGGTTCTGGTATCCGGGCAATAATATTCTGCAAGCCCTGATACGCAACAAGTCACTCAGTATTGATTATTCGAATATCCAGGCGCTGGGCAACAATGGCGCCTTGCTGCAGGAATATGTCGGCGCAGGCAAGTACGCCGCCGACTTCGAACATAATCTGACCGCCGATGTCAGAAAATACTATAACGTCTTCATGATCAGCGGTGCCGGTAACGATGCCATCGATTACAAGCTCGCCCTGAAAAAAGACTGCACCAACATCACCGACCCCAAAGCCTGCCTGGACCCGGATGGTATCGATAACCTCTTGCGCAAAGTGGCCACCGCCCTGGGCGGCCTGGTACATGAAATACGTTGGGCATACAAAGATGCCGTCAGGCAGGTCCGCCCCATTTTCATACATGGTTACGATTACCCGACACCAGACGGGCGCGGTTTTGACCCGCTCAACATCCCCATCGCCGGTCCCTGGCTAAAACCTGCCCTGGAGGCGGCCAAGGTAAAAAATGACCCCATCTTTCGTCTGGCCGTCGTGCATGAACTGATAGACCGCTTGAACGCACTCTTCAAAACCTTTGACGACTGGCGCAACGACGTGGTCTACATCGATTCACGCGGCACACTCAGCACCGGTGTCGACTACCAGAACGACTGGGCAAATGAAATGCATCCCACCCCGTCCGGCTTTGACAAAATCGTTGAGCAGCGCTGGATACCGATTTTGCGGCAATGGGGGATAGCGAAGTAAGTGGCGGTGTACGTAAAAGACGGTGCGTCTGGTGCACCGTCTTTTATATCGATATAAGACAGGTCAAAAGTGCATGGCCTGAAGCACACACGTCGTCTTAGTCCGACGGGAGCCGCGAGAACCGGAAATCGCAGTAGCTCGCGCCGCCAGCCAGGGTTTGTGTTCGTTCCAGGCGGATGCCTCGCGCTGCATAGGCGACGAAATCAAGCCCACAAATGTTCGGCAAAATTTCTTTATCTCCATGGCAAGCTGCGAATTTGCAAAAGCCGCATGCTTTGTAGTTGATGCCAAATTCAAAGTTGTCGCCCGGGCCTGGTTCGACGAAATCGTAGACGAAATCTTCCGGGAATTCTTTCTGATGGTTTTGGGTAGTGCTCTTTGTCGCCTGCTCGCGTAGCAAAGCCTGATTTTCTGGCGACATGAATTGACGCCCCGCAGCGAGACGTTCCGCTTCGGGCTCAGCAAGCAATTGCGCCTTGTAGGTTTCTCGTTCGATTTCGCCGATGACGGACAACGGCACCCCGTGTCGCAGCAGCACCCGGCTGATCGCCATAAAACCCAGAAGACGCATGAAGAAATCGCTCATGCGACTTGCCGTACCTCCGACATAGGGCATTTGGGTGAGCACGATATTAAATTCGTCCATCACCTCTTGCCTGATCCCATCCATATTGGACAGCTGCGTGCGCTCGCACAACATCGCTTCGGCAAGCTCAAGCCGATGGCGCATGGCAGCCTCCATCGCACCGCGATGCGACTCGTAAAAAGGATGGATGATCTCAGCCATTGGATACCTCTCTAATACAACTAAGCTATTGCAAACATGCCCGAAGGAGTTGGTATTTTACATCTAACCTGACATTTGAATTGGTGTGACACGCAGGATCTGATCAACCGACACCCTATGTATAGGCGAAAAGCAAATCTAGCTCACAAGATCATTTTTTTATGTGAGGTAATTGACAAAATTGCAAAAATAATCTACAAGGAATACTGATCCGTCTTGCGTGGCAAAAAACTGAATGCAGGCGTTATACAGTTGATTATTGGCCACCTGAACGACACAGCGCACCTGGATAGGGAAAGTCATGCCTGAGCGTATTCATCAAACTCGCAAAAAAGTCGATGGCGACCAGGGTAATTCGCTCGCCCAGCGTCAGCCTGTCGCGAAAACGCAATTGCAGTCGCAGCCGCAGGGTATTCAATTCGCCCAGGAAACTTCAACCGGGAATACTCCGGAATTTGCTGATCAACGCCGCCAGACCAGGCAGCTTAAAGCCTATGGCCACATGATGCAAAACAGTCCGCGTGCTGTGCAGCTACGGGCGATGCAAAACTTGATGAGCAAGCCTGTTTTGCAAAAAGCAGAAGATGAAGAGCCACTGCAAGAAAAATCTGCAAATGAGGGTGCAGCTCAGTTAGTCGCGCAAGCCAATCCTCAACCTGTGCCCAAACCCAACAACACCGGCTTACCCAATCAACTCAAGACAGGCATAGAGTCACTTTCCGGCATGAGCATGGATCATGTCAAGGTCAACTATAACTCTGACAAGCCAGCACAACTGAATGCCCATGCCTACGCGCAGGGCAGCGAGATTCACGTCGCACCAGGGCAAGAACAACATTTGCCACACGAAGCCTGGCATGTGGTGCAGCAGGCGCAGGGGCGGGTCAGGCCGACCATGCAGATGAAGCTGGGTGTGCCAGTGAATGATGACGCCGGGCTGGAAACTGAAGCGGATGTGATGGGGGCGAAGGCGCTGCAGGCGGGTACCGGCATGGGACGGCAGATTTCACAGCGTATGGTGTTGGATGCAAAAGAAGGAATGGGCCTGGCTAACCCGCAGGTTAGCCAGCAGCTGTCTGTGTCAGACAATCCTTCCATGCCGATTCAACGGTATACCACCAATCGAGTTGGCGAAGTCCTGCATGTCTATTTTAATGCACAGCTTTTAGGCAACTTCACATTGAGAACCTGCGGCTTGACATTGAACATGTTGAGTGAAACGCGGATAAGAAATGTAATGACGGATGATGAATCAACTCCGGCGACCCTGGTGGCAGAGTGTTTATTCCGCGATGGAGGAGATCCGATAGTGATGGCACCAGGGATCATTTTCCACTTTGGAAATTTGCTCACCTATGAAAGCGGGAAGTCGCATTTTGTCAATTTGGGGGCGATTAAATATCCTGGAAAGCCGCAAACTGACAATGTTGAATCAGAGATTAATCGATTCATTATTGAAGATTTGGGTAATGTTGACTATGCAAAAAATGTAAAGTCATTGGTACTGTCGAAGATAGAGGAAAAGGAAATAAGTCTGCAAGAAGGAAAGATCGAACTCATTCGGGATATTATTTCACGCTTCATCTTTGAGTCTGAGGATGATGCTGGCCATGTATTTGCCAGCAAATTTGCGAGTTTGCCAATCTTGTCCAGCAAATCCAGATATGGATATTTATTAAACTTGGCTTTAAATTTTGGATGTACCAAGCTTGCTGGGTTATTTCTGGCGACAGGCGTACCTTTGAATACCGTTGAACATGGCGAGTCAGTTTTTGTTTGTGCTGCAAAAAATAGAAAGAATCAAGAAATTGTTCAATTCTTGCTCGGAAATGGCTTTCATCTTAGTGAACTCATTGGCCGGAAAGACATTGCCCCCATTTTTAAAACAATGGCGAGATGTGAAGTGCTTGGCCCAAATATTCAGAATTATGAATCAGTCGTTGCCAGTGTTTTAGAGCGAAGCTGCGTCGACTTTATCAAGATAGATCAAGAAACAACCCCAGATAATTTAAAAAATCAAATTGCTATAGTTCTTGCAGGAAAAATCAATGCTTATAGAATTTTTCTTTCGAAATGTGTCACGGAAGGAAGCGACCTTGTACAAGCGGATATGGAGCAAATCTGTCAATCAATGCTTCCCTTCTTCGAACTGGACGAGCGCTCTGCAATTAAATTCTATGCTCACCTCTACGACGCAAAAGGAATCATAGAGGGTGAAATGGTTAACCTGGAAGGAATGCCTGCCGACCACGCCATACTTCAATATGCGCTTGGCATCATGAGTTCTATCAATAAAAATACTAGTCTCGCATCTGCTTTACTTCCTATGCTCATTCATGTATTGAAAGCGTTGGAAAGGAGCATTGATGTTCGCTTTATCAATACCTGTTTTGGTGATTTTGATACTGTACCTAAAATGATAGGTCACATGTTGCCGCGTATGAGGTCAGAAGTATCGGAAGGGCAGGGGCTATTGATATCTGGCGGATGGGACGCTCCGGAAGGAGAAAGAACGGGCCATAGTTTATATTTGACTGTCCCTAAATCGGCCCCGAAAGCATTGATTCATAACAGAGGTGAGGGAAATAAAAAGCATGCTAAAAGCTACGGAACGATGAACGTTTATCCCTATCTGGTCAATATGGAGGAGCGTGATTTGTTTGCATGGATAAGCAAATTATTGGTGGACGGAATAAAAGGAAATAAAGGAGGCGTACTTGAAAAACTGTATCAGGATGATCCTTTGGAATCTTCCACAAAATTGACACCGCAATCGGGTCAACTCGTTGGAAATTGTAGCGTTGCCAATCTGGAAAATGCTTTATTGGGCCTGCTGGAACTTCAATATCCTGAAGATGGGGTTAAAATTTTCAATTATTTGCAAAAATCGGTGAGGATGTATGCAGAAAGCCAGGTGCCTCAAAAATTATTGATCGCAACATCATCCAGTTCGATTATTACGATAAGTGGATCAGTTAAAGAAGCAAATCTGGAAAAACTCAAAAAGGCTTTTTTTGAGAAAGATGACGGGTTTGAAATCGTAAAACTTGTTGAGTCCGGCGCTGAACCTGTCCTGGCAATATTCAAGGAAAAACAAACCTGGCTGTGTTTGGCTTTATTACTTAAAGCTGACAAATTTGATGCACTCGCTGCTTTAAAAAAAGCGGGCGTACCAGCTAAAGAAATACTCGTTGAAGAAATCAAGACGCTCTTTCCAAGACCGCCTTTGGTTATCATGAACGTACTTGCTTTCTTTTATCCTGATTGATGAAGAAAATGATTCTGCACATCAGGTAATTGGATTGAGCGATGATCAGTATAAGCAGCAGTCAACAATAGTTAACAACAGCCGGATGACAGGTTATCTGAAAAATGGAACGCCATGGCAGAGCAAATACAAAGAAACCGTGAAAAAAAGAATGGCGACCAGCGAAGTCCATCGGTCCCGCTACAGGCTAAAGCAAAGCCGCAACAGCACAGCACACAATTAGCACAAGAAGCCCTCACTGAAACTGCCACACAATTTATCGATCAGCGCCCGCAAGCCAGGCAGCTCACGGCGTATAGCCACATGATGCAAAACAGCCCGCGTGCTATGCAGCTCAGGGCGATGCAAAACTTGATGAATAAACCTGTTTTTCAAAAGGCAGAAGATGAAGAGGCACTGCAAGCAAAATTTTCTGATGAAGGCACTGCCCAATTAATCGCGCAAGCTGATCGTCAAGCTGATCATCAACTCAATCCCCAACCCAACAACACAGGCTTGCCGAATCAACTCAAGGCAGGCATAGAGTCCTTATCCGGCATGAGCCTCGATCATGTCAAAGTCAACTATAACTCTGACAAGCCAGCACAACTGAATGCCCGTGCCTATGCTCAGGGCAGCGAGATTCACGTCGCACCAGGGCAAGAACAGCATGTGCCGCATGAAGCCTGGCATGTGGTGCAGCAGGCGCAGGGGCGGGTCAGGCCGACCATGCAGATGAAGCTGGGTGTGCCAGTGAATGACGATGCCGGGCTGGAAACTGAAGCGGATGTGATGGGGGCGAAGGCGCTGCAGGCGGGTACCGGCATGAGTGGGGAAGTGGTGCAGAATGCGGGTGCGGGGCAGGGTAGTGGTAGTCACAGCAAAGCTGACACCGGTGCGACGAAATATAGCGGCCTGGCTATGCCATATCAGTTGATACGTTTCAAGCCTGATCCAGGCTTGCTGAATTGGGTGGCCAGCTTTCTACCTGATCAAAAAGAAGATGAAATACTGGCGCAGGAAAAGAAAGTGAAAGAGTTTCTGGAGCAAATGAAAGAGTATGAAAATACTTCTCATGGTACGCAAATTAAGAGCCTGAGAGCAAGGTTCGATCTGATAGAAAAATCGACCGTTACAACAAGTGAATTTCCGGCTACCTTGCGTTCATTCAAAGAAATTTATTATCAGCTGGATCAAATCTCTACTCGACTTGCAAAATCCCTGGATCATTACGATAACGCCGCTGACAATTGGGTCGAGAAAGGCTACGAGGGGGCGAGTACATCGCTGCTTGTCCGTCTTGTATGCGATACCTACTTGGGTGTGAGCCAGGTATTTCAGACTGAAAAGAACAAAGAAGTCATGAGAGCAGCCATTCTTGGTGAGCTTGGCACATACAAGTTCCGCAATGCAGATGTACAACCGTGGCATCTGGAATTTGCAAGAAAACGGGTAGAGCAATTGACAAAGAATTTTAAAAAGATGCTGACTCGCATTCTTGTTGATTGGTCGCACCTTCGCCGTGAATTTGGGTTATCTGAAAACCTGCTCCATGTGCATCTGACGGGGTCGGATTATCATAATGACGGACAAAGCGTCAGTATCATTGAATCTGATGACGGGAAAAAAGTAGTGTACAAGCCGAGGTCGTTAAGCCCTGATATCAATTTTGGCGGTAAAGGTGCAGCTAGCGTACCTTCAGCGCTTAACCTGGGATTGTCAACGACCAAATTTTCTGAGAGAGAGGGTGGGGCAGAAAAATACGGTTACATGGAGCATCTGTCCAAGGCAAAATTGCTGACGGAAGAGGAAGCAAAAAAATATTATCGCCAGATGGGCAGCATGATAATCGCGACGAAGTTGTTTGGCGTAACGGACTTGCATCAGGAAAATATATTCACGAGTCGTGGTGGCGCGCCTACGATAGTCGATGCCGAGACCTCTTTTCTCCCCGATGTCATGATGTCTGAAGCGTGGGACGCAACTTTGATTCGTTCAACGCTCAGGGAATTTTCCAAAGATCGCTTACCAACGCCCAATTACTTTTATACCGCTGCAGAATTGGAGGCATGGAAAGTAGGGGGTAGGCGTGATGAGGACGAAACAGAACCAACTGGTGACTACATCGGCGAAGTGAGGTTGGCGTCATATCGGCCAGGTGGTAAATATAATTCAGATTTCACAGGGGGCATAGAAGATGCGATCGCGGTCGTGTATGACAACAAAGCATCGTTAATTAGCTTTTTGCAGGAACGGGTAAAGAGAATTCAGGCGGTGCGGATAGTGCCAATTGATACCCTTGAGTTTAAGGGTAGTATGGTGACCTATTTCAAGCAGCCTTTGAAAAGAGATGAATTGCTGGATTCTTTATTGGATAAAACGAAGGATGCGTTGACTAAAAAAGAATATGTCATGGCAGACGGATGTGACCAGACGATAAAGACAGGTATGAAAGCTGATTTCGATAACACCGATTTCCCGATTTTCAGATACGAGCCCAGTACGGATGAAGTGTTTTATCGTGGAACGGTCATTGCCAAACATCACCCAGGAATACAGGAGGCTATCGTTATCAGTGCAAATCACATCTGCGAAGCGAGCGTTGAGGAAGTGACCGCGGGGTTTTACGGGGAAATCTCTGATTGAGTGTAGCGAGCGGCACTAGGCGCATTGAAAACTTGGAAGCACAGTTGTACGACTGTACGGCGAACATCGCAGGCCAAAAATAGCGTCGCGCAGTAACTTAATCAGAGGTTCCCTGGATATATAGTTTTTCCAATGATGACTAAACCAAACATTTCAAATAACGTCGAACCAGAACTTATCGCAGGCTGGCTCAGCGCACGTTCTATTGCGCGTGGTTTACCGGCGCCCGTGTCTGATCATGGCGGATTACGTGTCGATACAGCACAAGAAACCGAGAACCGGCGCTATGTCTTTGCCGGGCCAGCAGATGGGATACGGGAACTGGCGCTGTCGATTGACACACCGTTCACTTACATCAAAATGTGTGGCCCTGCCGAGCAGTTGCTGGCGCTGGTGCCGCCACACTGGCGACTCCAGCGCGTTGGTTATTTGATGACCCATACTGGCATACACGACACGGTGCCAGTACTGCCTGCCGGATATCAGCTTGACATCAGCGTCGCCCATCCGCACCCAGCCACAGTGGTCCGCATTGTTGCCGGGGATGGCAGTCTTGCCGCCAGCGGCTACGCAATGGAATACGGCGGATTCTTTATCTTTGACCGTATCGCTGTCGATGCTGCCCACCAGCGGCGTGGCCTGGGCAGGGCCATCATGACCGCATTGGGTTCAACCCAGCAGTCAAATGCCGCCCGTCGGGTGCTTGTGGCGACTGACGCCGGGTGCGCCTTGTATTCAACGCTGGGCTGGACTGTTAGTTCGCTTTATTCGACGGTGGAGATTGTTGCGGGTAAGGGGTAACAAGCAATCAATCACCCAGCCGCTGGCTGCATGCGTAATACCGAGCGCATTTGCTGTACTTCTTCCAGCGGGCTGCGGCCAAACAGGCGTTTGAATTCGCGACTGAATTGCGAGCTGCTTTCATAGCCGACGCTGGTGGAGGCGGTATAAGCGCTCATGCCAGAACGTATCATCAGCAGCCTGGCCTTGTGCAGGCGCATGGCCTTGATGTATTGAATGGGCGTGGTTGCCGTTACCTGTTTGAAATGGTTGTGAAAGGCAGGCACGCTCATGCCGGATTCTTTAGCCAGGGTATCGACATCCAGTTTCTGGTTAAAGCCTTCATGTATTTTGCGCAATGCTCGCGTAATTTTCTGGAAATGGCTGCCCTGGCTTAAGGCGGCGCGCATCGCCATACCCTGTTCCCCCATCAGTATGCGGAAATAGATTTCTTTCACGATAGCCGGTGCCAGGATTTTTGCTTCCAGCGGTGATGACAATGCCGTTAGCAGGCGCATGACGGCATCAGCAAGATTGCCTTCGACCCGGGTCGAATACATGAAGCCCGGCTGCGTCGATGGCTTGATAGCGGCAAAGTCTTCACCTTCCACTGCCAGTGCCAGCTCTGCCGCCAAAGTTTGCTGTATGCCGACATGGATGCCCAGCAATGGATGGTCTGGCGAGGCTTCCGTATCTGCTTCAAACGGCATGGGGGCTGACACCACCAGATATTGCTGCGCATCGTAGGTAAACATCGCGTCACCCAGATAAGCGCGCTTGCGGCCCTGCACGATGATGCAGATGCAAGGTTCGTACATAACAGGCGTGCGGCTGAAAGCGTGGTTACTGCGCATGAAATGCACATAATCCAGCGCTGAGGCGGTAAAGCCTTCTTCGGGCGCCATGCGCGCCACAGCAACTGCCATATTGCTGTCTTGGGCGATGTTGGCGGCAGGGGGCAGGGCCTGCTCAATAATAGAGAAATTAGTCATGGAATAGATGTCTGGGGCACTTGATTTGATTGTACACCCTGATATGAAAAGGCAAGCATCATAGCTATGTTTAGCTTATCCGGTGCTTGGATTATAGGATTAGGCAAATCTTGTACAGTTTCCGGCATTCTGGTTTTGGCGTACTGCTTTTAAGATGACATCCTGCTCGCAATTTGTGGGCCATTATTTTAAAAGGTGCATCATGACGCAAAAAACATGGTTAATTACAGGCGCAACCCGTGGCATAGGTGCAGCTATTGCCACTGCCGTGCTTGATAGCGGTGACAAGGTGGTTGTTACCGGACGTGCTGTCGATCAGTTGCAGGCCCGCTTTGGCGGCTATGGCGAGCGGGTACTGGTGCAGGCGCTGGATGTGAACAATGACGTGCAGATACAGGCCGTGGTCAAGGCTGCCTGTATGCATTTTGGTGGTATCGATGTGCTGGTCAATAATGCTGGTTATGGCCAGCTGGGTTTGTTTGAAGAGATTGATGCAGCCGACATTCGTCAGCAATTTGAAACCAATGTCTTTGGCAGCATGAACATGGCGCGTGCTGTCTTGCCTGTCATGCGTGAGCAAAGGCGCGGACATATCTTCAACCTGTCTTCGATAGGTGGAGTGGTCGGGTTTGATGGGGCGTCGGTGTATTGCGCCAGCAAATTTGCGATTGAAGGTTTTTCTGAAGCACTGGCGCTGGAAGTGGCATACTTTGGCATTCACGTCACGATAGTGGAACCGGGCTTTTTCCGTACCGACTTTCTGGATCAGAGTTCGGTACGTTACGGCCAGCAAAGCATTGCTGATTATGCCGATAAGAACGCCAGCGCACGTGCAACCTATGACAGCTACAACCACCGTCAGGCTGGTGACCCCGACAAGCTGGGGGTAGCCCTGCTGGCGATCAGCAAACTGCCTGCGCCACCACTGCACTTTGCTGCCGGAACAGACGCCATCACCCTGTTGCGTGACAATGCAGAAAAACGCCGCCAGGAACTGGAGCAATGGAGTGTGCTATCCACGTCGACCGATGGACAGTTTGAGTAACTGGTAACTTGCCAGGTACCGCAGAGATGCAACACCTGGCGACGATCACCGGTTTTATTCAGATTGTTCCATTTTTTTCAGATAGGTCTGCATGGCAGCCATCTCGCTATGCAGCCAGGTGATGAAGTCGCTGACTTTGCCTGGAGCTGGTTTGCCTTTTGCCGTGACGATGCGATAGCAATAGCGGGATGCCGTTCGCAAGGTGGATGGCGAGGTCAGTGTATGCAGATGCCCTTGGCGCAGGTCTTCATACGCGATGGCGGCAGGCAGCATGGCGACGCCCTGGGCGGCTACGGCAGCCTGGACCAGCAAGCCGGCATGGCTATAGTTTTGTGCAAAATCGTGTTGCTGGTCCAGCAGGGCATGGCTGTGCAAGAGACGTATCCAGTTTTCTGATGTGTTTTCATACAGCAGCGGGTAGCGCAACAGGCGTTTCAGGTTGGGTGGCTGGCGTGCTTGCCTGTCCTTGTCATTTAACATGGCCGGGCTATAGGCAAGCAGCAATTGCTCGCGCCACAGCAGGCTGTCGGCATCGTCTTCGGTATAAAGTAGATGACGGATGGCGATATCGCATTGTCCCTGCGCAGGGTCGACGACGGCATCATTTGAATCCACGCGGATATCGATGTCAGGGTGCAGGCGGGTATATTGATGCAGGCGCGGCACCAGCCATTTCATGGCGAAAGAATGGGTGCAGGAAATGCGCAGGCTGTCATTGCTGCTGCCATTGTCGCTGTCTTGGCGCAGGGCGGTGATCTTAAGCTGTAAATCATGCAGCAACTGACGCACGGTGTCGGCCAGTTCTGCCCCTTTTTCGGTGATCGATAAATGGCGCGCATGGCGTTCAAACAGGGCAAAGCCCAGCTGGTTTTCCAACTGCTTGATATTCTGGCTGACGGCTGCCGGGGTCTTGTGCAATTCATGCGCGGCCAGTTTGAAACTGCACCAGCGTGCGGCACATTCAAAATCCAGCAATACTGACAGGTTGCGTAGTTGTCCGTTCATTTATGCATAAGTGTAACTTACTCATGAGCTTAGTAATGCTCGTTTGCTGATTCGTTTGTCATGGGAGATTATTCTACTCATTCAATTCAGATGAGAAGGATGAAAAGCCATGCATAAGAATATCTTGATTATAGGCGGTACGCGCTTTTTTGGGAAACAACTGGTCAAACGCCTGCTGGCAGAGGGCCACAAGGTCACTATCGCCACCCGTGGCCGCAACCCGGATGACTTTGGCGATGCCGTGCAGCGCCTGCGTGTGGACAGGCGTGATGCACAAGCCATGCAGGCCGCATTTGAGCATGCCAGTTATGACCTGGTGTTTGACCAGATGTGCTACAGCCCGCTGGATGCAGCAATTGCGCTGGATGTGTTTGGCGGCAAGGTAGGGCGCTACATGATGTCGTCCACCATGGAAACCTACAATCATTTACTGGGCACGGTCACCAGGCCAATGCGTGAGGATGATCTGGACCTGGCCCAGGTCGCTATCGACTGGCAATATCCCTGGCATGACCCAGCGCTGGCAGGTGCCAGTTATGCTGCCGGCAAATTGCAGGCAGAAGCCGTACTGATGCAAGATGGCCGCCTGCCTGTTGCCACATTGCGTATAGCCCATGTGTTGTCAGCGCAGGACGATTTTACCGGCAGGCTGGCCACCTATATCCAGCAGGTAATGCAAGAACAGCCGATGTTGCATCTGGCGGGGGCGGGCAGCACTTCATTCCTGAATGTGGCGGCAGTTGTCGATGCCATGTTGTGGGCTGGCATGGCAGATTTTTTGGGGCCGGTGAATCTTGCCTGCCAGGGCAGTCTGTCAGCTCCGCAACTGGTTCAGCGCATTGCCCGCCTGCTGGGTAAGCCTGCCCTGTTGCAAGCCGCAGCAGATGGTACGGACAGTACAGTCAGCGCAGTAGCGTACAGCCCTTTTGATTATGCGCATGATTATGCACTGGATACCACACGTGCAGGCAGCCTGGGTCACCAGTTTTCCAAAGTGGATGACTGGTTGGATAAGCTGATACGCGATCTGCATCAACAGATATTGCTGAAGGAGCAGAGGGCGCAAGGTGAGCAGCATGCCTGAACTATCCACACTCTTGAGTTTTATGCTGGCGGCAAGCCTGGTCATCATCATACCCGGCCCGGCTACCTTGCTGGTGGCCGGGCAGGCAAAACAGTCAGGGCGGCGCGCCGCTGTGGCGGTGGCTGGCATTGTCGCTGGTGATATGGTGCTGATCACGCTGTCGGCGGCGGGTTTTGCGGTGCTGATGCAAAGCCTGCCCTGGTTATTGCCAGCGATGCGCCTGCTGGGGGCGGCTTACCTGCTGTACCTGGGTGTGGCATTGTTGCGTAGTCATGCAGCGCAGGCGCAGCAGGCCAGGCCAGCACATGCAGGCTTTGCGCGTGGCTTGCTGATGACGATCAGTAACCCCAAGCCGGTCTTGTTTTTCAGCACCTTCTTTCCCTTGTTTATCCCTGCTGCACAAACCAGCGCTCTGTACGGGTTTGCCATGTTGGGGCTGGTGTTTGAAGGCATTAATGTGCTGTATTTTGTGTTGTTGTGCAGTTTGCTCACCTGGGTCAATAAGCGGCTGGCGCAGCAGGCTTCATCAGGCTGGTTGCACAGATTGCGAGCTGGTGGTGTGCAAAAAATATGTGGTTGCGGGCTGGTGCTGTGTGCTGTGGTGTTGGGGCTGAATTTATAATTGATGCTGTTGAACAGCCTGTTTGCCGGAAGGCGGGCAGTAATGGCCCGCATGGTCCGTGCGTCAACGCACAGAGTCAGCGGTCAGCAGCGCGCACTATCGTTGGAGGCAGGACTTACGCAAAACCGCCTCAGCTGCGTTGCAGCTCCTCTCCTAGGAGCCGCGTACTAAAGCACTGTCTTCGTCGCTGACGGTGTAGTTGGGGTTTCAGACAACATGTTGTCTGCCAACGTAACGAACCTCCCCTGCAAGGGAGGTTTCCTAAAGCGATAGGTGTAGTTGGGGTTTCAGACAACATGTTGTCTGCCAACGAAACGAACCTCCCCTGCAAGGGAGGTTTCCTAAAGCGATAGGTGTAGTTGGGGTTTCAGACAACATGTTGTCTGCCAACGTAACGAACCTCCCCTGCAAGGGAGGTTTCCTAAAGCGATAGCCTTGCTGGGACAATTTTTCGTAAGTCCTGGAGGGAATGAAGCAAAAGTATCATCGCTGAAGCACATGCACCGCAGAGGAGTAGGAAATGGATCGTCGTAAGTTCATTCGTGTCACCGGTGGCGGCTTTATCGTTTCTGCCGTCATGACATCTTCCGGATGCATGCAACACATGCCTGCCGCTGCCGTCGCGCCATGGAATGGTCCCGGCCAGGAAGCCGATGTCAGGCGCTGGATACTTGGCTACGCGATCCTGGCACCACACTCGCACAATCTGCAATCGTGGCTGGTGGATTTGCGCACGCCAAACGAAATACTGCTGCGCTGTGATCTCACGCGTTTGCTGCCAGAAACCGACCCGCTTTCGCGGCAGATCATGATGAGTCACGGCACCTTTCTGGAATTGCTGGACCTGGCTGCGCGTGAGCGCGGCCTGAGGGCCGATATTGCATTGTTTCCAGAGGGTGCGTTTGGTCCATCTGCGCTTGATCAACGGCCTGTAGCGCGTATCCGCCTGACGCCTGATTCCACGGTAAACAGGGACCCACTGTTCGCCCAGATACTGAAGCGCCGTACCAACCGCAGTGCTTATGACCTGACCCGCCCGGTGCCGCCAGAGGCATGGCAGGCGATGTCGGATAGTGTAAAGCAAAATTCCTTGCGTTTTGGATTTGTCGGACTGGATCAGCCTGACGTACTCCGGCGCCACCGCGCCATTGCTGCCGATGCATGGCGCATAGAACTCAGCACGCCGCGCGTGGTCATGGAAACCTACAAAGTGCTGCGAGTGGGAGAGACAGAAATAGCGCAACACCGCGATGGCCTGTTCGTGCTGGATAGAATGCCGGTATTGTTGAGCCAGCTCGGGCTGTTCGACCGCAGCAAGCCACCTGCGCCAGATGACTATGCCACCACCAGCCAGATCAAGAATTTCAATGCCAGGCTCGCCTCAACGCCGGGCTTTCTATGGATGATCACCGATAACAATGATCGCCTGAGCCAGGTCAATGCAGGCCGCGCCTATGCCCGTGTGCAGCTTGCCGCCACCGCTGCCGGTATCGCGCTGCAGCCACTTTCACAGGCCCTGCAAGAATACCCCGAACAGGCCAAGCCCTATGCGGATATCCGCAGCCAGTTGAACGTGTCGCAGCCGGGCAGCAACGTACAGATGTGGGCGCGCGTTGGATTTGCGCCACCTGTCGGCCCGGCACCACGCCGGGGCGTGGACGCGCTATTGACAGGGGCATGAACGGATCATGGAACCGGCAAACCACGGTTGATATGATTTTCTGGAATATTCTTCGGCTTCTCCAGTCATGGTGCATATTTTTTCAGATAGAATGGTTGAAAAATCATCTTTTCTGATTTGCAAGTTATCTGAATCGGATGAATCTACTGAAAATGGGATGCCATGCCTGAGCATATTCATCAAACACGCAAACATACCGGTAGCGCTGTGCGCAACACGTTCAATGCCCATGAAGCCCAAGAGTCGAATATGGCTGATCAGGAGCAACGAAACACAGCACAATTATCGCGGGAAGTTGCTGTCGGCATCGCCTCCAGACTGATCGATCATCGCCCGCAGAACGTCGCGCAAAGACAACTTCAAGACATTAGAAATAATAGCCAGCAAGCCCGGCAGCTTCAAGCCTATAGCCACATGATGCAAAACAGCCCGCGAGCAACGCAGCTCAAGGCGATGCAGGCGATGATGGATAAACCGACGCTACAAAAAGTAGAAGACGGAGAGCCGCTGCAAAAAATATCTGCGGGCCGGGGTACTACCCAATTAGTCGCACAACCTGCACCCCAACCGAATAATACTGGCTTGCCGAATCAACTCAAGACCGGCATAGAGTCCCTGTCCGGCATGAGCATGGATCATGTCAAGGTCAACTACAACTCCGACAAGCCAGCACAGCTGAATGCCCATGCTTATGCGCAGGGCAGCGAGATTCACGTGGCACCAGGGCAGGAACAGCATTTGCCACATGAAGCCTGGCATGTCGTGCAGCAGGCACAGGGGCGGGTCAGGCCAACCATGCAGATGAAGCAGGGCTTGGCCGTGAATGACGATGTGGGGCTGGAGGCAGAGGCCGATGTGATGGGGGCGAAAGCCCTGTGTGCTGGAGCCAGCTTGTCTGCCGGACAGGGTGAGCCGGGCGGACAGTATTCCGACAAAGGCATGGATACAGTTGATTCCACCAGCGCAGCCGGTGCTTCACGCCAGTTGGTGACGATCAATGCGGCGCAGGCTAGTTCTGCGCCAGTGCAAATGTATGGGGAAACGCTGCAACGACTGGCCTTGTATTTCGGTGTGGAAGCGAACTTTGCCAGCGTTGCCGCTGCCCTGGGTATGGCACCAACCACGCTGTATTTTGCGCTGACTGCCATTGCAACGGTAGCTGCGATCTGGAGTGTTTCTAAAATCATCAGATACTTGATGGGCGCGAGCCCTTTGACTACGGGCAAGTTGAATGTTGTCGGTGAAAACCATGATGAATCAAATCCGCAGAGACTTGCTGAAATCAATTACACCAAGCGTATTCTGGGTGGAGAAGCCGGGTATTGGGAAGAACATCAATTTGCGCTGGACACTGATGACGATTGGGGCGATGACAAATATTTGAGAATGGCAGACCTTGTATACCGGCTCAAGAATTATTATGAGAACTTGTCAATATCGGCCTTGGATTTTGCTTTGATGGAGAATCTGACGACTACAAAGAAAAGTGAAATTGTAGCCACGCTGATCGCAGCTATGAAGGTAGGTGAAAATCGTTTCGTGAATGGAATGAAATCAGAAATTTCTTCAATTACCGCTCTGTTCAAGAAGAAAAAATCCCCCTTTTCTGGCAAACTCAATAAGACGGAATACGTCGTATGGGCAAAATTGCTGCCTCCGTTGATAAGGAGACATAATGCAGCTCTACTGGGGCTGGAGGCGCACGATGCAGTAAGTAGATATGACGATGTTGTATATGATGTTATGGCGGTAGCGGACGATATTAGAAAATTTGGAAACCAATCGATAACGTCCCACTTCCTCGACGAAACAGATATTACTCAGCAGAGGTCAGAACATATGCATGAAGCTGCAAACGCTGCCACTGGCGTAGGGGTATGGAAAGTCGGTGAAAGACATGTCGATGATATGGACAAGATAAAAGAAAACAAGAAATATCGTCTTGTTCATCAGGATAGTTTCATTAAAGCCTTATCGTGAAACCTGTGTGGCACCTTGGTGACTCCATCATCCAGCTATGAAATGAGTTGTGCCCACAATGTTATTATCTCTCTGATGAGATGATCAAAGGGACTACCATGCACTTCTTTAAACACGCCTTCACCACCTTACTACTGAGCGCTGCATACAGTACCACCAGCCTGGCGGCTGATGCCGACAATGCCCAGACCTGGCAGCGCGTACATCTGACGGGCTATGATTTCCCCGTGTATGCCAATCATGACCTGGCTACCGACGGCAGCAAAGATAACAGTAAAATTCGCGAAGTGATTTTTGTCCAGCATGGCATACAGCGTAATGGTGATGACTATTATGCCGCCGCCATGAAACTGCTGAAAGCATCAGGCAGGTCAGGGCAGGATGTGTTGATTATTGCCCCCAATTTTCCTGGCACGCCAGATGCAGACAAAGGCTTTACCGGCATGCCGGTATGGACCGTGCAGGGCTGGACCGGTGGTGACGCGGCCCAGCCAGCAGCAGGTGTACCGGCCGATTTAAGTTCCTTACGCGTGCTGGATGACCTGGCCCTGATGGTGGCTGACAAAAAACGTTTTCCACTGGTCAGCAAGATTATCTTTGCTGGCCATTCTGGCGGTGCGCAATTGATACACCGTTATGCCGTTCTCAACCATGTCGATGACCGCCTGCGCAGCCAGGGGCTGGATGTGCAGTATGTGGTGGCCAATCCTTCTTCCTATCTGTATTTCACGCCAGATCGCCCCAGTGCCAATGGCTTTGCGCCATATGACACAGCCCTGTGCGCCAACTATGATGATTACCGCTACGGCATGCAGCACATGGTGGCCTATGCCAACAAGATGAGTGGTGATGACTTGTACCGTCGCTACCAGAAACGCCAGGTCACTTACCTGGCTGGCACCAGCGACAATGACCCCAATCACCGGGTGCTGGATAAATCCTGCGGTGCCGAGGCAGAAGGCCCCAACCGCCTGGAACGTGCACGCGGATACTGGCGTTATGAAGCCATGCTCGATACGCAAATAGCCTCACAGGTGAGCAATAAAGTGCAGGCAAAAGTAGAATCTAAAGGTGGAGCAGCGACGAATCCGGCTTTGTCATTACCGGTGGGTATGCCGCCAGTGATGTCCATGCACCAGTATCTGGAAGTGATCGGCGTTGGCCATGACCAGGAACACATGTTTGGTTCCCAGTGTGGCATGCAGGCGGTGTTTGGTGTGGTGGTTGGCGATGTGGGTAAAGGGGCGACGTGTAAGGTCGTCAATCCTTGAAAGCCGTTTCGCCATGACGGGTTTTCGATGAGGATATTGGGTGATCGCTGCGCGCAGCGCACCCTACGAAAAACGTAAAATTGCTACGGTGTAGGGTGCGCCACGCGCACCGATTTGCATAACTCTAATCAATGGCATGCACTGACCGGATCAAGCACTCCACCAAAACGTTGCAATGCCATCACCCGCATGATCAAGGCTTGTTCAGGTGTGATGTCGAGAGCGTTTTTCGGTGATGTGCCTTGCGTCATCAATAATGCCTTGTCCTCTGTATGTGCCAGGCCAAGCACATGGCCCAGCTCATGCCCGAGTGGCTTGCCCATCGAGAAATAGCGGTTGGCGTGCCTGTCTGGACGGTTCATCAGCACGTCATTGAATACCGCTTTACCTGCTGGCAAATTGCCAAAGGCATCGACAATTTTGCCCCCGGGATTAGGCGTGGCTGCTGCAAAAATAACCGAGATCTGGTTGATGTTGTCAGTCCATGCCGGTATCTCATTCGCAGGCTTGAACCTGAAATGGAAGACGATACGCGCCTGTTGATAATAACGGTTGACCAGTTCCATATACGGCAGCAATTGCGCAGGCTGGTTCCAGATAGCAGAGTCTTTGAAATACACATCCACATTCACGCCTATCAGCTTGTTGCCTTCTGCTGCGGCACATATCGTGGCATTCGCCTCGCAGCCTGGCTGCTGATTCGGGAAAATGCGTAATTCACGCGGCAGGCTGGCAGCATGCAATGGCGACCAGTCCAGCGCTTGCCATTGGTATTGAGCCAGGATGAGTTTGCTGCACTCTGTTGCCGGGGCTGCTGTGTCGCTTGCAAGGGCGTAAGCGGCAGTGCCGGTGAGCAGGGTGGACAGGGCGACAAACTGCAAGACACGGGCGCATGGTGCCAATCGGTGGTGAGACATAGACATGAATTTCATATTGGTGTCATCACTATGAGGTGGAATTAGCGACCAGTTTACCTCTTCAGTACGTTCAAAAGTAAATTGTTGGCGGCTATCTGCAATCATGCGTCAATTAATACCCTTGCAGGGCCTGTACATTAAAAAAACCTTGTTTCAGATGCCTATAGGCAAAAAGCGACGCTTTCACTCCATCAAAAAAAATTTGCCGGGTATTGAACCTTTTGGCATCCATTCCGTATTAACGCTGGTAACACTTGCCCTTTCGCTATTTTCGTTCCTTGCCACAGGGCGGGTTGCACTGTGCTTGCTATCTGCGCGTAACTGATTGCGCCTTTCGCCAGCGCCTTTCAAGAACACATAACCTGAAGGAGACATCATGATACGAAAACTATTCAAGCAGTCGCACTGCGCCAGCATCCTGGTACTGAGCGGAGTGCTGAGCGCCTGTGGTGGCAGCAATCCCGTCGCACCCATCAGCAAAGTAGCGACTTTATCGGCAACACAAGAGGTCAGTGATGTCGGTTCCCTGGCGAAAGGCAGTGGCACGGTCAGTGTCAACACGGTAACCGGCGAGATCAGTGGGGCAATCACCGTGGTTGATATGGTCGCCACGGCGGCACACATCCACGCTGGCGCCGCAGGGGAAAATGGCCCGGTGATTGTACCGATGACGCAAGACGCGACTACCCCGACTAAATGGAACATCCCTGCCGGTGCGACGCTGACGCAGGACCAGATCGCAAGTTTTCAAGCGGGTGCCCTGTATTTCAACGCCCACTCTGCCAAATTCCCTGCGGGCGAAATTCGTGGCCAGATCGGCCGTGAAGTGGCGCTTGCCCACCTTTCTGGTGTGCAACAAAGTCCGCAAAACACTTCCGCCGGTACTGGCCTTGGCGTGATCTCGCTGGACCCGGCAACCAAGACGGCTGATATTACACTGACTTACGCCAACATTGTGCCAGTGGCCGCTCATGTACATACCGGGGCGCTGACTGTCAGCGGCCCGGTCACTTTCCAGATCGGGGCACCTACGGCCAATAAATACGCAGTCAGTGCCGTGCCATTTACCGATGCGCAGATAGCCGATTTCCGTAACAAGGCCATGTATTTCAATATTCACACGGCAGACCTGCCAGCGGGTGAAATTCGTGGGCAGATTGGGTACCAGGTCCGTATTGCTTCAATGAGCGGCGCACAGGAAAATCCGCCAATTACGCGTCCATCAAGCGGCGTCGGGTTTGCTGCCTATGATCCGGATACCAAGATGGTGTTCGGCATGCTGACGGTCGCTGGCTTCACGCCAACTAATGCCCACATACACCGTGGCGCTGCGGGTACCAATGGCGGGGTCCTGATTCCTTTCACCGTATCGACGACATCCCCATTGACATGGGCATCGAGCGGCCTGGTGCCACTGGCTGATGCCGATGCGGTCTTGTTGTTTGAACAGGGCCTGTACATGAATGCCCACAGCGCGCTTTCACCTGCCGGTGAAATACGGGGGCAGTTGGTAAGCAATAAATAAGCTGACTGTATCAACACGGGGCTGGAGGATGCAATGTCCGCCGCACCGTGTTGATGATGACTTGTGCAAAACCAGGCAGGCTAAGCAATCGCACTTAGTCATGTTAAAGTGTGGCCTTCGCCGCTACACCCTGTTGGTGCAATTTTGCGCAAGCCCTGTCTGATATTTCTACTGCTTATCGCTTTGGTCGGTTGTCAAAAACCTGCTGCACCTGAAGCCGGTGTAAGCACCGCCCACGCATCTGCCGTGCCTGTCTCATTACCTGCGGTATCACCTGAAAACCAAATACCAGCATCGCAGACGGCAGCCAAGCTCTCTTACAGCGGCCCTTTGGGCCTCGCCATGGGGATCACCGAAGCTGAATTGACTAACAAACTGGCTTATAGCGCATCAGATAAAGTGAGGCATCTGTACACCGGCACGCCACCACAGCCTGTGGCCGACTTTTCTGATTATTTTGCCCTGGCCACGCCCTTGAGCGGGGTGTGCAAGATAGGTGGGTATGCCCGCTTTGATACGGTCAATGGTAATGGTGAGCAAATCAGGGCGGCGGTAGACCGAATCGCTGCCAGCCTGGAAGAAAAATACGGTCAACCCAGCAAGAAAAAAGAAGCCATCAGCGCCGATGTGTATCGCAGAAGGCCGCAATACTGGATGGTGGGCCTGAAAGAAGGCTCTGTCAGCTATGGCTATCGGTGGGCCGCCGGTAAAACGGTGAAAGACTTGCCCGACGATATCATGAATATCATCATCTATGCCCAGGCTGAAACCATGCATCAGGGTGGAGTAGGTGTGATCTATGAATTTTCCAATTATGCGGATTGCCAGAAAGAATTGAAGAAAGAAAAGCTCAAAAAGCAGTAATGTGGCAATGACCTGCTTCCTGGCTTTTATCATTCATTTCTCATCTCTCCCGAGCTAATTAGCGCTTGTTGCCTTATTGATCATGCTGTAATCTTCTGTTTAATCGCGGCCATTTGGCCTATTTCCCAGAGCCACCATGAAAGCACCTCTTTTTGCCAAAGCTGAGCTCCGTCAACCAAGAGCAATGGCAAGTGTTGACATGCAGCAAAGGCAAGCCGGGGTCGCCAGCATGAATGATCAGCGACCCGCTGCCGTTGCCCAGAGGAAGTTGCAGCAGATGGCCAACCAGAGCCCGCAAGCGCTACGGTTGCAAGCCTGTGCCCAGTTGATGGAGCAGGTCAAGCCCAAACAAACAACATCTGCTGCTGTTGGCGTTAGCGCCAGTGGCTTGCCCGTCCAGTTAAAAGCAGGCATAGAAGCCTTGTCCGGCATGCGTATGGACCATGTACGCGTCCATTACAATTCACCCAAACCAGCCCAGTTAAAGGCGCATGCCTTTGCACAGGGTAATGCCATCCATCTGGCGCCGGGGCAAGAACAGCATTTGCCACATGAAGCATGGCATGTGGTGCAGCAGGCACAGGGCAGGGTTCGCCCCACGTTGAATATCAGGCAGGGTGTTGCCGTCAATGACGATGCCGGGCTGGAGCACGAAGCCGATGTCATGGGTGCCAGGGCCTTGGGCCAGGGCGGGGCGATGCAGCAAAAGCGAATGACACAAAGTCAGGTCAGCGCGCAGCCAGCTTCATCCCCCGAAGCCTGCCAGCTACATGAGCACCTGCCCGTGCAGCGTATTGTCTACAAAGGGAAAACCGTCAATTCACAGCCTTATCGGCGGGTGACTGATCTGGATGGCGTCGATAAAGGTGACATGCGCAAAAAAATGCGGGACCCAGACAAGCATTATGTCTACGACGAGGACAATAAGACCTTGAAGGAAGTTCCAGCGCCAAGCGATAAAAAGAAAAAAGCAAAATCCGCCTTTGTTCTTGAACATGAACGGAAATCCCGGTTGGTCAAAAATCAAGGCCTTCAGGTCAATTCAAAAAAACGCAAACGTGTCGAAGAGATTTTCAAAGTGTCTGAAAAGATTTTAAAAAAGGCAAAAACCCAAAAAGGCAACAAGGTCAATGATCTGCACCTGAAAATAAAAAACATATTTGATCACGTGATTGACAGAAACAGCAATGCTTTGTTCACCACTCATTTTAATATAGGAAAAGTACATTTTTCCATCAAGGTAAGTAACCCCAGCAATCTGCGTACGTACAAGGATTTGCTGGCGGTCACCCATGTTTCCCTGGCAGGAACGAAGGGCAAAAGCAGCTATGCCAGCCTGACCGAAAATAAACTCTATCCCACCGTAGGTGGTGGAAGTGAACACTTCAAATACCTGTACGCTTTGGAAGCACTGCGCAACCATGAATTTATTCCATCACTGGTGTTGAAGAGTGAACAAGTGGAAAGTATGAATATCGTGCCGGAAGACGCCATCAATCCTGAGAAATTTGGGGTACATGAATTAAGCGGTGCCGCTGGCAAAGACAGCGATCTGTTTAAAGAACAGCGTATCAACAATACCGACAGATTGCTTGATGAAATCGACGATAGTGATGAGTTGAAAAAGAAAATACTGACAGACCCGGATGGCTATGAAGAGTCATGTGAAGACATGTGCGCCATTCAATGATGCGACTTGGGATTCGCAAAAAACCACCCAGGCTGTATTGTAGCCGGGGAGGCTTTTTGGAAGTTTTTCTTATTTCAAGCGCAATTGCAACTCCGTCCCTGCCTGCAGCATGGCAGAACGTACTGCTGGCACCGTGCTCAACACATTCAATAAGCCAAAGTCATGAATCATGCCTTTGTAGCGGACGGTAGTCACTGTGACACCCGCACCCGCCAGTTTCTGACCATAAGCTTCACCTTCATCACGCAGGACATCAAATTCTGCTGTCTGTATCAGCGTTGGTGGCAGGCCCTTTAACTGCTCGGTTGTGGCTTGCAACGGTGATGCGTGGATTTCCTTACGTTTCGCCAGGTCAGTGGTGTAGCTGTCCCAGAACCATTTCATCATATTGCGGGTCAGGAAATGGCCGTCGGCAAATTGCTGGTAAGAGGCATTGTCGAAATTGGCATCGGTCACGGGCCACAGCAAGACTTGTGAACGCAGTTTTGGTTCGCCTTTTTCTTTCGCCATCAGGCTGACCACGGCTGCCATATTGCCGCCAACACTATTGCCTGCCACTGCCAGACGGCTGCCATCAATCTGGATTTCCTTGCCATGTTCAGCCACCCATTTGGTCGCTGCATACGCTTGCTGGATGGCGACGCCATAGCCTGCTTCTGGTGATGGCGTGTAATTCACAAACACCGCCACTGCGCCAGACTGCGCCACCAGGTCACGTACCAGGCGTTCATGGGTGGGGTAATCACCCAGCACCCAGCCACCACCGTGGAAGAACATGAAAGCAGGCAAGGTTTTCTTGACACCGGCCGGGCGCACGATCGTCAGCTTGACATCGCTGCCATCGAGCTTGACGATTTTTTCAGAGACATCGGCTTTGGGCAAAGTCAGCTTGACGCCTGCCTGCGCGCCGACCAGCACGGCACGCGCATCGGCTACCGGCAATTGTTCCAGCGGCTTGCCACCACCAGCCTGCAAGGCTTCCAGGAATGCCTGGGTAGTTGGTTCCACGCCCGGGCTGCCAGCGGCAAAGGCGTTGGTGATGGATACGCTGATGGCAGTCGCTGCCAGGATGGTTTTCAAGTGTTTCATGGTATGTCCTGTGATGATGGATGGGTTTGCTATGTGATATGTCAGGCTTACACCAGGGTCAATGTGACATCGATGTTGTTGCGCGTTGCATTGGAATACGGGCAGACGATATGGGCGCGGGCGATCAGGTCTTCGGCCACGGTTTTGTCCATGCCGGGCAGGCTGATCTTGAGTTCAACTTCTATCCCGAAGCCCTGTGGTATCGCACCGATGCCGACACTGCCATTGACTTCAACATCTGCCGGGATGACGATCTTGTCACGCTGGCCGACAAATTTCATCGCACCTAAAAAGCAGGCGGAATAGCCGGCGGCAAACAATTGCTCGGGATTGGTCGCCTCACCCCCAGCACCGCCTAATTCTTTTGGCGTAGACAGCTTGATATCCAGAACGCCGTCTGATGAAACGGCGCGACCATCACGGCCACCGGTGGCTTTGGCATAGGCACGATAGAGAACTTGAGCGATAGACATATAACTTCCTTTCAGGTTGTGCAGCCGGTATGGCTGCGGAAAATAAAACACAATAGGTTTATGACGATGTTGCACTTGCTGTTACTTTTGTTGCCGGGCTTGCTTTGGCGTTTGCTTCTGCGGTTACCACCTGTTCAGGCAGTAAATTAAATAGCCTTCAAATAAATAGTGCACTATATAAATAAGATGAAGCAGATAGAAATGACTGATGTTGTACTTGTCTGTCGTTACAGCCACTATTTTGCAGGCTCCTTTAATTATTGCTTGCTATTAAATAGCGAGATATTTAATAGTTATTTCAGAAAAATTGTCCTAGCTGTGTTTCACACTTATGCTGCTACAAGGTGCGATTAGTGAAACGTAATCGCACGCATGTCGTGCCTGAAAATCACGAAGATATTTCAAATCAGCTGTTAAAGATTGCAAGCCGTGACTCACATTCGTACGACTCGTACGATTACGCTCCGCTAATCGTATCTACAGCATCTATATCTGCTACCCGTCATGCATTCTTCAATATCGCTTTCCGCAGGGCCAGGATTTCTTCTTTCAAGCCTTTAATCTGGTCTGACGAACATTCCGTTGCACACATCACCGACACCGGCAGGGCAGATGCCGTCTTGCGCATGTCATTGCCAGCTTTGGTCAGCGAAATGATGACCTGTCTTTCATCACTGGCAGCCCGGACCCTGGTAATCAGTTCCTGTGCTTCCATGCGTTTCAGCAAAGGTGTCAGGGTGGCTGAATCGAGTATCAGGCGGGCACCAATGTCGTTCACGGTTTGTTCATCCTGCTCCCACAACACCATCAGCACCAGGTACTGCGAATAGGTGATACCCATGCCTTTCAACAGCTTGCGATACAGTTTGTTCATTGCCAGTGAGGTTGAATACAAGGCAAAGCACAACTGATCACCGAGCTGCGGTACTGGCAGGGATTTGGTGTTGGTCGTTTTCATGCTTCACATAATATATAGTGCACTATCTAATAGCAAGTTATTTTTAAAAATATTTTTAAATGACAAAATCCAAACTATCAGGCTTTCCAGCCATGCCAGCAAGGCAATTTTCGTCCATCCTGCAAATGTTAAATCGCACTGTAATTCGTCAAGAATTGATAAATCAAGTATTTCCTATGGGGAATTGTGGCTTTAGTGGGATAGTATGAATTGCCTAAAAAATGCAAAGTAGATTTTTTGTTTTACGTCAAACCCGTCGTCTCACATATTCCTGGACTATGAATAGAACGACTAAGTTTGTACTCAAATAAATAAATGCCGCAAGCGTATCCGCGAAGCGTCATGACCTGCTCTGCCTAAAGGAGGCAAAATGAAAACCACATTAAAAGCAAGATTGCTGGCAATTATCGGTTTGATGATCACCCTGATTATTTGTGTCGGCATCATTGGCTTGTATGGAATGAATTCCTCCAACAACAGCCTGAAGACGGTCTATGAAGATCGTACTGTCGCACTAGAGCAAGTATCAGATATAGACCGCCAGTTATTGAACAACCGTTTCCTGATGTTACTGGCAATCGTCAATGCCACTCCAGAGAGCATGAAAAAAAATGCGGACGATATGGTCGCTGATAATGCTGTGATCGACAAAATCTGGGCCGAATACATTGCCACCTATCTGACACCGGAAGAAAAAATCCTGGCTGACCAATTTGTCAAGAACCGTGTTGCTTACGACAAAAATTTTATTGAACCTGTCATCAAAGCCCTGCGTGACGGTAATGCCGACCAAGCGAAAGAACTGGCTCTGGTAGCAGATAAAAACAAAGGTGAAATCGACAAGTCAATTTCTGCCTTGCGCAAATTGCAGGTAGATGTCGCCAAGTCTGAATATGAAGGTGCCAGTGTCAGCTATGCTGTCGTCAGAAATGCTGTGATCTTGTCTATCTTGCTGGGTGCAGGCATTGCCTTGACCACAGGCATGCTGGTGATTCGTAATATTTATCGTCAACTGGGTGGTGAGCCAGCCTATGCCGCTGATGTGGTGCGTCAGATTGCCGCAGGTAATCTGGCATTGGAAGTGAGGCTCAATGCCAACGATGACAGCAGCTTGTTGTCCGCCATGAATGGCATGAAGGATACGCTGGCGCATACCGTATCTAACATACGAGAATCTACTGATGCCATTGCTACGGCATCGGGCCAGATTGCAGCGGGTAACCTGGACTTGTCTTCGCGTACCGAGCAGCAAGCAAGTTCGCTGGAAGAGACGGCATCGTCGATGGAAGAATTGACTTCCACCGTCCAGCATAACGGTGACAATGCACGCCAGGCCAGTCAACTGGCTGTGACAGCATCTGCTGTGGCGGTGCAGGGCGGGCAAGTGGTGACGCAAGTGGTGCAGACGATGGCACAAATTCATGAATCGTCGAAAAAGATAGTTGATATCATCAGCGTGATTGATGGCATCGCTTTCCAGACCAATATCCTGGCATTGAATGCTGCGGTTGAGGCAGCCCGTGCCGGTGAACAGGGACGTGGTTTTGCGGTTGTGGCATCCGAAGTACGTAACCTGGCACAAAGAGCAGGCAGTGCTGCTAATGAAATCAAGACCCTGATCAATGACACGGTAGAAAAAGTGGGTAACGGCAGTATCCTGGTCAACCAGGCCGGTAGCACCATGGGTGAAGTTGTCTCCAGTATCAAGCGTGTGACTGACCTGATGGCAGAAATTACTGCCGCTGGCACAGAGCAGGTAAGTGGTATCCAGCAAATCAATCAGGCTGTGTCTGAAATGGATAATGTGACACAACAAAATGCGGCACTGGTGGAAGAAGCGGCTGCCGCTGCCAGTTCAATGGAAGAGCAGGCCAAGCACCTGGTGGAACTGGTGAGTGTCTTCAAACTAGGCGAACAACATAGCGCGCCAGTTGTAGCGATCAAAGCGGTTGCAGCCAAACGGGCAGGGCGTAATGATCATACGCTGCGCCTTGGCACGCACAACGGCAGGCTTGCGAGCTGATTAATCTGGCTGCGCTGATTACGCTAATTATGCTGGCTATGGCGTCCTGACCGTCACCGCATCTGGTCCCAGATAGGTGCGTGACGGTTTGTCATTACCATTGCCATGGTCCAGCACGATCTTGTCCAGCACAACACTGGGGCGTATGCCATATACATGCAGTTGATGCTTGCCTGCCGCCAGCTTGCCCACAGGTGCACTGACGATGCGGGTGGCATTCAATACCCCTTGTGCCCAATCTGCACTTCCATCTTTGACATCCAGTTGCACCAACTGCGGCGCGCCGTCATCGATGGCGATGGCCAGTTCCAGCACCGTGCCGCTCAAGGCATGGGTGGGGATGAGGTAGGCGGAAAACTGGTAGCTGTCTGCTCTATTTGCACTATCAGTCTTATTCAGCGTAAATTCATAATCCAGGCGCGGTGCCGTGCTTGCTGCCTGCGCCAAAGGTATGGCATCGGCAGTGGTGGGGAATAAGGCCATCGATCCGATACCAGTGCGGCCCAGGCCGGGTATCAGTTCCCAGCGCATGGCAGCACCGGCACGCTGATATTGGAATTGTTCAGCCTCAATGGCAATAGCAGCCGATGTCGGAGGTGTTGTTGACACGATTGCGGCTGCAACCGCATCGGTGGCAGGCGGCTGCCATTTGGCAATTCGCATGGATTTCCACTGATCATCCGCCGGTTCTGCCGCCATGATGCCGCGCCATTTACCGCCTGCCAGTTGGCCGTTCCAGTGGGCGTTGATGGCTTGCAATTGCTGGTCGGCGCTGATGGCGGCAGTGCGGTTACCGCGTTCGGTTTCGAAATAACGCTGATTTGCCAGGGCCGATGCCTGTACGGGGTAGGTCACCAGTTCAAAGTAGGCATCTTGCTGATCTGGCCGCAACTGCTGACGCACTTTGTCGCTACGGCTTTGCAATTGGGCGAATGCGGCCAGTCTTTGGCTGATTTCAGCAGGGCTTAGCGCACTGGGGCGCGGGGTTTCTTTGGGTAGCCACCATTGCAGGTGTTCTGGCTTGCGCTGGTAATTCAACTGGTAATACTCGGCCATGATGGCGGCAATCTCTGCTGACTGCGCTGCACCAAATTCACGCCTGGCCCATTGTTGCAAGTAGCTGGGCAGTTGCGCCAGTGGCCAGCGCTGCATGTCCCAGGCCATCTGCAAAAAGAATTCCGTGCCTATCTCTGCCGGTTTCAGGTCACCGACATTGGCTATCCATATGTTGCGGGCACCGGCATCATAAGACTTGCTCATTTCTTCCCAGATCAGGGCAGGGGGTGTGGTACCCAGCCACAGGTAAGACAAGGGTGCACCCAGGTAAGACAGGTGGTAATACACGCCAAAACCACCGGCACGCTTGCTTTCTTCTGCGGTGGCAAAGCTGCGCACATAACCAAAATTGTCGTCCGGCCAGATGATGGTGACATCATCCGGCACCTGCAAGCCCTGGCGGTACAGGGGCAGCACTTCTTTATACGCACAAAATACCTGTGGCACTTGCGTGATGTCGGTGTTCACGTATTTGTTCAGCAAACGGCGCTGGTCGCTGAAGATGGTTTCCAGCACCTGCCTGCGTTCTGCATCGGTCTTTGGCCCCTGCATTTTTGAATCATGAATGCCGCGCATACCCAGGGTATAAATGTTTTCATAGCCGCCATTGCTACGCAGGCGTTCTTCCCAATAGGCACGCACGCCGTCGGCATTGCTGACGTAGTTATAGCTTTCTGGTGCGGCCTTCCATTCGCCCACATTATTGCGCAGCATGGGTTCAGCATGTGATGAACCCATGACGATGCTGTAATCATTGGCCAGCGCCGCATTGTCGGCAAATTGGTTAAATGGCGGGCTGACTGCATGCATGGCGGGCCACAGGGTATTCGCCTTCAAGCGCAACAACAGTTCAAATACCTTCGCATAAGTCTTGGGGCCTATGCCCTTGTGTTCTGGCTCAAAGTTGTTTGCCGCCCATACATGCAGGCCCCAGTCTTCGTCATTGATGAAAATACCGCGATACTTGACCGAAGGCGGACCAAAGCGTCGTGTGCCTGCTGCCATGTACAAGGCCGCTTTTTTATCCGGCACCACGTCAGCCCACCAGTGCCAGGGCGACACACCGATGGCTTGCGACAATTCATAAATGCCAAAGGCCGTGCCACGCGCATCACTGCCCACGATGACGATCGCATTATCCACACCCGGCATGGGTGCGGTGACGCTGGCGATAATAAAACTTTCCCATGCACCATGCAGCTTGCCAATATCCAGTTTTCCTGCCGCTACCAGCTTGTCCAGCATAGGGGATTTACCCAGCGTGCCGACCAATATCAGCGAAGCGGGTTTGCTGGCAGGGGAGGTGGTAACCATTGCGGGCCGCCCGGTGACACTCCCCAGATCAACTGCCAGGTCACGCGCTGCCAGTTGCACGACTTTGGCATCGCCATCAGCAAGCACGATCTGGGTGGGTTTGCTGGCGTCAGAAATGGTGACTGAACCTGGTTGGGCGATAGTGCCTATCCAGGCATCAAGGGGATAGGTTTGTGCCTGTGCCAGCTCAGAACCACAGACCAGCAAAGGCAAGACCACAATTGTGGACAATGCGGTGGCAAATAAGTGACGCAATTTGGCTGCTGCATGCATGGAGGGTTGTCCTGTAGACGGTCATATCTAAAGCATTGTAGGAGAACAGTGCCAGGCGGGGCTGCAGGTAATCCCTTTATACCAAAAAAATCGAAAAAATGATTAGAACTCACAGGCATGTATCGTATCCATCTGCATCATCAGCGTGACGTGCGTATGACTTATGCAAAAATCCAACACCAGTGCTTGTCATAGAGTCGTAACCTCGTCTCGTTATTCTCCTTGGGCAACGCGTTCCTACCCAGTTTTAATTTGAGCTCCGTTTGAAAAAGTCATGTGCGATTGCATGACCATTTTTACCGCGTTCTCATAAAAAATAATTCTGCAGCTTGAGTAAATTCATTACGCGCCACGCAAACGCGAGGACGTGGTGTGAGTTTTTATATCAATCATGGTAGGCGCTGATTCTGGAAACAGAAAACCTTTGATTTCAATTTACGATTTCAACTTACGATTTCAACTTAAAATTAAGAGAAAGTTTATGTCACGCCATTTTCCATTAAAGCCAGCTTGCGTCCTGATTTTGCAGGCATTCGCGCTGATTGCAAATGCAGCAGAAAGCACTCCAGAAGTAGAAACAGTCACTGTTCTCGGTACTGGACAAAGTCGTCAAGTGCAAAATATCACACGTACCGATATGACAGAAGTCGCCCCAGGAACCAGTCCGCTGAAAACCCTGGACAAGTTGCCAGGTGTGAGTTTTCAGTCAGCCGACCCGTTTGGTGCTTATGAATGGTCAACCCGTTTCAGCATACGCGGTTTTAGTCAAAATCAACTTGGCTTCACACTGGACAATGTACCTTTAGGTGACATGAGCTATGGTAACAACAATGGCTTGCATATCAGCCGTGCCATCTCTTCAGAAAATATTGGCCGCGTAACCTTGTCGCAAGGTGCAGGCTCGCTGTCCACCGCATCGACCAGCAATCTGGGCGGTACAGTGCAGTTCTTTTCCAGCGACCCGACAGCCAATTTTGGTTTCACTGGTGAACAAACCATAGGCAGCGACAATACTTCCCGTACTTTTGCACGCATTGATTCTGGTGTCTTATCAACTGGCACCAAATTCTACATTAGTGCGACACGTCAGCGCACTGACAAGACCAAGGGTATTGGTGGCCAGGATCAGGATCAGTTCAACTCTAAACTGGTGCATGAATTTGGTGAAAATCGCATCAGCGCATTTTTCAACTATTCTGATCGTAAAGAAGTTGATTATCAGGACATGTCGCTGGATATGACACGTCGCCTGGGTTATAACTGGGATAATTATGCTCCCGACTGGCAGCGTGCAGTGAATGCCGCCAAGGGTGTCTTCACGGGTGGTGTCAATAATCTGGATGACGCCTATTATCTGGGTCGTGGTTTGCGCAAAGACAGCCTGGCTGGTGCAACTTTGCTGATGAAATTGAGTAACTCTGCAGATTTGAAAACCACGGTCTACCATCATAGCAATGAAGGCCAGGGTCATTGGTATACACCATACAATGCCAGCTCTGCTACCGTGCCAATCTCTATCCGTACAACAGAATACGCTATTTCGCGCGACGGCCTGATCAGTGACCTGAACTGGGATATTGGTCAGCATGAAGTCAATGCTGGCTTTTGGACAGAACGCAGCAACCATACGCTGACGCGTAACTTTTACGCTGTAACCGGGCCTGACGACACCAATTTCTTCTTGAGCAATCCGGCCAGCACAGTATTCAAGCAACAATTTTACACAGCGACGACACAAATGTATTTGCAAGATACAGTGTCCATGATGAATGGTGCCATGAAACTGAATTTCGGTTTCAAGACACCAAAAGTGACCATTGATGCAACCAGCCTGGTAGGTAGCCGCGCTGCTGGTTCGCTGACTGCCAAGAAAAGTATTTTGCCGCAGATTGGCCTGAACTATAGCCTTAGCAAAGAGGATGAGTTGTTCGCCTCTTTGTCGCAAAACATGCGTGCATACCAACCTGGTGTCAACGGCCCTTTTTCACAAAGTCAAGCCTCGTTCAATATTAGTGCCGCAACGATCAAACCTGAAACTTCGGTCACGCTGGATCTTGGTTACCGCTTCAAGCGCGGTGCCATACAAGGCTCTGTCGCGGTTTACCATGCTGACTTCGATGATCGCTTGCTCAACGTCGCCAGTTGCCCAGGTATTGTGGGTTGCCCAAGCACCTTCGCCAACGTAGGTAAGGTTGCCACCAATGGTCTGGAAGCTGTTGCTATCTGGAGCATCACACCTGAAGTGTCATGGTTCAATTCCTTCACTTACAACGATTCCAAATACAAATCGAATTACCTCGATGGTGGCGTTGTTGCCGTGGATGGCAAGCAAGTGGTCGATACACCAAAAGTCATGTTCAATACTGAACTTTCCTATGAAACTGAAAGCTGGTTTACCCGTGTTGGTGGCAAGTTCACTGACAAGCGCTATTACACTTATCTGAATGACGCGCAAGTGCCATCGTACTGGATAGGTAATTTGTCCATGGGGTATAAACAGAAGTCTTTAGGTGCACTGAAAGACGTAAAAATTCAGCTCAACGTGACAAATCTGTTAAACAAACAGTATTACAGCACCATAGGTTCAAATGGCTTTACCGCCTCTGACCCTACTGGTACTTTCGCGACTTTGCTGACTGGCGCGCCACGTCAAATGTTCTTGAGTTTCAGCGGCAAGCTGTAAGACTCAACGATAAAAAAACAGCCGGGGTAAAGCCCGGCTGTTTCCGTATCAAACAACATTAGGACTTACGAAAATTGCCCCAGCTGCGTTGCAGCTCCTTGCTGGGGCAATTTTCGTAAGTCTTGAACATCAATACCTGAATAGTTTTTTACACTGATGAACACCAACAAATACCTCCCCATAATCAGCCTGTTACTGTGTCTGCCGTGCAAGATCGTACACGCACAAGTTGCCACTACCACTCCTATTGAACACGTGATTGTCGTGGTTGGAGAAAACCGTACTTTTGATAATTTGTTTGGTGTCTATCAGCCAAAAAAAGGTCAGACTATCGCCAATCTTTTGTCCAAAGGTATCGTCAAAAAAGATGGTAGCCCAGGCCCCAATTTTTCTGCCGCCAAACAAAGCCTGGCGAATAATTTTGGTGCCTATACGCCGACACCTGAAGTTAAAGGTATTTACAATCACCTGCCGCAACCATACGCGGCGGGTGCGTTTGGGCAACGCCGCGATATTCCTGACAATCGCTTCCCTGTCGATTTGGCAAATGGACCATTTCAAATCACCAGTCATGTCAGCTATGGCGCACACACAGGTGACCCTATCCACCGCTTTTTCCAGATGTGGCAGCAAGTCAATGGCGGCCAGCAAGACTTATTTGTCTGGACTGCTGAAATGACGGGACCAGGCCCTAGCAACCAACCCGCCCCATTGGCAGCTGGCCGCACCTATCAGGGTGCGATTTCCATGGGTTTTTATAATATGCTGGCTGGTGACGCGGCTATTTTCAAGCAACTCGCTGATCACTTTGCCATTGCGGATAATTACCATCAGCCCATTATGGGCGGTACCACAGTCAATTATTTTGCCCTGGCGACGGGTGATGTGGCGCATTACAACGAAAACGGCAAGCCGGTGATGCCACCCGCCAAGCAGATCGAAAACCCCGATTCGCAACCAAATACAAATAACTGGTACACAGAAGATGGCTACCGTGGCGGCACCTATGTGAAATGTGCAGACAATTCCCAACCTGGTGTTGCAGGCATCAAACAATTTATACAAAGCTTGCCCTACAAAAGCTTCAACGATGGCAATTGCGCGCCGGACACGTATTACATGGTCAACAATATGGACCCTGGTTATTCTGCCAATGGCACGCCGCTGCCCTTGGGTGAAGATAAATTCATCATGCCTCCGCAGACCATGCCGCATATCGGCGATGCCATGACAGCCGGTGGTGTACCCTGGAAATGGTATAGCGGTGGCCGCAATGACGGCAAAAACGTCGATAAAGAATATTGTGGCATGTGTGATACGCCTACCTTCTTCACCTCTACCATGACAGGGCCGGATAAAGCGAAGCTGCAAGATTTAGGTCAGTTTTATCTTGACGTAAAAGATGCCAAAAGCTTCCCTGCAGTCGCCTTCATCGCGCCTTATGACAGTATTTCCGGCCACCCTGGTTACGCGATAGAACCCAGTTTTGATGAACTGGTCAGCGACATCGTGACACGTGTACGCAACAATCCAGACCTTTGGAAGAATACGGCCATTTTGGTCACTTTTGACGAAGGCGGTGGTTACTATGATTCTGGTTACATCCAGTTCATAGATTTTTTTGGTGATGGTACCCGCATTCCATTATTAGCGATTTCGCCGTATGCAAAGACTGGCTATGTCGATCACACTTATTACGACCATGTCTCTATCCTGAAGTTTATAGAGCGCAACTGGAACTTGCCTCCCTTGTCCAAGCGCAGTCGTGACAATTTGCCAAACCCTGTGTCCGACAAAGCCAACCCTTACATACCTTTAAATCGTCCTGCACTGGGCGACTTGATGGATATGTTCGATTTTGGAAAAAAAGCACCGGGAGCCTTGAAAAAATAAAGATATCCTTGGTTTTACGTAAGTCATCGTACAGTCACATTCTTATGAAAGACTGCGCCTTCATTTGAGCAATGGATAAATAATATGCGACATTTTCCACGTCTTGTTACCGTTCTGTCCGGAGCATTATTGCTATACGCAGGGGCAGCCGCTGCAACTGAAAAGCTGCGCCTGTTGACCTGGGCAGATTACGCACCCAAGGATGTCGTCGCCCAATTTACCAAAGAAACAGGTATTGTCGTTGAAGTCACCCTGTCCAACAATGAAGAAATGATTTCAAAATTGCGTGCGACCGGTGGGGCCGGTTTTGATCTGGCACAGCCCAGTCAGGACAGAATCACAGGGCCGGCCAAAGAATTTGGTATCTACAAGCCATTGGACTATAGCAAAATCCAGACTGCCAACTTCAAGCCAGAAATGTTGGAAGCCACACGCAAAGTCACGAGTATCAATGGCAAGCCGTATGGTGTAGCCTATTTTTGGGGAACCGATGGCCTGGTGGTCGGCAGCACCAAGTTGCAGATACTTGATTACACAGATTTATGTAAACCTGAGTTACCAGCAAAAGTGTCTGTTCGCCTCAAGCGGCCAACACTGATAGGCATGGCCTTCGCTTTGGGTAAAGACCCGTTTAAAGCTTACGACAATCCCGGTCAGTACGAACAAATCATGCAAGAGGCCGGTAATAAACTGATCGCCTGCAAAAATAACCTGAAGTATTTTTGGGAAGGAAAAGATCAGCTATTGAACGACTTGCGCAATGGCGATTTGGTTGCCGCCCAGATGTGGGATAGCGGCGGTTGGAAACTCAATGCAGAAAACCCCAGCATCAAATTCATCGCCCCCAGATCGGGTGCGCTTGGATGGATAGACAGCTTTGCCATTCCGTCCAAGGGAAAGAATGATGCCGCTGCCTACGCCTGGATCAACTTTGTTGCACGCCCGGAAATTGCAGCGAAGCTGGCAAAATCCGCAGGCAATTTTACTGCCATCAAAGGTGCGGAAGAATTCATGGATGCAAAGATGAAGGCACAATTGAATGAATCCTTCCCGCCAGTCGCCATGAAAAATATTAAATGGTATCCAGCCATACCACCAGGTTTGGAAGAAATCGAAGGCAAGATACTGGATCGTATCAAAGCCTCTCACTGATTTAATCAGCAAATCAGGAAATCACCAGCGGAGTCGCATGCAATACGATCTCGAAGTCAAAGCTGTTTCCAAACGTTACGTCTTGCATGGTCAAACCCACACGGCGGTTGAGCAACTCAGCCTGAATGTCCCCAAGGGCGCATTTTTTTCCATACTTGGCCCGTCTGGTTGTGGCAAAACCACGTTGCTGCGCATGATCGCAGGTTTTGTTGAACCCGACGAGGGGGAGATCTGGATAGGTGGCGAGAACATGAAACAGGTAGCACCCAATCGCCGTCCGGCCAATATGGTGTTTCAGCACCTGGCATTGTTCCCGATGATGAACGTCGGTGAAAATGTGGCCTATGGTCTGGCCAGGCGCGGCATGGCAAAAGCGGAAATTCAACGTAAGGTGGGCGAGATGCTGGAACGTGTTGGTCTGCCTGGCATTGCAGCCAAACAAGTGCATCAGCTATCTGGTGGCCAAAAGCAAAGGGTGGCCATTGCCCGCTCACTGGTATTGGAACCTACCTTATTGCTGCTCGACGAACCTCTTGGTGCACTCGACCTGAAGTTGCGTGAGCACATGAAGCTGGAGCTGAAGCAATTACAAGCGCAGATAGGCACAACCTTTGTGTATATCACACACGACCAGTCAGAAGCACTGGTGATGTCCGATACGATGGCAGTCATGAACCGTGGTCGCTTCGAGCAATGTGGCACACCACAGGATTTATATTACAGGCCGAAAACAACTTTCGTCGCTGACTTCGTTGGACAAAATAATCGCCTGCAAGGGGTGTGCCAAATCGATGCCAGCGGTCGCAAGCTGGCTGTTCTTGACAATGGATTCAGCCTGAGCTTGCCACCAGCATTGTCGTTCAACGCAGGCGACAATCTGGATATGTTTATCCGTCCAGAATCGATAATCTGGTCAACTCAAGCACTCATGCGTGATGAGCAAGAGAATCAGTTCCTTGCCTGCGTTGAAGATATGGTGTTTGACGGAGCAAACTCAACCGCGTTATTAAAATTAGACGGCAGCCAAATCCTGATACGTGCAAGCTTACGGCCAGAGATAATGGTTCAGGACTTACGCAAGGGTAAGCAAGTCAGTGTCAGCTTGCCTACCCAGCATTTGCAGGTATTTGCGCGCCAGCCATGACTAAGCAACAGCAAAACAAGATACTGCTTGGTCTGCTGCTGACACCTGCGCTGCTATGGTTAGGTTTGCTGATTGTGCTGCCGCATCTGGATATGTTGCTGCTGTCTTTTAGCAAGCGCGTTGCTACCGGTGAGTACAAGCCTTCTATCGCACAATATGCGACATTCTTTGAAGAACCGCTGTATTGGCATACCTTTATGCGAACGGCCAGCATGTCGGCACTGGCTACCGCGATAACCTTGGTATTGGCGTTCCCAGTCAGTTGGTATATCGCCAAAATCGCGCGTGCCCGTAGCAAAGCCATCACCCTGGCTGCGATATTGTTGCCGTTCTGGTCGGGTGAGATGGTGAGGACGCTGGGTTGGGTTATTCTGCTCAGAAGTCATGGTGTTATCCCACAATTTCTGTTCAGCATCGGCCTGATATCCGAGCCCGTCGAATTACTCTACAACGATGCCAGCATTATGCTGGGCCTGGTGTATGCATCATTATTGTTTATGGTCATTCCACTGACCAATGCGCTGGAAACTTTAGATGATAGCTTGATCGAAGCAGCCTATGATCTGGGTGGCAAGCCAGCAAATATTCTGCTTCATATCGTTTTACCGCATGCAGCCCCCGGCGTTGCCGCCGGAGCCATCATGGTTTTTATGCTGAGTCTGGGAAATTATCTGACTCCGGTACTCTTGGGTGGAAAAAATTCAATGTGGTTTACCGAACAGATTTACACGCAATTTATTACCCGCTTCAATTGGGAGCAGGGTGCCGCCTTTGCCTTCCTGTTACTGTTGCTGTCCAGTCTGATGGTCTGGGCGGGCCTGAAACTGAGCGGCCAAAGTTTTGCCAACACCATGAGACGCGTATAAAGTCAGCCTATGATAGCGAGTATCCCTTCATCAAGATCGAGTCAGTTCATACGTAAGGCTTATTTGCTGCTGTTCTTTCTGTTCCTGTTTTTACCACTGAGCATGGTGGTCGTGTTTGCATTCAATGATGCGCCATATCCGATGCCACCGTGGAAGGGTGTTACCCTGGACTGGCTGTTTGCCAACGGTGAACATGGGCGCACAGGTCTGTGGTTCGATACGGAATTACGCGACAGCTTGTGGAATAGCCTCATCATTGCCAGCACAGTCAGCACTTTTGCCGTCCTGGCAGGTACGGCTAACGCCTTCTTGCTGGAACGCTGTGACTTTCGCGGCAAGGGCATGTTATCTTCATTGATGCTGGTCCCGCTGGTCATTCCGGGTGTCATTCTTGGCATTTCCATACTTGCCTTCATGAGCCGCATAGCCCAGTTTGCTGATAATAATTTCGGCATGGAACTGGAGTTTTTACGACCTGGCCTGCCCCTGGTCATCTTTGGTCAATTTGCGTATATAGTGAGCATCACGACTTTGACAATTTCTGCCAGGTTAAAGCGGTTTGATGTCAGCCTGGAAGAAGCCGCACAAAATCTCGGCGCCAGCCGCAGCGCCATCTTCATGACCATTACCCTGCCTTATTTGCGACCAGCTTTGCTGGGTGCTGCGGCAATTGCCTTTTTACTTTCCTTCGAAAATTTCAATACAACGTATATGCTAACCGGCAGCGATGCACCGCTGACCATCTTGATGTATGGCCGCATGAAAGAAGGGGCAACACCTGTTATCAATGCAATCAGCCTGGCGCTGATGGTATTGTCTTTGCTGTTTGTCAGCGTTAGCCTGTTGCGGAAACCTGAGCAAGATTAATTGTAAAAACTGTCGGGTTCAATTGAAACTGGAACTCATCCCTATTGATGAAATGAGTTCCAGGGACTTCTTGATATCAGGTCAATAGTGAGCAAAGTTATCGTGTCAGCCTATACAAATAAATCGCTGTCCTGATGGTTGCGCGCTGTATGGAACTGATGTCCAGGTCTTCGTCTGGTGAATGGGCACCGTTGCCGGTGGCACCCAGGCCGTCCAGGCTATCGACGAATGGGGCGACGAACTGGATGTCACCTGCGCCGCGCGAGCCGGGTGGGAAGGGGCCTATGGCACCCAGCCCTGCATCTTTGCTGGCTTTGGAATAAATTTCCAGCAAGGCCATGTTGCCTATGGTTGGTGACATGGGTGGGTAGTTTTCATAGAAGCTGATGCTGGCGGTGGTGCCGGGCAGATTCTTGGCGACGATTTCGCGCATGCGTTCTGCGGCACGCTTGCCTTGTTCTGCGGTGAGATAGCGCAGGTCGCCATGTACCTGTGCACTTGGGGCGATGACATTGGTTTTGCCGAAGGCCGTGCCTTTGCTGCCCTGGTTGTCATAGCTGATTTCTGTACCGCCTACGATATTGCCTGGGTTGAAGGTAAGGTCGGGTTCGATCAATTGTTCACGGAAGCTGTTGAGGATGCGTGCAGCTTCATAGATCGCGCCATAGCCGCTGGTCTTGCCAAATACCCCGGCAGAATGGCCTTGTTTGGCTTTCACATCCAGCACAAAACCGCCAGACGCGCGGCGGCCTATGGTGCCGGTGGCATTGCCCTGGCTATCAAGGGACGTGCCTTCAAAGGCCAGTGCCAGGTCGCTGCGTTTGGCGGCATTGATCAAATCTGCACGTGAGGTGGAGATGGGGTGACCTGCGGCTTCTTCATCGCCACTAAAAATCACCTGGATGCGGGTATTGTCCAGCGCGCCGACGGCATGCAAGGCACGCAGGGCTTCGATGATGATGACATCGCCGCCTTTCATGTCATTGACGCCTTGCCCGCGTACCTTGTTGCCGCTTCTGTCCCACAATTGTACCGGGCTGTCTTTTTCAAATACGGTATCCAGATGGCCTATCAATAGTAGTCGCTTGCCCTGTGTGCCTTCGCGTTCTGCCAGCAAATGCCCGGCCCGGTTCATGGCAGCAGGCATGTCTGACCAGCTGGTTTTAAAACCCAGGCCATCCAGTTCGGCCCGGTACAGCTTGCCTACGGCGCGTACACCTTCATGGTTCAATGTGCCGCTATTGATGTTGACACTGCGTTCCAGCAATTGCAGGGCGGCGTCTGATCTGGCCTGCACGGCAGCGACGATTTTTTGCTCGGTTGGCGACAAATCATCTGCCTTTGCTGCGGTGTGCAGGCCCAGGGCGGCCAGCAGGGTCATGGTGAGGAGGGTTTGGCGGGGCAGGGACATGGATAGCCTTTTAGCTAGAGTTGTATATCTTGCTAATAATAAACGTATTTTTATGAACGTGAAGTATCGGCGTGTATGAAATTATTTCGTGTGCCTACATCTGCAGGCTATTGGGTTAAGGGTATCTCAACGATGATGTGCCACGCGCACCTTCTCAAAACACGTCACACCTATTTTACGGAAGGCGTTGCGCATGGCGCACCCTACGATTTTGCGACTGGCCAGGGCTGCTTGCTTATTCAAACTTCAGCTTGAAGCAGGCTGGATGATAATAATCAGCGCCTGCACCGATATTGGGCACCAGCCCCAATACGATGGCGAGCATGTTGCTCTTTAATTGCTGAATGGGTTGCGCTTCACTGTCTGACAGTGTTTCGTTGACGTGAAACACATATTCCGGGCCGTTCTTGCCAACGACCAGCTGGGTGCCAGTTTTAGCATCTGCGTTTTTTGTATACCCTAGTTCTTGCGCTGAACCGTCAAATTTCCATTCGCCGTCTTCCATGACAGGCATGCCCAGAAACAGCGCTTTGTTGTCGTCGCTGGCAGCGCCTATGTTATCGCTATGGATGGCTTTCGCCCGGAACGAAGCATGATGGGCTTGCATCAGCAGTGCCTGATCTTCAGAGGCAAGCAGCCTGAAGGCATTGACGGCATCAAATTGCATGACGATGTTGAATGGTGCTTTTTTCAGGGTGATCACGGCTTTGTCAGTCACTTTCTGTCGTTTTCCGTCTTGTTCTATCCATGCGGTCCACTTGTATTTACCCGTTTTTTCCAAAGCCAGATTGATCTTCCCTTGCAGCCAGTCATTGTAGGCAGTGTTTTTTGTCGTCGCAAAATACAGCAAGGACTTTGGGCTTGATTGATAAGACTCTGTCGCCATCCAGGGTTGTAAGGGGTCAGCACCTGCATTGAGCAATAGTTCAGTCGTTTTCCGGTCTGCAATTTTCGCTGCAGCCATGAGCGGGTTTAAATGACTTCTGTCGCCATTTGGATAGGCACCAAATTTCAATAATTGCTGAACAAATTGTTTGTTTTCGCCTGAAACAGCGAGGGTGAGAGGGCAATCCATAGCGCAGTGGCTGGGGTTTGCGCCATTTTTCAGCAAACTGGACAGCATATTGGCGTCATAGAGGGAAATTGCTCTCGTGAGCAATGTATCCCCTTTCGGAAGCCGTGTTTCCATATTGTCTTTGCGTAGTGTTTTGCTGGATAACGCAGTGTCAAGACTGGTGACATCGCTTATCTTATCGAGATCAAATTGGGTACGGATAGCTGGGTCATTTTTTAGTTCCTGCAAGCCAGGCAGCGCTGATGCAGCGTATTCTTTAAGCCAATCGCCAGGGGTGACGCCTTCTGGAAATGAAGAGCCAGAAATTTCATTCATGACGACAACTGCCCATTGATTATTCTTTGGGTCCCGTATGGGTTCACTGACGGCAAACTCGCCCAGGTCAAGAATGCTGGTTTTTAAAAAAAACGGCACGCTGGCGAGTGCTTGTTTGAATTGTTGGCGGTTGCTCTGAAAGTCTTTTTCACATTGCCATTTGTTTTTCGAGCACGCTTCTGCACTGTCACGATGTTCAAAATGGTACAAGTCATAATTGTAAGTACGCGCATTGAGATACGTCTTTGCCGTATTCCAAAGAAGCTGTTCGTCCTCTGGCGTCAGCTCGGCTTTTGTTTGTGCGACACTGCCTGTGCTGGCCGCTAGCGCGGTGATCAGGGAGACGATTAAGGCGGTGAAATGTCGGAACATGTGGGCGTTTGCCAAGTGTGAAAGCATGATGATAACCTAAAGACATGATTTTTCTGGCAATGGTGTCTGGCTTTCTTGCTTGCGCCTTATACCGTGGCAGATTTAGAAGACGACGCTTCATTTTCTCATCCCGGTCAGGCTCATGCCACTTATGGCGATCAGCACGCAGGCGATGCCGATCAACTGGTTGATGCTGACTGGCTCGCCCAGTACCGCCATGGCCAGCAGGACGGCAGATACCGGGGCCAGCGCGGTGAAGAGGGCTGCTTCGCTGCCGCTGACGCGGGCCGCACCGGCATACCACAACAGGAAGCCAGCGACGGTGGGTACCACGGCATAATACGCGGTGGCCAACACGGCATCGCTGCCTATGTGGGTGTTCCATGGCGCTTCAAACAATGCAGGGATGATGGCCAGACCCAAGCCTATGCCCGTCATGATGGTAGACAGGGCCAGTGGCGGGATGGCGGTTTTAAGACGTTTGTTAAGCAGGATAAACAAGCCTTCACACATGACGGCGCACAATATGAGGCCATTGCCGAGGATGGAGTGCTGGGCACCCGCATTGACTCCAGCATTGACTCCAACATTGACCCCGGCATTAGCACCAGCGTCAGTATGAAAAGCAATCGACAGTACACCTGCACCCGCCAAAACTACTGCCAGCAACAGAAAACGATGTGGCCTTTCACCCAATAGCACAATGGCGATAGCGGCAGAGACAATGGGCAAGGTACCGATGACGACACCGGCATCTGTTGCCGATGTCAGGTGCAGGCCGGTGATGAGCAGGGTGGTGTAACCCAGGCTACCGGCACCCGCCTGCAGCAGCAAGATGATCATGTCATGCTTGCCCATCCGCGGTAAGCGTGTGCCCGTGACCCGCATCATCAGCAAAAAACACGGGAAAGCAATCGCGAAACGCAAGGCCGTTGCGGTGAACACGGGTAAGCCCGAGGCAATCACCTTGCTGGCCACCACGGTACTGCCGACCAATATCATCGCCAGCGCCAAATACACATATCCCAACAGTTTGTCTGACATCATTTGCCTCACCAAGAATGGAAAGGCATCAGCTTGGCAGTCTTTGGCCTGTGGGTCTTGAATAAAATTGCAACTGAGGTGTTCAGGTCTTGGCTTTTTTCGCCGGTTTTTTCTTGGTAGCGCTGTTAAGGGCAACTGCCTCGCGGATCAGCGCCTTGAAAGCAGCTTCGTCTATTTCTTCACCTGCATGGATGTCGATGGCGCGGCGCACGTTGCCATCCAGGCTGGAATTGAACAGGCGGGCCGGATCTGGCAACGATGCACCCTTGGCGAAGGTCAGCTTCACCACGCTCTTGTAGGATTCGCCAGTGCAGATGATGCCGTCGTGCGACCACACTGGCGTACCCATCCACTTCAATTCTTCGATAGCATCGGGGGCTGCATTCAGCACCAGCTTGCGCATTTTGCTAAGAGTCTCTCCGCGCCAATCACCTAAGCTGGCGAACTTTTCCGAGATAAGGTCTGATGCTGACTGAGTTTGAATCGTGTCCGTTTTTTTCATGTTGTCATCCTCGATGTGTCAAATAGGTCAACGCAGCAGCGCGCTATTTTTCTGCGGAAATGATCGTGCGTTTGCCGAACCACATACGGTGGAAGAGGCCATCTTTCAACACAAGCTGATGATAAAACGCACCTGCGACATGAACTGCAATCAGGATCACCAGCAGGATCGCCAGTGCCGCATGGACCCGGAACGAAGGCAGCACGGCAAACGTGCTGGGCAGTGGCGTACCATTGGGCAGGAAGGCGCTGCTAATCAGCCAGCCAGTGTAATATCCGCTGGCGATCATCAGGAAAATGATCGCATATAAGCTGTAATGCGCAATCGTAGCCAGCCGGTCGAGCGGGGCTGAACCGGTCGTCGCTGTTGCCGGGCGGGCGCTCCAGCGCCGGATGATGACACGCACTAGCATCAGTACAAACACCAGCATGCCGCCACTCATGTGTAACACCAGTATTTGTAGCTTTTTTGGATCGCTGTTTGACATATTCTCCAGCACGAAAAATCCCACGCACAAAAGACCGATGATCATCAGCGCCAGCAACCAATGCAAGGCGACGAGCACGGGCTGGTAACGCGTAGCAATAGTGCGGCTCATGACAGACCACCCACCACGTTGTCGAGATTGGTGAGGAATTTTTGCCAGCCGTATTTGGCACCCTGATAGGCTTGTTGCTGATCTGGGCGGAAGCCTGATTGTTCCATGCGCAGATGTGTGCCTGTGCTGGTGGGGCTGAGTGTCCAGGTAACGACGCTCTTGAGACCCATGGCTTCCCATGCATACGACAGTGCCTTGTTTGGTTCCACCACCAGCACCTGGCAGTCCACCACGCCCCAGTCTGCGCTGAGCGTAAAGCGGTGACCGACGACGGCCTGGAAATCGTTCTTCATCAGCCATTCTTCCATCAGGTAACCCTGTGTGAGTGCCCGCCAGATTTTTTCCTGGGCATGTGGCATTTCTCGCTCTATCACCAGTGTCTGGGTGTTATCTGAATTATTGGTGCTATCGATGTTATCGGTTTGCATTATTGATCCATCCTTTTCAGTAGGTCTTCCAAACGGTCAAATTTGTGATGCCAGAAGGTTGAATAAAAACTGATCCAGTTCATGAGTGGTGCCAGCGCTTTCGGTTCGGCGACGTAATACGTTTCGCGTCCCTCACGCCGGCCTTGCACCAGGCCCACCTGTTTAAGTGCGTTGAGATGTTTTGAGATGGCAGGTTGCGATACCCCGGACGGGTCCGTCAGGGCATGCACTGTCATTTCACCGCCTTTGCTCAAACGTTCAAAAATGGCACGCCGGGTCGGGTCCGACAAAACTTTCAAAACGGCTGTTGGCTCGGTGTGCATTGAAAATCCTTGCATCAGTAGTTGGCATAAATAAATCATATCCAACTGGTTATGGATTGTCAAGGTGGTTTTTAAGTGGGTAGCGGACATCGTTTAACCGCTGTTGTGCTGGAAGCTGCTAGGCAGCAACATTGCTCATGACAAAGTCGCCAGCGCCAATGCGTGTGCGCCGACAAATTGCGGTAGGCAGGTCTTGAATGAAACGACGACAGGGTTCAGGTGAGTGCGCTGGCGTAGTTGCCGGGGGATAATCCAAAATTGCGGATGAACAGGCGTGTCATATGGCTCTGGTCGGCAAAGCCGCTGTCTGTGGCGGCCTGTACCAGCGGCACGCCACCAGCGATCAGGCGGCGTGCATGATGCAGGCGGCGTTGCAACAGATAAGCATGCGGCGTCATGCCCGTGGCCCTGGCAAAGGCGCGCACCAGCTGGAAGCGGCTTAAACCGCTTTCTTGTGCCAGATCGTGCAGGGTAATCACGGCAGTGGGGTCATCATCGATCATATTGCGTGCATGTGCAATCGCCTGTGGAACAGGCTGAAGCAGCTGCCCGGCGACAGGCGCATGCATGACCCTGGCAAACAGCAAGAGCATGGCTTCTTCTGCAGACATATGTGTCATTGCATTACCAGGCGCGGTGATGCGGGCAAACAATTGCCGTACCTGTTGGTTGACGCAGGCATCACGTATGACTGGCAGGGTAAATTCAAGCTGATCAGATTTGCCTTCGCTGATGTCCTTGCATAGCGTGGCGACCAGCGCAGGTTCAAGGTAGAGCATTTTCCAGCTGCGGCCGGCGTCGCCGATGGGGGTGCCATCATGGATTTCGCCAGGGTTGACGGTAATCGTATCACCCGCCACGGCTTCCACCATGCCACGCCCGCTCAATGATTTTTGTCCACCCTGCAACACAAAGCCTATACCAAACTGTTCATGCATATGCCGCCCAAAGCTGTGCCGCGATTGCGCCTGCACAGCTTCCACACCAGATATCTGGCAGGGCAGCATTGCAAATTGTCGTTTGGCAGTGGTAGTCATGCAGGGGCTGATGCTAGTTGATCATTGGGGATGACGGCAGTTTAGCATTATCCCGATGCGCCAGGTCAGTACGCTCTTACTGCTACTGCCGTGGAAAGTCTTTGAGGTTATCTGCGCGCAAGCCGTCCAGTACCGTGGCATGCTTGCCTCTGAAACGGTTGAGTTGTGCGTTCAGGGCAGGGACGATATCGGCATTGCTTTTGTGCAGGTAATGAAATACAAGTGTGTTGTACATTTCACGTGACTGGAAGTCGCCCTCATCAAATTTGTTGGCCAGAATGGCGTCCCTGATAGTTTCATAAGGCCCCAGTACTGCGCTGATACGACCAATTTTCAGCATCCTGATGGCAGCGCCATAGTCATTGGTGACTACCAGATGTGGCCAGCCACGGGTTTCCAATTCGATCCGTCTGGCACCGCGTACTATGCCTACTGGAAGATGTGATGCTGTTTCCAGGTTGATAGGCAACTCGCCACTGCTCTTTAGGGTAAAGACACTGCCGGAATAACGGAACATGGGCGTATCAACCCGTACCAGATTGGGGTAGCTGGCTTCTATCGTGGTATCGCGTACTACGTCACCATCCAGTTGTCCGCTTTCAGCTTCAAACAATGCCCGTAGGGCGGGGCGGGTGACAAAACTGACTTTGATGCCGATGTTGGCATACGCTAACTCAAGGGCAAAGCGCGTTTGCCGCATTTGCAGTCCATCGGCAAACACCGGTAAGGTAATGTTGCGTTTGAAGGTGTTTTGTGATGCTTGTGGTTCACCGGGCATGGTAAAGCCTGTCAGCAAGAAGCTGGCCAGCAAACACTGACTCAGGACACCGTTGAAGCGCATGCTTGATGATCTCGTTCAATAAGCGGGGCACAGCCAGAACTGGACGGCAAGCCCATGCATGAAAGCATATAAATTTTTTAAAGTGAAGACACGGTTGCCAGTCTGAAAGAATAGAGCACAGACGACATGCTGACTGCGGACCCGGTGTGACTCCGGCAACATATGGATTTACCTGCATACTTGCGGGTAAATCCATAACAGTCATGAACCTGGATGACGTTTAAAAAGTGGGCGCGCCGGGCACAGCTTGATCGCGCGAATTAATTTCTTTTACTTGTAAATTCCCACACCCAGAAAATAATTATCCACTTTCTCTATGTAGGTAGACTTTTGCTCCAGGGCCTTGGTGATAGGGTTCGGCCATCTGTATTCTACCCAGCCAGAACCCTTGGTCTTGGCGACTTGCAGCATTTCTTTGGTCAGCAGTTTGCCATCACCATCCTTGAAATCCATCATTGGCTTACCTACCAGCTTGGGGTTGGCCGACGCCAGCATGGTGCCCTCCATGTCAAAGGCAATGACATACAGGTCGCGGTCATGGAATTGTTTGTTGGAGGCATCATTAAAATCCGACAGCGCCTTGTCCTTGCCATTGGATTTAAAATAGGCAATCGCTTTTTTAACCATTGCAGTTGCCTGATCTGCTGTGCCACGATCCTCTGCCGCTGCCGACATATTGCAGACGAACAAGGTCATGAAGAAAGCCAATACCAGCGAGCCAAGTTTTTTCATTGTAGTCTCCGTGTTGTTAATTGTTTTGTGTTTCCATGATGCAAAACTATGCAGCACAACAAGTACTCAAGACCGGTAGACACAGTACGGTGTCTTGTAAAAAAATCAGCCCTGATTGCAGATTAGTATAGAAGGTCTGTAAATTCAATTTGCCAAATATTGTGTAATGCATATGCGCCAGATCAAATGTATTGCTGTTCGTGGATGCGTCTCGTGTTTTGTAGGGTGCGCTGCGCGCACCGAATGCTGCCATGCGTTTGAAAATTCGGTGTGCGCGGCGCATTACCCTACGGGAGGTGTATTGCCGCTGTCATCGCAATGACCAACTCTTCAGCTACAATTGGTATTCAATTTTATTTTTAATATTTTTCATGACATCACCCGTATTTCGTAAATTCTCCCAGCCGCAATTGTCAGAAGCAAGCATACAGGCTGTGGCTGACGTGTTGCGTTCAAACTGGATTGCCACTGGCCCCAAGGTGACCGAGCTGGAACAGGCGCTTTCTCGCAGCTTTGGCAATCGCCCGACCAGATTGCTGACCTCGGCCACGGGGGCAATGGAAATTGCGCTGGCATTGTGCAATATTGCTGAGGGGGACGAAGTCATCACGTCGGCACAAAGCTTTTTCTCTGCCATGAACATGATTGTCAAATGCGGTGCCAAGCCGGTGTTTGTCGATTGTGATCTGGTCACGCGTGCGATTGATCTGGCGCTGGTGGAGGCGGCTATTACGCCCAGAACCAAAGCCATCATGCCTACGCATTTTCCCGGAGCACTGGGTGATATGGATGCGCTGTATGCACTGGCCAAAAAACACCAGTTGCGCGTGATTGAAGATGCTGCCCTGGTGCAGGGTTCCAAATGGCAAGGAAAAGCTGTGGGCGCATTTGGTGACATCGCCATCTTCAGCTTCCACCCCAACAAAAACATGACGACCATAGAAGGCGGGGCCATCGTCGTCAATGATGAAGCAGAAGCGCAGAGGGTGGATATCTTGCGTTTTCATGGCATCAGCAAATTGCCAGACCAGACCCGTGATGTGGTTGTTGCCAGTGGTAAGTTCAATATGTCAGATGTGTCCGCCGTGATAGGCTTGCATCAGCTTGCGCAGTTTGATGAATTCATGGCGCAGCGCCAGGTGCTGGCCGAGCGTTATTTTGAACGCTTCCCCAAAATTCCGGGCATTGTATTGCCACCGCAAGGGCAGAAAGACCAGACCTGGAATATGTTCTGCGTGCTTATCCCCTATGAAAATTTTGGCCATACCCGCAGCAGTTTCCGTGCTGCCCTGAACGACGCAGGCATAGGTACAGGCATCTCTTACGAAGCCTGCCACCTGACCACCGTTGCCAAGCACTTCGGTTATAGTGAAGGCATGTTCCCCAACGCCGAACGCATCGCCCGCGAAACCGTCACCCTGCCTTTGCATGTGGGCTTGACGCTGGGTGATGTGGATGAGATTTGTGAGGTGGTCGCCAGGGTGTTGGCTGGATGAGTCTGAGGGACTGAAAACTGTAGGTTGTTTTACCCGCTGGTGTTGCGCCAAAAGGGCGCAACACCATATTCATGCCAAGTTTGAACAGACCTTATGCAGCAGCGATAAGACTTGCTATTTTCACGCCGATATTAAACACGTCTTTGCTGAATTCCAGCGCAAAACGGCTGAATGCCAGCGCTTCGTCATGCGTCAAGCCCTGGCGTTCTATTACATGCCATTGCAATTGCCCATCGCTATGCAGGGAGATGACCCACCAGGAGTGGTTAATGCTTGGTGCATCACCTTGCGAACCGGCATCCACCTCACCGGATTCACGTGATTCCTTATCGCGGAACAGGATGTAATCCCAGCCACTGCGGCCACGTATTTCTGCATACACAACCGATTTCCGGCCATCAATTTCAACTTCGATCTTGAGCGAGTTTTTGCCCAGATAGCTCCAGGGTACGGCCAGGTTTTCCGGAGTCTTTGTTTCCTTGGCGTTGGCGGTAATTTCTTTTACTTCTTTTCCGTCAAGCTTGGGAATGCGCCCATCATCATCGATGGTCAGTGTTAGTTTCCCGGTAGGGTGGTAGTTGTGAATTTCCTTGATCCAGACAATTGCCATGTTCAAACCTCTTTTCGTAAATTGATTGCACAGCTACATGCTGTGAAGAAATTATTTGTCATCTTCTTTTTTCTTTTTTGATTTCATCCCTTTGATCACTGCGGCAGCCTTGATTGTTGAGTTGGCCAGGTCAATAGTGAAATTGATAAAGAAAAGTCCCAGCGAAAGTGCTTCGTCATGCAAAATACCCTGGCGTTCTATCGTATGAAACTCCACATCGCCATCGCTATGCAGCGACAGCACCCACCACGAATGGTTGACGCCTGGTGCGTCGCCTTGGGAGCCAGCATCGATATGTTCCAGTTCACGCATTTCTTCATCACGGATGACCATGTAGTCCCAGCCAGATTCACCACGAATTTCGACCGTGGCGCTGCCTTTTAAACCATCTACATTGGTATTGATGCGCAATTTATTGGCCAGATTGAAGCTCCATGGCACTGCCAGATTCTCTGGTTTTACCGAGGTGTAATCTTTATCGGCCGGCTTTGCACCGACCACGATAGCCTCGTCGCGGCCATATTCTTTGTCTCCTACTTTGGGATGACGGCCACCATCGTCGCAGATAATTTCCAGGGTCCCGGTTGGGTGGTAGTTACGTATTTCTTTGATCCATGCGATAGCCATAGTGTTTTTCTTTCATAGAGGTGGTGGGTGAAGCAATTGGATGGGAAATCGTGAAAAAGAAATGACAAAGAGTAAAATCTTTGCTCGTTGGCATTTATTGGCGAAATGATATATCAAATAAATAAGCCTTTTTTTACACATTGTGCGCGAGAAAATTTCTATGCATCCCCAGCTTTTACCGATTATTTCAACGATAGAAACGACGATTTATACCCAGGCTTTTGATGGCGAAGGCCTGATCAGCGTGCAAGATCTGGCCGAACAGGCGGGCCTGAGCCGTTTTCAATTACTAAGGCTGTTTAAAAGTGAAACAGGTAAGAGCCTGGATCAATTTATTCAGCGCATCAAATTGGAAACAGCCGCATCGTTTGTCAGTCTGACGAGGCAGCCTTTACTGGACATCGCTTTCAATTTGGGCTATAGCGGCCAGCAATCCTTTACACGTGCGTTTAGCAAACACTGGGGCATATCTCCATTGAAAATGCGTGCCAGCGCGTTGAAGCGCAATCAGCACTTGTTTGATGACAAGGCAGCATTCGCCATCCCCGCATGGCGACACAAACGCGAGCAAACCTTGCGCTTGTGGGTACGTCGGTATGTGGGTAGCTATGTGCAGGTGGTGCAGCACTGGGGAATGTTTGCCGGGGAAAAGGCAAGTACCCTGGCGACCTATAAAGGGCAATATTACGGTGTGATTTATGACGACCCGGATATTACTCCCGGCGATCAGATACGCTATGGCTGCGCGATAGAAGCACCAGACATGACTACGCCTGCGCCAGAGGGCTGGATAGATTTTATTAGCCCGCCCGCTCGTTTCATCGCGTTTTCTTTACATGGAAGTTATCTGGAAGGACTGGAAAAACTGCGGCCCAGGGTGTTGACCTGGTTTCAAAACCATCGGGAAACTTTTGGAACCGCCGGTGTTTTTGAAATCTACCCACATATCCCCAAAGGCGATGAACATCAAAGGCGGGATATGGCTTTGCACATTTCTCTGGCCAATTGATCCAGTGCGATTTGAGCAGGCTAGTTGAAGTTGGGAACTTGCCGACACTATTTGTCTGCTGCGCTTGTGATCAACCCGTCGCCGGATAACACCTGAACCACACGGCCAGCATGATCGCGGCTGCACATATCCATAAGCCTGTGGCAGCCCCCAGTGTGATGGCGATCGATGTCCTGGTACTGAACCAGTACACGGCACACAGGTACACTGCGTAAGGAAACAGCGACCACAGTCCGAACAGAGCGGTGGTCTGCAAAGCGGCTGCGGGGCGCGTGGTGCCGACCACAAAATGGGCTATCAGCGCGAAAGTGGGGAACAGCGGCACCAGTCAGGCCAGCACAAAATAGCGGGATTTGGACGCCAGCGCAATCAGCAAGACGGCTACTGCGCCCATCAGGCATTTGAGTAGGAGGGCGATCATGAAATGGATAGAGGTGATGGACTATTGCCCTAGTCTAACAGAGGCTCGGAGCTGCTTCGCATGGTGGATGTATTTTGTCATTCGGCATGCAGCAGAAACGCATTGATATGCTACATTGCTGACAGTTTGCGGGCTCTTGCCAGAGCAGGTCATCAGCTAGCCTGGATGTCTTGCTGGTTACAGCACGATAGTTTGCCAAATTCAAGGAGATTCACATGCCCAAAGCCACCGGAACCTTTACCGTCAAAATGACCCCGCAAGCTGCTGCCAGCGAGATTGCGGATGCGGCCCTGGGCCGTCAGACACTGGACAAACATTTTACCGGTGAGTTGGAAGCGCATAGCCTGGGTGAGATGCTGGCAGTGGGTACGGCGACCAAAGGCTCTGCCGCTTATGTGGCGATAGAGCGTGTGACTGGCACATTGCAAGGCAAGCAGGGCAGCTTTGTATTGATGCATGCCGGCATCATGAATCGCGGTGCACCGTCATTGACGGTGCAGGTGGTGCCGGATTCTGGTACGGATGAACTGACCGGCATCAGTGGCAAGCTGGCGATAGACATCAGCAATGGGCAGCATCATTACAGCTTTGATTACGAGCTGTCTTGATTCAGCGTGGCTATACTTCTCCCAGCAGGGCCCGCACATAGTTGACAGGTGCATGGTCAGCCATGTGGCGGAACTTGACGTTGTCAGCGTTGATGCCCTGTTCCAGCGCATAGTTGACGGTGGCCACTTCCTGATCGGTCAGCATGTCGACGAAATCCATGCCCGGTGGCATGACGCCGTGCCTGTCTATGTAATGCATGTCGGCCAGATGCTGGTAAAAAGGGGATTCTGGCGGCAGCTTGGTCACAAAGTCGGCACAGTTGACGTAGCGTGCGACCTCGCGCCCTGTAAAACCCGTCGCAAATTGTCCATTGCCGACGCAGGGTGAGCCAAAGTTGACCAGCCGTGTGCCATGGTATTTGGCGGCGGCCAGTGTTGCCAGCGCTGCCCCCAGGCTGTGGCCACATATCCACACCGTATTGGCCTTGCAGTGTCTGAACCATTCATCCAGCTCTTTTTCTATACTTTGAAACGAGGCCAGAAAGCCGGAATGCACCATGCCATGCCCATTCCACTGAATAGGAAAAAAGCGGATGTCGGTGATGAGGTCTTTGATATCGTCGGTCTGGGTACCCCTGAAAGCCAGGTAACTGGTATTGCCGTCTGCACTGTTGACGGCAAACGCCTGAGTGCCACTGTCTGCATTCTTGAACAGCTGCAGGTCTGTCATCTGTGCATTGCTCAGGACATTTTCCAGTGCCGCCAATGCCTGGCCACCCTGTTCAAAGCGCCAGTACGCCAGCCGTGACAATTCGGCACAGGTCGCGTGACTGGTCCATTTCTTGTCGTTGCTGAGCAGCGCCGGTTGAAGTTCCGGGTGATACAGCGCGGTCTTGCTTGGGTCGTATTGCATACATCATCCTTGTATGATTTTTTGCTGACGATGCCAATGGTGTCGGACTGCCCCTGATGCAAGACAGATGCACAGGATTTCAAGATAGCGCATCTCTGGGCAAACGACAAGCTTGGGGTGAGAAACCCATGATCGTATTTGCTTTTTCTTACAAGGTGATTAAAATGGGTTTCTATCTTATAAGAAATTTTGTTAATAGAGTAACTCAGCCATCTTAAAACATACGGACCTACGCAAAAAATGACGTGGGGCGGTAGCCAATCAAAACAGGGCTGTGGCCGCCAAAGGCGGTGCTGACAGTGTGGACGAAGTGGGCAGCGGCATCGTCCTGAACTTGGACAAGCCAGCCTGCACCATTACCAAACTGGGGCTGGCTGCTATCCCGACTGAAAAAGAACTGGGGCAAACCCGGGAATCATTCGTGTCGGCTGAAAAAAACAGACAGCAGATGCAGGCATCCCAGCAGGATATTGCAAAGAAACGCTATGTGCTGTCTATGTTTAAAGATAGCCTGCCACCTGAGGTCAGCGCCAGATTGGCGCAGTTGCCGAATAAGGACGGTATCGAGCTGGCATTGATACAGCCAGGTGATGTGCATGACGCCAGAGCGTATATGGTGGGCCATGCCCGCTCCATGCAAAGCGCCATTGAGACTCAGTATGGCAAAGAACACGGCAAGAATATCGAGCGCCAGTTGAAGGCTGAATTCAAGCTGTAATCCGTTCAAAGGTCCATCAATTTACCTGGAGCAGCATTTCCTGCAACTTTTTTGCATGTATGCTGCTACCTTTCATCTTCAGCTGGACAGTCGCAGCCAGCTTGCTCATGCTGCGCCAAGTTGCCCCTATACCTGGAAGATCATCATGCCACATCAATTGCAGCAAGCCCAGCAAACCCCATACAAACTGAGTGCGACCAGCGTCAAGCGATGCCTGCTGCTGATACCGCTGTGTTTGTTTTGCCTGCAAGTATACGCCGGTGTGCGTATCGAATTTGAACAGCGCAGCCAGAGCCGCCAGCCTGGCAAGCCAGTACGCAATGGCGAGGGCAGCTTTGCGACTGAAATTGATGGCATGCACTTTCGCCTGCTGAATTTATCCAAAGGGCAGATCAGCGAAGTGTCGGATGATGATGGTGCCCATACCCGTTTCGAGCCTGTGCCAGCAGGCCCGCATGCGGATACCAATACGCCCCTGTTGCCAGAACATGGTGGCCTGTTCGATCCGCTGGTGGGCAGTATAGAAGATGAGCACATCACCATCAGCCCGCCAGTACCGGTGGCAAACTGGAATGGCTATGCCAGCCGGCGTTATCAGGTCGAATTGCGGTATACGATGGTAATGCGGGCTGTGCTGATTTTTACGCGCCGCTTTGTGCATACCGAACAATACGAGATTACCGTGGCCGATATTCCGGCATCGGCATCTGTCGTGCGCCTGGTATTGACACGTGGCTATGGCCGCACACTTGGCCTGCATCCGGATGCTTTTTTGGGCTTCCCCGTCAAAATCGAAGGGCAATTGCGGTCACATGATGCTGGCAGCAAGGATGCAGCGGGTGATTTTATGGTGGACATGACATTGCAGGCGCGGAGTATCCGCCCCTGGCAATTGCCCTGAATCGGGGCTTTTGTACTTCAGCATCTGCTTATGTCGGCATCTGCACCATGCTTTGCGGTGCTTTTGGTGTGTCCAGCATGCCGGATATAGTCTCCACGAAGGCATTTTTATCTGGTGCCGGGCCGATGCCAAAATTGGTGCGATAACCATTGCGCATGCCAGTCAGCATGGTGAACATTTTGCCGGTGTTGGGCATGATACTAAGTTCAAGGCTGTAGGTGTGGTAGCTGCCAGGTTCGTCATCTTCTACAATGGCGACAAAATAGGCCTCATTCCTGGAAACTGGCCTGGGCATTTTGATGGTCACAATTTCTTTGCCGGTTGCCGTTTTGTCGACATAGACTTCAATCTCTTTGCTGGAGATGATTTGTGTCGGGTCCACGACTTCTCTTTTTCCGTAGGCGTCCCATATGTTGGCAAAAATAACGCGCCCTTTGTTTTTCAGATTATTCACGAAAAACGCTCCTTTTTCGCCTTGCAACAAGCCTTGCAGCACCGTGCGCGTCATGGCGAAATGATGGTCGCGGGGATTGGGGGATGGGGCCGGGCTTTGGGCTTGTACATCGTCTTGCTCCTGTTTTGGTGCAGGATGCAATTTATCCCCCATGGCGAGAGCAACTGTATTCATGACAAAGACAATGCCAAACCAGATTATTTTCCATAATGGAATTGGGTCCAGATGCCTGTTGCGCGGGTTCAGGTACGACCACAGGGTCAGCAAACAAAGCACATTGATGGCTATGGCAAGCACACGTCTCAGTTTGGGGCAGCCGTAGCTGTTCGCCCACAGCCCCATGCCGGCTGCTACGCAGAAAATCAGCAGATGCATCATATCGGCGCTTTCGCTATTGGGCCATATGATCGTGCTCGAAAACCGCAATGCGCCGTGTAGCAGCAGGCTGATGCTGAGCAATTGCGCGACGGTTGCTATATTCGACGTTGACGAATTGCTGTTTTGTGCCGGTTTTTGCATGAGCGACTTTCCTTTGGGATGAGCAATGGAATAACGATGCCGAAAAACTGATTTTGGCCTTTTTTTGACTTGCTAATGACCTGCTATTGACCTGCGAAAGAGCTGTTACTGGCCGGCTGCAATAATCACAAGGGATATTACCCGATCAAAAAAGAATATGGCAAACCCGGCAGACAAACGGTTGAAGTGCGTTGACAAACGGAATCGCAAGGGAAGGTGAGACCAAAACAAAACGGAGAAGAAAGCGGCATTGCTGCCCGCTATCTTCCCCGATTTTTTGGGTACGACTGATTATTTACGGCTGGTCACGTGCTACAGCTTGCTTGCCTGCATCACCGCGACCATAAACCGGCTACCTTGGTTTTACTGCGCTTTCTGGGTTTTGCCAGTAGCTATTTTAGAATTAGCAGCCATTCTGAAGGCAACATTTGCGAGCGTGCTGGTTCGCCAGCACTGTCAGTAAAACTTGTGCTTTCGACCAAAGACTTTGCAAAGATGGACATTGGTTAGCGATGAAGAGACTAGCTTTTTTTGCAAGGCAAGCGATTGAGCGGGGTACGAATAATCATAACACTTTGATGTAACGCCACTCATACAATGAAGCGCCGATGAATCTGCAATTTCAAATCACTGAAGAAAACATCATCGGCAATGATGCAAAAAATATTTTGACATTTTCAAAATACGCCTTTATTATTTACTTCATCGCCAATGATGCAGTAAAAAATAAATGAGGCCAGTTGTTAAACTTATTAATGTTGCAAATATTTCTTCTGGACATCCTTATCGGGGAAGTATTCCTGAGCATGTTGGGGCAGGTGTGCGTGTGGTCCAAATGAAGGATGTCTCGCCACAGTCTGGCATTGATTGGAGTCGCGCGATTGAATCGCTGCCTATAGCAGCGGGTTCGCCTGGCTGGTTGGCAGATGGCGATATCCTGATTGCAGGACGCGGCAACCACAATTACGCAGTGCTGGTTCAGCAGCCGCCAGAAAAGGCGCTCGCCTCGCCCCATTTTTTTGTGATACGCCCTAACAAAACGCTGGTTTTGCCAGAATTTTTGGCCTGGCAATTGAATCAAGAACCTGCACAACGTTATTTTGCCGGTGAATCAGAAGGCACATTGACTAAAAGTATCAGGCGCAAGGCGGTAGATATATGTCAGATTGCCTTGCCAGATTTTAAAACGCAAGAATACATTATTGCCTTGCAATTGGCAGTGCGTCAAAAGCGTCAGATTTATGAAAAACTGATGCGCAATGAAGACGCCCTCATGTCTGGCATTGCCAGACAACTCTTGCAAGACGCTCATAGCAAAACAGGAAAATAAAAATGAACAATCAACTGATCAATCAAGACGACATCAACAAGGCGCTGTGGGCGGCTTGCGATACTTTCCGTGGGACCATTAGTGCGGACACCTATAAAGACTTTGTCCTCACCATGCTGTTTCTGAAATACATCTCTGATGTATGGCAAGACCATTATGACGAATACAAAAAATTGCACGGTGACGAACCAGAACTCATACAAGAACTCATGCGCAGCGAAAGGTTTGTATTACCAGAAGGTGCCAGCTTTTATTCACTCTATGAACGGCGTTATGAGCCAGGTAATGGCGAACGTATAGACCGTGCCCTGCATGCCCTTGAAGAAGCCAATGGCAACAAACTGCGCGATGCCAGCAAATCAGTGTTCCAGGACATCAGCTTCAATACCGACAAACTGGGGGAAGAAAAACAAAAGAACGACATCCTGCGCCATTTACTGGAAGATTTTGCAGGCGAGCAGCTAAATTTGCGCCCCTCGCGTGTCGGCAGCCTGGACGTGATCGGCAATGCCTATGAATACCTGATCAAACTGTTTGCTGCAGGTGGTGGTCAAAAGGCCGGTGAGTTTTATACCCCGCCTGAAGTATCGGACCTCATGGCAGAAATTCTGGACCCGCAAGAAGGCGATACCATCTGTGACCCGGCCTGTGGATCAGGCTCATTGTTAATGAAATGTGGCCGCAAGATACGTGAAAAATTTGGCTCCAAAAAATATGCCCTGTTTGGTCAGGAAGCCATAGGTTCAACCTGGTCGCTGGCCAAGATGAATATGTTTTTGCATGGTGAAGACAATCACCGCATTGAATGGGGCGATACCATACGTAACCCCAAGCTGCTCGATGACAAGAGTGACCTTATGCTGTTTAGCATCGTTACTGCCAACCCGCCATTCTCATTAGAAAAATGGGGCCATGACATCGCCGAGACTGACATTTATGGGCGCTTTCGCCGTGGTGTGCCACCAAAGACAAAAGGCGATTTTGCCTTTATCTCGCACATGATAGAAACCATGAAGCCAGACACGGGTCGCATGGGTGTCGTGGTGCCGCATGGCGTCTTGTTCAGGGGTGCCGCCGAAGGCAAAATCCGTGAAAAACTGCTGGCAGAAAACCTGCTGGATGCTGTCATCGGCTTGCCGGAAAAATTATTTTACGGCACAGGCATACCGGCAGCAATTTTGCTGTTCAAACGCAACAGGTCCGATGACAAGGTGCTGTTCATTGACGCCAGCCGTGATTTCAAATCAGGTAAAAATCAAAACCTGCTGACCAGAGACAACATACAAAAAATTGCCCACACCCTCAAGGCACGCGTCAATGTAGATAAATACGCTTACCTGGCAACGCAGGCAGAAATCCAGGGCAATGACTACAACCTCAACATCCCGCGATATGTGGACACCTTTGAAGAAGAGGCAGAAATAGATTTGCTGGCCGTACGCAAAGAACGTGAACAACTGCGGCAACAACTGGCTGATCTGGAAGTGGAGATGGCTAAGTATTTGGAGGAGTTGGGTTATGGTGCTTGAAATATGGGAAGAAAAAAAATTTGGTGAAATTGCCCAGATAATTGATTGCAAGCATAGAACACCAATTTATGTTGACGATGGCATTCCTGTTATTTCTCCTGGAATCATATCATGGGGCGCATTGAATACAGAAAACGCAATAAAGCAAGTGTCTAGGGCGGACTATGAATCATTGATGGATCATTGCACAGTAGATGTAGGAGATATCATATTAAGTCGAAATCAGTCTGTGGGAATAGCTTCTTTTGTTTCCACTGATGACCCGTTTGTTTTGGGGCAGGACACCATTTTAGTAAAGCCAAAACATAGTGACTCTAAATTTATTTTCTATGCCTTGCAATCAAGAGACACTCAAAAGCAGATCGAGAGATTGTCTGGAGGTTCGACGTTTTCGCGTATTAATTTGAAAGACATTCGGCAACTTAAATTCACTATGCCGAACCTTGATGAGCAAAAAGAAATTGCCAACATCCTCAGCACTTGGGACAAGGCAATTGAAACTGTAGAAAAACTCATCTCCAATAGCCAGAGACAGAAAAAAGCTTTGATGCAGAAATTGATGCCTGGAAAACTGCGTCTGAAGGGATTCAAACGCAAATGGAAAGAGTATTCCATTAAAAAGATGGGTCAAGTGGTTGCCGGTGGCACACCAGATACAACGGATTCAAAATATTGGGATGGAGATGTTCTTTGGACTACCCCCACCGATATCACTGCGTTGAAATCCAGATTTATCGACAACACCTCCAGAAAACTTACCTCCATTGGTGTGCGAGAAAGCTCCGCTACTCTGCTTCCAGTTGGTTCTTTGCTTGTTTGTACACGCGCTACCATTGGATATCTGGCTATCAGTAAAAAAGAGATTACAACTAATCAGGGATTCAAGAGTCTGATACCCAATGATAAACATTCGGTTGATTTTTTGTATTACCTGTTCAGCTACTTTCGCCATCAATTTGTGCGCCATGCTTGCGGCTCAACATTTCTTGAATTGTCAAAAAAAGATTTTGAGAAGCAAGTTTTTCTAGTGCCAGACGAATTAGAGGAGCAAATTTGCATCGCAAAGCTGCTGGGGTCACTGGATGCTGAGATTGAGGCGCAAAAAGAGCAAGTAACACGTCTCCAACAAGAAAAACAAGCCCTGATGCAACAGCTCCTCACTGGGAAGCGGCGTGTCAACATTGATAAGGAGCTGGCATCATGAAGCCTGCCGATTTCTCTTCTCTTCATCATACCAAGCCCAGACAGGGTTTTGGCGTGGGTGACGGTACTTGTCAACATATAGCTGTTTCTGCTATAATGTGCGCAACACAACCGCCACGCCTCTTTACAATGCGCAACCTTGGCGGTTTTTTTTATGCCTGCGCTCAGATAAATCATGGGGGCCAGGCATGACTATCCCCTATACCAAGCCTGCCATTACCTTCGCGCAGCAGACAGCAAAGCTAATGTCGCGCGGCCTGGTGATTGCCGACCCGCTTGCTGCTGCCAACAAACTGGCGGGTATCAGTTACTACCGCCTGTCTGCCTATTGCTTCCCCTTCCGATTGCGTGATGCCCAGGGCCAGCCTTTGGATGATCTTGTGCCTGGCACCAGTTGGGAGCAGGTGCTGGAACTGTACGAATTTGACCGCCATTTGCGTTTGCTGGTGCTGGATGCCATTGAACGTGTCGAGGTGGCCATACGTACCCAGCTCACCTATCATCTTGCCCACTTGCATGGGGCGTTCGCTCATACTGATGCAACTAACTTCCATCCCAATTTTGATCATGCCAAATGGTTGGCGCACATTCAGGAAGACACGGTGCGTTCGAATGATGAGTTTATTCAGCATTACAAGCGAAAATACGATGGTTACCCCGACCTGCCATTGTGGATGCTGACAGAAGTCATGAGCCTGGGTAATTTGTCGCGCTTGTACATGGGTTTGCAGGCGGATGTCAAAAAACCGATAGCACTACATTTCAAACTGCATCACAAACGCCTGGCCGACTGGTTGCACACGCTGACTTATGTGCGTAATGTCTGTGCCCATCACAGCCGCTTGTGGAACCGTGAACTGGCGATACGACCAGATAAGGTGAAACAGGCTGAATGGATGCCACCGTTGACCCCGCGCAACGACAGGGTTTTCTATGTGCTGCTGATGTTGCGTCACTTGCTGGCGGCTACGGGTAATGGCGGTGACTGGGCGCAGCAAGTTACGCGATTGCTTAGCCCTGTTGCTGTACACAGGCAGTGGCGGGCGGCTATGGGTGTGCCTGATCAATGGTTACAACACCCTGTATGGGTGCAAGCATGATAGGCAAACCAAAACTACAGGAAGAGTTTAGTGCGAAAATCCCGGCGCTGGCTTTGCTTGTGCATCTGGGCTGGCATTATCTTTCGCCACAGCAGGCAATGGTGGAGCGCGACGGAAAAATCAGTGAAGTGGTGTTGCGCGGGGTATTGCGGGGCTATCTTGAACAGCGACGCTTTGCTTACGGAGATGCCAGTTACCCCTTGTCATTGCAGAGTATAGACAACATCATTCATGAAATATGTTCGCCTGCCATGAATGATGGCCTGGCAGTGGCCAATGAAAAAATCTACAATCATTTGTTGTACGGTATTTCAGTGACTGAATTTGTAGATGGCAAAAAAACCAGCCAGACAGTTGCTTTGATAGACTGGCGCACGATCGAAAACAATAGTTTTCTGTTTACCGAAGAATTGAGCGTTTTGCGTACCAATGGTGTTGACCAGCGGCGACCTGACATTGCCTGTTTTGTAAACGGTATTCCGCTGGCTTTGCTGGAAGCGAAACGCCCGAATAGCGGGAGCAAGAAGGGGCCAAGCATAGAAGAAGGCATTTCCCAGCACATACGCAACCAGCGCAATAACGAAATCCCAAGATTGTTTGCTTATAGTCAGTTGCTGTTTGCCATTAATGGAGTTGATGGACGCTATGCCACGCAGGGCACGCAGTCAAAATTTTGGGCGGGGTGGCGCGAAGAAGATATCACTGATACGCAATTTCATGCCACAAAAAATACAGTCCTGACGACAGACCAGAAAGCGGCCTTGTTTAACCATAGACCGGTGGAGCACCGTGAATGGTATGAACAGTTATTGGCCGGGGGCGAACTGGCTGTGACTGCACAAGACCGCATGATCATGAGCTTGCTCAGCCCTGCGCGGCTGCTTGAAATGGTACGCTTTTATACCTTGTTTGACAAAAAGGCCGGCAAGATCATTGCGCGATATCAGCAGGTGTTTGGCATCAAACGCCTGATTACCTGCATAAATACACGGGATGTGAATGGTGCGCGTAAAGGCGGTGTGATCTGGCATACGACGGGGTCGGGCAAGTCGTTTACGATGGTGTTTTTATCCAAGGCTTTGATTTTGCATGAATCCCTGCGTCAGTGCCGCATGGTGATAGTGACAGACCGCATTGACCTTGAAAATCAGCTGAGTCGCACTTTTTCCAGCGGTGGTGAGTTGGGTGACAAGCGCGATAAAGATGCCGCGATGGCAACCTCTGGCAAGCGCCTGGCGCAGCAAATCGGGTCTGGTAATGAGCGAATTATTTTTACGCTTATCAACAAATTTGCCACTGCCGCCAAGCTGCCAGAATGCCACAATCCCAGTGCTGACATGATAGTCTTGGTAGATGAGGGGCATCGCTCGCAAGGTGGTGAAAATTATGTGCACATGCGCCGTTCATTGCCCAAGGCTGCGTTCGTGGCGTTTACGGGGACACCTTTGCTCAAGAACGATAAGACGACCAATAAATTTGGTTCTATCGTTCATGCTTATACCATGCAGCGTGCGGTGGAAGATCAAACCGTAACGCCCTTACTTTATGAAGAACGCATACCTGATCTTGATGTCAATGCACGGGCGATAGACGCCTGGTTTGAACGTATTACAGATGGGTTGACCGATAAGCAAAAAACGGATTTGAAGAAAAAGTTTGCCAAGAAAGGTGCAATTTATACTGCAGAAGACCGGATAAGATTGATTGCCTATGATATCGCCCATCATTTTGTTAAACACTTTGATAATGGCTTGAAAGGCCAAATTGCCTGTGACAGCAAGTTGTCGGCAATTAAATATAAGACCTTTCTCGATGAAACCGGATTGCTGGAATCAGCGGTGGTAATTTCTGCACCAGATACCAGAGAAGGCAATACGGACATTGATGAATCGACCATACCGGAAGTGAGCAAATGGTGGCAGGATAATGTTGGTACTCAAGATGAACAGATTTATACCAAAGCTGTCATCGATCGTTTTGAAAAAGATGATGATCTGAAATTGCTGATCGTCGTCAACAAATTACTGACTGGCTTTGACGAACCCAGAAATACAGTACTGTATATCGATAAGCCTTTAAAGGGGCATGAGCTGATGCAGGCTATCGCCAGGGTAAATCGTCTGCATCCCGACAAACTGTTTGGTCTGTTGATCGATTATCGGGGAATATTGGCTGAACTGGATACAACAATTGCCAAATATCAGGATTTGGCCAATCGTACCCAAGGTGGATTCGATGTAAAAGACCTGGAAGGTCTATATCATCAAATGAGCACGGAATACAAGCGGTTGCCAGGTTTGCACGCGGCACTGTGGGCAATTTTTAAAGAAGTGAAAAATAAGCATGATGTCGAGCAATTGCGACAAATACTGGTACCAAAACTGAAAGAAATCGAAGGTGATTTTGTCGATGTCAACGTGAAGACACGGGATGATTTTTACGATAGTCTGCGGGAATTTAGTGCATGCCTGAAAGTCGCCTTGCAATCAGCCTGTTTTTTTGATGACATCAGTTTTTCTGACGTAGATCGTCAAATGTATAAAGAAACCTTAAAGCAATTTTCTGCATTGCGGCAGATTGCCCGGCAAGATGCTGGCGAAGCTATTGATTATCAGGAATATGAAGCACCAGTCAAGAAATTACTTGATAAGCATGTGGTCGGTGTGGAAGTGCGTCAGCCTTTGGGTACTTATGACGTTAATAAGATGGGTAAACATGCGACACCTGAAGAGTGGAGCGAAGAAAAAACGCGCAATGAAACCGACATTATCAGGACCCGTGTCGCCAGAACCATAGAACAAAAATTGCGAGATGACCCCTATGCACAGGAGGTTTTCTCCCAATTATTGCGCCAGGCAATTGCAGAGGCAGAAGCGCTGTTTGAACACCCGATGAAGCAATATATGCTATTCAAAGCCTTTGAAGAGAAGTTGGAAAATCGGCAGCTTGACGATATCCCGCAAGAATTTTCAGGTAACCGCCATGCGCAGGCGTATTTTGGTGTTTTCAAAAAAGTATTGCCTGAAGCTTTTACGCAATTGCTGGATGAGGATTTACAAAAATGGATTGGCTTGTCTTTCCAGTTTGACGAACTGGTGACAACTGCCGTTGCTGAATACTCTATTAACCCGCAGAATATCGAATCTGAAATTCGCAAAAAACTTTTACCCACCATGTACGCAGAATGTAAGCGTATCGGTGCGGGCATGGATCAAGCCAAAGCAGTTGTTGAAATGGTGGTGCAAATCACACGCGTTGGCTTGAATCATGCTTGCTAAGTGCAGTTCTGGCATGAGTAAAAATTTTGAAAAATCTTTTCACCTTTTTTATGGTGAGCAAAAGATCGAATTCCGACGCGTTGCCAGGAAAGAGGTGGCAGATCGAATCCTGATTCGCGTCTATCCTGATGCTACAGTTGTCGTCAGCGTGCCACCAAACTCAAGTGATGAGGAAATGCTGGTGGCGATAAAAAAACGCATGAGGTGGATATGGCAGCAATTACAGAGCTTTTCCAAACAGCAAGAACACGTATTTCCTCGACTTTATCTTAGTGGAGAGAGTCATTTTTATCTTGGCAGACGTTACGTATTAAAAGTGGTTGTGGACGAGGCGAGCGAACAGAAAGTACGTTTGTGGCGAGGGAAAATAGAAGTCAGCGTGAAAAACAAGAATGCAGAGCAGGTTTCAGAGTTGTTGAGACTGTGGTATCGCAAGCAGGCACGTGATGTGTTTGCTCAACGCTTAGATAATTTGTTACCCCAGACTTTGTGGATTAAAAATCGCCCACCTATCCGCTTGTTGGCGATGACGACGCAGTGGGGGAGCTGTTCGCCAAATGGGCGACTAACAATGAACCCGCACTTAATCAAAGCATCTAAAGAATGTATAGACTATGTGCTTTTGCATGAACTATGTCATGTCGCCGAACATAACCATAGTAAGCGTTTTTACCGCTTGTTGAATAAGGTTATGCCTGAATGGGAGTCGATCAAGAATCGACTGGACAGTATGGCGCATACATTGCTATCTTGATTTTTGAGTGCATGCCGGATGCAGCAAGATAAAAGTCGGCACCATTATTTCGCTCAATGCTGTATGCAAAACGTGACAACAGGGAAGTGAGGATGTTGACCAAATTCGTATCTACGTAGGTTAATTGCCTAATGAGGTGGCAGTCTTGCATACGCCTCATATAAAACAAAGCGGGGAAGACAGAGGGCATTGCTGCCCGCCATCTTCCCCGTTTTTTGGGTACGACTGATTATTTACGGCTGGTCGCGTGCTACAGCTTGCTTGCCTGCATTACCGCGACTATTAACCGGCTACCTTAGTTTTACTGCGCTTTCTGGGTTTTGCCTGTGGCTACTTTGTCAGCAGCAGCTTTTTCAGCAGCCAGTCTGGTTTCTGCATTGGCTTTTGCCAGAGCAGCTTTTTGTGCTGGATACCAGGCAAAGCCTTCGCTGCCCAGTTCTTCGCCGTTGGCACGTGCTTCTACCAGTTCAGCCACGACTTCAGCACGGGTTTTTGGGGCTGGTGTTGCTGTATCAGCAGCAAATACTGCAGAGCTGGTCAAGAAAAAAGCGCTAGTGGCCAAAAAGATTTGTTTCGCATTCATGATAGGTTCCTGTCTTTCAAAAATTAAAGGGAAACCGCTTTCTATCTGACCCGAGGTCCGCTGCAAGATGAACCCGGCCCGACGGGATACTCACGCCAGTTTCATCTTGCAAGGGCCTCTACTTGTTTTAAATGGGACTTAATGCTTAAGTCCTATTACATTGCCGTCGTGAAGTGGGAAAGATGCGTCACTTCTAGTTTTATTACCGATAGCAACTGAAAAAGCCTGTCGATTGCGGTCCGGTGAAAGATTGTTTTGTAGTCATCCCTCACCGTTGAATGCAGTGTAGGCTTTCCGGTTTCAACAATAAAGTAGTAAATTAGGAATATACTATTGTGGAATGCGAAACAATAAGGGGCTTGAAAAATGGATAGGCTGCAATCAATGCGACTTTTTTCCAAGGTCGTGGAACTGGGCAACTTCGCCAAGGCAGCACAGGCAATGGAGATGTCCAATGCCGTGGTGACCCGCTATATCGCTGACCTCGAAGGCCATTTGGGTACGCGTTTGCTCAACCGTTCCACCCGTAAATTGTCGCTGACAGAAACTGGCCAGATCTATCTGGAGCGGGTACGCCAGATATTGGCCGACATTGATGACGCCGATGCCGTGGCCTCATACGCGGCCAAAAAACCCAGCGGCACCTTGCGTATTTATTCTGTACCACATTTCGGCAAAGCGCAACTGGCACCGCTGATACCCCAATATGCGCAAGAATTCCCAGATGTGGTGCTGGACATTAAAATCACCGATCACCATGTTGACCTGGTGGAAGAGGGGATTGATGTCGGCTTCTTTCTGGATTTGCAAAAAATCGATGGCAACATGATTTCACGCAAGCTGGCCACATCCGAAGTAGTCTTGTGTGCTTCGCCCGATTATCTGAAGAAGCACGGTACACCCAAGACACCGGATGATATCTCCAAACATCGGTGCCTGAATTTCAGTTATGAATTTTTGCGTGACAACTGGATGGTGCGTAATTCTTGTGATGGCCCAGAGCTTGGCAGACATATCCCTATCCACAGCACGGTCATTTCCAACAATGCCGATGTGCTGCGTGTGTGTGCATTGGCTGGTATGGGCCTGGCCTTGCGTACCTCATTTCAGTTGACCGATGATGTGGTCAGTGGCCGTCTGGTCAGGCTGTTTCCTGATCAATGTTTTGGCCGGGTATCGATTTCCATGGTCTACCCCAGCCGCCGCCTGCTGTCGGCCAAGGTACGCAGTTTTGTTGATTTTATCCTGGCGAAATACCCTAATCCAGAAAGTGATATCTGGCTGGGTTGAAGCACTGGTGTGTGCAGATATGTTTCCTCGGCTTAATCAGGTGGTGTTGAGATAGAATAGCGATACAGCCCACCAGATAGATAAGGATAGATGGATGTCCCGCAAGAATGAAATCACTGTCATCATGGCCAAGGTCTTGCTCGCCCTGATGACAGCGTCCAGACAGGAATGGGATCAGGTGATGTGCCGCTTCCAGGCTGCAGACAAAATACAAAATAATTTCCAGTTCATCAGCCGCAAGGGCAAACAGTTAAGTCCGCAGCACGCCAGTGCAGAATACACCGACTTGCTGGGGCCGCTCATGCACAGCCTGTTTGACGAACTGGAAAAAGAAGGCAAAACCCGCCCGCTGGTGGCTGTGCTGGCTGTCGATACGACCAAAAATTATCACCTCAAACTCGATTTCAATGACCTGCACGCCCACGACATCAGTTTGGCTGGGGTGGGCACGGATGGGTCCTATTTTGTGAATCATGAAGTTGATTTGCCGGGATGATACTGGCGATAATCTGTAGGGTGCGCCGTGCGCCCCGCCTCCAGAAAAATGGGTGTGAAGTGTTTGACGACGGTGCGCGGCGCACCCTACTGCTTTTGCATATTGTCTTCCAATCGCCAGGAAACCTGCCATGAGATTTGATGTCCAGTTGCGAAAACTACCCTTGCTTGTTCTTGCCGGTGTCTTGTCCTTGTGTCTTTCAGCGCAGGCGCAGGTGCCACGATCCAATAACAAGCTCGACGACGTACTGATGCAAAGGGATCGGGACGAACACCCGGATCTGCGCAGTGTCCTCGTCATGCAAAAGGGTGAGATCGTCGCTGAACGCTATTACAACGGCGAAACGGCAGAATCCCTGCATGATGCACGCTCGGTCGGTAAAAGCATCACGTCCTTGCTGGTGGGGGCCGCGATTGATCGTGGTCGCATACAAAAAACCAGCGACCCGGTATGGCGTTATTGGCCCGCCAGCAAAGGCAGCGCGGCAGGCGATCCGACCATCGCACAAGTGTTGAGCATGCGTTCTGGCTTGGCGGCCTTTGATGAAGACCCGGCATCCCCCGGCCATGAAGACAAACTGGATGCGGCACCGGGCCCGTTGGCCTTTATCCTGTCTTTGCCGCATGAAACTAGCCCGGGCACGCTATATCACTACAATTCTGTCACCGCCTATCTGGCTGGCCTGGTAGTAGAAAAATCGACCGGTCAGGATTTGGAAGCTTTCGCCCGTAGCGCCTTGTTCCAGCCATTGGGCATCACCCACTGGCAGTGGGGCCGTGATCTGGAAGGGCACCCCAAAGGGCAGGGAAACCTGTCGCTGACTACCCGTGACTTTGCCAAAATCGGCCAGCTGGTGCTGGACAAAGGTGTGTACCAAGGCCAACGCGTCATCAGTGCCGCCTGGATTGATGCCATGCTGACGCCACAAGTAACGATTGCGGATGTGGATACCTATGCCGACACTTATGCCTATTTTTGGTATGCAAAAACGCAGACAATCAACGGGCAGGCTGTCCCGGTCTTTTTTGCATCTGGCAATGGTGGTAATAAAATCTATGTCATTCCATCTCTTCAAGCAGTCGTCGTCATTACCTCCAGCGCCTATGGAAAAGGTTATGGCCAGCGTCGATCCGAAAATATATTGAAATCGATTTTGGTAACAGAAATGAACCAATGATGTGGATGGCAGTCCACTAGTTGACTAAAATCAGCTAGAGGCAGCCCATGCAACACTGGAACAGACGACACTTCATGATAGCCAGCGCCGCTGCGCTCATGGGCAGACACGCCTTTGCCGACAACAATACAGATGCGGTTGGTGCTGACAACCCTGTTGTCAATGCCTTTGTCAAAGCCCAGCCATTCTATGGCGTGGTCATGCTGGGTAAGCGTGGCAAACCGACTTATGTACGTACCTTCGGTATGGCCAATATCGAAGAACAAAAGCCATTGCACTCAGATACGCCATTTGCCATTGCCTCCATTTCCAAATGGCTGACATCCGTCACCGTCTTGCGGCTGGTCGAAATGGGCAAGCTCGATCTTGATACGCCAATCAAGCGCTACCTGCCGTCGCAGCGCGCCGATACTGGCAGCAAGGTCACGCTGCGGCATTTGCTGTCTAACAGTAGCGGTATTCCCAATCAGTTTACCAACATGATCAAGGCGGATCGTTCCTTGTTCACCGCCAGCATGAGCACCGCACAAGCCATGCAACAGTTTTGTCAGGGCGAATTGATTTTTCAGCCCGGCAGCAAATTTGATTACGCCATGACCAACTGGATCATCGTGATTGGTATTGTGGAAGCCGTCACCGGTCAGCCTTTCCAACAAGCCATGCGCGACATCACACTTGGCCCGCTCAAGCTGTCAGCCACCCGTGCTGACCAGAGCTATGCCGACGATGCTGCCACTGCTGTACCCTATGCCACCATCAAGCCGCCAGCTCGCAAAACCGATGTACGCCAACCCTATATGGCTGCCGCTGGTGGTTATTACAGCACCGCAGACGATTTGATGAGGGCGGCACAGACCGTATTCAATCACAACTTCCTCACATCCAAATCACTGGACCAACTGACGCATATCGAAGTAGAAAGTGAAAGCTATGCCCTGGGTGGTCGTGTCAAAACCCTGCAAATCGCTGACCAGACGCACCACTTCGCTTGGGAAACTGGCCGCACCACGGGCTACCGCTCCGTACTTGGGCATAGACTCGATGGTGAAGACACCGTCGTCATCCTCAACAACACCGACATATCACAAAAGACGATGGATGAATTTGCGTATAGCCTGTTGGGGGCGAGTCTGGTGCCCGCGGCATAGTAAAATGGCAGATGAGCTTTCGTTTGAACGCCACAATTTACCAGAACCAAAGTATGAAACGTCCATTCGCAGCCGTGCCCCTGTATCGATTTTGTGTATATAGCCTGACTTTTGCAGGTATTCTGTTTTCCTTGAATGCTTGTACTGTCGCCAAAGTTGCTCGCGCTTACGTCCAGCCAACTTCTTCATTTTATAAATGTACTGCCGATGCAAGAATTGAATGCCAGCCCGGATCAGAAAACCTGGCTGCAGCGATTCTGCCCGTCATCGATCAGGCGCAAAAAACGGTAGAGGAAAAGCAGTACTGCCAATTTACAAAACCCGTTGTCATTCGCACGTATGTTTCGCGTGATGAATTTTCTCTGTTCAGTGGTGCCGCCAACTATGCCGAAGGGGCGGTGTCGTTTGGCGTTCTCCATTTGTCACCAAAACTGCTGACCACGCCAGAGCGTATTTCCGGGATTGTCACCCACGAGCTTTCTCACCTCAATCTTGCCTTAAAGCTTGGTACGTGGCCATGGGCCAAGCTACCCGGGTGGTTTCATGAAGGTCTGGCGACCTGGGTTTCTGGCGGTGGCGGGGCAGAGACCGTGACCAGAGAAGATGCCTTGAAAAGCATCAAGACTGGACACAGCTTTTTACCTGAAGACCACGGTTCCCCACTCAGCCCAAAAACTGCGGGTTCATATGGTCTTCATCCCCATATGTATTATCGCCAGGCCGAGATTTTTGTTGGCTATCTGCATGATACAAACCCGACGGCGTTTGAGAAAATGCTGCTGGCAATTGAGCGGGGAGACAGTTTTGCGCTAGCCTTGGAAGGCGCTTACGGCGAAAGTCTTGATATTTTGTGGCATCGCTTTTCCGCTGATCCGAAACCTGGTTCAACTTGAATTGGTTTATTCGCTGCGTGCACCCATGTCAAATTTAAAAAACAGGTCGTGATACGATTAGCGAAGCGTAATCGTACACATGTCCGCCACGACTTGTTATCTTCGACCGCTGATTTGCCGAAGAAAATACGAAAAGTGAAATTCTTCCGGCGGCATAAAAGACAAGAAAATGTGAAGCATCGTCGTCATTGCCCGGCACAACATACGTACGATTACGCTTCGCTAATCGTATCTACGCAGAGCTACGTGCTATTAAAAACCGTAAGGTTCAATCCATCTGGTTCAGACAGAGACTACTGAAATATCATCAGCAGCCTATGCATTGGCAGCTTAAACACCAGCACGGAAGGAATTCTGTCCGGTAGCGTAGCAAATATACATGAAAGTTTTCATTTTAATACTATAATGATGTCGTGACATTTTTATAATCGCGTAGCATTTTGTCTTGAAATGGAGCAGCACATGCCTGACATCAATCGCACTACCTGGGATTTTCTGACCGACACCTACTGGTACGTCACTTCCCCTGATCTGCCCGCTTTGGGGTTTGCAGCGAGCGACAATTTGCTGAGCTGGAAAGTCGATCAAACCGTCTGGCATATCTCTGGCTATAAAAACGGCTATTTCTGGGGCGTATCATCCGCCCTGATTGTGGATGCTGACCAAGGCCGCAGCGCATCTGGCAGCCCACAACAGCGCAGCATGGTCGGTACCGTTACCGCCAATGGACAAGTACAAATCAGCTTTATCCGTGGCAGCGGCCTGCGCGAATCCATCGTCACCGGCTTTGGCCACATGAGCAAGCTTGACCAGCAATGGGTATTCCAGATGCAAATGGCCACTTCAGGCGGCGGCGAAGAAACCCTGCATTGGGCCAACATGGTGGAAACCAAACCGGGCGACCCCAGCTGGAACAGCCTGCCAGGTGTGAACTGTTCAGTGCAGTCGATGCTGGAAGGGGCGAGTTATCCGCAGTTTGGACAAGAGTAAATGGTGCTGGTGTTCCCGATGTGCGTTTCTTCGGGAACACGACTTATTTTTTTACGAGTATTGGTAGTAGAACGAAACGTTATCTTCGCTAGCCGCAGAGCGGAACGAACCTGAACTGGACATACCGACGGAGATCACGCGACGCGAAGAGCGTCTGAAGGTGATCCAGGCCGCACGTGAGCGCCCGATCGATGGCCAGAAGGAGGTCGACCTGGCCAAGGGGCGGAGCGAGGGTGACCGTCATTGACAGTACACCTCAGTACAAAACCACGGATTTTATTGAACACTTGACAGGTCAATACGTATCAGCGCTTCGATTGAGGGAATTTAAAGGGTTAGCCTATTTGAGTCATTCCACTTGCTTGGGGATGGGCACTTGTTAGCAGGGAATGAGTAGCAGAATCGAACGTGCCACTGGGTTGGCGGCGGATGAAGCCATGTTGTTCAAGGGCCTTATTCATTGATGTGGACGCTGCTGCATAGCCTTCGAACTGATAGGTCAGCTTCCTACTCGCTACGCAGCGCTTGTCACTCCGAAGTGCCGTTCAGGCGCCAGGTATTGCGCCCGGCCTCCTTGGCCTTGTACAGCGCCAGGTCGGCCGCTTTGTAAAGGGTGTCGACACTCTCCTGACCGGCGAAGTTGGCGCCGCCGATACTGGCGCTCACGTGCATCTCGATCTCGCGGAGCATGACTGGCCGCGCCATGTCGTCGACAATGCGCTGGCAGATCATGCCGATGACTATCTCATCAATGCCGGGCGCAAGCAGCACGGCAAATTCGTCGCCGCCAAGTCGTGCCACGCGGTCCGCCTGACGCACCGCCTGACGCAACCGATCGGCCGCTTCGACCAGTAAGGCGTCGCCGGCGTCGTGGCCGAATGTATCGTTGATCTCCTTGAAATGATCCAGGTCAATCAGCAGCAAGGTGAACGGCACGCCGTCGCGTTGGGCCTGGGCCACCATACGTTGGATTTCGTCGGTAAACAGGCGACGGTTGGGCAGCCCGGTAAGCGGGTCGGCGTAGGCCATGGTTTCGAGGTACCTCTGGGCGTCGCGCAGTTCGGTGGTGCGCTCAGCCACCATAGCTTCCAGTTCGCGTTTGTGGCGCAGCAGCAGTACGGTACGCATTTGTATAAGGCCTGCGACACAGGCCACTAGCGCCAGCGCCGCCAGCCCACGTACCCAGCCCTGTTGGTGCCAGGCGGGTAGCACGCGTACCGGCACGTCGAGCTGTACCGGTGCCCCGCCATCCGGACCGCTTTTGCGCAACTGCAGCGTGTAGTCGCCGGGCGCGAGGTTGGTGTAGCTGATTGGGCGCGATGCGTTCTCGGTGTCGATCCAGTCGCGATCGAAGCCAGCCAGGCGGTAGCTGTGGCGCTGTTGGCCGGGCGCGGCGAAATCGAGCGTGTTGTATTCAAGCGAGAAACCGCGTTCGCGGTCGTCCGACGCGAGCGTCAGGATGGCCGGTGCTTTCGCGCCCGGATTGAAGGGGGCTTCGGGCAGCTTGCGCCCACCCAGCACGATGTCGGTGACGGCAAGCGGCGCGATGTCGTGGCGCTGAAGCAGGCTGGCCGGCCGCACGACGGTGATGCCGGTCAGACCGCCGAACAGGATGTCGCCATTGGCGGCCAGCGCGCGTGAGCCGAACCAGTAAGTCGGGATGTGCATGCCGTCGGCCGCCCCCAGCTTGCGTACCGCCAGCGTGTCCAGGGCGATGCGCGCCAGACCATTGTCGGTGCTGACCCAGATGGCGCCGTCGCGCTCGGCCACGAGCGCGTTGACGCCGTTGTCCGGCAATCCCTCGGACACTCCGAAGCGGCGGAACCAGCGCCGCCCGTCAGCGTCGGTGCGCAAAAGCATGGCAACGCCGGTACCGTACGTGGACATCCATAGCCGCCCCTGGCTGTCCAGCGCGAGCGAGGAGATGTAGCCGGGTGCAACGCGGGTGGGGTCGCGCGCGTCGGTGGGCAGCAGTTCGACTGGACCGCCGTTGGGCGGCAGGCGCGCCAGGCTGCCGCGGGAGCCGATCCATGCGGAGCCATCGGCCAGCGGCAGGATAGCGCTCATGCGCGTGTCGCCCAGCAGCGTGTCTTCGTGGCGGAGCAGTGCGGTGGTGCCGACGCAGTCCAGCGACAGGACCCAGACGCCATCGAGGCCGCCTACCCATAGGACGCCCTCGCGGTAGGCCAGTGCCCCGGTCGGCGCATCGGCGGCGCGCTTGGGCACGGCGACGCGCCTTACGTGGCGGCCGTCGCCATCGCTGCGGAACAGCCCTTGTTGGGTGCCGATGTAGACGCTGTCGCACGGACCGTTGACCATCGACAGCACCCGGCCTTTGGGCAGGCCGCCACCGCTGATGTTGGCCTGCGGAACGATCTCGCCGACTTGGCCGCGCAAGGGGTCGACGATTTTGATGGCCCCACCAATCGTACCTATCCAGACCCGCCCGTCGGGCCGCACTAGCAGATGGTGCGCGCTCAATTTCGCGCGATCGGCACTGGTGAAACTAATGGTAAGGAAACCTTGCGGGCGTGGGTCGTGAACGCTCATGGCCTGCGAAGTGGCCACGAATATCTGCCCGCCCCGCTCGCGGAACATGGCGATTACTTCGTCGTCGTACAGGCTGTCGGGGGCATCGGGCTGATGGCGGATGCGGCGGATCTTGCCGTGCGCCGGATCGAGTTCGAGGATGCCGCCGCCCTCGGTTCCGAACCAGATGATGCCGGGGGATTTTTCAACCATCGAGAAAATCGGCTCGCCTTGCAGGGCAGGCCTGCCGTCGGCGGTCAGTACTCGTTGTGGGTGCGCCTGGGCATCGAGCGCGAAGGCGCCATGGGCACGGGTGCCAATCCAGATGCGCCCTTCGTCGTCCTGATACAGCGAGCTTATCGTGGGTTCCGGCGCGCCGGGCGCGACCAACGGTACGGCCTCCAGCGGCAGTTGCTCGTTGGCGCGGCGGTACAGGCCTTGCCGGGTGCCGATCCACAGCGCTCCTGCACGGTCGCGCAGCAGCTTTGAGACGCCGCCTGTCGGCAAGGCAGTGGCGGCAATTTGTGGGGCACCGCTGGTGGCCGCGTACACCCGGCCATCGGCACCAACGCGTTCCAGCCCCCGCCCTGTGCCGACCCAGATGCCGCCACTGCCGTCGTCGGCCAGCGCCGCCACGCGCTCGCGGCTTAATCCTTTGGCGCCGGCGCCGATCGAGACAAAGGCATCGTGCGCGGGATCGTAGCGCGCCAGCCCGCCGCTATTGGTACCGACCCACAGACGCCCATCGCGGTCTACCTGCAGGGAAAGGATGTAACTGTCGGGCAGGGATCCCGGCATGCTGGCGTCGCTGACGTAGCGGCGCATGCGCAGGCCGTCCCAGCGTACCAAGCCGTTTTGGCTGCCCAACCAGATAAATCCGGTATGGTCTTGCGCGAAGACGGTGCCGAAGCTGAAGGGTGTCTCGGTCTGGTGGCGGAATGCGGTGTGGGCCATGCCGGCCCAAGGTTCCGCTGCGTCCGCCGCCCGGCTTGCCGGAGCGTACAGCCCTAGCGCCGCCAGTACGATACTGGCTAGGGCGATGCAGGCGAGACGCAAGAGCATAATCATATAAATAGTTGTTTCCGACAGGGTTTTGTACTTTACCGCGATTTTCCTGTATTCCGGGTGCCACTGCACCAGAAGCGGGGCGTGCGCCCGGAAAACAGGAGTGAGTGTCGGGGATTTTACACAAGGCGAGTTTCATCGCTGCTTTGCCGGGATATGGCCATCGGTTATTTCGTTGACGACATAATGCGCAAAGATGCGAACTCGCTTTTCGGTAATTATGCCGTTTATCCGTCGTGCCGACAACTTAGCTCGGCCGGGCGCGCGTTTCTCACCATGCTGACTGAGCGGATTCGCTCGATCCCGTCTCACACACTGGCGGAGCGGTCTTAGCCCAAATATTTCGTGAGTAGAGGTCGGGTGGCCCTATATCGAAAAGCGTTGTTACTGGCATCTGACGCCAATTACAACCGTAGAACGCGATGCCAAATTGTAGCAATACAATCTGTTCAGTTGCCAGATTAGATGCGCATCTGCAGAGGCAATTTGCAGCATTGTTCTCAGAAGTTTTTTTCGATGAGGCACATTATATTCAAGCCCATACATGGAAAGAATTTTCCTCTTACTGCTCAGGATTTGGAACTGTATTGTTTACAAGACGCACACCAAATTGATTTTTCGCATAGTCGACCGCATCCAGAGAATAGGCTTCTGCGATTTTATGGATGTTTTGATCTGCGCTGAAGCCTTGATTTTCTTTGTCGTCCGCGAAAGCGGAGCTACCGAGAAAAAATAGAATTGTGGAAAAAAGAATTTTGAAAAATTGCATCAATAAAATTTCAATTTGTTGAACGTATCTTGAATTCTAGCCTCACTCCCCGCCAAAAAATCTCACCCACTTCGACACCTCATCATCAGGCCCCACGCTGCGGGATGAACAGATGTTGGATTTGCCCCAGCCGTTGTCTTTCAGCAGACCGTCGTCGGTGACGTAATACGCGGTGTGATAATACTCGGTTTCTTTTTCGAAGTTGGGCTTGTGGATGATCATGGTTTGTAGCATGGTCGGCATGTTGCGGCCGTCCTTGGTCTTGCAATTCCATTTGACGGCAGAGCCGCTGTCATCTACCCGTATCGTGCCATAGTCATTGCTCTTTGGCTGATCCCACTTGATCTGGTACACCACGTAGGGCAGCTTGCTGGCAACGGCCTTGAACTGAGGGTTGTTCTGGTCTGCAGGCACAGTGTCTACCACGATCAATGCCATATAGGCGTTGCGACGGAAGGGCATGCGGCGGTAATTGCGGCTTTCTTTGACCCAGTAGCTGGCATAGTATTTACCGGCACGGGTTTCATACACTTTGCGCAGGTCACGCATGGTAAACAAGGCGGCGCGGGATTCCAGAACCAGTTCGTAATTCAGTTTTTCACCCCTGACGTTGATGGCGTCGTGGGCAAATGTGCGAAACGCCGGGTCGCTGGCCATGCGGCCGTAGATGGGGCTGTCGGCGCGCTGGGTGATGACATCAGTTTTGGTGTCCATGGCAGGCATGTCCGTCCAGGTCTGGGCGTGGCTGGCCATGGTCATGCCAGCTGTTGCCACGCACAAGGCAAGGCGTAAAGTCTTCATATTGGGTATCAAGGCTAAAAGAGAATCAGACGATGGCAATATTGTTGACCAGCGAAAAATGCTTGAGCCTGTTGACGATGGCCTCAGATGAGACCAGCACGGTAAAGACGCTGTAGGCACCATTCCCTATCCAGAAAGTGACGTGGGACACGCCGCCTTGTCGTTGCGTTACGGTTGCGCTGCTTGGCGTATAGGCAGTGGCAGAGGTAAGCGTGGCTTTGATCTCATCACGGGCCATGCCGATTTCCCAGCGCAAGATCTGTTCTGGTTGCAGCGCGATTTGGGCCTTGGTGTTAATCAGGTAAATGGTCTTGCTGTCGTAATGGAGGGCGATGGCGCTGCCGTCACAGATGTCCAGGCAATTGTCGTCGGTGAACTTGCAAAAGGCATGGACTTTTTTCTCAAACTTCTTGCGCTCACGCCGGTTATGTCCCAGCCCATAGATGACATTGCCTGCTATCCACAGTAGCACCGGCAGCCCTAAGATATTTATAATGTATTGGGTGCTGGTGACTTTGCTTATCAGGTAAAGCAAAAAGCAACCGATCAACACGTTCCTGACAAAATTCAGCTTTAGTAAAGACAACATCTTGCATGGACCTCGCGTTTGGGTTTAAAAAAGGGGATTGCTTGCCCAAGCAGGGCGTGTGCCTGCCTCATAACAGGATATTATAATTGTAAGGACATGTTAATTAATCAATTGCGATAGATGATTGTGTAATTAAACGTTACAGGTGTGGTGAAAAGTGTCGGGGAAATTAAAAAAAGGTCTGCATGGATTCATGCAGACCTGGTGCTTTGCTTTTATCTGCGTAATGGCAGGGGAGGTGTTTATCTGTCGTTATCGATCAACTGGATTTGCAGCGTCCCCTTGGCTGCATCATCTACAACGATAGGATAAAAGCGCTTGTACGCAACACGGCTGTTGCCTATGGACATATTGTGTTTGTCCGTGACAGCACTGGTCCCCACCAGCAGGCAGCCCGATGTATCTGCCTGCGTGTTACCGCAGTGGATAAGGATATATTCAAAACCCGGCACATTCAGGATCTGCAACATGCCGCGATGGATATCCGGGAACAGTATTTTGTACTGCTCATTGTGCTTACCCTCGGTACGCAGCCCCACTTTATAAGTACCCGCGGGGATGCGGGTTTCATTCACCAGTTTTGTGACGCGGTATTCGTCTTCCAGACCAAAGCAGACAAAACGGCCATCCACGGTGATATGGCTGATGGTGGTTTCATCGTCAGAGATGAAACGATCGACTACTATTTTCATGTATTTCTCCAGAATAATGGTATTCAGTTGGAAAAGGCATAACCCACTTTAAGCGCTAGCCAGGGTTTGCCATTGTCTTTGTATCCGGCATCTGAGTTGACACGGTCTGCTCCCAAAATCAGGCCCATGTGGAATTTGTCTTTTAAGGTACCGAGTAAGCCTATGCCATAACTAAAACCTGTCAGATTTTGCGTTTTGTTTTGACCATTGACGCTCTGTGTTACTGGAATCTGGCCGGCTCCCACGAAGCCTATAAATTGCAAGCCTAAACCCAGGCCGGATTTTTCTTGTCGGTAGTCCGCATAACCACCGATTGAAGTTGCTCCGCTGAAGTTTTTGGATCCCACATGATATTTATAGGGCACCATCAGTGTTCCGTATGTTAAACCATAGCGGTCAGGTGGCGTGGATGCAATTTCGTTCGGCGAAAAAATGACCACTTCCCCAAGCTTAATTTCGGTTGCCCCTTCACATAAGGTTTTGTCGACTTTTGTGATCGAGGGCTGGTTCCGCATACGATTTGCCCATTTTCCGGGACGCCCCAGAATCGGCAAAGATCACTTGTGCTGTCATTGGAGGTGTGTATATAATTCGTATATGTTTCATGTATGGAGTGTATTATGGGCATTGTGAATATCGACGATGATTTGCACGATCAACTACGCAAGGCGAGCGCAGTGTCGTGTCGCTCAATCAATGGACAAGCGGCCTTCTGGATCAAGATTGGCATGATGTGCGAAATGAATCCGACGCAGAGTTTTAATGAGATCGTTGATCGTGAACTGCGAGCTGCGGGCATCGTGGCGCAAGCTGTCAGGGTGGCGTAGGCATGACCAAGCGACCAGAAGAAATTAGCTTGCTGGCAGAGTCCGGCAAGTTGCTGGCGGATGTGTTTGGCTATTTGGACAGTCTGCATCTGATCGGCATGACTACCATGCAGGTCAATGATCTGGTCGATAGTTTCATCGTGAATGAGCTCAAGGCGCGCCCGGCAAGCAAAGGGCAGTATGGCTATGCCTACGCGCTTAATTCTTCCCGCAACAGCGTGGTGTGCCACGGCGTTCCATCCGTGACAGAGATATTGCAAAGCGGCGATATCGTTAATTTCGATATCACTTTAGAGAAAAATGGCTACATCGCCGATTCCAGCAAAACTTATCTTGTTGGTGAGGTACCGCCACTGGCTAAACGGCTAGTGCAAGTGACCTATGAAGCGATGTGGAAAGGAATCAAGGCCGTTCGTCCCGGTGCCAGGCTTGGCGATGTGGGGCATGCGATCGAGCGGCACGCCCGCAGAAACGGTTATACGGTCGTCAAGGAATATTGCGGGCATGGCATTGGACGTGAAATGCATGAGCCTCCCCAAGTGCTGCATTGGGGAAATCCGCGAACGGGCCTGATGCTGCAAGAAGGAATGGTGTTCACCATCGAACCTATGCTTAACCAGGGGCGGCGTACCGTTGAGACCGAAGAAGATGGCTGGACGGTCGTCACGCGTGACGGAAAACTGTCAGCGCAATTCGAACATACCGTCGCCGTAACCCGAAACGGCGTGCGGGTCTTGACCTTGCGCCCCGAGGAAAAGATGCCGGACTGAGTTGATGAAAAGAGGTCGGTGAAATGACGCCTCAGCCATAAAGTTGCCACGCTGATTGACGCAAGTTCGTCATCTCTTATTACGTCACAATTGGTGCTCTCAGCACTCCCACTGCTGGCCCCTGGTTGGCCCAGGTCTGGTTCAGCTTATGATCAGCCCCGGCTGTCACTTGATTTTCTTAGCAATTGCTAAAAAATGGCCAAGTGCCTACAATGGGTTCACATACCCCGACTATCCGCAGTAGATCGCCCATTTCGAGACTAGCAAGCCCTTTTGGGAGTTCATGGCAGACCCCGGACCTTGAGCAAGGTTCGTGCATTTAATTTCATTGGGAGAGCAGATGGCGCAGTTTAGAGCCGCGCGGCGCATCCTGTTGGGTATCGCCTGGCTGATGCCGGTATTGTTCGCGCCGATAGACAGTGCGTCGGCCAAGGATACGATCACATGGGGAATGTTCAACATCCCCCCGCTCTGGATCAGCGACGGACCAGATACAGGACGCGGTATTCAAGATCAATTCACCCGTTTTCTGGAAAACCGCCTGACCGGTTACGAGCACCAGGAAGTCACTGTCCCCATAGCACGTGTGACAGCAACGATGCAGAACGGCTACCATTGGTGTACACAGTTCATCCATATGCCCGAACGCGAAGAATGGGCTTATTTTTCGATGCCCATGCTGATCGTGTTGCCAAACGCAATTGTCATCCGGAAAGACCAGCGCGCACAATTCGAACAATTCGGAACCCCTCTGGCACTCGAATCACTGCTCGCAGACCGGTCGTTGCGGCTGAGCCAGGAGCTTCGGCGATCCTACGGCCCTATGGTCGACCGACTACTGAAAAAACAGACATTGACGCCGTCGCATCCGAACACGCGCCAAGCCGTGAAGATGTTGCTGGCCAATCGGTTCGACTACCTGATCGAGTCCCCCGTCGTGGCCTCCTATACAGCAAGGCAGTTGGGTCAGCAAGAGAAGGTGATGACGCTACCCATCCGTGAAGGAGGGCACCCTTACATAATCCGGGTGGCATGTCCAAAGAACGACTGGGGCAAGCGCGTCATTGAAGATATCAACGCCATACTTCGTGCAGAGCGTACGAAACCGGAATATCGTGAAATGATGGAGAAATGGTACGACGAAGACGGCGTGCGCGAAATCCGCAGAAACTACGATACCCTGTTTCAAGATGAAAAGTAACCTTCATGGCTGAATCGCAGCCTTTCGCCTGCCGTGTTGATCTGCTCCCTTATTTTGTCACAATCAACGCCTTCAACACTTCCACCGCTGGCCCCTGGTTGGCCCAGGTTTGGCTCAGGTCCAGGTCGCCGTTGGTGCTGACCAGGATGAGGATGTTCTGGGTTTGCAAATCTACCAGGTTGAGGATGCGGACGCCAGCGGCGTAAGGGCGATTAGCAAGGTGTAATCGCCCGCAAGCTGGGAAATGCATGAAGTTAAACTATGACCTCGCTGTTTTAATAAACTACAATAAATGGAGTGTCGATGATGGTTTTTTTGAAGCCAGAAGTAATTGACGAATTAAGAAAACTCAGGACATCAGGCAAAAAGCCCTCTGAGATGCTTCGGTATATTAAGAGTCAATGCGAAGATGAGGGGCTTGGATTTTTTGCCATGAAATATTTTATAGAAGCGTTTGATTTGTCTTTGAAGCAGGTTTTACCGATTCCTGGATGGGCAAGCGGTGAAATCCCTGATGAAAGAATTGATGAGTTTATTTTGCCGGAGCTAAATAAAAAAACTGTAAAAATGTCAGTGTGAAAGCAGACGCAACCATTTGTAACCCCAAGTACAATTCGCACGTAGTCGCTCGCAGGGTCCAAAATGCGTGAATGTTAGACCTGACTAGATCACTGAAAGGAAGCAATGAAAACAATAACTGCCATCTTGGTCATGCTGACCGCATTCGCCCCGGCATGCGGTGTTGCGCAAACCATGTATAAATGTGTGCAGGACGGAAAAACCGCTTACCAATCCGAACCCTGTGCAAACAGCGCAAAGCAGGACGCGCTTAAGCCGCGAACCGATGCATCTGCGTCTATCTCTACTTCAGCATCAGCTTCTGCCGCACCTAGCGCCGAGGTCAATCGCATGATCGAGTTCATGTCGACCTATAGAGCATGTGCGGACGCTATTACAATATGGCGAAACGAGATGGCCGAACCCTATGATGTGTGGCGCTCGCACAACTTGCCAATGATATCTCGCATTGAGAGCGACCCGCAGCTTCAGGCTCTTTTTCAGCGGCGCGTTGATGCAAAGCGCAACGGCAAGGCTGGCATGTGCCGCGAAGTCGCACTCGAACTGCGTGGTAAAAATCAATAATCGGAAATGACATGTTCACCGGAAATCAAACTCAATCGAGTCTTTTCGCTTGTGAGGCAGTAAGGTGAAGTTGCAATGCATTGTATGTTGGGTACTAGCCTTTTTGCGCACAGGTCTAAAAATGTACACATTTCAAACCTGCTACTTTATGGAGTTTTCAAATTCCCGTCATACGGTTCTTTTTGAGCGAAACTTCTGGGCAAATAAATATGCCATGGTTCTTCTCTCAAATCACAACTTACGCTGCCAACTTTTTTCTTATTTCTGAAAACATTTACGCCTGCGTAATTGTCAGTGTCTGCATCAGAAATGCTATACACAACATAAGTAAATTCGTCATTTACAAATCGCAACCTATCCTCTCTGCCTCTGGCAGATCGTTTGTCACTAATGAAAAATTTTCCCTGTCCATTCTTTGGGTATTGAAATTCAAGCTTAAATGAATTGTCACCTAGTCGATATTTTAGTATCGGTTGTTTGGATGCTACGTCGTCGGCAATGCATATTGCTAACCTCTTCTCTTTTGAATCACAACTAAAGACGACAGTTTCATCTTCTCCGCACATTGTGACTATTGAATGAGCATTTGCATGTGTGAAACAGCTTAAAATTGCTATTAAAAAAATTATTCTTACGGTCATGAATTTTCTTTACGTAATCGCACTCGCGGTTGGGAATGTAGGAAAGTTAGTGTTGACTTCTAGCCCTTGAGTGCTATTTACCCAAACACCCAAATAGCCAACAAAGTAACTTTGAAATTCCTGTACTTCAAGATTGTAGACCGGCCAATTTCTGTGGGTATCTACCTTCGTGCCAATTACTGTGGCTTGCCATCTTTCGCTGGTACGAGCTGATTCGGTGTTTTTTGATCCTCGCGGATTGCAAATTTCCAGTTCATAACCTGGCAGTAGTTGTCCAGCTGCCACCCAACCAATCCCGTTTACCCAAAATAGTTGCTGAGATGTTGTGCCCACTACTTCAATATCACCTTTCTCATTCCTCCATTGGACATCTATCACCTCATTATTTTCATACGCAGCGCACTTCATTACTGGGCGATACGCTTGTACACCAGTTTTTTCGCAACGGGATAGCACAAGCAAACCGACTTCAATGTCTTGAATTTCTGACCAACCATATATGGTATGTACATATGTACCCAATAAGAAGCAGGCGCGGGACATGGGATCATTTATTTTCAAGCTTGCGGGATTAGTTGTAGTAGGCGTCCCAAATTCTGAATCTTTTTCAGTCCCATTATTTGAACCTTGGCGAATGCATACACCAAGTTCACCAACGTAAAATGTTTGAAATTCCTCAACTTGAATATTAAAAATCTGTTGGTTCAGATAAGGGCTTCCACTTGAGTAAATTTCAATATTTTGCACACCTTCATCACCAAAACATATTTGGTTATTTCGAAGATCGACAATATCGCCGCTCCAATCGTTTGCTTTGACACCATGAATTCCCTGTGCCCAACCAACATTCTCTTGTTCAGTGCGAAATATTGGGGCAACACAAAAAACAAATACTGTCAAACCATCGGCTAAGATCAATAAATCACCGGACTCAAGATTCCTTGCATTTGTCCAACCTTTACTAACTACGAAAAATGGTTGATTCCCGGTTACAGCAAGCTGATCAACAAAGTTTGCTGTCGCGAATCTTAAGAGAAAAACTTCCTTTTTATTAAAGGAAAATGTTTTAACAACCTTCTTACATGCAAGTTCATCGCCTATCTCTGATTGAGATAAAACCAAGTCGCCAACTCGAAGACTTTCAATTGAAACCTTGCCATTTACAGTTTGAACTAAGGTACCTGCAACAAAACCGCAATTAACTGATTTTGGAAAAACATAAGACAGATCTAACACATTCGCCCCGTCATCTCTGTCCTCGTTGATCATTGGCTGGAAGTCAGAATTTTCAGCTTTCTGCATTTTGTCGACGCCTTCAACAAGTAGAGTTCAATGTAATTTTTTTCGTTCAATTGCACGCTACTGCGGTGCCTGATTCGGCACGGCCACACACTCTTTAAACTGCCCATCGTCCATTTTCTCAACGCTGCCGACTGAGTATTGGTTATCTTCATTGTAGCAATGATATCTGGTGTTTGACTTTTGGTCGTCGTGCTTTGACGAAGCGGGCAGCAAGCGTAAGGGTGATTAGCAATCGCTTACTTGCCATAATTTTCTTTCTATAGATAAACGCATCCTCGCAATTTTTTTTACGTCCTGCAACTTAATTTTTCAACGATTTTTATGGCAATTGCAATGGAATAGAGTCCCAATTCCCTCTACTTCGCCACAATCAACGCCTTCAACACTTCCGCTGCTGGCCCCTGATTGGCCCAGGTTTGGCTCAGGTCCAGGTCGCCGTTGGTGCTGACCAGGATGAGGATGTTCTGGGTTTGCAAATCCACGAGGTTGAGGATGCGGACGCCAGCTATCCAGCCCTGGCGTTCGACGATGATGGTGGGGTTGCGTTCATCCACGCCTTTGAATGGATAAGACCAGACGCCGATGGCACCACCGACGGCATTTGGTTTAACCATCTCGTCACGGCTTTTTTGCGATAGCAATTTGTTGTTGATAAAGGCCAGGTCAAAGGCGTACAGGTCCTTCAAGGTGCCAAAGCTGGAACCGGCCGGGCCGTAGCTGGCAAAGTTGACTTCGGGTTCGGGCTTGCCGCCCAGGTTGCCATGGATATGCTGTTTGGCGTCGGGCAGGGCGGCGGTGTAGTAGCTGGCGTTGTTCATGCCAGCGGGGGTGAAGATGCGTTGTTGCAGCAGCGTGACAAAGCTTTGCTGGGTGGTTTTTTCCAGCAATGCACCCAGTACAATGTAATCGCAATTATTGTAATCAAACTTGGCACCGGGGGCGGCATTGCTGGGGCCAGCGCAAATACCAGTGGCAAATTTCTGGATGTCGTCGCCGCTGTTGGCGTTGAGCATGTGGAAAGCCGGGGTGGTCATGTCGTTGTACAGACCCGAATAATGGGTCAGTAGTTGCCGCAAGGTGGCGGCACGTGCCTGCGGGTTGGGGTAGTCGGGCCAGTAGGTACCCAGTGGCTGATCGAGTTGCAGCTTGCCAGCTTCGACTTCCTGCATGACGAGGATGGCTGTCATTTGTTTGGTGATGGAGGCAAAGCGGAAGGTTTGCTTGCTGTCCTTGACGGCCCCCAGACTTTTTTCCAGCAAGATTTTATCGCCGCGTGCAGCAAAGACGATGCCCTGAAAGCCACTGTTTTTCAGGTTTTTGACTGCCACTTCCAGGCTGGGGGTGTTGCCATTTGGGGCGGCAACACTGTGGGCGGTGGTGAACTGTGCGGCCAGCAAAACGAGGGCAGTCAGTATTGTCCGGGTGGTTGTGCAAGCGTTTGTGCGAATGGATGACATGAAATGTTCCGTGCAAGAGACTGGTTTTGGCAAGATAACTACGGCATTAGCTTGGTGTACAGTGTAACAAAAGTGCAGGCTCAATGGGCTATGGAATGATGACTCACTATCTGGCAACCGATTAAAAGTGAAGTCATCACCTTGTACAATAATTTATATGCTTGATTACCAGCCAGGTATTTTTGAAATTTCTACAATCCCTTCAGCCTGAACTGCCAGAACTCATTTCATAAATAGTTCAGGTCATTGGCACATCTGTGTCAGGTGCTTTGGTGAGTGTGATAGATCTTGCTGATCACCGTCCACTTGCCCTGTACCTTTAGCAAATTGAAAAAATCTGTGAAGCAAAAGCCCGAGATATTATCGGTATCAATGCGTGCGCTGGCAGCCGTGCCCACAATGTCAATACGAACGATAGCCGCACTGGATTCAGGCGATGGACGGAACACGCTATCAATCGTGTCGAACAAGCCCTGAATAGGACCTCCTGTCAGTTTGTTGTCATCGTCAACGCCGAAAATGGTGGCCTGCTCATTGAAAGCTGGCTTCATGATGCTGCTGTTTGCCATGGCCCCGCCTGTATTGTATTTGTTTAGCACTTCAATGATGGCGTTGTATTCTTCCACGTAGGTAGATTTGTTCATGATTTAATCCTTTGTAAATTAAAAACTGGAAAATGTTTCCCTTGCATTGATATGCCGGAATTGGATAGATAGTGGCAGTTTTGTAATGACTGCACATCAAAGCATCGTTTCGCTGCCGACTCGACTCAAACCAGGCCGGCTTATCTCTTCCTTCTCCCACCAGGCAATCACCAGGGGGGCAATGGCGTTTCCAAGGACATTGAGAGTCGTGGTTCCGCTGTCAATGATTCTGAATATTCCGGCAATCAATGCAACTCCGTCCAACGGAAGGCCAGCGGATGCCAAGGTGGCCGAAAGAATGATGATGGCAAAACCGGGCACGCCTGCGGCTCCCTTGGATGTCAACACCATAGTGATGACCAGCAGCGCCTGTTGTGTTGCGGTCAGGTCGATGCCGTACAACTGCGCGATGAAGATGGTCGCAACCCCCAGGAAGATCGATGCGCCATCCAGATTGAATGCGTAGCCGACGGGAACAACAAAGCTGACGATACGACGCGGAACGCCATACGCTTCCAACTTGCCCATCAACTGTGGCATGACTGCGGCTGATGCTGCACTTGAAAACGCGAGCAGTAGTTCGTGTCGGAAATAACGGATCAACTTGAACAAGTTTTCACCGATCAGATAACATATGCCGCCCAGCACAAGCACAGCAAAAACGATGAGTGCGAGGTAGACGACACCTATCAGCTTCAACAGAGGAAGCAGCGAGGCAAAACCGAAGGTACAAACAGTGGCACCTATCATGCCGAAGACACCGACCGGCGCATAGGCCATGACGATGCCCACTACCTTGAACATTGCGTCCAGTGCGCCTTGCAGCACCGCTACAACCGGGGTACTCTTCTCTCTCGGCAGAGAATTAAGGGACAAGCCGAACAGGACGGCGAAAAAAAGTATGGAAAGCAATTTCCCTTCTGACAGCGCCATAAAGATATTCTCCGGCACGATGTTTTGCAGGATGACCAGTGCGCCCTTGGTTGGTTCTATCTTCACTGCGGACCCGCCGTGCACCATACCTGAAATGTCGGTGCCAATACCTGGCTGAAGCAGGTTCGCCAGCAGCAAGCCGATCACTATCGCCAGACTGGTAATAGCGAAGAAATAGCCCAGCGATTTCGCTCCCATGCGACCAAATGATTTATTGTCACCGCCTGCGATGCCCAGCACCATGCAGCAAAAGACGATGGGCACAACGATCATCTTCATCATCCTGATAAAGATGTCGCCCAATGGCTTCAATACTTCGGCCGTTACCCATGCCTGATGTAGTGGATTGGTGTTGAAATACCATCCGACGAGGATGCCTAGCACCAGTCCCGTGAGAATTTGAACAACCAAAGAAATTCGTTTCATACTTGTCCCCTTTTTTTTATAGTGAGAATGGCACGAGTTGATGCTCGTGCCATTCAATTCATTTCACTTTGCGAAAAGCTGGTCGATATGTTGGAAAGCCTTGAATTCAAGAGCGTTTCCACAAGGATCAAACAGGAACATGGTGGCCTGCTCGCCGACCTGGCCCTGGAAACGGATGTAGGGTTCGATCACGAACTTGGTGCCGAATGACTTCAGGCGTTCGGCCAGGGCTTCCCATTGTTGCCACCCCAGTACCACACCGAAATGCGGAACTGGCACGTCGTGACCATCAACGGGGTTGGAGTGCACCTGCTCTTGCGAAGCTGTTTTAGGATGTTCGTGTATGACTAGCTGATGGCCGAAAAAATTGAAATCCACCCATTGCGTGCTGGATCGGCCTTCCTCCAGTCCGAAGACTTCGCCATAAAAGCGCCGTGCAGCCGGCAGGTCGTAGACGGGGATGGCCAGGTGGAAAGGTGACAGATTCATTGATGTTCTCCGGGTGGTGGTTTATTGGGTTGTGCAGTGACAACGGTCAGATGTGCATGTCGCTGATACCTATTGTAGAAGTCCAGATTAAGAAATAATATCAATATATATTTTTGAAATACACAAAAAGGATTGATGAATGATGCGTGAGCTGAAAACCCTGGTGGCCGTTGCGCGGGAGGGTACTTTTGCCGCCGCGGGCGACAAGATAGGGTTGACACAGGCAGCAGTCAGCGCGCAGATGCAGCGCCTTCAGGATGAACTCGGCTTCCCTTTGTTTGACCGGGCAGGGCGCTCGGCCCGCCTCAACAAGATGGGTCACCAGATACTGGTACAAGCACAAGAATTGATACGTCTTTACGACAATCTGGGTTCAACCACGGCAGGTGGCCCGGCGACGGTGGTAAATGTTGGCGCAATCGCCTCTGTGCAACGCTCTCTGTTGCCAGATGCGTTGGCAGCGTTGCATCGCCAATGCCCGGGGTGCCGCACGCGTGTTTTGCCAGGCTTATCCATGGCCTTGCTCAACATGGTGGATGCAGGTGAAATCGACATGGCAGCCATCATTCGCCCACCGTTTTCGCTACAGAGCGATTTACGCTGGACGACACTAGCGCGTGAGCCGTTCCGGCTCATCGTTCCGCGCGATACCCCGGGGGACGACTGGATGGAATTGTTGTCGCACCAACCCTTCGTTCGTTATGACCGTGTTTCATTCGGCGGGCGACAGGTAGATCGTTTCCTGCGAAAGTTGCATCTGCCAGTACAAGAGGTATGTGAGGTGGATGAACTGGATGCGATCGTTAAACTGGTCGCCAACCGCGTTGGCGTGGCCTTGCTGCCACAGACGGCAGCGCAAAAGCGCTGGCCGGCGGCGGTACGGGCCATTGATCTTGGGGCGCACACCTTTCATCGCGACATCGGGCTCGTGCACAGGACGCAGGCTAACCTGAGTGCCCCTGCGCGCACGTTGGTGCAACTGATCAGCGACCTTGCACCAGATTCCCCCGAATCCCGCTAGCAGCGATGACAAACCGGCAGGCTATAATGTCCAGCGCCATGACATTATTTGAACAGGCCCTCTTGCATGAACCCAGATACTGACACTGCCGCTACCGCCATCACTGCCGAAACCCTGTTTTACCAGGCCAATGACCTGATGGCGCAAGGCCAGCTGGATGCTGCTGAAGCCGCTTTCCGGCAAGCCCTGCAACTGGAGTCTGATCTGGCTGAAGTGCATGCCAATCTTGCCTGGTTGTTGGTACAGCAAAGACGATATGCGGAGGCAGAGCCAGCGTATCTGCAGGCCCTGCAACTGGCTCCTGACAATCTGCACATTGCCTTGAACTTTGCCGTCATGCTGGCCGCGCAAAAGCGGTTTGTGGAGGCAGAACAGGGGTATCGCCAGATACTGGCGCAAGACCCAAACAGGGTGGCGGCCTTGTCCAATTTTGGTGTCATGCTGGTCAGCATGCAGCGTGAAGACGAGGCTGAAGCCTGTTACCGGCAGGCGTTGGCGCTGGCACCGGATTATCGCAAGGCGGCATACAATCTGGCATATCTGCTGCTGCGCCAGGGGCGCTATGAAGAAGGCTGGCACATGCTGGAAGCGCGTGACAGTCTGGAGATTTTGCACAATCTCCTGAAAAATCATTTACCCGATCAGCCATCCCAGCCATCCATACAGCACTGGCAGGGGCAAGACCTGGTCGGTAAATCCATCCTCATCCTGTTTGAATCTGGTCATGGCGACATGATACAGTTTGCCCGCTATGCCAGCCTGCTGAAGCGGCGTGGCACTGCGCGTGTCGGTTGTGTGTGTCACCCGGCATTAAAAAGACTGTTCAGCTCTTTGGATGGTCTGGATAATGCATGGGCCTTTGATGAAGACCTTGCCATCAATGACTGGGATTATTGGGTAGCACCATTCAGCTTGCCCAACCTGTTTGGTACTCGCCTGGACAATATACCTGCGCAGTTGCCGTATTTGCATGCTGATCCACAAGACATGCAAGACAATGCCGACATCATCAGTATGGCAGGAAGCGATTTGCGTGTTGGGGTGGTGTGGCAGGGCAATGTGCAATTTGATAACGATGCAGATCGTTCTATCCATGCATTGCAAGTGTTGCAGCCGCTGGCTGCTATCCCCGGTGTGCATTTCTTTAGCCTGCAAAAGGGAGCAGGGGAGTTGAGTGCAAGGGAGAATGCAACAACTACCGCAACAACTACCGCTGCCATGCCCTTGAAACTGACCGACCTGGCCCCGCGCATCCACGATTTTGCTGATACTGCCGCCATCATCACGCAACTGGACCTGGTGCTGACTGTGGATACCGCCGTGGCACATCTGGCAGGGGCATTGGGCAAGCGCTGCTGGATCATGCTGCCAGCCTATCAACCAGACTGGCGCTGGCTTAAACAGCGCGACGACAGCCCCTGGTATCCGGGCGTGGTACGCCTGTTCCGGCAAGACACGGCAGGTGACTGGGCTGGGGTGATACAGCAGGTTAGCAAGCAACTGGCTTTGCTGGCGGCAAGCGCTGACAAGGCTTGAATTGTTGATTTGGTATTAAAAATAGACTCATATCTGCCCTCTATGCGGTCATTTTTCATCCCCGACGGCATGACAAAGTATAATGCCGGACCATGAATTTATTAAGAACCCTTGCTGCCATCAGTGGCATGACCATGCTGTCACGGATCACCGGTCTGGTGCGCGACGTGCTGATTGCCACCCGTTTTGGCGCCGATGCCTATACGGATGTCTTTAACATCGCCTTTCGTATTCCCAACCTGTTGCGGCGCATGTTTGCCGAAGGTGCGTTTTCGCAAGCTTTTGTGCCCATCCTGGCCGAATACAAAGAAAAGCAGGGCGACGCTGCCACCAAGACCCTGGTAGACCATGTATCCACCATCATGACCTGGACGCTGGTGCTGACCTGTGTACTTGGCATTGTCGGTGCGCCAGTACTGCTGTATTTCATGGCCAACGGCAAAGTCGGTGAGCCAGAGGTGTTTAATGCCGCCATCGTCATGACACGCATCATGTTTCCGTATATTGGTTTCATGTCCATGGTGGCGCTGGCGGGCGGTATATTGAATACCTATCGCGAATTCAAGGTGCCCGCCTTTACGCCGGTTCTGTATAACCTGGCATCGATTGCAGGTTCCCTGTTTTTGGCACCGTTTCTGGATCAGCCGATTTATGCCTTGGCGATTGCCGTCTTTGTTGGTGGCGTGTTGCAACTGGTGGCGCAGGTGCCAGCGCTGATACGGCTGGGCATGTTGCCTACCCTTAGCTGGCGTGTCGGCACTGCCTGGCAAGATGAAGGCGTGCGCCGCATCGTACGCAATATGGTGCCGGCCATTCTGGCGGTATCTGCTACACAGATCAGTATCGCCATCAACACCAGTATCGCCTCCAGGCTGCCTGCAGGCAGTGTCACCTGGCTGGCCAATGCTGATCGGTTGATGGAATTCCCCACAGCCTTGCTGGGTGTGGCGCTGGGCACGATTTTGCTGCCGGGCCTGTCCAAAGCCAATACCGATGGCGATACCGCAGAATATTCATCCCTGCTGGACTGGGGTTTGCGCCTGACGTTCTTGCTGGCCATGCCTGCCGCTGTTGGTCTGGCCACCATCCCTGAAGCGCTGACAGCCACCCTGTATCACCATGAAAAATACAACGCCCATGCCGTGCAGATGACATCTCACGCCCTGGTCGCCTATGGCCTGGGTTTGCTGGGTCTGATCGTCGTCAAGATTCTGGCACCCGGTTTTTATGCCAAGCAAAACATCCGCACTCCGGTCAAAATCGCGGTTGCCGTGATGATCGTCACCCAGTTGCTGAACATGGTATTCGTGCCTTACTTTGCCCACGCTGGTCTGGCGCTTTCTGTCGGTTTGGGTGCTTGTGTGAATGCCGTCTTGCTGTACACGGGCTTGCGCAAACGCGGCATTTATCATCCGCACAAAGGCTGGCTGATGTTCCTGGTCAAACTGTGTGCTGCCCTGTTCCTGATGGCGGGTGTGGCCTTGTGGACATCGCAGCAATTCCACTGGCTGGCCATGCGTGGCACACCCATCTTGCGTGCTGGTGCATTGGGTCTGGTGCTGGTTTCCAGTGCTGTCACTTATTTTGCAGCATTGCTAGCCATGGGTTTCAGGCCCAGGGATTTCAAGAAAGTGACCAGGGTATGATGATGCATAACCCCTGTCTGCACTTTGCTCCGTGACATATCACTCATAGAAAAACAGCGTGCGATGAATACAAGGTACAAACGTAATCCCTGGCTGGCTATGATGCTGAATGTCATTGTGCCCGGACTGGGTTTTGTCTATCTGAACCGCCTGGTACTGGCGGTGGCCAATATTCTTTTATTTCCCTTGTTGTTGCTGGTTGCGGGTCGTGCTGGCCTGGTTTTTTCTGCGGCTGGTTTTTTTCTGGTGACACTGCTGCTGACCTGTCTCTGGTTTGCTGCGGCCATCATGGTGTTCAGATTGGCGCGGCGTCATCCGCTGGCAGAACGTGGGTGGTTGCAGCGCTGGTATGTGTTACTTGCTATCGCTCTATTCGGGTACGCTGCCGTGCAATTTTGCATGTCGCTACGCGGCACCCTGTTTGGCTACGACATCTTTAATGTGCCGGGTGCATCGATGGAAACCACGCTGCTGGTTGGCGACAAGTTCATCGCCAATACCCTGGCCTATAGTGGGTCAGGGGAATCTGGTGACGCTGGTGGACATGTACCGCAACGTGGTGATGTGGTGGTGTTGCAGAACCCTGCGCAGCCGGATGTCAAATACGTCAAACGCATCATGGGTTTGCCGGGTGAACAGGTAGCCATGCGTGATGGCCGGGTGCTGATCAACGGCAAGGCGATTCCTGATCAGCATGCCTTTCGTGATCTTAGCAAGCCTGATCAGGCAAGTGATCAACAATTTACTGTGCCACCAGACAGCTATTTTGTGCTGGGTGATAACCGTAATAATAGCCTCGACAGCCGCCACTTTGGCCCGGTACCCGTCGAGAAAATCTATGCCCGTGTGGAACTTGTCTGGTTTTCATATGGGGTATCGTCTGTGCGCTGGGACAGGTTGGGCCTGGTGGTCAGATAAATGACATCTATCGATAGAATTCACTAGTGCCGCAGGATAAAAGAATCAGCAAGATGATTGGAAAAGCGGGTTAACTCCGTACAATTTCGGCGATATACGTTCGATAATGCGCTCAAGGATCACCAAGAATCCTTAACGCATTCACCTCAAATGTGTGGATGTATATCGTTGATGTATAAAGAGGAGACACGCAAGATGAATAAAAAACTCATACTGGCAAGCCTGATGTTGGGCTTATCTGCCGCAAGCAATGCCGCCACCTATTATGTGGCACCCACTGGTAACGATGCTGCTGCCGGTACCAAGACCGCCCCATGGAAATCCATCGCCCGCGCCCAGACAGCCGCAGCCGCTGGCGATACCGTCTACTTCAGGGGTGGTAACTACATTTACACCGCGGGCATCAACACCTGCGCCACCCGCACCGACATCGTCAACGCCATTACGCTGGACAAAAGCGGCAGCTCTGGCAGCCCGATTCGTTACTGGGCTTATCCGGGTGAAACACCAGTGTTTGATTTCTCGAAAATGACGGATGATTGCCGCGTTAAAGCCTTCAATGTGGTTGCCAACTGGGTGCATTTGAAAGGGCTGGAAGTGACCGGTGCGCCGCAACAACCTGGCAATCGCCTGAATCATGAATCATGGGGCGTATGGATCAACGGCAGCAATAATACTTTTGAACAGCTTAATGCCCATCATAATATGGGGCCGGGTTTGTTCATCCAGAATGGTGGCAACAACCTGGTTCTCAATAGCGATTCCCACCACAACTACGACCCTTACACTTCGAACGGTGCGGGGCAAAGTGCAGACGGTTTTGGTGCCCACGTCAAAGCCGGTAACCCTGGCAATGTCTTCCGTGGCTGCCGCGCCTGGGACAATTCGGACGATGGTTTTGATCTGATCAATTCGTATTCGCCAGTGCTGATAGAAAATTCCTGGACCTGGTCACAAGGCTATCTGCCAGGCACCACGACACCTCTGGCTGCGGGTAACGGCAATGGCTTCAAGCTGGGTGGTTACGGTGGTGTGTATGTATCCAATGCTGCCAAGCACACCATACGTTTCTCGGTCGCCTTCAATAATAAGGCTTCTGGTTTCTATGCCAATCATCATCCTATAGCGAACGACTTTTTCAACAATACCAGCTATGGCAACGGTGTTGATTTCAATATGCTGGGGATAGATGTGAACGGCAATGGGGTTAATCTGGGCACCCTGCGCAATAACATCGCGTTTGGTGGCACATTGCTGGCCAATATGACGGGCGCAGATGATCAGTTCAATTCCTGGAACTTGCCTGTTACCGTCACCGCAGCAGATTTCCAGAGCATAGCTACCACCGGTTGGGATGCACCAAGGCAGGCCGATGGCAGTTTGCCCGTGTTGAACAAGTTCCGCCTGGTTGTTGGTAGCGACCTGATCAACAAAGGCACTAATGTTGGCTTGCCTTTCAATGGTTCTGCGCCTGACCTGGGTGCGTTTGAAAACTGATGGACCTTAAATAGTATTGAAGAGTGCAAGGTATAGGTCGTCGCATATACCTTGCCTCTTTTAAATCATGGAAGTGCTCAAGAGGTAAACGCAAGATGAACAAGCAAATCATAGTAGCCAGCCTGATGTTAAGCCTGACGGTAAGTCTTTCAGCAGCAGGTCATGCCGCGACGTATTATGTGGCACCCACGGGTGACGATACTGCAACCGGCAGCAAAGAAGCACCATGGAAAACCATCGCCCGCGCCCAGACAGGTGCTGTGGCGGGCGACACCATCTACTTCAGGGGCGGCAACTATCATTACGCTGCGGGCGTCAACACCTGCGCTACCCGCACGGATACCGTCAATGCCATTACCCTGGACAAAAGCGGCAGTGCTGGCAAGCTGATTCAGTACTGGGCTTATCCCGGTGAAACACCGATCTTTGATTTTTCACAGATGAAAGATGATTGCCGCGTCAAAGGCTTCAACATCGTTGCCAACTGGGTACATCTGAAAGGGTTGGAAATTACTGGCGTGCCACAGCAGCCAGAGAACCACCTCAATCATGAATCTTGGGGCGTGTGGATCAACGGCAGCCATAATATTTTTGAACAGCTCAATACCCATCACAATATGGGGCCGGGCGTGTTCATCAAAAACGGTGGTGATAACCTGGTTCTCAATAGCGATTCCCATCACAACTATGACCCGTACACGTCCAATGGTGCAGGGCAGAGTGCAGATGGTTTTGGTGCTCACGTCAAAGCCGATAATCCCGGTAATGTATTTCGTGGTTGCCGTGCATGGGCCAATTCGGACGATGGTTTTGATGTGATCAATTCTTTTTCCTCCATACTGATAGAAAATTCATGGACCTGGTCGCAAGGCTATCTGCCGGGCACCAACATACCTCTGCCAGCTGGTAATGGCAATGGCTTCAAGCTGGGTGGTTATGGTGGTAAATATGTGCCCAACGCAGTCAAACACACCATCCGTTTTTCAGTCGCGTTCAATAATAAGGTTTCAGGTTTTTACGCGAATCACCATCCGTTAGCGAACGACTTTTTCAACAATACCAGCTTTGACAACGGTATAGATTTCAATATGCTGGGCATCGATGCAGACGGCAAGCCAGTCAATTTTGGTAACTTGCGTAATAACATCGCCTTCGGCGGCACCTTGCTATCCAATATGAACGGTGCTGACGATCAATTCAATTCATGGAACTTGCCGGTCAGCGTCACCGCAGCCGACTTCCAAAATACCTCCGCCACAGGTTGGGATGCACCCAGACAGGCCGACGGCAGTTTGCCCGTACTCAACAATTTCCACCTTGCACCAGGCAGCGCGCTGAAAAACAAGGGTACCAACATCAACCTGCCTTTCAAGGGGGCGGCACCTGATCTGGGGGCGTTTTAAAACTGATATTTAAAACTGATATTTAAAACTGATATTTAAAACTGATATCCGAATCGGTATCAGCAGCAAGCAAAATGTGATTGGATTTCAGGTGGACATGTGGTTAGCCTTTATTCTCTATGGGTAGGAGCACCCAATAAAATAATAGTGGAGAAAAAATGTCCCCTTGCGTCCGGCCTCTGGGCATCGCCATCCTGGCGTTAGCCACATACGGCAATCCTTTCATTGCAACCGCAGCCGAGCCATCGGCCAACACGAACCAGGCGATATCATCAGTCACCATAACCAGGACGCCAACGGGCATCGTTGCTCGTACAGCACAAGGCACGATGACGCTGGAACCCTGGTCAGCAAGGGATATCCGGGTCAGATTTCATCAGGATGCCGCCTGGCCTGGCACCTATAATCCGGTTGTGATCGCTCAGCCAACAACAGTCAAGTGGACCGTCAGCGAAACGCCGTCCCTCTATCAAATTGCCACAGATTTACTGCAAGTTCGTATTGACCGTAACAAGGGCACACTGTCTTTCCACGATCAGTCTGGTAAGGAAATATTGAATGAACCCGGCAATCCGCGTGTTTTGGCAGACCAAGCAACTCCCACATCGGCAGTCAGTCAGCAATTCGACATTCATGATGGCGTTGCAATTTATGGATTGGGCCAGCATCAGAATGGCTTGATGGACTATACGGGTAGTTCAGTTCATCTGCAGCAGGTGAATACCGATGTCGGCGTCCCCATGCTGATGTCGTCAAACGGCTTTGGCATACTGTGGAACAATGCATCGGTCACCGATTTTGATGTGCGCCTGCCACAGAACCATAGCTTATTGGGCATCCGTTCAGAAGCGGGTGGCGGTATTGATTACCATTTTATTTACGGCCCAGATGCTGACCAGATCATAGCCGAATACCGCAGCCTGACGGGGGATGCCCCCATGATGGCGCGCTGGACCTGGGGCTTGTGGCAATCCAAAGAACGCTATAGCAGCCAGGCAGAAATATTGGGCATCGCCGCTAAATATCGCGAGTTGAAGATCCCTTTTGATGCCGTGGTTCAGGACTGGCAGTATTGGGCACCAGGTAATTGGGGTGGCCATGTCATGGAGGCCAGTCGCTATCCAGATCCCAAGGACATGCTGGCTACATTGCATGGTCAGAATGTCCACGCCATTATTTCCGTCTGGCCGCGGTTTGATATCGGCACAGCCAATCTCGCTGAACTGGACAAGGCGGGTGCCATATTCCCACCGGTTTATCCCAACGTGTATCCGGCAGGCAAAGGCAAATGGTATGACCCATATGGTCCCAAAGGCCGGGAAATTTACTGGTCGCAGATCATGAAGAATTTAGGTGGCATCGGCTTTGATGGCTGGTGGCTGGATGCCAGTGAAGGCGAACTGGGTGGCAATTGGGGCGAGCTGCGCAAGGTAGAAACAGCGGCAGGCCCTGGCGCTGAAGTGTATAACGCCTTTCCATTGATGCACACCACCGCTGTGTTTGACGGCATGCGAAAAGACATCCCCGAAAAACGCCCGATTATCCTGACCCGTTCTGCCTATCTGGGTCAACAGCGCAATGCCGCCATCACCTGGTCAGGAGACGTGAAAGGCACTTGGGATGTATTGCGTCGCCAGATACCGGCAGCGTTAAACTTTTCCATCACCGGCATACCTTACTGGTCGGTGGATATTGGTGGTTTTTTCGGCGCGGGGAAGCTTGATGCTGCCTATGCGGAATTATTCACCCGCTGGTATCAGTTTGCTGCGTTTAATCCGATGTTCCGTATTCACGGCACGTCCGCTGGTAAAGAAATCTGGAAGTTTGATACTGCGACACAAAAAATATTGATAGATTACGACAAGCTGCGCTATCGCCTCATCCCTTACATCTATTCAACATCGTGGGATGTGACCCACAACAAGAGCACCATGATGCGGCCACTGGTGATGGATTTCCGCAGCGACGTGCAGGCACTCAACATCCCCGATCAATACATGTTCGGCAAGGCGCTGATGGTCGCACCCGTGACCACACCCAACACCAAAGCCAGAAACGTCTACTTGCCCGGTACTGATCCCTGGTACAACTTCAAAACCGGCCAACGTCATGAGGCCGGGCAGACCATTACTGTAGCCGCTGAGATTGATACCATCCCCTTGTTAGTACGCGCGGGCAGCGTCCTGCCCTTGGGGCCGGTGATTCAATACGCCGACCAGAAGAGTGAGGAAGCGACAGAAATCCGCGTCTATGCAGGCAAGAGCGGCCAGTTTGAATTGTATGACGACGCCGGAGATGGCTATGCCTATCAGGCAGGCCAGTTTTCACTGATCAAGTTTGTGTGGCATGACGCAACACACAGCCTGAACATTTCACCACGCGACGGGCAGTTTCCTGGCATGAGTAAAAGCCGGGCTTTTCGAATCACCTGTGCTGGTTCCTCTACTGTGTCAAAGGCAGTTCAGGATATAAAATATACGGGGCAGAGGGTGACAATTGCTTTGCCGGGGTGCAGGTAAGCTTCAACATGCCCGGAGACATTTTTGCTATTCGACGACCAGTCAACATGGGGTTGCTGAATGGCAATCCCATCTTCAATGCGATGATCTAAATGTAAAAATTTGAAATAATCCTATCCTGGCATGGCTGGATTTTAGATACTCCCAACTTGTTAAAAATGCATTTGGAAGTTCTATTTAACCTGCCCAGGAAGCCAGACATGCCCCAGACACAACTACAAGCAAGCAGTACTAGCGCAGGTGAGCAGCTTGCTGCCTTCAGCAATGCTTTTCCCAAACGACGCCTGTCGATTCTTACAACGGGAACACAGGGCTTACTCACCTGCATAGGCATAGCTCTGGGTGGGCTGGCATTTTTGCTGGGGATACTTTATACCACGCTGCCCGGTTTGCTATACGACTATAAAGTGTCAAAGGACCCGGTTGTGGACAATCAGGCGCAAATCACTGGGGAGTGCAAGCGACGAAAAGCGATCTTTATCAACTGCGATGTCACCATCAAATACTCGGCCACACCCGGGGATACCGCCTTCAAAGAAATCAAACACGACTTCGGGTTTGTCAGTTTCAGTTCTTCGATGTCGACCGAGGCAGTCAGGTCGGCTTCCAATCCAGACATGATCACTACCACGATGGCGACTGAACATTTGCTCAATCGTTTTTTGATCGTACTTTTTTCCACTTTGCTTTTCGGTATGGTGTTCCTGGGCTCTTGTTACGCTGCCTGGGTGACCCATGTCTTTAACGGCGTCATCAAAAGCAAGCCTGCTCTTCAACCTATCCTGGTGAACATTACACAGATAAAAAATCAAAGAGTCGTGAACTTCGAAACCAATATTGATGGCATCAAGAAAAGGCGCACGCATCTCTTGCGCAAGGACCAGGCCCCCTTATTCTTGCCGCGTCACGATGGCCTGGCTTTAGGCATAGTCGCATCGGGCACACAATATGCCATGTTACTCACCGACGACCTGACATCACTGGATTTAACAGACGCAGAAAAAACTGATCTCTGGGCGGCAATACGTGCTTGATGCGTAACAATTAAATTCAAAGTCAATGCATGCATTTAAGTAGAACTCATCCCTATTTATGAAATGAGTTCTAGTAATGAGGGGCTGATGGCGGTTTGAAAAAAGTCCTGCCTTCTCATTGCGGTGAATCTGGAGACTTCTTCAAGCTCTCCAGCAAGAGTTGAAATTCTGGTGATTGGCGTAACACTTCACGTCCGGCTGTCTGCAACTGTTCGACATAATCGGGCGTAATGGTGAATGCGGTGGGAACTTGCAATAGCGTGCGACGCTGGCTGCTATCTTTGATGTCGCGCAGGCTCACGCTGATCAGGTGAAGTTCTGCGTCGGCAGAAAAGGGGCTGTCTTTGGTGCCACGATGTTCAATAATTTCACGTTTCCAGCGGGCGATATCGTCGTTCAGCATTGCCAGCGTGACTTTGGTGTCGCGTGAGCCTACGCCAAACAATAAGCCATCTGCCACTTGCCCCGTGGTCGGTATCTTGTCGTTCTGATCTAATCTTTCTGCCAGATCACGTTCTGAATTGATCGAAATTAACACCATGCGACGTATGGAGCCTGGCGCTGCCGTACGAAAGCTTTCCTGTACAGAGCCGTCAGCGATAATGCGATCCAGCAGCATTCTGATGCCCAGGTTATCTGTCAAGCCACCATCCACCAGATGAATATAAGGGCGCTCGCTGGCGTCTTTATAACTGTCTTCGTTGGCTTTCAATATGCGTGACCGATAGCTATTATCACGTTTGCGCCTGTTGTCTGCGGCACTTGCATCTGATTGCCGGGGGCAGTCATTTGCATAGTTTCGCAAGGTCATAGGGGTAAGAACAATCGGTACGGCAGAAGAAGAGGCAACGGCAAATGACAGCGGTACTTTGTCCAGATCAGAACAGATCAAGGCAAATTGCTCTTGTGTATATTCAAAAGCAGCGCCCGTGGTCAAATCAGTGGCCGTAACCAAAAGATCTGGTCCCCGCTGTTTCTTTTGCAAATCACCAAAGGTCTGGCCACGATAAAGATTGTTCAGGCGTTCATTCAAAATCTGGCTACGGCCATACCAGGGCGACGTCAGGTTGTATAACTGTCTGGGTGATACAACGGTTTTAAGCAGGTTGTTTTCGAAATTGGAAAGTAAAAACTCTGGTTCAAATCGGGTAAAGGTTTCATCCCCAAAAGCTGCATAATAGGTGGCAAGGATACTGCCGCCTGACACGCCACTGATCAGGTTGACGTTATCCAATATCGATGTCGGCTTACCTTCCCACGTAAAATTAGTGTCTTTTAATTCTCGCAGCACACCCAGACCAAAGGCTGCCGCACGTGCACCACCACCCGACAAGGTGACGGCAGCGACGATGGATTGTTGTTTGGCCAGTTGGTTTTCCCGCACAGAATTTGTCGCGACAGGCTTGGCCACCTCGTTATGCCACGGATGAACTGTCGAACAAGCGCTTAATTGTGTTATCAACAGCGTTGTCAATACGGTGGTCAGGGACTGTGTTATTTTCGGGAGCTGCATCATCATTAATTTAATGTGTTTTTGCAATTCTACTTCTTTTATCCAAATGTATTGAAACACATTCTGCTGCCAGATTGGGTCGACATGTTTTATTTCGCCAGACGGATCAAGCTGCGATGGTTGCGCCGGGAAATTTCTTTGGCTTTCCTTGTGCTGATCTGTTTGTGCACTTACTTCCAAACCTGCTTGTGTGAGGTTTATTGGCCTGCAAAATCGCCTGGGGCAACCGTACCAGCTACTGTGGCATCTTTGGGTGGAGCCGGATAAAGCCAGCAAAACACCAGCGTCGCCGCAGCCGCTCCCAGCAATTGGGCGATGATGAAGCCTGGCGCATCGGCGGGCCGTATGCCAGCAAAGGTATTGGTCGCTGCCCTGGCTAGCGTCACAGCCGGGTTGGCAAAAGATGTTGATGAGGTGAACCAGTAAGCAGCGGTGATATAGGCAGCCACCGCAAATGGCGTTACAGAAGGGCGGCTACGCGAACAGCCAATGATGACAGCGATCAAGCCAAAGGTCGCGACAAATTCACTCCACCATTGTGACATGCCGGTACGTACATGTTCTGATGCAAAGAACACCGGGTCTTCAAACATGCCATGGGCTGCAGCGACACCGACAAAGGCACCCAGCACTTGCACCAGGATATAGGGCAGCACTTCCTTGCCGGGCATATTCTTCAGAAAAGCTTCTGATAGCGTCACAACAGGGTTGAAATGCGCGCCCGATATCGTGCCAAACATCAAAATCAGGGCGATCAGACCAGCACCAGTGGCAATCGCATTCGCCAGCAGGGCGACAGCGACATTGCCGCCAGCAAGGCGTTCTGCCATGATGCCAGAACCCACCACCACGGCCAGCAAAAATGCCGTGCCCAGACCTTCAGAAACCAAACGTCGTGCAATAGTCATAGTCAGGTCGCCCCTATCTGGTCAAGCGTTTGCTTGAACTTTTGCTTGTCTTGCACCAGCGTGTCCAGCGGCAGTGCCAGGAAAGCCTCAATACGGGCTCGCAATATGCGGTAAGCAGTCATGAACGCGGCATCGATTTCTTCATCAGTGCCTGTCGCATGGGCAGGGTCTTCCACCCCCCAGTGCGTGCGCAACACTGACCCCAGATAAGCCGGGCAGGTTTCGCCCGCAGCACTGGCACAGACAGTAATGACGATATCCGGTGTCGCTGGCAAATTGTCCCATGACTTGCTGAAATAGCCTTCAGTCGAAATACCTTCGCGTGCCAGCAGTGCCAGCGAGCGTGGATGAACCTGACCCGTGGGTTTGCTACCCGCACTCATGGCTTTCCAGCCAGCAGGTGCCAGGTGATTGAATGTGGCTTCGCCAAGAATGGAACGGCAAGAATTGCCAGTACACAGAAATAAAACGTTCATGAGTCGTCTCAATAGTGAAGAAAGGGTAAATGCCGGTGTTTTTATTTAGTGGAGGCGCATTGCTGCGCCTGAACTGGTGTGCATGGATTGCCGCCACAGCAATTCTCAGTCAAAAATCCCAGCATCTGGTTCATCGTGGCGATATTCGCTGAATAGATGACAAACCGCCCAGCCTGGCGCGATTCCACCAAATCGGCATGCGACAACTCTTTCAGATGGAAAGACAGGGAAGACGGCGGTATGCCCAGTTGCTCGCTAATCTTGCTGGCCGCCATGCCTTCCGGGCCAACCTGTACCAGCAGGCGGAACACGGCCAGGCGCGATTCCTGCGCCAAGGCTGCCAATGCCAATAACACATCTTTTGTTTTCATGAATTTAATGAAGGTTTTTTGATTTAATTCTATATTTCAATAATAATGGAATTATAGAATTAAATCAAACTAACCACTTTGCGAGCAGAGGAACCGGCAGGATCGGAAAAATTGCGATCCTTGATTCATCAAATCAATACTCTCCTGGACGGATAAAAAATCAGACGGTCATGTGGACCGGTTCCGATATAACTTGCGGTTTCACAACCAGAAAGTGCGGGTATCGTCGTTTTCTAACATCCCTGGTGCTGATGGTACTGGCCGTTCTTGCGCCACTCGGCGGATGGTATTTTTTCAGCGCATATTGATTGACCAGATGATGTATATTTTGAAAATTGCCGACTGGAGAACTGTATGAAGATTTTGGATCCAAACACTCTCCATGAGCATTACAACGCACTTTTCAGAAATGGTGACCTTGAAGGGCTGGTCGATTTATACGACCCCAACGCCATCCTTTTTCGGCACCTGACAGGCAACTTAAGGGGCACGCGCAGATCCGGGGGCAAATGAAAGCGCTGCTCACTTTACAGGGGACATTGGAAGCGTCTCAATTGTCATGTATGGAGCAAGACGACCTGGCAATGCTGCATGCCACATGGAGCTTTAAGGGTAACGATGCGACAGGCAACAAAATAGATATTGGCGACATTTCTTCCAAGGTAGCCAGACGTGGGTCAGATGGGGCGTGGCGTTATGTCTTCGATTTGCCGTCCGTGCCTTCGTAAGTTCTGTAAATAAGACTGATGCAATTCATACAGCAATTTTCCAATTCACACATTTTGTGAGTTATATACGCAGCTGATCCCAGCCAAGTAATAGTGCAACTCGGTGCATGATCCACTTGCTCTCAGTTTCTGACGTCCACCCTGATTTTTGCAGACGCATATAATATTGAGAAAGAATGTCGGTATTTGAAATATGGGATCTTCTTTGGGCCCTGAATTCAAGTGATCTGGTTTTTAAATGTTGTACTAACTCTTCGCATTTTTGCCAACGATGAAATCGCTCTGAAGGAGCAGAGCCAGGTAAATAAAATTTACACTGATATTCAACTAGCGGTAGTTTCGACAGTTCTCCTGCAATTGCAGGTACCACTTCAGTGCATGGAAAATCGTCGGGTATCTGGTCAAATTTCTCGTTGTTGCTCATTTTCTAGCTTTCTTTGCTCATTACCATGGCAGACATCTTATCTATCACGTCAACTTCAGAAATCGAAACCACCGCGTCGAAGGCAGCTCGGAAATCTGAATGCAACAGTGATGTGTTCAGTTGTGTCATGCAAGCATGTAAAGGTACTGATTGTTCCCACCATTGGGCGCTCTGCTCAAAAATAGCGCTGGATGTTGCTAGATGTTGCGCGTTTCAAGTAAAAGAATTTTATAAAATAATATGTTTAAGATCGGCCCAAAAACGAAGTCCATACTTGAACCGAACCGCCTGCTAAATCAGCTTGATCTCGCCGATTCCGTTTCGCAGTTCAATGTGCGTGCCATATGCTGCTGACAATCGTTGCAAGCGAGTTAGTATTCTCCAGCCATCTTCAATCGACGCCAACCGCGGGATACCCCGGTCTGCATCCCGTTTTTCACTCCAATTCATCTCAATGGGATGGAGGAGAATTTCGGTGATGCATCCGTACTCGTTATATTTATTGACGGCTATAACACTCTCATACCAGACTTGCTCTTTAAAGACCCCATGCACGCGGCGATGTTCCATGAATTCTGCTTCGGTCATTGATCCTGGGACGACTTTGTCCTTATCGAACTCGTCTTTAGTAATTGGCTGTTGTGTATTCTCCATGAAGAAGAAATTGCCCAGGGAATAGTAGATTGGTTTTCCTTTGTAAATCTCAATGCCTCGCAATTGGTGAGGTCCATGGCCGACAAAGGCATCTGCCCCGTTATCAATGCTCTCTCTGGCGACTCTCTGCATGAAATCGGGAGGTGCCTCGCTGTAGTTGCCTGGTTCGTGGGTATGCATCGACACGATTGCAAAATCTGAGGTCTGTTTGCCCTGGCGAATGTTGAGACAAATTTCTTTCATGTCTCGCTCGTCGACGGTAAACGTAAAGTCAACATTCCCCTGGAAATTGGGGTTGGGTTTGTATTTTTTGTCGAATAGAGTAACGGTGCCATTTTTGGTATCCGCGGTCAGTATCGATTTCCTCATGGCCCCTTTGGGTAGAGCATCGCGGATACTTGCTAGTGTCGCAAGCTGTTCGGGTGAAACAAGTGCGTAGCGTGTAGTTCTTAATGAGTTGAGTCCTGGACGGCCAGGGATTTGCCCTAGAGGATCGACTGCCCGTGCGTTTTCTTCATACCGGGAGGCTAGCGCGACCAGGGCAATACGGCCAGCCGGGCTATTGAAAAATTTCGGAGCCCTCGCTTGGGCAAGTGTTTCACCTGTTCCTGCATGTACGATACCGGCCTCATCTAATAGCTTGGCCGTGTAGCGCATGCCTTCGACGCCCCAGTCCGTTGTATGATTGTTAGCAAGACTGACGCAGTCAAACCCCATCAATCTGATGTCTTTAGGCACCTGAGGTGTACTGATCAGCCAGGACCCGCCTGACAGTGCAGAAGGATAACCGCCAAATTTTTGCAAATCGATCGCGGTACCCTCAAAATTTCCGAAAGTGACATCGGCACTTTGAAGAATTTGTATGAGCTTGGGGGAATCTCTGCGCAGCTGCAAGTAAAGCTCATCCGAAAGAATCAGATCGCCGACTGCAACCATGGTGAACCCCTTCCGGACATTTGCAGTCATCCAGGAAGGAGATAAGTCGCCATCTTTGCTAGGGATAAAAGGGGATTGCGCTTGCATATTCGTATCCATTTTACTTCTCACTTGTGTTTCAATTTAAGCCTGTGCGGGCAGAGGCCAGGCTTATCGCATTGTACTTGTCAGCGTTTGGTCATTCTAACGTTCCCGGCCCTGGAGCTGCTTACAATCGTCGGCGATCAGGGCTCAATCATGTCCCAGCAACTGCGGGCGAGGCGCCCCATGGTGTTAAACACAGAGACATAACCCGGCATGCCATCAGGCATGTCTTTTGGAACCTGGTCGGTGTAGACAGTAATAATGAATAGTGGTTTTCCGTCCCGGAATACAATCCCGCCGTCCATTCTTCCGCGTTTGCCTGTGCCACCCTTATGCGCGACCTTGGCATCAGCCGGCAGCATGGATGCAATTTTATTGCGAAGCTTTTGCCAACTTAATACGTCAATTGCAAATGCACATTGCTCTGTCGTGCAGCCTAGCAACTGGGCTGTAGCGGTATCATGCGTTCCTTGCAAGATCAGATCGTATAGCAGCCCCTGGTCTTTCGCTGAAATAGAGGTAACCTCGTCGATTGGATGGTCTGCCGGCATGTCAGGATTTGGGATGGATGTCCGGTGAATGCTGTTCTTCATTCCTATCGATTGGCAAAAATCATTGATTTCAGCCAGGCTGATGCGTTCCATGACCATACGGGTACAGACGTTGTCACTAATGATGATCATCTGTACCAGCGCATCACGTAAGGTAATGGTGAATCCTGGTGTTAGAAATTTAAAGGTACCTGAAACAACACCTTCTCTCAGATTTTCTTGATATTTAATCGGGTCATCCAGGTTTAATTTTCCTTGATTCACCGCTTTGAGTACAGCCATCATGATGGATGTTTTACGTGTACTTCCTGATGGAAATGGGATGTCTCCGTTACGGTCAGCCTGCTCCCCGGTTAGCAGGTTTTTGACATACCACGCAGTAACATAAGGTTGTTCATCGCAAATTTCATTTAGTTTGTTGGCTAATTTTTCCATATCTTGGTTCCTATAACATGATTCAAAAATTCCCACTATTTCGACAAGCCATCACAATTCTCTACGTCAGCTGGATGGTGATGCTTACATTGAAGCGACACGCGTCATCAAATGGATTGGTTTAGTTGAAACGGCAGGCTGATCATTGAGGTGACATGCGGACCAATGTGCTGGCGCAATTTCGACCAGGTTCGGGCGTTCGATGTTACAGCGCTCCATCGCATGAGGGCATCGCGGATGAAATGTACAACCTGATGGTGGATTCAAGGGGCTCGGGAGCTCACCTTGTATGGGACGATGTTCTACAATCTTCGAGTCTAATCTTGGCGCGTCTGCGATCAGCGCGAGCGTGTACGGGTGATTGGCAGATGAAAAGATTGTTTTGGTGTCCGTCACTTCAACTATTTTTCCGAGGTACATAATTGCCACGCGGTCGGCGATGTATTCGACAACAGCCAGATTGTGGCTGATAAACAGGTAGGTCAACTCTTTCTGTTCTCGCAGATCCATGAAAAGGTTGAGAATTTGTGCCTGTACCGAGACGTCGAGTGCAGATACGGCTTCATCGCACACCACAAATTGGGGATTGAGGGAAAGTGCCCTTGCAATCGCGATCCTTTGCCGTTGACCACCAGAAAACTGATGCGGGTAGCGAGTGGCATAAGTAGTGTCCAGCCCGACTTGTTTCAGAAGGTCGGCGACAAAAGTATCGACATTCTTTTTATCGACTATGCCGTGGTACACCGCGGCCTCGCTAATGAGCTGGTCTATACGCTGCCGGGGATTGAGCGACGCATAAGGGTTTTGAAAAACCATTTGCGTATTCAGGTGGTTTACCACTCCCGACTCGCTTACTTCTTTTCCTTCAAATTTAATGGAGCCCGATGTTGGTGGCAGTAAACTCGCCACCATCCGGCCGACGGTCGATTTGCCGCATCCCGATTCTCCAACAAGGCCGAGTATTTCTCCTTTTTTGATCTGCAGGGAAACACCACTTACCGCATAAACTTTTTGGTGCGTATCTTTTGTCAGGCCCATAGCGGCGGCGCCACGGGATATCATGCTTCGTTTGAGGCTAAAGCTTTTACTTAAGTCTTGAGTTTCGAGTATGGTATTCATGGTTGGCTCAACGGGTTAAAGCACCGATATTCTCGGTTGTCAGAACTGATGACCGGTGGTACAGCATTGCACTCTTTAGTCGCATGCGCGCATCTTGGCGAAAACGCACAGCCTGACGGTAACGAGAACAGGGGAGGCGCCGACCCCGGGATGGAGTGAAGGCGTTTCCCTTTGCTCTCTGAGTGAGGCAGTGAATCAATCAAGCCTTTTGTGTAAGGATGTATGGGGCGATGGATGACATCGGCAACCGGGCCTCGTTCAATTACTTTACCGGCATACATCACGCACAATTCATCAGCCAAATCTTTTATAACGCTGATGTCATGAGTGATCCAGATGAGAGCAGTGCCGCTTTCCCTCACTAATTGTTTCATTTCATACAGAATTTGCGCCTGGATCGTCACGTCCAAGGCGGTGGTCGGTTCATCAGCAATAATGACATCTGGCTTATTGATGATGGCATTCGCGATGGCAACACGTTGGCGCATTCCACCCGACAGCTCATGGGGGTAGACTTTCATTCGCTCCCTGGGTGCAGGAATCCCAACACGCTTTAAGGCTTCATGCACCAATTCCTCAACCGCCTTGTTTCCCATTCTTTTGTGGATAGTCACGGTTTCGGCAAGCTGCGCGCCGATTTTCATCACCGGGTTGAGCGACATCATTGGGTCCTGGAAGACCATTGCGATTCTGTTCCCGCGTAGCTGGCCCCATTTCTTTGCGGAGATCTGCCGTATATCTTCACCGTTGAAAATGATTTCTCCGCTTGCAATCCGGCCAGGCGAATCTACCAAATTCATCAGTGAGTAGGCGGTGACCGATTTTCCAGATCCAGATTCGCCGACAATACCGAGAATTTTGCCGCGTTCAAGCTTAAATGACACATTATCTAAAGCCTTTAAAACGCCGGCACTAGTATGAAATTCTGTCACCAGATTTTTAACTTCGAGCAATGCCACAATGGTCTCCTTTAGGCTTCTAGTTTTGGATTGAGTACGATGCGTAACTGATCGCCAACCAAACTAATCGCTCCAACGAGTAGCACAAGTGCGATGCCGGGAAATACGCTAATCCAGTATTCGTTCGAAAGCATGTAATCGAATCCGTTTGAAATGAGCAGGCCTAGTGAGGGCTTGGTTTGAGGAAGGCCGATACCCAGGAAACTCATGGTCGCCTCCAGAGTAATGGCGTTCGCCATTTGATTCGTCGTTGTCACAATCAAGGGGGCCATGCAGTTTGGAAGGACATGTCTGAACATGATGCGGCTGGCCGGGAGCCCCTGGCCAAAGGCTGCCTCGATATATTCTTTGCCGCGCTCTACCATTGCAGAGCTACGAACATTTCGCGCGAAGGTAGCCCATTGCACAAGGATCAGCGCGAACAAGGTCTTGTCAACGCCTTGACCAAACACTGCGAGCAGCACCAAGGCAACAAGGATAGTGGGAATACTTAATTGAACATCCACCATGCGCATCAAAAATGCGTCGACTTTCCCTCCAAAGTAGGCGGAAACCAGACCAACACATGTCCCAATTGCCAAAGCAGCAAGTGCGCTGGCGATACCTATACCCAGACTGATTCTTAAGCCATACAGAATGGCACTTAATATGTCCCTGCCTGCACCATCCGTTCCCAATAGGTAGATCATTTTGTTGTCAGAACTTGACACACCTGGTGCCAGCTCCGCCTCGTTGATTGAAACTGATCCAAGGTCATAAGGGTTCTGTGGCGCGAGAAACGGTGCGGCCAGAGCGACGATGACAAGAAGAACCAGAAATGCCGCTGCGGCAGTTCCAACGCGGTTCTTCAAATATCTGCGCCATAACAGCCGCATCGGTGTCTCTGGTGGGGCAATCGAAGGTGGAATCTCTTCAGGCACTAAGGAGGAATTAGTAGTTTTCATTTTCAGTTTATGGCTTTCAGCTGCAACTGCTAGTTATCTATGAATCAGGTCTTTATTTTTTATTCAGGCCTTTAAATTGAAGCCTCTTATACGGATTTTGTCCGCAGGCGAGGGTCGAGCACGAGGTAGAGCATGTCGACAACGAAGTTGATAGCCACGTATAACAGCAGCACAACCATCAAGTACGCGACAACGACAGGTCTGTCGAGTTGAAGTACCGAGTCAATAATCAGTTTTCCCATGCCGGGCCACGCAAATATTGTTTCTGTTATCAATGAAAAGGCGATCAGATGCGCGAATTCCATGCCCATGACGGTCACAATAGGTATCAGTACGTTTGGCGCGATATGCCGGAACATCAAACGCATCGATCCTGCCCCTTTTGCACGGGCAAATCTTACGTATTCTTGCGTTGCGACTTCTCGGGTGCCAGCTTCGGTGAGACGCATGATGAGCGCCACGTTATGAAGTGCAAGTGTGAGTGCGGGGAGTAGCAGAAACTTGAGGCCTTGCAGATTAAGAAAACTTACTTCGACACCCAAAAAACTGGAGGTAGGGCCCCTTCCTCCAGATGGCAACCAGCCAAGGTTGACTGAAAAAACCAGGATGAGAATCAAACCAAGCCAAAACGCAGGGACAGTAACGCCGAGAATAGACAGGCCCATCGTTATCTTATGAAATTTGGTGCCCGGCCTAATGCCGGCCCACAGACCAAGTGGAATGCCGATGACGGCAGACAAGAACAGGGCCACCACCGCCAATTCCATTGTTGCCGGCATTCTTTCCAGGATCAGGCCGATTGCAGGTCGGTTGAATATGAATGAATTGCCCAAATCGCCGTGCAGCGCATTGACGACAAAATGCCAATACTGCTGATAGATGGGTAAGTCTAGCCCTAATGCATGGGCGGCACGGGCGATTTCTTCTGATGAGGCGTCGGGAGGGACAAGCAAATGAATTGGGTCGCCGACAACGTTGATCCCGACAAATGCAAGAACCGACATAATTGAAACCACCAGAGCGCTTTGTAGGGCGCGTTTTAACAACATTTCGAACATTGCATCTCCGCTTTTGAGTTCTTTCAACTAAGCACAATTGAGTTTTTGAATATGGTTTGACCCAAGGTTTTTTTGATGCTTCTTAAATAGTGAGTGATATTTAAAAATGCCTTTGGTTCGATAGATAATACACCATCTCATTCAGTGGAACAATAATTCCCGAATTTGTTTAGTCATTTTTCCGACAATCTCGATCAAATTACTTGCAGTCGCCCATAATTAGGGAGTTTTTTGGGACAACTTCCTCGTAGCTTGCTACTTATGCAGCATATTAAAATCCAGGGAACGTGAATATTATTTATATCAATAAATTGGGGAAGCGACGCGAAGATGAATAACCCAATTTGATGTTCATGGTGCTCCCCCAATTTTTAAAGAATTAAATTACTCGTTTTCCGATTCAGCTTTGCGACTTGGTGTGTCTCTGCGTTTGGGAATAATAGGCAGTGTTACGTGTGAAGGGCGATTTTTATCAAAGTAGATATGATTGGTAGCAACTAACGTTTTGGTTGCGCAGCCTTCCGGTTCGCCAGTATTGGGATTGCAATCGAATTTTGGGAAATTGCTGCTTGAAATATCGATCCTGATGCGATGGCCTTTTTTGAATAAATTACTCGTAGGAAAAGCGTCTATCTGGATTTTATAAACGGTGCCTGACGACATTAGTTCCGGGTTCTCCCACGATTCACGATAACGTACGCGCAATATTCCATCAGTGAGGTTCATGGCATATCCATTCGGATAGTCTTTGCTTGAAGGGTAAACATCAATCAGCTTGAAGGTAAAATCTGTATCTACACAATCAGAAGAGATCCACAGTGTTGCACTAAGGTCTCCAGTGACCTCGATATCGTCGTCAAGGGGCTGGGTCTGAAAAACAAGTACGTCTTCGCGTTCACTTAATGCCTTATAAGGCTCTACTGCGGCGAAGACCGTCGGACCTTCCCTTTGATCATATGCGCCACCAAACATGAGCGGCTGGCCAGATGTCACTGCACCACCTATTGTGGGAACCGGACTGGTGGGGTCATATTTATAAGATAGACTATTTTCTGATTCGTCGGGCTGTAAAAGCGATAAGTGTTCTTCTGCACCAAGGTAGTAATGAGTGAGGCGAGTGTCAGGGATTGGCCATTCAAGCTCGCTTCGCCATGCGCCGCCGTGATCCAGTCTGCCTGCATTATTGCGGCACCCGCTACCGCCACCCATGACAAATATTGTCACAGGGGGAAGGGGAGATTGTGCACTTGGGTCTTGTTTCAACCATTTGTCGAACCATCGTAAGCGCAGCTCCAGGAAACTTGGGGCCAGGCTTTCATCCAGAATGGCAGCAGTACCGAAGTCCACATCACCTGAGTAAGAGATGCTGCGATTACCATGTGTCCACGGACCAAGTATCAGACATACCGGCCCCTTTTTGTACTTTGTCAGCCCGGCATAGTTGGCGCATGCTGTCCTTGGATAAGGATCGTACCAGGACGACATATGCACCATTGCCGCTTCAGGGAAGGACTGATGATAGCCTTCCGCGTATAAGCCGACTTGCTTCCAATAGTTGTCGAACGAACCGTGCCGCCATTGATCGAACAGATAGGATTCATAGTCAGGGGCGAGGCTCAGTGGCGAATATCCTGGTTTCCAATCCGTTGTGTGCCGGAACCACTCCGCGATATCGACTTTGCTTAATTGGGTAAATTTCTCTTTGTCGGCGCGTATTGCCGGGCTTTCCAGTGCCTGCCTGAGTGCCCAGGTTGCCTGCTTCATTTCAAATGCGCCGCCCTGGCGGATTCCTCCTTGAAATGCATTTGAAAATCCACCTGAATCCAAAAACATGGCGACAACACCTGGCGCATTGAGGCTAGCCAATGCTGCCTGAGTGTGTGCTGCATACGATAAACCAATGGTTCCAATTTTGCCGTTACTCCAGGGGCGCGCAACTATCCATGCACAGGTGTCATAACCATCTTCGCCATCGCTCGTATATTTGACAAAATATCCCTGTGACCGGTAGCGGCCCCGGCAATCCTGGTAAATGACAATATAACCTTGGCGAACGAAGAATTCGGCAACTTCATCGCGCGACAGAGTTGCCTCGCTTTGTGCAGTGCGTTCACTGCGACTAGGCAAGTGCTTACCGTAGGGAGTGCGTTCCAGAATAACAGGAAATTGCTGTTTTTCAGAATTGATGTATGTGGCTGGAAAATAAATGTCTGTTGCCAGTAAAACACCATCACGCATTGGAATCATGGCATCCCGTACAACCGAACAATTATCGCGACGTGAGATTGATCCGCCTGGCGGTAGCGTTTTTTGCTCCATGAGTGACATAACAAGATTTGGTCTTTTTAAATGATTGATAGATCGCATAGAAATACTCATTGGTTTGGTGTAAAACTCGCCAATATCAAGATTTTTGAATGTGGCGATCCCTTGCTGATCTGAAATCAGCTTGGCTTTAGCTATGTGTTTTTAAAACGTGTCCACTAAATCTGTTGGACGAAAGGCATCTAAGAAATGAGATGAATGCAATGAATGCCGATTTATTATTGGCAACTGCGGAGGTAGCGAAGTGACACAAATCTCATCGCATTCAACATGAGATGAGATTTTCTGAATTCGCTAGTTTCTTTAATACAAAACGAATATCCAGGATAAAATTCGCTTACTTCGCCCTGATATCCATTGCCATTGTGAATCCGTCGGCGCGTGGTTTGATAGTCAATCCTTTTTTCATCGCCCAAGCTGCGTTGAGGTGAATGAGTGGAATGATAGCGACATCATCCAAAGCCAACTTGGTAGCCTGTTTTTGCAGGGCCTCGCGGGCTTTTTCATCAGTGCTCTGCGCAGCTTTGTCGATGAGTGCGTCCACTTGCTTGTTGCTATATCGCCCGTAATTGCTGACACCGGCAGACGTATTTTTATCGGACGTGTGAATCGTTGACATTAAGCCCGTGAGGGAATCACCGGTGACGGCCCCATAACCAACCATGAACGCGCTGAACTCGGGTTCCCCGTTCGGACCGCCGCCAAATGCTCGGCCGACAAATACGGAATACGGCATCGTAGATACTTCTGTTACCACACCAATCTGACTAAAGGATTGCGCTACCGCCTCACAGAGCTTGGCATCATTGATATAACGGTTGTTTGGGCAATGAATCGTCATCTGGAAACCGCCAGGATATCCGGCACTTGTCAGCAGTTCCTTTGCCTTTGCCAAATCATGGGCGGGCAGTTTTAACGTCGAATCGAAACCAAAAAATTCTTTCGGCACCAATTGTTCAGCCGCTGTTCCGTCGCCTTTCATCAGATGCTTGATGATGCCCTCCCTGTTGGTCGCAGTCATCAATGCCAGGCGGACCTTTGGGTCCCGCAAGGGATTCTTTTTCAATGGATTTCCGTCTGGTCCACGTACGAAAGGGGAGACATCTCTGAATTGGTCAAGTGCGATATAGTTCAACATGTATGACGTAATGGATGTTATGTCGAAGGCTTTTAACGAATTCAGTATGTTGGCATTCACGTCATTGATGATGTCGACAGAACCGGATAGCAGCGCAGCTGCTCTGGATGGCTCTCTGGGTATGAAATTGAATGTAACGTTATCCCAGGGTTCTTTTGTTCCCCAATAGCCAGGGTTGCGTGCCAGTACAATTTTCTGGCCGTTTGCCCAGCTCACAAATTTGTACGGTCCTGTTCCGATTGATGATTTACCGTTGGCGAAACTTGCCTCGGTGATGGTAGTTCCAAGGGATTTGGGAATGATTGCGATGAGACCCAGATTGTCTGGGATAGTAGGGCTTGGGGCCTTCGTCTTGACCTGGAGAGTCAGTGGGCCTGTCACATTCAAAGATTCGACATCCTTCAGATAGGTCCGAAAAGTTCGTGGTCCCGTTAAATGCATTGCACGTTCAATGGAGTACTTCACATCTTCTGCATTCATGATTGCGCCATTCTGGAATGACACATTTGGCCGCAGCTTGAATTCCCATGTCTTGGGATTAATCATTTGCCACGACAGCGCCAGACCAGGTTTTGGCCTTAATTGCTGGTCTTGAATCACCAGTGATTCATAGACATGCGCCCAAATATTCCGGTTCGCCCCGTTTAAAACGTGGGGATCCGCTGAAGTGACTTCAGCCTTGAAGCCGATTTTAAGATCCGCGGCACCAGCACCTGTGGAAAACAAGCACCCCACCAAGCATGTGAGAGAACAGACTTTTCTTAGAGTTGCTAACACGATATCTCCTGTCAAATATTGAATACGTTTCACTGTAAGATACAGTATATCGATAGTCGAAACCGTGTCAAGTTTTTTGTATGTCGAATTAAAATCGTATTGACACAGTGTGACTATGATAGGGCGGTGAATAAGAACCTTGGTTAATTAGTCTTCGTCATGTGTTGCTTGCAGTGTGTCAAATGGGAAGTAAGTTTTCTTACCAAGCCATTGGAACTTGAAGGAAATGCAGAGTAGAGTGTGTATGGGAAATGAGTTCTGGCCGTGCATTTATAAATCCCGCGAACGGGATTTATTTTTATTATCAGGCCATTATTTAGAAATTATGCATGACTCCCATTAACAGCGCATTTTGGCTATTGTCCGCCCCCGGCGCTCCTGCCGCGCCGGTCAAGCCTGGGCTGTACATATCGGCAGCACGCATGTTTGCCGCCATCACGTACAGGAGTGTTCGGTTTGATAATTTATAGTCGGCTCCTAAGGCTACCATTGTCAGTGTCCCCTTGTTCGTAGCTCCAACGAAGTCATATCGCGACTGTACAAGGCTTCCTTTCAGCAGCCAGTTGCCAGCTATTGAATAGTCTGCCCCGATATCAATTATGCTTGCTTTCGTATTGTTTGAACCGCCGGTCGTAAACGCCCCTGATCCCACCGCACTGGTAAAGACTGCTGCGAGATTGGGTGCAGTACCTGCAAAAGAATTGATTAGCGGTTGTTTTACACTTGAGTATGCGCCACGCAACAATAGATTCCCCAGTTGATAGCTGCTGCCAACCGTCCATGATTTGACGCAGATGTCGCCGGGATTTCCGAGTCCAACCGTGTTGCAGCCTGCGTTTGTGGTTGCGCCTTGATCGCTACTACTATTTGCTGAAGCGGTAACGATGCCAAGGCTTGACTGCCAATAGCCAAAACCAACTCCAAATGGGCCGTTTGTATAATTCGCACCGAAACCTAACGACTGGCCGGTTTTCATTGACCCTGCCGTTTCACCTAAGCCGTAACTGACATTTGCTTGAAGACCTCCAATTGTTGGCGTCGTGTAGTACAACATGTTATTGATGCGTTCGCCGGTCGAGCGATCCAGGTTGTTGGCGTGAACTCTGCCTTCAAAGGGAAGCATGCGATCCTTCGTAGTATAGAGGCCGGTAATTAAATCAAGATAATCTTTGCGTCGCCCTAACTCTATCGTTCCAAGATCTCCCGATAAACCAATTGTAGTGCGTCGGCCAAAGGCTTTTCCTTCTACGGAAGCACCATTATCAATGGTTAAGCCTCCTTCAATGACGAACACTGCCTTGAGGCCTGAACCCAGGTCTTCCGTGCCTCGAAAACCAAGACGCGACTGCGTGTACTGTCCTGAATCCAATCCTAAGCGGCTGCCGGTTGATCGGGGACCATTCGTTGGTGTCGCCACTTTGTCCACGTAACTCGTACCTGCGGTCATAATGCCGTAAATTTCCACATTGCTTTGAGCTTTGGATTCACTACTGAGCAAAATACACAAACAAAGCACCGAAATTAATAGTTCTTTCATGTCATTCCCTTGTGATAATCACATTCAATTATTTGTATTTATAAAATGAATCAATGTATCGTTAGATAAAACAATGTAACGATAGATGATATTTTGTATTTGAATTTAATTTATGTCAATGACGACGTGTCGGAATTAAATTTTTTAGGACTTACGCAAAACCGCCCCAGCTGAGTTGCAGCTCCTAGCCGTACTGTTCGTACTGTCTTCGTCGCTACGCCTTGCTGGGACAATGTTGCGTAAGTCCTATTTTTAAATTCTTAAATTGAAAAATGAAAGAATTTTTGTGGTGGATTGGTTATTCGGTGAATGAATGTGGTTCGGCTTAGAACCTGACCAGCTTGGAGTGCTCAAATTGAGTTTGACCGACTCTGGCGAACTCCAGCAGGGTGATTTGTAGACGACTCGGTGAGAAGTTTGGGGCGAATGTTTGACTACTGCTTTTTATCAATGGAGCATGGGAGGAATACCTCAGTGTGTTGCTGAAAAAGGAGTGAACTCAGTCCTGTAATGTTCCGTTGCACGTGTTAATGACGCGCCATCGAAATCTGTAGTGATCCGCACTGCTCAAGTTCTTGGCAGTAAAGGAAGTACGTGCTGGAACGTGATCGTCCACGATTTTAAAATTAAAAGTATTAACAAAGACGATGGGAGCAAGCCGGTAAGCTACAATTTTTTCATGCTTGCCTCGTACAATATCAAGCACTCTTGTCACTGAGACACATATAGAGCTTAAGGAATAACCAAATACATTAGATAGCGGTTGGTCAATGGCAACACCAATAAATAAAATCCCGGAGAATGGATTATATTCTTCGGGATCTTATTTATTGATGGCCATATGCTGTGGCTCTTACCAGCCAAGACGCTTCTAGCGATATCCAAGACTGTTAGACAGGTCTCGCGCAGATTTGGTGACGATAGCAATTAATCCAGGAACATTGTCTTCCTTGATCCGGGTAGCTGGCCCGGCAACGCTAATTGACGCGACAACTTCAGAATTCGCGTTATAAACGGGCGCTGCAATAGCAACAACATCTTTCGACTTTTCGCCATAGGATACGGCATAGCCATCGTCCAATATTTTAGCGAGAGATTGTTTGAGACTGCTTTTGCTGACCAGTGTAGCGCCAGTAAAGCGTATCCGTTCGCCGTTGATCACTTCATTTTTTATTTCTTCCGGGGCGTAAGCTAACAACACCTTGCTTGAAGCGCCGACATACAGAGGGCGTCGATTTCCGACTTCGACTTGAACGCCGCCGTGATGTGAAGATTCCCATCGCGCGACGCATACTGAATCGAGCCCATCGCGCACACGAATTTGAACATTCTCATTACATGCTATGCCCATATCCCGCAAAAAAGTTTTTGCCAGTCGCGCCAGTTGAATCTGGCTTTCAGCGGCAACGCCCAGGTAAAGGGAGTTGTAGCCCAACAGATAGGTGGGATTATCGCCGTCACGACAAAGTAAGCCAGATTTTTCCAACGTAAAAAGCAAGCGGAATGTACGAGCTTTCGTATTTCCAGAACGGAGCGCAAGTTCTGTTGCTCCTAATCCAGGGCTCTTGGCCACCAGCATGAGTAGGCCAAGTGCTTCTTCAACGGCTTCAACGGTGTAGTCAGTCATCGCTATTTCTATCAAAATTATTAATCACGCAGTCGAAGGCTGTAACTATGTACGACCTTACCAATCTCATCTTGTAACTATCTTGTAATTGTTAACGCCGAACTTATTTTCAGTCGCCCACGGTTCATTTACAACTGGATTTCGGCGCAATGTTAACGCATTTATTCAGATGCACGCAAACATGCTATAGCACCTCTGGTTTTGTTTTCACCAGAAATGAATGCTCTGCAGCGTGCTTTCTTCACAAGTGAGCTGGAGGTATTAGTACTTCAGCCATTCAACTGCCAGGTTATTGTAGCTGGCAAGTGTTATCAAACGATACGCTGTATTGTCAGAAAAAACAATATTTTGCCTGTTTTTTAACGAATTTGTTCGCATGTTCCTCAGATTAGCGGCCAAAAGGGCAGGCGCCATCTCTCAAGCTACCTCTGGAATTCAAATTTTTAATCGTGTCTCAAAACGATATTTATTCCATTGACTTCGTATTTCTTTATCTCTGCTTTCAAGTAAGTCATGCATTGTCTTTAACAATAGTATCAAATTTTATTAATATTGTTGGTTTCATCCAACAATACAATGGAACGTCTATCGAAACAATATTGACGATTTTTATTTTCAAGCCTAATATTGTATCAACTGTTGTAACATGGTATCAAACAGTGAAACAAAGTGATTCTTTTAAAAAGAAACTACCAATTGCAATGATCGGCATTGCACAATTGACTCAAGGAGAAAAAATGAAAAAGAAATTATCCGTGCTGCTGATTTTGGGCGCGTTTACAGGAATCGCGAGTGCTCAGTCGGACGTTCAGGTTTACGGCGTTTTGAACGCAGGAACGAGTTACGTTGATACTGTTGCTACGCCATCAACAGCTAGCCCGCGAGCAACTGGAAGCAGATCGTCACTCGATTCGGGTCAATACACGCAATCCCGCTTTGGTTTTAAGGGGACGGAAGATCTGGGTGATGGCCTGAAGGCTTATTTCACCTTGGAAGGTGGTATTGGATTAGATACTGGTGCGTCTAGTCAAAATGGCTTAACTTTCGGCCGCAAAACAGTGGTTGGTCTTTCTGGCAAATTCGGTGACATCGAATTGGGCCGCCGAAAAGATTTTAGTGATGATATAGCAGGTATGTATTCCAGCCAAAATCGTTTGCTGCCATTCGTCAGTAAAGCGCACGGCAATAACCTGGATCGCGCCTCAGGTGAACGTGGCAACAATATGATCTATTACAGCTCTCCAACAATGTCAAACTTTCGCGCAAATCTGGCATATGGCTTTGGTGAAACAGCGGGAGACAATTCAACAGGGCAGTCTATTGGCCTGGGCGTCAACTATGATAATGGTCCGTTCGGTATTGGCTTCAGCTATTGGCAATCGAAGTTGGGTGTTGTCACTGCGACAGCGAATAGCAGTAGCGATGCTGGCGCAACCGCTAACGCTGGCTGTAATACAGTTGGTTTGGGCAAACCAGGTGATACATGTACTGAAACATGGATGCTTGGTGCGAATTACGAAACAGGCAACATCGTATTCCGTGGCACTGTGTCTCAAGCCAAGCAACCATTGATTACGGCTGCGGGGCCTCTTGCTCCTAATTTCACAACCACATTTACCAGCACAGCAGGCACGGGCTTGTTTACTGCCGGTGGTATAAATAATAGCAAAGCCACTATTGTCGATGTTGGTCTGGACTATACGATTGGCTCATGGAAGTTGAAAGGCAGCGTCATTCATTCCCGTTATGATTTTGTGAATGCAACCAACCGCGGCCGTATCACTGCTCTCGCCGCTGGCGCCGATTACAACTTGTCTAAACGTACGTTACTTTACGTGATGGCGGCGAACATGCAGGTATCGGACATGTATAGCCCAGGTCTGACAAGCAATGGTGCTCCTGGAATTGATAAGAGCCAGAATGTTCTTATAGGCGGCATCCTTCATAAATTTTAATCACTAGAAGCGCTTGCTTCGCCAATTCTGTAAGCAGGATTTTTTTAGATTTAATGCTGTACGCATTGAAATCCGTGTCATATCGCGGAAATCAGGCATGGATAGTTTCCGCACACGACGCTGAATTCGGCTCCATACACGCATTGAACACCCAGGCGAGTTTGTATCTTGGCCCCGGATATGTCTACCACCACTCAAAGCTGAAACATGAAACCAATTGTCTCAAAAAAAATAGTCCTGTTGTTGATGGCAATGTTGACCATGACCGCAAGCCACGTTTATGCGGATAATGAGCAAATAGTGAAGCGCCCGACAGAACCTGTGCCGCAAATAACTATCCGTGTTGGACAAGTGATTGACGGAAAAGGCGGCAAACAGAATAACGTGCTGGTTGTCGTGAGTGGCTCCAAAATCGCCAGAATTGAAAGCGCCGACAAAAAAACTAAAGCTACCTACAATTTTCCCGGGATGACGCTGATGCCGGGTTTCATTGATACCCATGTGCACATTGACTCCCATTTTGGCAAAGACGGAAAAATTGCCAATCCGCTGGAAGCGCCGGGCATTCGTGAGCTCTATGCGTATGAAAACGTTTATCGCGATTTCATGGGTGGCTTTACCACGCTCCAGGGTCTTACTTCTCCTTCAATTGGTTCTCCATCAGATATTAATCTGCGAGATGCGATCGCAAGGGGGGAAGTTCCTGGTCCAAGGATTGTCGCCTCTGTGGGACTGATCAACGAAAAATCTGGAACGCCGGAAGAAATAAGGGCGAAAGTGCGAGATATGGTCGCTCAAGGTGCCGACGTTATCAAACTGTTTGCGGCCAAAAGTATTCGTGAACGAGGGCTGAAGACAATGAGCGACGAACAGATAGAGGCCGCATGCAGTGAAGCAAAATTATTGGGTAAGCGGACTTGGGTACATGCCCAGAGTGCGGATTCGGTAAGGTCTTCCGTGCTTGGTGGCTGCTCAGCGATTGCCCACGGTAGTTTCGCCACGGATGCAGAATTCTCATTGATGGCAGAGCATGGTGTTTACTTTGAACCGGATATCGGCCTGGCGGGCACCAGTTACCTGGCCAATAAAGACAAATTTCTAGGTACCTCCAACTACACGGCAGAGGCATTCAAACTTCAGGAAGAGTCGATTGCATTGAAGTTAACCATGTTCAGGCAAGCAATCAAGCATAAAAACCTGAAAATATCCTTTGGCACGGATGCGGTCGCCGGGTGCCATGGCCGTCTTGCTGAAGAGATCGTTTACCGGGTCAACGTTGCGGAGCAACCGGCAATGGATGCCTTGGTGCAGGCGACGTCCGTGCCTGCTGAAGCGATTGGTTTGAAAGACACAATCGGCACAGTAACACCAGGACTGGAAGCTGACCTGATTGTTGTGAATGGTGATCCCCTCAAGGATATTAGTGCTGTGAATCGAGTGCTTTTCGTCATGAAGGGCGGGAAAGTATACAAAAACCTGAATCCATCCGCTCAGTAGGATAAAGGAGACGTCATATAAAAATCGATAAGGTCTTCGTCTAACAAATCTTTGGTGCTGGATGTCGAAATTCAGGGCCTAAATGTACAGGCGAAAGTGTCCATATTAGATCTGAGCAATGTTGTACCTGGATTGGTCTATACGTAGCAAAACCTTGCGTATGTTGAAAATGCTTTTATTACCCAACATCAGAGGTACTAAATCTGGTGTTGTGGGATTTCTAATTTGGGAAGATTTGAGAAATGTTCACCAACTATAAAATCGGTAGTCGTCTCCAGTTAGGGTTTGCATTAATCCTGATTCTCTCAAGCATTATCACGGCGATCTCATTATTGAATTTGAAGAAGGTAAGTGAGGAATCTTCGGCAATGATGAAGAGGCCACTGTTAAAGGAACGACTGAGTAGTGACTGGTATCGCTCGATCGATTCCGGGATTATGCGAACCACCGCCATTGCAAAAAGCAGCGATCCGTCACTGGTGACATTCTTGGCCACTGACGGACCTAAAAAATCAGGGGATTTGCAGGAAAATATTGGTTCATTGCTGGAAACGGAAGAAGAGAAAATTCTTTTCGCAAAGATCGGAGATCAAAGAAAACTATATTTGACGGCCCGTGACAAGATAGGAAAGCTCAAAGCAGAAGGAAGTGCTGATCTTGCATCTGAGGTGCTTGAAAAAGAATACGTTCCGGTTGCGAGTAAATTTCGCCAACTTTTGCAAGATCTGCTGAAAATCCAGCGTGACCAAATCGACGCGATCAATGCCAACATCGAGCAAACAGCTCAAAAAAGTATGCGCGTACTCGTCATCCTGGAAATACTGGCGATTCTATTTGCGATCGGAATTGCCTATTTCCTTACCCGATCCATCGTTAAACCTTTGCAAACGGCGGTTTCTGTTGCCGGGCAAGTAGCCAGGGGCGATCTTACTGCACATATTGAAGTCAGATCCAAGGATGAAATTGGTCTGCTGATGATGGCGCTTAAAACGATGAATAACAGTTTGCACGACCTGGTAGCCAACATACGCTCAAGTGTGAACAACATTGCGGTTGCGTCGTCTGAAATAGCCATTGGCAACCAGGACTTGTCAGATCGGACCGAACAACAGGCTTCCTCGCTGCAGGAAACAGCTTCGGCGACTGAAGAAATAACTTCGACGATCAGACAAACTGCTGAAAACGCAGGGCTAGCGAAAACGACAGCAGTTGCGGCTAGTCAGGCCGCAGCTAATGGCGGACAAGCTGTGTCAAGAGTTATTGAAACAATGAAATCGATAGACGAATCATCGCAAAAAATTGCCAGCATTATTGGCGTGATTGATGGCATTGCCTTCCAGACGAATATATTGGCACTGAATGCAGCGGTTGAGGCAGCAAGAGCAGGTGAGCAAGGACGCGGCTTCGCGGTCGTCGCTGCGGAGGTCCGCAATTTGGCTCAACGTTCGACAAGCGCTGCAAAAGAAATCAAAACCTTGATCATGGATTCTGTCGAAAGGACCAGTGCTGGTAAAGACCTGGTCGGTGTTGCCGGTGAAAAAATTGGTGAGATAGTACAACGGGTTGAAAGTGTTTCCGAAATAATTGCCGAGATCAGCTTGTCTAGCCAAGAGCAGGCGACAGGTATCACACAGATAAGTGAGTCCATCAACTTACTTGATGATGTCACACAAAAAAATGCGGCACTAGTCGAACAAGCATCGGCTGCTGCCTCCGCAATGAAAGACGAAGCGGCTGCGCTGGCCAAGCTCGTCAGTATATTTTTAATCAACGATGAACAAAAGATCGCCACTAAGGCTGCGGCATTGCCTGTCAGAAGTATTGTTCGGCTGATTCCAAGCTCTTAGTACCTGGTGGTAGAAATTTGTCCTCGTGGCGACTCTCTAAGTCGATGGTTTACTGCGCGAGTATTGTCGTTCCAAGGAGAAAGTAATGCGTTTTAGTTCTATGTGGCATATAGCAATTTGTATTGGCGCTTGCATGTTGCCAGCCGTACCCAGTGCCGCGGAAGAAATTGTGGTTGGTATGGTCGTACCTTTGGATACGCCGGATTCTATAGGCAATCAGATGCGCATTGGTGTTCAGGCATATTTTGATGAGCAGAACGCGAAAGGAGGTGTGTCTGGCAGCAAACTCAAGTTAGTGGTTAAAGACCGTGGCCTCAACGTGGCCGATGGGGTTGCAAAAACCCGCGAATTGATTAAAGAAACCGTACCTGTGGCTTTGGTATCTCTAATGGGAACGGGTTCAATGGAGTCCCTGGTGAAGAGTGGGCTACTTGAAGAGCAAGCAATACCCGTAGTAGGCGTACGCACGGGGGCAATGTCCTTGCACCATCCGGTCAATCCCTTCCTTTTTCATACGCGTGCCAATTATGAGCGTGAGGTCGATAAAGTATTGACCCAACTTCAAACAGTCGGCCTCAACCAGATTGCGGTGTTTTATGAAGGAGGGGCATTCGGGAAAGAAGTGTTGGCACTCGTTGAAAAAAATGTGGCACAGCGTTCCGCGATGAAAGTGCTGATGTCTGCTTCTTATGAACCGAACACTACCGCCGTCAACGGTGCCATTAAATCTCTTCAATTAGCCCAACCACAAGCAATTATTGCCGCCGGAAGTAGTGGGGCCACTGCAGAATTCTATAAGGATTTTCGTGTTGCGGGAGGCAAATCCCAGGTCGTTTCTCTCTCCGTAGCTGACGGTGCCGAAATCGTTAAAAAGATCGGTAAAGACGCTGCACGTGGTCTCATTGTGACGCAAGTAGTTCCGGAACCAAGCAACCGTGCAATTCCTATTGTTCGAGAACTGAGTGACAGACTCAAGAAATATATAAACCCGCAGATCGACATTAACCAGGCCATCGTCGAAGGATACCTCGCTGCGAAAGTTCTCACAGAAGGAATCCGTAGAGCCGGGAAAGGTGTAGACAGAAGAAGTCTACGTACCGCACTTGATTCGATGACCAAGTATGATGCTGGCGGCGTGGTTATTAATTTCAGCCATGACAATCACTCTGGCTCACAGTTTGTTGACCTTGCCATCATTATCCAGAGCGGTAAGCTGATGCGATAGTGCACAAATCAGAGCCTGTAAATAAAAATGTGTAAGTAATTCTGGCCGGCCCACCTCTCATCGCCCCAACCCCAAACTCCCCATCACCCATTACTACACCGCAAAGGCACATACCCCTCCCATTTCCAGGGCGTATATACATCCTGTATCAACAAGGTTAGCAAGTCTTTGAAGATGTGGTCGCCGTTGGCGCTGTTGCTCATGATGATGACGGCAGTTTTTTGTTCGTCGAAGACGACAGAATGGTTTTCCCAGCCGTCGTCGTGGCCTTCTTTGAAGTAGGCTTTGCCGTGGGGTGTCTGGAAGATGCCCCAGCCCAGGCCGTAGGACAGTTGGATGTGCTTGTTTTCGTCGGTCGATGCGGTGGACAGGGTGGGGAATTCGGTGGGTGTGGTGATGGCGATCTGTGGTGCCAGCATGATGGCTTTGGCTTCTTTGCTGATGATGGTGCCTTGCATGACGCCTTGTATGAAATGGGCGTAGTCGTTGAGGGTGGTGTCCATGGAACCGGCGGCGTGTACTTTTTTTCTTTTTACGTGGCCCAGTGGTTTTTCATCTTTGTCGTGGCCGACGGCCAGGTTGTCGCTGAAGCGGTCTTGCCATTGCAGACTGGTGTTGTGCATGCCAAGGGGATCGAAAATGCGCTCCTGGATCATGTCGCCTGTTTTTTTGCCGGTGACGGTTTCCACCACGAGTTGGGCCAGATAAATACCTTCGCCTGAATACGCATATCTGCTGCCGGGGGTAAATTTGATTTCCAGTTTTTTGCTGGGATTCAGCCAGCGGTAATTGGCGAAGCCTGCGGTGTGATTCAACAGCATGCGCAAAGTAATTGTCAGATAGCGCGGGTCATCTGCCAGGTCGCGGTAGTTGCTATAGTCTGGCAGGGGTTTGGGCAGATATTTCTGTATCGGCACGTCCAGGTCAAGCACGCCTTCGGTCACCAGTTGCGACACCAGGGTGGCAAACACTGCCTTGGTGAAGGATGCGCCGTACATGATGGTGTCTTCTGTCAGTGGCAACAGCTTGTCTTTGTCGCGCAAGCCAAAGCTTTTGGTGTAGGCAATTTTATTGTCATTGAGGATGGCGATGCCAAGGCCGGTGACGCAGGACGATGCCATCAGGCGTGCGACTTTGCTTTCTATCTCGGTTGAAGAGATGCTGGAACCGTCCAGGCGCTTGATCGTGACGGGCTGCGCCAGTGCCGATAAACTTGTGACAGCTAGCCAGGAAATAATCAGGAAGTTAAGCGCTACTTTCTTTAACATGATGCATTTCTCCAGGTGAAAGCAGGTGCTGCCCTCAAAACATAAACGACTTCACCAGATTCAAATCACCGATCTTGCGCAGTGGGATGACGAAGCTTTCGCGTTTTTCTCTGGCGGTGTTTTCATAAAACACCAGGGTGACGCGGGTGGTGATGATGGGTTGTTTGCGTTGGCTTTCGTCAAAGTTATAACCGCCTGCGCTGCTATAGTTACCCCAATAATTGACAAACACATGGTAAGCACCGTGCAGGGGGGCGATGGTGGTGAACATTTCGGGGCCGGGGCCGTCGACGCTATCAACATCCAGGCCACCGCCACCCTTCAATATCGGTGCGGCGTAAAAGGCGTGCTGACCGTCGGGGGTGATGATGTGCAGGTCCACTTCGGCTTCCGGCGCATCCCATGAACAGATGATGCGTAGCTGTGGTGACAGTTGCTGGGTATTGGATTCGTAATACTGTACGCGTTGCAGGCTCTTGCCGTCTGGCCCCAAAATTTCTATATTGTTGGAACCGCTGCCAAAGGCGTAATGGCGTTCGTAGCGGCCATCGGTGCCATAGTTGAGTACCATGGGGTTGCCATTGACGACAAGGGTGTGCTTTCTTTGCTTGCCAGCGTCGCGGATGTGGCCTTCGATCAGGGTACGGTTTTTTTGCGTGCCACGGTCTATCGGTGGCAGGGGGTAAGACGCACGTGCCTCGCCGGATTTATCGATCAGGCCGCCAAAGTTCCAGCCACCACGCGGGCTGTTGATGGTGGGTTGGTCATTGGTGGCGGGCTTTTCATCGGCGAAGGCAATGCTGGTAGCGCAGATAGTGGTAATCGTGCCTGCCATTGCGGTGCAGCCCAGCAAAAAATGGGTAATCTTCATGATGTCTGTCTCACGGATAGGTGAAGGATTTGATCAGGGTCAGCTCGCCAGCTTTGCGCATGGGTACCTGAAATGTCTGCTGTTTTTCTGACAGTGTGCCTTCCTGGCTGATGATGGCTACCTTGGCGATGGTCAGGTCTTTGTCATTGCCGCCGCTGCCATAGTAATTGACGTACACATGGTAGGTGCCTTTGATGGGCGCGGTATTGGCATAAATTTCTGGCCCGTAACCGGTGGTGACATCGACATCCAGCGCGCCGCCGTTGGGCACCACGCGGTTGCCGTAAAACACGTGCTGGCCATCTGGTGAAATAACGTGCAAGTCCAGATCGGTGCCATCGCTGTCCCACGACAAGACCACGCGCAGGCGTGTCAATGGGCGACTGGTGTTGGTGTCAAAAAACTGTACCCGCTTGACATCGCTGCCGTCAGGGCTGCGTACTTCGACATTGTTGGAACCAGAACTGAAAGAGTAAGGGCGGGCAAATTCACCGCCAGGGCCAACTGACAAGGGCATGCCGACGCCATTCACCACCAGTTTGCCGGGACCTTTTTTGCTGTTGCCGTTGATGCGCCCTTTGATCAGGGCCATTTCATTCTGACCTTCAGTATTGACGGACGATGCCGGGTAATGCACGGGCTGGGTAAAGGGTGATGATTCACCTCCACTATGCCGCCAGCCACCACGCGGGGCTTCGATATTGACATCGGCGGCGAAGGCACTGACTGCCGATAGCGTGGCAAGGGCAGAGCCAACTGTGGTGAATGCCATGCGCGTGAATTTGAACTTGATCATGTACTTCCTTCTATGAGGCGGCGTGCCAGTTTTTCTACATAGTCTTCGTTGGCGCCGTTAGGATGAAATCGTAAAGCCAGGTGCAGGTATTCATGGGCGAGGGTAATGCGCTCGTCCAGGCTGCGCCAGCCGCGTGCATAAATACGCATGCGCTTTTGGTCTGAATAGGGGTTGCCGGTGGCCAGGGCGCACACGGCGGGTGGCGTGTCGGGATTTTCAAAACCCGGCTCGCGGCGCAATATGGCTTGCCATTTGCTGCTGTTATTGGTTAGCCAGGTTTGTGCTGCGACCAGTGGCTGGCAGTCTGATTTGCCATTGAAGCTGCTGATACTGGCTTGCGGATAACTGGCAGCCAGGATGCGTTCAAAATTCCAACCCTGGCTGGCTTGCTGTGCAGCGTCTTTCAAGGACATGCGGTTGGTGCCGGCGCTGTCATTGTGATAGCGCACGTTGGCCCCTTGCAGTATCAGGTCATCGGTGAACCAGGCGGCGGCCATGGCGGCTTCGGTCGGTGGGTTGGGGCTGACGCGCTGGCGGCTGGTGGCGTCGGCAATGTGCCAGCAGCCATGATCAAATGCTGCATTCTGTACCAGGTAAGTACGGGCGGCAATTGCCAGGCTGCGGGCGGCCTGCACATTGCTGGCATCGCCTTCACGGTCTATCACGCGGGCGACATAGTCATTGATGCTCAGACGCCCAGTGATTTGCGGTGCCATGCCGGGCAAGCGTTGCAGGTTCAGGCTGCCATTGCTGTTGATGTCCAGGGTATTGCCGTTGGTAAATTGCAGGCGGTATTTGCCGGTCATGGTGCCAGCGCGGGCGGTGCTTGCTGTAGCGTTGACAGGCGCTGGCAGCGGCAACACTTCACGCAAGGGGTAACGCGCAAAAAAATCAACATCGACGCAATGCGCTTCGTCACCGACATTGCCTGCATTATTGATACCAGCCCAGCGCGGTGCGGGCAGGGTGGTGGCCAGGGCATTGGCCCAGGTGCCAAGGGTAGACCGGCTAGAACCACGTGCGCCAAACCAGAATGGTGTGCCATCGGCCAGCCAGCCTGCAGCACCACCAAAGGCGGTCTGGTCAGGTAAATGCCAGGAATAGGTTTTATAACGGATGCCGGTGCCAAGTTGCGCCCAGGCTTCGCGGCCATAGCCTTGCACGGCGGTTTCCAGCAGGGCAGTGCGGGCAGCGGCACGTGCCTGCGGTGAAAACTTGTTTAAGGTTTCCAGCAAATCCCTGATGCTGATCTGGGTATCGGGCTGCAATTGTGCTGTGCGTTGCAACCAGTTGGTGTCGCTGCGGGTTTGCCAGTAGCTTTTCCAGTCCTTGTCGTTCAGGCCCAGGCGTGCTGGTGAAAAGTAGGGCGCGCATGATCTTGCCAGGGCGCTGTCACGCTGAACCTGATCACCGGGTTCACAGCAATAACGTTCTTCATCTTTTTCCAGCTTGCTGCGCTGTTCTTTTTTAGCGTTGCAAGTATAGGCGCTCTCCTGCACATGATTGTCTTGCAGATAGGCGTAGACAAACAGCTTCCACAGGCTGCCCAGGGGAATTTTTTGTTCTGCGGCTTTGTTGTCCGGGGAGGGCAACGCACCAGACATGGAACCAGACAAGGCGTGCACTTCCACCTTGCCGTCGCGCAGCCAGGCCACCGTGGCGTTGCCGCTTTCATCTGCATGTGCAGACAAAGGCAGCATCGCCATGGTCCCTATGGTTGCGCTGGCAAGCATGGTGATACGGACTAGCTTACGCGCAGGATTAGCGAATTTCCATAATCGCACGTGGCTTGTCCTCAAAGGCTTTCTGGTCTGGCTGGTACATGCGGTAGTAACGGGCAGGCGGCAGGGCAAACTTGCCGGTCTGCGCGGCCCTGACCAAGTGGCGCACCACGACTTCATTCGCCAGGGCATCTACCGGCACGGCATAGCCGCGTGGTGTCTGCTCATAACGTGCACGTTCCATCGCTTCCATATCTTTGCCGCCCGGGAAACGAACGCTGATGCCCCAGGTAGAGCGGTCAGCCGTGGTACCCGGTGGCAGCGGTACTTCAACGATGCCAAAGTTCAGCGTCGGGCCAGATGTACGGGTCAGTACAACTTCATCCAGATACACTTCATCGGTCTTCAGTGCGGCACCATCGCCCAATAATTCGAGCTTGAAGCCAGCTTTGCCTGGTACCAGCTGCGCAACAGCGTTACTACCAGGTGCTGCTGAATTGGCCGCAGGCTTGCTGGCGGTGCTTGGTGCCGGAAGGGCTTCTGGCACCAGACGATACAGATGGCGTTCCAGCTTGACAGGCAGGTTGGATTTTTCTGGCTCGCGGCTGTCGAACTGGGCGATTGCTATCATGCCAGCACTTGGCGTTGAGTTCATCTTGATGACGGATGGTGCTGGTGTGGCGGCGGTAGTATTCCAGCGGAATACATTCTGGCCAGTAATGGTTTCCCTTGCCTGCCAGCCTGCTTCCAGTTCCACCTTGGCCATGTTGTTGCGCAGCAGTGGGTCATTCGCACCAGATTTGCCAGCAGCACCGCCACCCAGGGCGCGGTAGGTCCACAGCAGGGCCAAGGCGCGGTCTATGGTCGGGTATTCAGCACGGACGCGTTCGAGCACTGCTGCACTTTCATTGGCTGGGCGTTTGCCAGTCAAAATCAGCAGGGCTTCACCCAAAGGCAGATCAGCCTGGTGCACGCGGGCAGCGGCATCTGGCAGGGCCGCGCTGGTGGCGGCTGTCAGGGTGCCTTTGCTTTGCTGCACCACATAGGCGGCCAGCAGAGTGCTCATGGCGTTTTGCAGATCCTCTTCTTTACTGGTAAAGATCATGCTGTTCATGCCTGAGCGTGGGGTGACGGCTGCTGCTGGTTTGGCCGATGCGGCCTTGTTGCCCAGTTCTTCGCTCAGGGCTTCGGCCAATGAGCGTACTGGCAAGCCCATGTCTTGCATCCAGTACAGCATCAGGGCGCGTTGCCATGGCGGCTGGTTGAAGCCGTCCTTACGATAGACTTCGGTCAGGCGGTCAAAATGGCCGTCTGGCAGGGCCAGTTTCAAGGCGCGGCTGGCATGCCAGTCGGCATAGTAGGCATAGGTGGTCAGCAGGGCATCACCATCTTTTTCTGGCACGCTCCACCAGCCAAAGGTGGCGTTGGGGCCAGCCATTTGCGCCAGGCGGAAGCGGTAGCTGTACAGGCGTTGTGTCAATTGTGCCGTCAGTTTTTCTTCACTTGGCAGCGTGGCCTGCAAAGCCAGACTGTAAGGGATCAGGCGGCTGGAGGTTTGCTCGACACAGCCAAACGGATAGTCGATCAAATCATCCATCAAACGGCGGAACTGGGTAGTGGCGCTGTCTGCAAATTGCAGTTGCAGGTTGCTGGCGTCAGACGGCAGTTTCAGTATGGTTTCTTTGCCGGTGACAGGCACGCTGACCGAGCGCTGGCTGAGCCAGTGCACAGGGATGATCTTCAGCGGCACGTTCAATGCGTCGACAGTCTTGCCGCCGACAGCCAGCGACAGGTCTATCTTGTTGTCCAGGCCATTGGCTTTCAGCGGCAGCGACACAAAATTGGCACCGGGCTTCAACTTCAGGTTTTCTTGTTTGTTGACGCCAGAACCCGTGACGCTAAGGCTGGCGCTAGCATCCTGGTTACCCTGGTTGAAGATGGCGACGCTGGCGTTAGGTGCATCTTGCACACGCATCCAGTTCGGGCTGGTCCATTTCACATAAAAGTCTTTGTCGGACCTTACATAGGCGATGTTTTGACCCACATTGCCGCTGGCTGCGGTTGCCCGCACGGTGATGCGCCAGCGTGTCAGTGAATCAGGCATGGTGAAAGTCAGGCGGGCGCGGCCTGATGCATCAGTGGTGATGTTTGGTTGCCACAGGGCGGTGTCCTTGTCTTCCCGGCGCGGTCTTTCCAAAACCTTGATGGCACGGTCATGGGTTTGCCCATTTGCTGGCAAGGCCAGTTTGGATGGTGGCACCGCCAGGTCATAGGCAATAAAGCTCAGGCTGGCAGAGGTACGTACGTTATTGCGACGTGGGTGATAGAAAAAGTCAGAAATGTCCGGTGCAATTTCAGGCTGCAGCACATAGATCATTTCATCCACCACACCTACCGTCAACTGGCTGCCGCCCGCTGGCTGGCCAGCAACCATGGCGGTCAGGTCCAGCGTGACCTTGTCACCTGGCGCATACACGGCCTTGTCGGCTTTGACGGCGACATTGATGCGTGGCTGTTCCACCTTCAAGCCCAGGTTCTGGAATACATAATCGGCACCCTTCACATACACCACAGACAGGGTGATGTTGGGGCCATAGGTATCTTGCACCGGTAATTCTACCTTCCACTGCATTGGTGACAGGCGTTTGGCAGTGAGCCAGCCGCTTGCATTGCTCATCAAGGCAGTTTTTTCTACCTTGTCACGCTCCAGTGTGAACAGGGCCTGGTCGATTTGCTGCGGGAAGGTGATCAGGGCACTGGCAGTTTCACCCGGCTTATAGCTGGCCTTGTCAAACACCATTTCTATCGAACCCTGTGGTGCATTGACACCGGCACCGCTGACATAATGGGATGTCGCACCGAGGATGTTGCCGGCAGCATCACGTACTGACAGGGTGTAGGTGCCAGGCTCAGGGAAAGCCAGGCTCAGCTTATTGGCGTTGCCGAGTTTGCCGCTGGATTTTTTCTGGTTTTCCAACCTGACCCAATCCCATGTTACCGGGGCGCTGAGGGTGCTGACCACATTGCCGGGTACTGGCAGAGCAGTCATGGCAAAGTTCATGTTTTCGCCAACGGCAGAGAAAGCACGTTCAGCCTTCAGGCTATAGGTGCCGGCACCACGTTCCACCAAAATTTCTTTGGTGGCGCGCACTCGGTAGGCGGCACCATCGGTCGCCAACACTGACAAGACATAACGGCTGGGCTCAGTCGCTGCTGGCAGTTTAAAGTCAACAAAGCCATTGCTGTCAGTGGTCAGTACGGCAGTGCTCAACTGTACCGGGAACTGGCCTGCGTAACCCAGATCACCTTCAACAATCGTCAGGCGCTGGGCGCGGACGGTCAGGTCTGCCTTGGCATTGACCACGGGTTTGCCGTCGGGGTAAACCAGTTGCAGCTTGCCGCTGATTTCTTCATTGGTTTTGTAATCTTTTTTACCGGGCAAGACATTGATTTCAAAATGTGGCTTCTGGTATTCAGCCACGCGGAAGGCTGCACCATAGCTATTGCCCTTGTAGCTGAAGCGCAATTCATAGCCACCTGCTACGGCATTGTCTGGCAACTGGAATACGGTATCACCACCTGATTGCGGCGTCATTTGCAGGGTTTGGGCGGCGACCGGAAAGCCATTCGCATCAAACACCTGCAACTTCAATTCACCTGCGGTGATGGGGGTGGATTCACGCGCTGACACAAAGGTGCGGCCCAAAAACTTCACGTACACGGTTTCGCCCGGGCGGTACAGAGGGCGGTCGGTGACAGCATACAGTTTGGTGTTATAGATTTCGCTGTCGTAATAATAGTTTTCTGCAACAAAGACGCCACCTTTACTGTCTTCACCATAGACATAGGTTTTTTCTGGCGCGTCGCGCTCAAAATTGGCGATGCCGCTGGCATCAGTGTTGCCAGTGCTCAAGATACCAGCACCATCGGTCCACACGGTTTTGGCATCGGCCACTGGTTGGCTGCTGCGGCGGTCTGCCACCCATACCATCATCTGTTTGCTGGATACCTTGGTGACGGCGATGGAATCAGACACAAATACCAGTGTCACGGCGCGGTAAGTGCCGACCATGGCTTCTACCAGATACAGGCCAGGTTCTTTTTTACCCAGCGGTATCAGGACATTGCCTTTGGGCGAAGCGATAAATTCACTGCTGCTGCCATCCAGCTTGACGCCTTTGGGTGGTTGTATAGGTTCGGCTATGTGTACAGGGTAACGGAAGCTGTCTACCAAAGTATGTGCCTTCAGCGGCTGGTACAGCGGGTTCAGTTGCTGCGGTGTCGGGGCTTTGACCAGCGGGTGCAGGCGCACTTCTGGCACTTGCGTGGTGACAGCTTTTCTGGCGTCCGCAGAAAACAGGCTGCGCCACATACGGCGCGATGCCAGCCACCAGCTATCCCAGGTACGCGCCAGCGCATCGGCGATGCCCTTGCCCTTGTAATTGCCCTGGCTGTCAATGCGGTGCAGGTTTTTTTGCGCTTTCAAAAAGTCCAGCGGGTCTTTGACTTTATACACGTACACATCGACACCGCCATATTCGGCGATTTGGCTCATGTCCTGGGCTTCCAGCCGCACCATGGCATTGTCGGCAGAACCGTAAGCAGCATCGCTGAGCAAAAAGAACGATGAACCACCGCCGCCATCCTGCGCTATCGCAGGCATGAAGAGCAACAGGGCACACAGTGCGGTCAGGAAGGTGAAATAGCGTGATTGATTGAGTTTGGCTTTCATTGGGCGCTTTCAGGCGGACAAGAAATTGAGGCGATACACGCCAGCAAAATTGGGATTATCTTGGGTAGGGTGCCAGCGCGTATCGCGCCAGGCTTGCAAGTCGCGCAGCTTGACGGCGCGCAAGCCATTGTCGGTGGGCGTAACGGTGCCAGTGTGATAGGCGATGTAAGAATTCATCCACACCATCAGATGCTGGGCATCGCCCTGGTCGTAAAACAGCAGGTCGCCGGGGGCTGCCTGGTTGCAGTCCTTGCCGCGAAAGCGGGCATTCTCTTGCACCATTTCTATCGCGCTGACATAGGCCGATACAGAACCATCGGCCAGCCGCCATTGATGGCGTACCGACTGGGTACTTTTGTCGAGTTCGATTTCTGGCGGCACAGCCGTACCCAGCATGCCATTGGCCCGCTTCCATTTTTCATCATGTTCGCGCAACGATTCAGCGACGGCAAAGCGCACCAGGCCCACACAGTCACGCTGTTGCCAGCGTGGGGTGGGGCCAGCCGTTAACTGGGCGGCGATGATACGCGTCATCCAGGCCCTGAAACTGCGAGATTGTGCTGGTGTCAGTGCCATGGGCGTGCTGTTCACCACTGGAGAGCCCATGCTGACTGCTTTGCTGTTGCCGGGTGCGGACAAGGGGGAAACCACTGGAGCGGTCACTTTTTGCGCCAGCGCCAGCCGCTGCCAGCCCAGTGCACCTAATGCGGCGCTGCTGGCCAGCATGCCCTTCAGGGCCAGGGTGTGCAAGACTTGTCGGCGGTTCAATTGGCTTTCTCCTTGCTGATCCAATCGACTTTTTGCCAGGCTTTGCCACCGGTCTGGGTCTTGCTCAGTTCCAGACGGATAGGCGGGTAACTGGCCAGCGCCTTCATGCGTGCTGGCAGATGGGTCTTAGCTGCATCCAGAAAATTCGCATCATCCGGACCGCTGAGTGCCGCATACACTTCACGCTGCGCCATTTCAGACAAGGGGCGTGGGGTGATCATACCCAGCGTGCTTTGTGTGCCAGGGTTTTGGTCAGCCACGCTGGGGTTGCTGCGGGCAATGGTGTCGATGACTTTTTCAACCAGTCCACCGTCAGGTGAAAACACCACAAAGTCGGCACTGGCCGCCAGCGTTGCCTTGCTGTTGGCGTTGCGCCAGAATTTTTGATCTGGCTTGGCCTTGGTTTTGCCCTTGCCGGGTGCGGCCTGTTCGCCACTGGCGATAGCCCATGTGGCCATGGCTTGCAATGTGGTATCGCGGTTGGCGGTACTGGCTGGCAGCTTGGCGATGAACACGGGTGAATACAGATTCGATTCACGGTACCAGCAAGCGAGGCCAGGGCCGGACAGGCTGGCCAGCGCTTGCTCAGGCAGATTCGGTTTGGCAGCCGCTTCTTTCAAGACCTTGTTCACCATCGCCCAGTCAACCGGCATGATTACGCAGGCGCTGGGGTTGGCCGGTGCCGCAGTCCACAGCGCAGGGTCCAGCAATTGGGATGATGTCAGCTTATTTGAATCCAGCCACACCGAGGTGGACCAGTCGCCGCCAAAATCAAACCGCATACCCTTGAAGCCCGACACAAAAGCGCCGTAACCCAGCGCCATGGTGGGTGCACCAATGGCCAGCGTATGTTTGGCGGTGTCAGTTGGTGAAGGCGTTGCCGGTGCAATGTTATCCAGATCAAATTGCTTGGACAAGGCACCGTCGTGTTCCAGCCAGTCGGTGACGGCAGCGCGCGCATCTTTCACCATGCTGTTGCTGTCATCAAACAGCAGGCCGGGGTCAGACAAGACCACCATGCGCTCGCCCTGGCTGATCAGCAACAGAGTGCGGCGCGGGTTGACTTCCAGCGCCAAGACCAGTGCGTTGCCATTGCTGGTGCTGATGTCGCCTGCTTTTTTCAACTGACCATCTTTCAGGGCGACCTTGGCAGCTTCTTCCAGTGCCTTGGTGAATACGCCGCGTCGCATGACAACGGCATAATGACGCAAGGCACCTTTGCCATCGCGCCAGAAGGCGACTTCTGCTGGCTCATTAAAAATGCTGGCATACAGCTTGTCTTGCCAGTCAAGATCATGCTCATAGGCAATACGCTTGATGGCACCGTTGAGGCCCATGCGGTCTTCGTTCTGTTCATAGTAAAAGGCCAGGTCTTCGGTCAGCACATCTTTGGCGATGGGTACCCGCAACAAATCACGCGGCAGCTTTGACAGGCTGGTGGTGCGGATGAGCGCATCGGGGCGTGACATATCCACTTTCAGGCGGCCGCCCACGTAGTTATAGTCTTTCCAGTGCTTGCCCAACTGGTAGCCAACAGCAGCAACGGCAACTGTGACAACAGTACCGGTGACGATCCAAATACGACGCATGAATTCTCCCTTTTGCGCAGAGGTCTTTAGTTGCACGAATACTATCGAATGCAGGCAGGGCTGACAATCGAATTTCTCTATATTGCGTTAAATTTTAGTAAGTATCTGTAAATATGCGCATGCAGGCAATAAGCTTGCCCAATAAGGTCGCCAAATGCATGCATCGGTTATAAGCTGGGGTTATGGGCCGGCGGTCCAGTTTGCTTTTACGGCATTGATTGCGGACAATTTGTCTGCCTCATCTTGGCTTATTTTCGTGCCATTTCGTGGATGAAGTTGATCGAATCTGTTATTGGCTGAGTGTTTCGCGGCGAAAATCTGGGCGGTCGGCGCTATCGTAGGTGTATAGACAAAGCTTTGTGCAGTATTGGCTATAGTGGCATTGTTCTGATCAAAATTTAAGCATACCCCACGCACCTGTGCCAGCGTTGTGGCAGCAGGCCATAATGTCTTGACGTTATCCAGGACAGGCACCGCCAGCATGCCCCGCAAAGTGTGACCCATGGCATAGTGGCCAATGCGGTATTCGTTGTTTTGGGCACCAATTGCCTCATAGTCGTCATCTCCTGGGGCGGCTTCCTTGGCGAAATTGACCAGCATGCCCAGCAAGGCTTTGTCCGGATTTTGTGCCACCAATACCTCTAACACAGCGAAATTGGGGTTGTTGGCTTCCAGCCAGACCAAGACATCATTCGGACGTGCTGACAGGTGTGTGATGACGGTCTGCAACCTGGCTGGTGCAGCGATCATCTGCGCATCAGCTATGGCACGGAAATTAGCATAGGTCGCCAAAATTGTTGGCAGCGAATCAATGCTGGTTAGTGCTGGCACCATCGCTTGCAGTGCGACAAAATTTGGTGCAACAGTCTCCAATATGGCCAGCACGGCCGCTTTTTGCTTGGCTAGCCAGCTAATGACCTTTTGCAAGGCGGCAGGAGCACCAATTTGCGCGGCCGTAATGGCGACGAAACCTGGATAGTTGTGGCAGACAAAGCCAAGCAGGCCAATATCGGTAAATTCAGGCGTATCAGACATACCTACTACCAATGCTCGTAAAGGCGGAGGTTGGACCCCTAACATCCGCCTGACGAGGCTGGTTCCCGCCCCTTTTTTGACAAGCTTCACCAATTTCGCAATGTCGTTGCCAACAAAGCCCAATAAATGATCGTAATGCACTTCGTCTAGGGCATGTAATATCTGTCGTTTTATGAGGCGATCAAGTCCTGTGGCGACGACTTTAGTGAGAAACGACTTGGTCGTTTCTTTTGCCAATTTCCATGCATCAACCCAACCTCCTTCAATGGTTTTCAAATTTTCGGCATCGGTATCGTCAAAGCCTTTGCCAAGGTTCTTGATATCATCTTTTTTGGTGAGTTGCGCTACTGACTGTACTATGCCTTGTCTTTGTGCAGATGAATAAGCATGCTGTGCATCCTGGCCTTGTCGCTGTGCCGTAATACTTGCCGCTGCTACCGACATCGCCCTTGCACCCATCACATCCGCCTCTTGCTCCAGCCCGACATCATCGTTGACTGGTACCCCCTGCTTCATTTGCAGGGTGGGGCGCACGCGGCCCTGTGCTTGCTGGACTACGTGCCAGGCCTCATGCGGCAAGTGTTTTTCTTGCCCCGGTGCCAGGTGGATGTCGCTACCCTGGGCATAGGCATGGGCTTGCAACTGGGCCGGTTTGTCGGAGTTGTAATGCACCTGGACATGACCCAGGCTCATGCCAGACAGGTTTTCCATGCCTGCTTGCAGCTGTGTTGGCAAGCCATTGTTATTGGATGGAAGGGCTCTTGTCACAACAGGCGTACTGCCAGTTTCGCTGTTGACGTGGCGTTGCAATGTCAGGGCCTGGTTCTGCACGCGTTGCGCTGCATGTTCATTGGCCATTGTTTGCAATGTATTCAGTCGGGTCGCCTGTGGGCTTTGCCCGGCTATCTGCCGCAAGTTTTGTAATTGTAATGCCTGTGAGCTATGGTTTGCCTGGCTTTGCAATTGCCGCATGGCACCAGCTTCATGACGCTGATCTGTTGTGTGGATAGCGCTATCTATTACAGCCAGACTTTGCGTTTTGCCCTCAGTCGTCACAGCTGACAAGGTCTTGCTGGCGGTGTCCTGACTGGTATGTGTCTGCATGGCGGGCTGTTTTATTGCTTCCCTGATGAAGTGCTACAAATTCGCCTGGTGTCTGCCAGGTATTTGCCTTAAGCTGGTTCTTCTTCCTTGGCCAGTTGCGCAGTGTCAAACTTGCCCTGCAGTGGTTCTTCCTCTTTGGCAAGTTGGGCGGTTTCAAATTTACCTTGCAGAGGTTCATCTTCCTTGGCCAGTTGCGCAGCTTCAAACTTGCCCTGCATGGGTTCTTCGTCTTTCGCACGCTGTACTGGTAAGTTGTGCTGGCCCGTCATTTCCATTCTTGCCTTGAGCTGCATCGCTTGCGGGCTGTTGCTTGCCATGGCTTGCAGTTTCATTTGCGCGATGGCAGCCGGCCTTTGATCTGTGAAGCCCGGCGGATTTTTCTTTTTTTGCAGCGGCGTGTTTTGCCACGAAGGACTTTGTCTGGCTGCTTCTACCGGTGCTGAGAGACGCGATTTCATAAATCACCCTGGCATGTATGGAATGGGTTGGCTGGTATTTGGCTTTTTCGTTATGCTGCCTTGCTAAAACACCAGTCTACAACACGAAAAAGCAAAACAAGTGATAAATTACACTAAAATTATTATAATAACAATGCAAATTCTTTGTGTTTGTTGGCAAGTTCATCAGAAAGTTGATTGGCAAGTTCGTCAGTAAGTTCCTTTTGAAACCAGAATGAAACCACACCATGAGTGAAACGGTTGCGCGCGTCGCCAACGACCAGGCACATACCAGCAAGCTAGCTGTTATCCAATCAGTGCAACAATTGCCCGATGACACAGGGCAGGAATTTTTCGATCAGCGGCCTGTTGCACAGATGCAAAGACGCTTGCAGGATCTGTCTAACAACAGCCCGCAAGCGCATCAACTCAGGGCCATGCAGCAACTGGCTAACAATAGCCCACAGGCGACGCAACTGCGGTCACTACAGCAATTGGCAGACAACAGTCAGCATAGTCAGCGCTTGTCGGTCAATACCAATACTGATGGCATTACAACGCAAGCGCCGATGCAGTACCATGCAGAAGACAAGGCTTCCGGAGCACCCACCGTACAAACACAGGCGGGACCTGTCAGACCCAATCGCACAGGTTTGCCAGATCAACTCAAGACCGGTGTGGAAAGCCTGTCCGGCATGAGCCTTGATCATATCAAGGTCCATTACAACTCATCTCAACCTGCACAATTGCAAGCCCACGCCTATGCCCAGGGCAGCGACATCCACCTGGCACCGGGGCAAGAACAGCATTTGCCACATGAGGCATGGCATGTGGTACAGCAAATGCAGGGCAGAGTGCAGGCAACAACGCAATTGAAGCAGGGCGTGCCTGTCAATGATGATGCCGGATTGGAAAACGAAGCTGATGTGATGGGAGCGCGGGCTTTGGCAACTGGTGCCGGAAATCACGGTACCGGGCTGAATAATATTTCCGCGTCGCTGTCGCATGCCGGCGGGCAGAGCGTTGTTCAAGGCGCGTTTACAAATGCATTTGGCACAATTTGGAAGGACCTGCAGACAAATAAGTTGTATGTAGAACTGGTAAGAGACGAAGAAGAAATACAACTCCAAAGTTTAGACGGTAAGGAAACGCTGAACATTTATTTTGTCAATGGTCAGTGGTTAAGTGAGATGGAAATTATACAGCTCAAACTAAAGTGGAAAAGAAAGCAAACTGCATTTGGAGATGGAAAAAGGAAAAAACCTTCTGAAAATCTAAAAAAGAAATCAAAAAATGAAGGTAGTTACGAACCCAGTTTTAGTTCATCTTTCCACAGCAATGAGATAGCAAGGGAGGGAGGGGACGGCATGGAGGAAGAGGAATCCGTGAATTCGTTAAGTTCCTTCGTCCCACTTGAAAACCAGGGCAATATCTTCAACTTCCCACTCAGCGAACAGACGTTTTCTTCCAATTTTTCCGTGCAAGAAGAAAAAGAAAAAACCATGATTGACGAGGAGCAAGGTGAAAGTGTTGAAAGTCTCCGCGAACACCAATTGCTTGAAGAGTTCGAAATTCCAATTGACTTTGAAGATGAGAGCAACTGGTCTTCTTTGTTTATTCCCAATCAGTCTGAACTTCAAGTGCCGGAAAAGCAAATCGAAGATCAAAGTGACTTTGCTGTCCATCTGGGGCGGGAGGCGGGACTGCAATTCGCAGAGGAAAGCAATGGAAAAATCATTTTTGAGGAGCAGAAAGATCGCGTCAAAGTGGATTTTTCACAATATCTTGATACTGAGAAGTTAACAAAAGAGTGCTTTGCTGATTTTGAAAGTGCTTTTGATGAAGCCGTGGACGATGTGATCGACGAAAACGGCTGGCAGGAAGTGGTAAAACATGAAGTGAAAGACGATATTTTCAAAGAATTGAATGAAGATAGCTTGTTTGAAGAGTCTGACGAATTTAGCCAAAAAATGGAAGAGATGAGATTTTCTCCTTCAATCAATTATTCAGAAAAGGATGAGGATGGCAACGAAATTATTGAAGAAGAAAACGAAGGGATTTCTCTTGACGATGAAAAATATGACCATAGTCAATGGGAGAAAAAACAGAAACAGCAACTTCGATATGCAGCCGCAATAACTGGACGCAATGCCTCACATTTGGCTGAATCTGATTCGATGGAAAAGAACCAGCAGATTTTCTTTCATGTCGTCAATACAGGCATCTATTCTGAAAAAGCGGTGTACACAAATAAAAAATGGACAGAAAAAATACTGCCAAACATGAGTTCTGACGGACGAAAAATGGCGGCTGGTGATATTTTTAATGCGTGGATGAAACAGGGCATTGTGACGGACGAAGATGTACCGAGATTGAACCGGAAATTACAGAGTTTGCAAATACAGTTTGATTTAGATGCGTCACATCTGGTACAGGATGAAGAAGACAGCAAAATGTACGCGGAATTAAAAGCATCGCCTTCAATTTATGTTCCCGTCACTACTAAAATAGTCTCCGGGTTGAAAGGAGGGGGCGGTGGTACAGATAAATTAGATGCCGTTCAGTATGATGGACAGGAACTGAGCCCATTGGGGCAGTTCCTGAAAAATATCAACAAGCATTATGTGAAGGAAGAGTTTGAGGTGGGTGGCAGCGCACTTCCAAAAGTGAATAAAAATAACACCTTGTTAGACAGTAGTAATGACAGTGTGACAGAGACATTTTATCGGCCCGGGTCTGTCGAGGCCATATCGACGTCACCGCGCGGGAAAGGGCGTTCTGGGACAGGGGAATCCAAGGTGGGCAGAATGGGGGTGCAGGAAGAGCTGATCAATACCGGAGAATTGTTAAGTAAGCAGTATGAAGGCGGGCATCTTATCGGTGATCAGATTATGGACCCTAAAAAGTTTAATTTATATGAATCATGGAATCTCGCCCCACAGGAAAACGAATTTAATGCACCTGTGTATTCATCTGCGCTGGAGAATGGCGCGACAAAAGCAGTTAAGAAGAAAAAAGAAGTGCATGTCAAGGCTGAGGTCAGTTATCCCTCTGATACCTATGAAGTGCCAGTGCTGGACTTGGTTGAGAGGGTGATGGATGGAAAAACAGAAAAAATTCCATCGTCCAGTACAACCTGGCACGATGGAATTGACTACATTCAAAAGAATTCAAAAAATAAGAATTTACCGACCAAATTCAAGTTCATGACACGCATACCTGGATATTGGCATGCGAATGTAAAAGATGTGAGTTCCAGCTCATTGGAGGGTAGCGTTACAGGCAGGAAAGAAGGTGTTCAGGTGCTGACTGCAATTAATGCGAGTAGTATCTACAATCCGAAGAAACCAGAACGTTTTATGTTTTCAGTTTTTACTGATGGCGACAGTTCTACCGGAACCGCATTGGATCTTCCTGTAAAGCCAAAATCAAAACCGAAGTCAAATTATAAAAAAGCAAAATCGGTTTATTTGTATGCACGTCAGAAAACCTCAGTGAGCGGTGGGTCGCTGGCTTCAACCGATATGCGGGCAATGACTGCCACGGAAATAAATGCTGTCGTTAAAAATATGACGCGATCAAATGCGATAGTTAAATGGCTGAAGAACAATCCGAACGACCATAAATTGAAAAGTTTATCGACAATAAGTGGTGTCGGGGCCGCAACGCTGAAAAAGGTCATCAGTGCCGGTTGGACGATATAGCTTGTAATGAGTGAATTAGCATCACTGCTTATTCCAGGCTACCAGCCAGGATAGCCACCGTAATGTTGTCGTGTCCGCCAGCGGCATTGGCGTCGTTTACCAGTGCCTGGCATATGGTCCTGGCTGAATGCTGTGCGCTCGCTTCCTGTTTTAGCTGTTCTATTCTGGCGGCCAGGCTGCCGTTCTTTTGAAAGTAATTCCACAATCCGTCAGAACACAGCAACAGCATATCGCCAGCCGCCATCTGGGTGCTTGTGGTGTGCGGTGTGACCACATCATCACGCATGCCCAGTACCTGGGTGATGCAATGTGCCAGTTTATGCACGGTGGCAGCTTCGCGCGTGTAGGTACCAGCAGCAACCACTTCTTCTATCCACGAATCATCCACCGTCAGGCAACGTTCAGCATTGCCGTTGATCAGGTAAGCGCGGGAATCACCCACCCATCCAACTGTCACAGTATTTTGTATTACCAGTGCGGCCACCACGGTGGATTCAGGCTCATCAAGTTTGGGTACATCACCGGCAGGGAGTGTCATGATGGCTTCATGCGCTGCCATGATGGCAGCGTGCATGGCTGTTTCTGGCGTATCCAGGCAATTGCTTGCTGCTAAATGTGACTTGATCTGCTCAATGACCAGGGCTGAGGCACCGGCGGCATTGAACGAGGTTGACACTCCGTCGGCTACCACCAGCAGGGCAGAGGCCGGAGTGGACAATTCAGCATAACCACAGTCTTCGTTGCCAGGGTGGCGTCGGCCCGCGTCGCTGATCATGGCGAGACGGGCATCCACTTCCAGCACGGATTGATTCACAGTGCTGGTGCCGGTCTGGGTACAGCGCACGCCGCAATTGTCGCAAAAGCCGTCGGCATCTGGTGCAGCAGTCGCCGGGTCGCATGCGCACGCCATTGTTACTGTTGCCGCTGCCGGGGCAGAGACAGCGGCGGCAGCAGGGGCAGGAGCAGGTAAAGCGAAAAAGGGATGACCGCAGCCTTCGCAAAATTTGGCGTTGGCGGAAGAGTTGTCATCACCGCATTGGTTACAGGCCATTTCTTGTCCTCAAACGAAACTTGGTGGGCGCACGGCATTTGCCATGTCTATCCACATGATTTTTTCTGTCGCATTTGCTGCAAAACGTGCTGCTTTCCTGAATTCTTCTTCAGCACCTGCACGTAATGCACGGGTATGCAAGGGGCGGCCAAGGAGCGTCGTATTGCTGTCTTCCCTGATCTTGCCTGTGGCAATCAAGGCGCTGCTTTTTTCCAGTAAAGTGGCCGTCAACTGGTGAATGACACCGCCTTCGACGGAAATGGATTCTATCGTTTGCGCGACTTTTTCCAGTTTGAGCACATCCATCACTGATTCACTGCCCAGCAATGATTTCGCCAGCGCGATACGGGCGAGATTGAACAGGCTATGCTGGGCAGGCACGGCAGATAAGGCCTCGGCTGCGCCATGCGTATCTTTGTTATTGGCAAGGCAACGGGCCAGGCCAAAACAGGCGGCTGTCTGACTGGGGTCGACTTTGATGACGCGCTGATAATACGAGGATGCTTCCTTGTAGTCTTGCTTGGTTTCGGCAGCGAAGGCGATGGCCAGTTTGGGGGCGATCTCGCCCGGCATTTCAAAGTAGACCTTGCCAAACTCGATGCGTGCCATTTGGGCATCACCTTGCGCGAGGAAGGATTTGCCACGATACCAGGATATCCGCCAGTCGTAGGGGTCTTCAGCAAAGAGCTGGTCGAGCAGGGTAGTGGCGTCCTGGTAACGTTCAATAACCAGATAAGCATTGGCAAGGCGCAGGCGTGCCTCTACCGATTTTTCTGCAAATTTTTTGGCGACCTGTTCCAGCGCCACAACCTGTTTTTTCGGGTCAGTGACTGAAGAAAGTCTTAACAATTCGTTGGCAGCAGGATCACTGGCCGTCATCTTGAGAGTTGGTAAAAGACGGACCTCAGGGTTTTCTGTACCGGTGACATCATCGGCATCAAACAGGTTGTCGGAAGTAAATACCTTGCTTTCGGATGGCTTGGGTTCGGTTTTAATGGCGACAATTTCACGCAAGACACCATGCAGTTGATCTGCCATTTCATCTGCTGACTGAAAGCGCTGATCAGGGTCCTGGTGTGTTGCACGCAACAGGAAGCGGTACAGTGATTCATGTTGTGCCAGCACCGGCTGCTGGTCGGGGCTGGGCAAAGATGACTCGAATTCTTTGCCGTATTTGAAGTCCATGATCATGGTCGCCAGCGCCCGGCCTATCGTGTAGAGGTCTGATACTTCGACAGGGTCATCATTGGCCTCTGGTGCCATGTAGCCACGGGTGCCGTAGATGTCGCCGTTAGGGTCACCGATCTTGCGCATGCCACCCACGTCAATCAGTTTGACATCATCGCCTTCAAGCATGAAGTTATCGGGCTTGAAGTCGCAATACACAAAACCATTGGCATGCAGGTAGGAAAACGCAGGCAATATGCCAAGGATGTAGGCAATCGCTTCCTCTACAGGGAAAACACCTTTTTGCTTCATCATGCCACCGATGGCGACACCGCCCACATATTCCATGACAATAAAGCCTTCGTTGCCATGATTGACGAAATCATAAATGCCAACAATTTTGGGGTGTTTCAGTGCTGCCAGGAACTGCCGTTCTGTCACGGCATTGGCAGCCGCCGCCTCGTCTTTGGTGTTGAGCAAACCTTTCATCACGACCCAGCGCTGGAGAACCATGTCCCAACCCAGGTAAATCCAGCCCATGCCACCAAATGCGACGGCACCCTTGATTTCGAATTTTCCGTTGACGACATCGCCAGTTTTCAATGATGGAATGAAGTTGTATTCAGAACCGCATTCACCACAGAAACCTTTGACACGCGATACTTTGACATCACATTTTGGACAGCGGCGTCTGCGTTCTGGTACTTCAGCGTTGAGCATGACGAGGCTTAGTGGGTCCTGGCTTGGCATGGGCGGAAGTGATACTAGTCCACCACCAAGCGCCTGACGACGTGTCGAGCTACCTTTGGTTGAACGGCTGGTATGACGCCGTGTGCCTGAACGGGCAGTACCTGCCGTTGCAGTGCCAGTTGCAAAGGTGTCGTTGTTGCCAGACCGGTGTGTTGGCGCCGTCTGACCAGGCATGACTTGCGCAAGCAGTTTAGTACCAACCGGTGGCATGCCGCATTCATCACAGAAGCCGTCTTGCACTTGGCCAGTACAGCCGTTTCTTTGGCAATTGTCCACAATTCTTCCTTTTGTAGTAGTGCTGATTAGGTAGATGAAGAAAGTTTAATCTTGTATAGCGCTGCTTCATATGCTGCGACTGCGGTGCGCAGGGCAGCCAGGTCCACAGGCTTGACCGCAATGGTTTGCTTGATAGCCTGCGACATCAATGTCAGTTTTTCATCCAGAACGATACCCCTGGTGACCAGGGTTTTTGCCATCGCACGCAAAGCATTGAAGCGCCCTGTCATTTCTTCGCATTCGTCCAGCGGTCGCCGATTTGTCACGCAAGCTTGCTGTGCCGCCACTATCTGCACTTGACACGCACTCTGCCAGCGCATCAGACCAACTTTGACTGCTTCCGGGCGGGACTGTGCAATGGAGGCAAGCCAGGTTTGCAGTGAATTGATAACCTGTTCGTCCACCGGCATGACCAGCCCCTCAGGGTTAAGTACAGCCAGGCGTGTTTCTTCGATGACTGCCATTGCCTGTTGTATGGAATCCTGCAATTGCGCCAACCTGGCCGTGGCTTCATCCAGCCCGGCACGGTTCTGGGTTTGCTGCTGTTCCAGATTTTTCAAAGCCAGCCTTGCGGCTCCCATGATGCGTTCCGCACCGTCCATGTCGGCTGCACAGGACAGGGGATCACGATCCACATTGTCCAGCATCGCATCCAGATTGACTGACAGGTGAGCAGCTGAGCCTAGCTTGCTTGCCCAGTGTTCCAGTTCTGTGGCTTGCTGACGCAGCGTTTCCAGTCGCTGTGCACTCTGGCTGATGGCCAGCGATAACGCAGTAAATACATTGCGCGCATCTTCAAATTGTTGCTCCATCGCTGTCAGTACGTCTTGCGGCGTTGCCTGCGAGACTTTGCTGGCTGTCGATAAGAGCGCACGGTTGGTGATAGGGATGTGCTCGGCACGCAATTCAACCGAGGGGCCGTACAACAGTTTGCGGACATCTTCTTCGGTATCGAAAAAGACATTACTGCGTCTATGCAGGTCAGTGACTTCTTCCAGCAATCTGGCGAGCAATAGGTAACTATTCCACAGCGCATCCAGTGACTTGATTGCAAGACTAAGCTTGTCGTGGGTAATGCCGCGATAGCCATTGCTTGCATCTTTCACACGTACTCTGGCAATCTTGACGGCATCCATCTCAGCCAGGTCCAGCAGGTTACGGCTGATCGTGGTGACATTAGCCCGCAAGGCTTCGATTTCTTCTTTGATTGGCACAGTCAAGTCTATCAGAAACGGTATTCATCCAGACGCGGCTTCATGCCAGCGACGACGGCGATGATGCTGGCCAGGATAGCGCCGAGCAAGATATAAGGAAAACGGTTGAGTTCAGAAAATGCCTTCGCTATATCCTGATCAAAAGCTTGCTGGTTGATGTCTATGGTTTTGCCCAGCGCCTTGTCAAACTCAGAAAAAGCCCAGTCTGATTGTCCATTCTCTACACCCAGGGTCAGGGTCAGTGCTTCGTCATGACGCCCGGACTCTTCAAGTTGACGGATTTGCTGGTCAATTTCCATATAACGTGACCAGGTTTTCAGGGTCTGTACGGCGGCGGCTTCTTCACCCGGAAAGGTGATGTTGGCCAGCTCAACGCCAAGCAGGCCACCAAACTTGGTTTTGCTTGCAATAACCTGGGCGACTTTACCAGGTTTGATCGCCATGATTTGCGCTGTCCTTTGGTTGAAGGAGGTCGTTGCCTGTGCCTGTTCAGCCGGGTGACCACGTTGGATCAATAGCAGGCTTTCATCTGCATTGGCTTCATATGCCAGCGCACGTGCTTTCGATAAGGCGTGGATGGAATCAAACGCATCGTGTTTGGCCGATGTCAGGTTTTTCTCCAGCGAATTCAATGTGGAGACAACATAGAGCAGTGTCACGCCTATGATGACGGTGGCAGCAAATAAACCTGTATTCAGGCTACGCCGCGTTTTTTGTTTCAGATACCGTTGTGCGCCTATCAGTGCGACCAGCGTCAACACTGAAAACACGATGAAGGGTGACAGTGACAGGGAAAATGAGGCAATGTGCCGTTCAAAGCTGGCAGTCAGGTGATCAAAATTGGCCTGGTCCAGCGCCAGTGTGGCGGGCAGGATGGTGGACTGCATCAGCGTATTGGCACTGCTCAGATCGGTCAATGCGGCATCGCCGCTATTGCCCTGAATCTTGGCCTGAACCTGGCCCAGCAGGCGTTCGTATTTGCCCAGTGCCGTCATGACTGTCGTGATTGGCACTTGCTCTTCATTGCCGTAGGTGATGTTTTTTGCAGCTGTCAGCAGTTCATTGTGTGCCTGATCCATGTCGGCGCGAAACGCCGTGCTGGCTTTGCCGGTATCGGTTTCTTTGAGCAGTAATGCATTCATGGTATTGGCATGAGCACTGGCCAGCACGAAGCGGATTTTTTCAGCAGCGACGATGGATGGCACGGTGTCACGGCCCAGTGTCTGCACCGCCTCGCGGACACCCTTGTATACACTGAGACCGCTCAAGGCAACCAGCAAGGCACCGGCGATGCTAAGCCCTAGTGCCAGCGTCATGCGACCTGGAGTGGTACGAAGATAAGACTGCCATCTTTGCAATGTAGTGGCCTGGACTTGCTGATTCAATGCTGGCACGGGCATATTGGCGGGTTGCATATTGCTCTCTGTGTTTTGATGTGGCTTGTTATTATTTAGTGGCAAGGCGTAATTTAGTCCAGCTGCCGACTACGATTTCATCCCCAGCCTGCAGCGCAGTAAGTACGCCAGGGACAAGGGTGTTACCGTTCATGATGGACCCATTGGTAGAACCAAGATCCAGCGCAGCATAACTACCGTCTGCCTGACGCATCAGTTTCAAATGACGGCGTGATACACCGGGGTCATCGACCTGTATTTCGGGGTAGACACCCTTGACATCTGAACGGCGACCGACCAGGTTTTCTGCCAGGTCGAGCGGGAAAAAACGTACCGGCGTGTCTTTCGGGCACTGCGCTGCTGTTTCGGCATCGGCAGCCAGTGCCGGGTCAACGATAATTTCGATGTTGAACAGTTGTTGCGGCGAAAAGACAGCAGGCGGGCTGGACACCGCTATGGGGGCGGCAACTGGCAATGGCGGTGGACTGACATCCGGTACAGCGACTGCAGCAGTCGCCGCTGGTGCCATGACAGGTGTCATCACTGGTGTTACAGGTGCGTACGATGCCTTGCTCTGAAAATCATAGCGGCATACTTCGCAATAACGGCTGCCACCGTTTCTGGGCGTTCCACAATCAGAACATATATCTCCAGAACCGGTGGGTGTTGGGGCAGGCGAGGTCACGGATGCAGCACCTATGCGCATACCGCATTCAGAGCAATAGTCGGCATCAGTAGACTGGTGACCTTGAGAACAGATAGGCATGATTTCCTTTTTTGTGGGCTCAAGCGGTGGCTCAGGTAGTGGCAGGACGACGACGCACGGTACGGGTACCACCCATATCCAGTTCCATGTCGTCGCCTTTGCTGGCACCGGCACGCAAACGCACAGTCCCTTCTTGCGCATCGATCACATCCACCACTTTTTTCAAGCGCTGGGTCACTTCATCATTGCCGGTTTCAATCGCGATCTTCGCGGCTTTGCCTAATAACACAGTGGCCTGATCGATATCGCCACGGGATTTGGCTGCCAGCCCTTCCTGGATGGAATGCGCCAGTTCTTCCTGTCCTGTATAGTGGGCAACCTGTGCATTGATGCGGGTCGTCAGGGCATCATCGGATGACCAGGTAGCAACGATGCGCTGGCCATCGACGCTGACTTCAGCACCATCCTGTGAATACACGACTTTGGGGCGACATACCATCATTTCTTCGCCTTCGGCCTGGGTGGTCAGTTCAAAACCGAAATGATAGTCGCGGTTTTCCACACCCCATGAGCCGAGTGGTACTTCGATGGTTTTTTCATCAATGCGGGCACACAGATTTTTCAGGTCGGCGATTTCGGGTGACATCTGTTTCATGGTCACGATTTGTACTGTACGTGGCACCCACAGCCGCAGCTTGACGCCACTGACACCTTTGGACATGCCTTGTGCCAATGCTTCCCTGAACTTGGTCTGTAAGGTTTCCGGGTCTGGCACGGCGTCGGCGCGACCCAGCAGGCGACCGGCGATGGTACGCAGGTCACGTGGGTCCCAGTCGGTTCCCACGCCCCAGCAGCTTGCTTGCAATTTCTTGTCGCAAAATGAAATGGCGGCGTCGAGTGCCTTACCATCACCCTTATCGTTTTCACCGTCCGTCACAAAATACACTTGGACGATATCCGCTTCGACAGATTCTGCCTGCTTCGCGGCAGCCATCAATGCCTTGGACATCACCGTGCCGCCGCCCGCCTTCAGGGTTTGTACGGTGCGGTGCGCTGCTGCCTTGGCTATATCAGTGGCACGTGTGGCGGGGATGACGACCTGTTCCTGGCTATGGAAGGCAATCACGGAAAACCATGTATCTTCATCCAGACAATCAATGCCTACCCGCACAGCGTGTTTCATCTGTTGCAGCTTGTCTCCGTCCATGGAGCCAGACACGTCGCCGACAAATATGGCCAGCAGCCGTCCCTTTTTTTGCATGGGTGCGCCATCGTTGCTGGAATTGACGGTGATGACGGCGTCAAGGCGTGTGGCGCCGACAGCCAGGTGGGCGTTATAAAACGACTCAGCAGTAAATTTCATAGGAATTTTCAGTAAAGTTGATGCTGCAAACAGACCGTATCAGATGGCCCTTTGCGCCAGCTCATTGGTGTTGGCGCGCAGCCCTTCCAGCAGCTTGACCTTGATGTCACCCAACTGGGCTTCGGCGGCTTTGCGCTTCTGGCGGTTTTCTTCGTCCAGGCGAACGCCCAGTGCGATTGTTTCCAGCAATTTGTCTGCTGTCTGTGCCAGCAATGCCACGTCCTCGGCACCGCTGCCCTGGCTTTGCTTGGCCTGGGTATAGGCTTGCTGGAGCAGGTCGCCACCAATGGCACCCACTTGCCTTGTGATCTCGCGGCGTGCCTGTGTGCCAGCCGATGCATCCATGATCTGCTTTAACGATGCAACCCGCAGGATGGCGCTTTTCAGACGCGGTAAATCAAACAGGATGGTGTCCATGATATTGCGCTCTTCGATGCGGGCAGCTTCCTGGGTCAGGCGTATCTGCGGTACCGATAATAATGCGTCGGTAAACCCGATGTGCATACGCAACAGGCGGGCTTCAAAGGCATTGATCTGCTCGACTTCGTCACGCAATTTCATGACCGCGACCTGGTCGTTGGACACTTTTGCCTCGGCCTGCCTGTCGGCAAAACGTGCCTTGGCACGCACCAGTATGGATTGTCCTGCTGCCAGATAAAGCTCAAGCTGTTTCAGGTTGTCGATGGTGCGGTCAACCAGTTGATCAAGCTTGCCATTGGTGGCCGCCAGCTTACCGCGTTCACGTTGCGCCCGGTCTTCTATCTCTTTCAGATATTTGATGATTTCCGCGTGATGCAACTGAAAATAACGCAATGCCGATGCATATTTACCGATGAAGGGCAGTTTCCCCAGTGAGTTGGCAACCCAGTCGCCACCCTCTACTTCGGCTTTCATCTCGGCCAGTTTCATGGTCTTGATGTGGCGTGCCAGTTCCAGTGTGATGGCACCAGCTTCGCCCACGTCGGCGGTACGGATACCGACTAAAAGTTCGTCCAGAAACTGATTCATGTGCATTTGCTGCTCAGTACCAAAACTGGTCACGACTGCACTGTTTAGCTCACCTGTTGTGGCAACGATCTGCGTCATTTTCTGACGCTGGGCATCGCTGAAAGCGGCAATGTTGATCTTTTGCTGGTCTGTGAAGGCGTTGCTTAACTGAGGCAGCATCATGCTGTTTTGGCTATCGACTACTAAGGAATGGTCGTCCATGTTTTTTGTTATTCCTGAATGTGATACGTCTTGTTGTAATTGACGTGAATAGTATTATTACTAAAATCGTGTAAAAATTTCGTAAAAATTCTGGTTAGCCTGGATCCTGGCATGTTGCAAGTTCAAATCGGTGATTACAGTCCATGAATTGAGCAGAAGTGCTGGAAGGGCTTATTGTAATTTATTTAATGTTCCGTTATTCGTTTTTGAGTCAAGTCAATTGACTTATAAGGATTTTTGTCCATGTGACCGATGAAGTCCACGGTAGTCGCATTTCGATTTTACCGATGTGAAATTTGCTGATCAGCTATATCCGGGGCGGTCGTGTCAAGCAGGTGACTTGAGACTTGATCTGGCCCGGGCAATATGCTGGTTGCTAGCGGTTTTCAGTGCTTGTCAAGCCAAAGAATGTGGCGTGGGTAAGGTAATTCCTCCTTTGGTCCAGATCGCAAAGCTGTTACAAATTGCCCATATTTGTAAGCAAATCCACAACATGGCAAATTAACAAACCTTACCTGTTAAGCTTGCCTATTCTTTCAGCATTGTCGATCTGCCCCCGGCTTCAACTGGACAAATGACACGCCCATGACAAACACGACGCCCATGACGCCCATAACAAAGCCCAGCCTGAAGCTCGCCATCTTTCTTTTGCTGTTTCCCGCTTTACTTACTGTTCTGGGAATGTCACAGTTAATGAGACTGTCAAATTTGGCGCAAAACCGGGCGGAATTGTCTGAGCAAATAGCCAGTTTGTCGGAACTTGCGCAGCGCGATCCACATGCGTCCATACCCAGCGGTGTTAAGGGACGTGTACTGGGTGTACAGTACGCCAGTCAAATTCTGAAAGAGCAGTTGGCTGATCTGGATGAAAGCCATCCTGCCATACGTGCTCGTCAGGCTTTGCCGCTCTGGACGGTAGCCTGTGGATTGCTGGCAACGCTATTGGGTGTGCTGGGCATGATGTTGATGATTCGTGCCGGGCGCATAGCGCGAAATTCGCGTGAGCAACTCTTGCAGGTTTTTTCGAAAGGCTATCAACGGCTCCCCTGGTTAATGGCTGCCATGACGCTGTTACTCGCGAGCGCGACCATCACTGCTTCCGTCTATGAAACACTGACCAGCATCAACATCGTTAGTGCGATGAGTGACGCCGATCTGAAAGCAAGCATCATGTTCGGAATCGTCAGCCTGGTGGCCATTGCAGCGGCGTTGCAGGCACTGTATGCGTTGTATGTCAACCGGACCAGTTTCAACATCCAGGCCATGCCCTTGACGGGCCGTAGTGTTTTACCTTCTCAGTCACCCGCCTTGTGGGCCTGGATGCGGGATATCGCACAGCGACTCAATGCATTGGCACCAGATCATATCGTTGTTGGACTGTGTGACGGCTTCTTTGTCACCTCCTGCGACATCAGATTGACGCCGTCGGAGTCGATCTTGCGGGGGCGTACACTCTACCTGCCGCTTACTTATCTGGCGGTGTTGTCCCGTGCCGAAACTGAAGTCATTATCGGTCATGAACTGGCGCATTTTGCAGGTGCTGATACGGATTATTCAACGCGTTTCCTCCCCATCTTTTCCGGTGTGCGCAGAAACCTGGAGCACATGCACAACTTGCGCGAACGTGACATCGTTAGCCAGATCATGCTGTATCCGACTTTCCTGCTGGGCGAGTTTTTTTCTCAACAGTTCGATCATGCGGTTCAACACTGGAGCCGCCAGCGTGAGCTGATCGCTGACTCCGTTGGCAGTTCCCTGCATAGTGCGGTGGATGCTGCCACGGCGCTATTGCGTACAAGGTTGTTTAACATGTTGATTCATGAAGCCGTTGGCCGCGCACGCTTGCAGGCGACAGAGCAGGATGATCTGGTCGCCGAACTGATACAAAACGCGCAATTACGGGGCCTGGATAATCCGCAAACACATCTGGATGACGAATGGACTCACCCCACTGATACCCACCCGACATTGCGGCAGCGGATGGATGCGTTGCAGGTCATACCAAATGCAGACATGCTGGCCCGTGCCGCCAGACCTGTGGACGACGCAGGCATGTCACTGCTGAACCAATTGCTGGGCGATGGCAGCGCATGGTGCAAGCATTTGACCAAGGATTTATCGCAGGTACAAAAGCAGGATATTACTATTCGCTCTGGTTTGCTGACAGACGAATGGATCATCAAAAAACCACCTTCCATCGCAATGCTGGTATTTGGGTTAGCGGCTTTTCTGCAATTCTTGTTTGCGTTTGCCATTGTGCTGATGTTCCTGTCAAGCGGTACGCACTTCAAGCTGATTACCGTTGCAGTGATTACCTTCCTGATCGCAGGTGGTGTCGCATGTACTTTCGTCGCCAACAATTTCCGCAAGAAATCGCTGAAGCCTTTTATCGTAGTGCGTCGTGATACCTTGCGTCTGGAAGGCGTGACAGGTGAGCTAGCCTGGTCGGCTGTCGAATCGCTGGTTGCGCATGGTGGCTTCGTCGTCACGCTACAGTTGCAATTCAAACCTGGTACATCGGCACCCGTGATCGGAAAAAAAGCAAGATACCTGCGCTTCGATGCCCGCTCTCATCAGTTGTACATTACCTTGCCCAGAATCAGTGGGAGAAACTATGACGAGATCGCGAGGCAGTTTTACGAATATCACCAGATCGCGAATGCAGGCCATGTTGAGCCGGGGCCAGGCCAGGTATTGAGCTCCTGACCTATTGAGCACCAGATAAACAAGCATCTTACCCCACCGTTATTCCGGAGAATTTAGTGTTCGTCTACACCGTTACTCAAACCCATATCCCGGCAGGTGAAATTGATGTCAGCGATGTTCCGTGCCCACATTGCCGTAAAGAGCAATTGCGCATGCAATTCTTCAATTTGCGTGAAGACTCATTTTTTCATGCCTTTACCAATTTTCCAGCCATACCGCTTGTGGTTTGTTCCGCTTGCCACACAGAAATCGAGCGCAATGATTTCAGCAAGCCGCTAACCGACTTTTACCGGCAGCATCAGCACGCCTACCGGGGTAAGTTCCGTTTCTGGTTCAAATGGAAATTTGTTGCGGGTGTTGCGACAGCCATCACTGTCATAGCTGCCTTGCAATTTAAATTCAATGTAGATGCACAAGCCTCCACCGATCGCGCAGCGCTGCTCAAGCAACACCTGGCACACCCTGTCGTTGGCGATATTTTTGAAGCCTGGGTGAGCGCAGAACCGGCCACCTCGCGGGATGTTCCCCAAATAGTACAGCGATGGTTCAAGCTGATACGTATCGATGGTGATGTACTGATCATGCAACAAGATACCCGTGAATACAGTCTGACGAAAGATAAACCACATCAGAATGTGCCGGTCAAAGACGACAACTTTGCACCGGCAGAACTCAAGTTCCAGTTCAAGAATGATGACCTGTATCCACTTGATGGTAAAGAGTCGATATCAGTCTGGAGCGTGACAACAGCCAGCTGAATTTACGCCACCTTGCTAGCTTTCGTCTCATTCACCGCATTTACAACGCGCTCATGCTCGGCGGCCCAGGCAGCATCCATGGCACCGACTTTGACAAAAGCCGGGCGGCTGGTGATGCGTTGTACATACTCCATGATGACAGGGGTTTCAGGCACCAGCTTGAACATGGTGCCCCAGTTCAAGGCATTGCCCCACAGGATATCTGCTGCTGATATCTGTTCGCCCAGCAGGTATGGTCCTTTTGCCAGTTGAGCCGTGACGGTGTTGATCATCGTATCGAAATCACCGTAAGGGCACATTGATGGCGCTGCTGGCGGGTGTTGTTGCGACTTGTCCACCAGGGCCGGTTCATAACAGGCGGCATAAAACGCCATCCAGCGCAGGTAAGAGCCGCGCAAGTGGCTGCCAGGGGCAGGGCTAAGGCCAGCTTCCGGGAACAACTCTGCCAGGTACAGGAAAACAGCAACCTGTTCCGTGATCAGTTCGCCACGATGCAGCAGGGCAGGTACCTTGCCCATGGGGTTAATCGCCAGATACGCGCTCTGCCTTTGCTCGCCTGCCTTCATGTTCAAGACGTGCAGTTGATAAGGTGCACCTATTTCCTCCAGTAAGGTCAGCGCACCGGTAGCGCGGGTTTGTGGGGAATAGAACAGGGTGATGTTGTCATTGTTGCTCATGATCTTGCCTTTCTGTGTCAGGGTTAGCGGCTTTATAGCGTCATTGCTTGGCCGATGTGATAAGAATACGGTTTCATACCTGTCATCTTTTGTCAGGATGGATTATTATTGAAAAATTATTTCATTTCTTGCATCCCGCATCATTCTGACATGCGCGCCAGCCGGCTGATTTCCATCCTTACCATCCTGCAAGCCCGGGGTTTTGCCACTGCGCCTGAACTGGCAGATGAGTGTGGTGTCACCTTGCGCACCATTTATCGTGACATTGATTCCATGAGCGAGGCTGGCATTCCCGTGTATAGCGAACGCGGTTCTGCCGGTGGTTACCGCCTGCTGGATGGTTATCGCACGCAATTGAATGGCCTGTCCGCCAAAGAAGCCGAAGCCCTGTTCATGAGTGGCCTGGCGGGTGCCGCCACCGACATGGGGCTGGGTTCAGTCATGGTGGCGGCACAAAACAAGCTGCTGTCTGCCATGCCCGTGGCCTTGCGCGACGGTGCCATACAAATGCGTTCACGCTTCCACCTGGACGCGCCAGCCTGGTTTTCACTGACAGAGCAGCCGCATTACCTGCCGCAAGTGGTTGATGCAGTGTGGACACAACGCCTGATCCATATCCGCTATCAAAGCTGGAAAGGTGTCAAGGAAAGAACCGTCGAACCACTGGGCATGGTCATGAAAGGCGGTGCCTGGTACCTGGTAGGGCAGGTGGACGACAAACCACGCACCTACCGCATCTCGCGCATACTGGACTTCAATCTGCTGGAACAATATTTTGAACGCCCCGCCAGTTTTGATCTCACCAACTACTGGCGCGCATCCACCCGCAGGCTGGAACAGGACACCTACAACAACCAGGCCACCATCCGCCTGTCACCCAGAGGCGTCAAAATGTGCGAAGCCTTTTTGCCACCCTATGTCTACGCAGAACTGCGTTTGTCCGAAGACGTGGATGAACAAGGCTGGACCACCGCCACCATCCCGGTAGGATCACTGTGGCAAGCCTGCGCAGAAATGCTGCGTTTTGGTGAAGACGCCGAAGTGCTGGAACCACCAGAATTGCGTAGCAGGATGAGGGATGTGGTGGGGAAGATGGGGGCGTTGTATGGCGTGTGAATGCGACAAATGCTCGCCCCGCGTTTTTCGCCAAGCCACGATACAGTGTCTTGTTATTATTCCACAGATGTTTTATGGGAGGTGGTCAAAGGCGGGGCAACCGGCGACGCAAAGCAACGCCAGGTATTTCGTCCGCTGTTTTTCGCTTCGTAGAGCGCCGTATCTGCCGATTTATATAATTCAGACTGGGAGCTGCCATGTTCGCCAAAGAAGGCTGCGCCGATACTCGTGGAAACAATGAATTGCTGCTTACCAAAAATGATGGGTTGGGCACATAACCCCAGGATACGTTCGCATACTACATGAATCGAAGCAGTCTGCCCGGAGTCGTCCAACAACACGGCAAACTCATCGCCACCCAAACGCACCACAACGTCGACATCCCGCGTCGCTGTGACCAATCGTGCCGCAGTCGCCACGAGGACTGCATCACCGGCGTCGTGACCAAAGGTATCATTGATGTATTTAAATTTATCAAGATCGATTAACAACAACGCAAAATTTCGCCCTGTCCGTTTGGCCAAGGCTTGAAAATTTTCAAATCGCTCCATAAACAGGCGTCGATTCGATAATCCAGTCAGTACATCGCGATACGCAATCTCTTCCAGTTGAATCTTGCTCTGCCGTAGCTGTTCGGTACTGTTCGATAATTCCCGCGTCCGAATTGCCACTAATTCTTCCAATGCGAGTTTCGCTTTGTGCAGATAGGCAGTACGAAGCTGCACCAGCAACACAACCAGAAGAATTCCCGCTAAAAAGACTGCAACACGAAATAACCAGGTCTGATACCAGGCAGGCAGAACATTGATCGGTATACTCAGCGACTTCTCCACCCAGGTACCGTTACGATTTGAACCTCGCACTTGCAGGGTATATGCGCCAGGAGGCAAATTGGTGTAGCTGGCAACACGCCGGGTAAAATCGGTATCGATCCAGTTTTTGTCAAATCCAGCCAGCCGATACGCGTATAAATTGCGTTCCGGTGCGGTGAAATCCAGCGCAGAAAATTCAATGACCATGCTGTTTTCTTCCGGCGTGACAACCAGTGGATCGATGCCGACAGCAGCACCAGACAGTGTCACAGCCTTACCACCAATATGCGCATCGGTGATCACAATGGGGGGAATATATGTCCAGTTCTTGATCCGTTCGGGATAAATCACAGTCAGGCCATCGGCACCGCCAAACAACAATTCGCCAGCACCAGTTCTTACGCCAGAGTTAACCCAGTAGTTCGGCACTCCAAGACCATCTCCACGCCGAAAAGCGCGTACCGTTAGTGTTTCTGGATCGATCACCCCGATACCGTCATCGCTGCTGGCCCAGATTTTCCCTTGATTATCTTCAAGCAGCGCATCGACGTTGTCATTCGGCAACCCGGCGTCGGTGCTTATTCTTTTAAAACGGGGGTGACCGGATCCATCCCTGCCAAGCATTATATTGACCCCGCTGCCGAACAATGCTACCCACAACCGGCCGCGTCGATCAATCAGCATGGAAGATACATTACCGCCAGACAGGCCTGCCGAATCGGATTCGTTGTATTGAATTTTTTCAACTGCACCGGAAGCCAGATCGATACGATTTAATCCATTTCTTGTTCCAACCCAAATATCGTGATCGCGCCCTTTGATGATGGTGTTGACCCGTGGACTGGTAAGTTGCTTACCATCCAGATGACTGACCACCGGTTGAACTGCTCCATCTGGCGATACCGCGTACAAGCCGTCGCTTCCGCCACCAACCCAGAGTACGCCGTCATCATACAAAAGGGCATTGCCTGATTTGACCGGCACACGCCCTTTCATGTTGACTTGTTTTAATCCTTTTCCATTCAAATCGGTCCGATACACTCCGGCATCGGTGCCGATAAATACGCTGGTGCCATCACTGGCAAACGCCGAAACAACGCCTTTCGCCAAGGCAGTATGCGGTTCACCAGGATCGGGCCGTAGTTGCGCTATGCGCTCGCCCGTCGCCGTGATCACATCAACGCCCATTCCAGCGTAACCCAGCCAGATGAATCCATTTTTCGATTCGAAGACGCTGACGATGTCATTTGATGTGAATCCGTCAGAACGCCCGGGATCGCCGAACAATGACAGGATCGCTGTGTCAGCGTTAAGCAGGCGATCCAGCCCATTACCGCATCCGACCAGCATCGAACCGCTATGGTCAGCGTAAAGCGTCCAGACCTGGTCCGATAACAGGCTGTTATAAATCTTCAGGTCGTGACGAATATGCCGTGTTTGCATCGTATCGGAATTGACGACAACGATCCCATCGCCATAGGTACCAAGCCAGATTTCACCGTTATCCGACTGGCTCATGCTGAACACAAAATCAGTGAGCAGCGACGATTTTCCTGTAATGGTTTCTTCTACCTGACGCGGTTTGGCATCGGTGCCATCAATGACGAATGCACCGTTTTGATGAGTGCCAACCCAGATTCGCCCGTTGCGATCTTCCAATAGGCTACGAATATTCATCACTGGAGAAGTTCCGACGAAAATCGGAACAACAACAAAATGATCGTTTCCGGGAACCATTTTGGCCAGTGTTGTATGCGTGCCAACCCACACCACACCCTTATGGTCGCGGATTACTGAAGGAACCCGTTCATCCGGCAGACTGGAGGCATCGTTCTGGTCATGATGCCAGCTCTGCAGTTTGCCAGTCCTGGCATCCAAATGATTCAAGCCTGTGGCTGTAGCAATCCACAGCCCGCCACTGCCATCGTCGGCAATCGACAGGATCTCTGCATTGCCCAGCCCTTCCAATTTCACAAATCGATCTTTCTGCTTATCGTAGCGCACCAATCCGCCAGCAGATGTTCCTACCCATAGCTGAGCGGCAGCATCGACATGCAGCACGTTGACGCAATTATCAGGGAGAGAACCGGGAATTTTGGGATTCGGCAGATAGCTTCGAAAACGGTAACCATCCCACCGCGCCAAACCACCTTGGGTAGCGACCCAAAGAAACCCATCACCGTCTTCGGCCAATCCCGTCACTGTTGTCTGTGGCAAGCCCTGGTCCTGCGTGTAATGTTGAAAAAGGGCTTCAGCCATGCCAGTCCAGCGCTCACCGGTTTGTGCAGCATTCGACAATGACGGCATGCAAGACAGAACCCAAAACGTCAGAATGGCGAGCGCGTGAAGCGAATGTCTGACGAACACAAAGCCACCACGCGCTTCCCCGAAGCGAATGGCAGAACCCGCCAGCATTTTGAGTAGGCGAATTATTATGTAAGCCTCAATGATTATCAAAGGTGTTCACCTCATTGTGATCCTTAACCGATTCGCCGCAAATCACGTTTTCTACAGACTACATCACCTTGCCGGTGATTAACAGCGCGAAATCGTCAGCAAGCTTAGAAATGACAAAATGTAGAACATTTTCGGTCATGAATGCAAGGACAGCTATTTCGGCTGTTGATCCAGAATTTGATCTGCTACGCTCATGCAATAGTAAAGATCAACTCTGCTAATTGACGGTATATCATCAGTTGCTGAACTGGTGAGATCGACTTTGGGCTGTGCAGTTTGATCATAAAAAATGATCCCGAAGCCCCAGCTGCCAAACAAGTGTTCTGGGTAATTCACTTCTTTAGTTTCCCAAATGTCTTTCCCCCGAATTTTATAATTGCAATCCAGAAACGGGTGCATTTCCCGGCCCTTTGTGCCGGCGTAGCATTCTATCCTTTCAATGTTTTTGGATGTAGCGGCAGAAAAATGCTCAGCCATCTTGATTTGTATTTCTGCTGGCGTGAATGACGACTTGAAAAGTAAAGTGGTAGTACAGATAAAAAATAAAAATACCACGACTACTCGCGCTTTGAAATTCCACCTGCTAATCCCAATTCTCATAAATGCTTATTGCCTCAATATAGCTTGCGCATCAATTTAACACCTGTAATTGTATTCCCCCAGCGTAATGTATGAAATGGAATTTTCTTTTCTGGGCGGGGCTGCTCCTAAACAGCCTAAATCTTGAAAATGCTGGCAATTCATCCTAATCTTAAATGACATAAGTCAATATCCCGCCCTTAATTGCGTGCATATTCAATAGTTGGCCTCATAAATCCGTTGGTCAAATTCATTCGTCAAATCGGACAGGGATTGATTTGCCTATAGGATATTCTTTAGCGAAGACGCGAATGTAATGAAAAAAGTCAGTGCGGAAAAAAGTGCGGCCCCTGATTCACCGATCTTGTCTGTATTGAAGAAAGATGCGTCTGGCCTTGATAAAGCGACTGACACAGAGTCTTTATTCCAGGTCATTATTCTGGATTGCCTGAAAAAAATGGAGCAGCATGATGCCGGGATTTTTCCGGTGTATCAGCAAGAAAGCATGCATCAGCTTCGCGTCAGCTTGCGTCGTTTGCGTACTGTATTTCAACTATTCAAGGGCGAAATTTCGATTCCGCCATTTCTGGTAGATGACCTCGCCTGGATCGCCCGGGAAATTGGTCCGGCAAGGGATTGGGATGTGTTGGTATCATCTACTTTGACCAAGATTATGGACAGCAAAGAGAGCAGGCGTTCGGGAAGAAGAGTCATTGTGCAGGCCGGGCACTATGCCGAAAAACAGCATCAGCTAGCCATTGATGCCTTGTGTTCTGATCGGTTTGAGTTGTTTATGCTAAACCTGGCTGTGTGGTTGTTAACCATGGGTTGGAGGGATGAAGTTGCAGAAAAAGATGATGCCTACAGTGATACAGACATCCGTAAATTTTGTAATAAGGCAACAAGAAAAATCTTCAAGCGCCTTTTTTCGATAGGGAAGAAAACAAAACATAAGGATGCAGAGAAATTGCACCGTGTTCGTATCGCCGTTAAAAAGGCGCATTATGCGATGGAATTTTTCTGGCCGTTTATTTCTCTTGCCAAGAAAAAAAGTACTTTTGAAGATATCACTCAATTGCAAAGTGGCTTGGGCAATTTGAATGACATGGTTGTTGCAGATCGTCTGCTAGATGATCTGCTGAAATATGAGCCGGATCTTGCATTGGATATTGATACAGTCAGGCACAGTCTGAATGATCTGCGGGCCAGCGTGGAAAAGAATATGGTTAAAGAATTGGACCGTTATCCTGTCTTTCAACAAAAGGTGGCGAAAATCTTTTAGCCCACATTCAAACAGGCTACATGCCACCAGTTGTTGCGATGACCGTTATGTTGGCCATGTTACACGCAAAGTCTTGCTCATCCAGGGCATTTTGATGATGGAATAGCTAAACGGGCTGCGGTTCAATAGTATGTCATACGCACGCTTGTCCACGGTCATATTCCATTGTCCGGTTTGGTCACTTAACAAGCCATCCCTGACCAGCCAGTTGCCCCGAAAACCATCGAGCGAACTACTGCCGATTGCGCTCCAGTGGCTTATAGCTGCCTGCAGCAGACTGTCACACAGTTCCACTTCTGTTGCTGGCATGGTGATGCCGCTGATCACAGACTCTTGCGGCTTGAGACCACATAGAATTTTGTTCAGCGTCAGGTAGTGGTCTGGTGTGCCCATGTGTCCAGTCACTAAAAACTGCAGGTAATGAACGGCACGTTGCTGCGCTTCGGCAGATAAAAAAGTGTCGTTCTCCGTCAGTTTTAGGCGTGAGAAAAGCAAAGAGATATAGCTTTGCAATAGCACCAGCCCGGCATTATTCAGTTTTAATGGTGTGCTCATGTTGTCCCTGATGTTGTCTCGTTATGAGTTGCCAGCGTTGCGTAAGTTCAAGTCATGTAAATTTACCACTTGTCGCCAAATATACAAAGTGGCGTCTGCTCATCTACGCCTGGCTTGAACATTTTGAAACTGGCGAACTATTGAAAAACACGTCGGATAAGGCAGAGCAGGACTAAAGGCCGACGATCAGTTTAAATTTGACTTAAAGAATGCAATCGCACGTGCATTGACCTCTTTATGCACGGACACACGGTCAACACCTTTTTTGTCAGTGCAAAATTCGGGCAGGGTGTTGCGTCCGGCATCTGTGCAGGCGGCGAGAAAGGTGTAATGTCCGACGCCCCCAGGTAAAATGGTCAATTTGGCGCTACGGATGTTGGCCGCAAAATAGCGGGCGTTGGTGTTGACCGGAACAATATGGTCGCCATCGCCAGCCACGATCTCTACCGGGATGGTTATGGCTTTGAGTGTGTCTGCCGGGAACACTGGGCCAAGCGCCGGGGCTATCGCAAAGACAGCACGAATACGCGGATCGCGGTGCGATTTGTCTGCGTCACGATATGCCGCTTGCATGTCGACATCGGTTTTGCGTAGTTGTTGCGCTTTATCCCAAAATCCCGGGAATTCTGGCACTGGCTTGCAAGCTTCATCGGCCTGTGGCGATGCGCAAAAATCCATTATGCGATGTGGTTCCGTGATGCCGCCAGCTATTGCCATCATGGTGTAACCGCCGAGTGAGAATCCGGCTGCACCAATTTTGCCCGCATCGATTCGTGGGCCAAACGTGGGATCTTGCAACATCGCATCGATCACACTGGTCAAATCCTTGGCACGTTCCCACCATACTGAAAAGCCTTCTACCGTATAGGGTTCAAGGCCGTTATTACCGGGATGGTTGACTGCTGCGACAATATTGCCCTGTGCCGCCAGCGCTGTGCCAAGCCAGGCCATTTGTACCGCCGACCCACCAGTTCCGTGCGAAATCACGATGAGAGGATATTTGTCAGCAGCCTGCAATAGCTTTGCATCACGCGCAAAATTGGCGGCGTTAAAGAATGGGTTGCCAGGCGGGCCGATCGAAAAGGGCGTTTCAACAGCATCGGCTTCAGCCGGATACCATACCGATGTGATCAAAATGTGGGTCTTTGCGCCACGCCAATAGACGGGCTTGGCCGGGACGATGTTTCTGGTTACTGCACCTACTTTGTAGTTTGGCACAGTTTCGGCCTGTGCCAGTCCTGGTCCCATCAATGTGAAAGTGCTTGCTGCGATGGCGAATAGCCTGGTAAACCAAGATTTGTTCATGGAAATTGCATCCTGTTAACGTTGGGGGTATTGGTGGGAGCTGGGGCCAGGAAAAATTCAGAGCGCGCAAACTGGAATGCAGATGTCGCACTCAAATATGCCCGTCTTGGGGTCCATTCTGACGTCTGGCGGGTAATATTCAAAGCAGGGGCGCGCATCGCATTGCAAGCCGCTCGAAGGTAACCAGGCGCGGAAAAATTCCATCCACGTATCCGTGATACCGGATGAGGTGCCGACATATTTGGTGACCGCATAGCGTCCACCGGGCAATTCGGTGATGTTGGCAGGTGCGGTCGGGTAAAAGCCTTCCGTAGTTTCGACACAGGCATCGTAGCGACACTTGTCTACCGGGGTAATGCTAGGGTCATCATGGCTGATGCCGTAACAGGCTTGATGGGTCAGGCCATTGCTGTGCAGCCAGGGGGTGAACGTCGTTCGCCAAAAACTACCTATTTCTGCGCCATAAGAGCCGATCTTGCGAATATATGCCACCTTGACGGCTGGCAAGTCGATGATATCCACCTTCATATCGGTTTCCGTATTGATGTGTTTGAAGGCTTCATGATTGCCGAAATCGGCAATAGATATCTGATCAGGATTGCTGTTGCCGCTATTGTGTTCTGATTTTTTTATCCGCATCGCCGCCAATTGCGTGGCAGAGCGTCGTCCGGTATCTTTGCGCCAGGCAGCAGGCGTGCAGCCAAATTGCGTCTTGAAGGCGCGACCAAAGGCTTCTCCTGATCCAAAACCAGTATAGACAGCGACTTCCAATACGGTCAGATTCGGTTGTGTTGCCAATTGCATTGCCCCGACTTCCAGGCGCCGACGTCGGATATAGTCACCTAATGTCTCACCCATCCAGCTGGCAAACAAACGATGAAAATGATAGCGCGAAAAATTCGCCACATCCGCCAAGTTTGCCAGTTCGAGTGGGGAATCTAAATGATGGTCGATGTGATCAAGTACCCGATTCATGCGCCGGGCGTATTCACTGCGATATAAGTGGGGAGACGACATGGAATGCCTGGTAGCCAATTAAAGCCAAGTATTATATTCGTAACAATACAATGTGTGACGATGCAACCTTGCAGGACTTGAAATGTATCACGCTTACTTTTTGATACTTACTTTTCGACACAGACTTTACAGCTTCGGTGTCAGTCAACATGTCGTTAATGGCGTTTAATACCCTTTAAGACCATTTAACACATCGTCATTTCACTTGCATTTTTGGGAGAAAATCATGGCAACCCGTGAGGTACTCGCTCGTCCCCAGCTTTACTTCTTTATTGTCACGGGTTTGCTGTTCATGCTGGTGATGCTCAAGGTGGAATTGCCTTTGTTGCTGGGGATGAACCCACAGTGGGAGCAAAAAATAAATGCCTATCGCTGGTGCCTGCACGTACACGCATTTGCGGCAACGATGGCGCTGGTCGTTGCACCCATACAGTTCTTTCCTGATTTCCGCAGCAGGCATTTGCATTTGCACCGGGTACTTGGGCGTGTGTACGGTTTTTCTGTCTGTATCGCCGCCCCCATTGCGATATACATCGCACTGATGTATTTGGCCGCTGATGAAAAATGGCCTGCGATTGCGCAAGGAAGTTTATGGTTGGGCACCACGCTGGCTGCTGTGTACACTGCCAGCAACAAACAATTGATCATGCACCAGATATGGATCACCCGCAGTTATGCACTGACGCTGACTTTTATCGTCACGCGTATGGCCGTTGATGTTTTGAAACTGGATATCAAAGCCAGTTTTGGTGGAAGCGCCAACCTCATCTGGGTTAGTAGTTTCATGGCCCTGGTGATTGCCGATATGTTGTGCGCGTCCTTGCATCCGGCCAGAAAACTGGAGGCAGCATGAGTCCCCCGGTTGCCGTGTCGAAGCCTTATTCACCACAAATGCGTCGTTTGACTGCGTTATCCTGAGGCGCAGATTGTTTTACTTGCGGTAAAAAATTTGCCTGACAGTTTTCCAGCCCGACAGAACACTACAATCCCAGCTTATCCTTTTTGAGAAAATAAATACGTGCATAAGCCAATAACTGCCCATCACTTGGATGATCGACGGTCTCTATGCTTTTAACTTTCTGCGCGATGGCATCATAGTTTTTCAGGAGATGCTTCATTAGCTCCAGTTTTTCAAACCCGGGGCCAACAATCAAGATTTCCTCGGCGTCTTTCAAATTCATCGCAATGTCATCGAAATACTGCGGGCTCTCTGGTGCCCGGCCAGCCCCTATAGTCCCGGCTTTGGTATGTAAATGCGGATGGGTGGAATGCGTTAAGACTATTTTAGTCTCGACGGTTTCGGCGTTGAAGTGAATGATATGGGCCTGAACATGATCTATCCAGACGGCAACATGATTGATTGACATAGGTTTTCTTTCTGTGAAGAGGGTAAATTTTTCATAAACAGGACTTACCCAAAACAGCCCTGACAAAGTGAAAATAGCGATGAAGGCGCTTGCCGGAAATGTTTCTTTCAATCTACGTCCAGTGTTTTCTCAAGATCATCTTCAATACCTGTACAGACAGCATGCATATTAAATTCGCCATTGTTTGTACGCCATCGAACAGATGGCCTTCTTTTATCTGTTTAATCTAAGGCAAGTTGTAGCGGGTTGGCATTTTCACTTAGAACCTGTTTACGATCTGTAGCGAACGTGCGTCAGCGGGGTGAAGAGCCGCGCAAAAAGCGGAATGTACTCTGGTACATGAGCATTTTGAGCAGCGCATGAGCCCCGCGTGGACTCCGATTGCGTACGCGCAGTAAGATCGTAAACTGGTTCTTAATGCAGGAAGACGACTATGCAAATGGGTATGATAGGTTTAGGCAGGATGGGCTCTGGCATAGTAAGGCGTCTGCTGGCAACAGGTCATGACTGCGTAGTCTACGATTCCAGCGAGCTGGCAATGGCTGAATCTGAAAAAGATGGTGCCAGTGCAGCCAGGTCACTGGAAAATATGGTGTCACAGATGTCATTACCCCGCGCTATCTGGCTGATGGTGCCTGCAGCAATGGTCGACGGAATATTGGCAAACTTGTTACCTCTGCTTAGCAAGGGTGACATTGTGATTGACGGTGGCAATTCTTACTATCGCGACGATATACGACGCAGAGACGAATTGCAGGGGAGGGGATTACATTATCTTGATGTAGGGACAAGCGGTGGTATTGCCGGTCAGGAACGTGGCTATTGTCTGATGATAGGTGGCGAGGCTAGCATTGTTGAACGCATGCGCCCCATATTTTTGTCACTTGCCCCTGGTGTTGCAATTGCTACGCGCACCCCAGCCCGTTTGCTTAAGGCGCTTCCTGTCAATGATGCCGAACAAGGTTTCTTGCATTGCGGTGGTACTGGCGCGGGCCATTTCGTCAAGATGGTGCACAACGGCATTGAATACGGAATGATGGCAGCCTATGCAGAGGGCTTGAACATTCTGCACAATGCCAATATAGGCAAACCTGAATTTAAGCAACAGAATGACGCCGAGAATACACCGCTACGCAATCCCGAATTTTATCAGTACGACATGAACTTGCTGGAAATTACGGAAGTGTGGCGGCGCGGCAGTGTCATCAGTTCCTGGTTACTGGATCTGACGGCATCGGCCTTATTCCATGATCCTGATCTTGATGCTTACGCAGGCCACGTGGCTGACTCCGGCGAAGGCCGATGGACCATGCTTGCAGGCATTGAAGAAGCGGTCCCAATGGGCGTGCTGAGTGCGGCACTGTTTGAACGTTTTTCTTCTCGTGGACGCGGCGATTTTGCTAATCGGATGCTGTCTGCAATGCGCAGTGAATTTGGCGGGCATCTGGAGAAAAATGATGCACCCTCAGCAGGAAGCTCAAAATGATGCCATCTGAAACAGATTCCGGTCTCAAAGAAATGCCAGTCAGGAGAAACCTGGTATTTTTAATCGATGTTGACAACACTCTTCTCAATAACGACCAAATCTTATATGAATTTGGCCAACTTCTTTACACCGAGTTTGGTTCTGCCAGTGCCGCACGGTATTGGGACATCGTTGAACAATTGCGTATTGAATTGGGGTATGCAGATTATTTCGGCGCATTGCAGCGGTTTCGGTCTGACGCAGCATTTTCTCCTGAAAATGAGTTTGAACATTTGCATAGTGTAAACAATCAGGCGTTGCTGCGAATATCAAGTTTCTTGATGGATTATGTTTTCGCAGAGCGTTTGTATCCTTACGCGATGGAATTGATTGCACAGCTTGAAACGATAGGCAGTACCGTGATTGTTTCTGATGGCGACATCGTCTATCAGCCACGCAAAATACTTCGTTCTGGCTTATGGAATGCGGTAGGTGGCCGTACGCTGGTCTATGTTCACAAAGAAAAAATGTTGGCCGCCATCGTTCAGCAGTACCCCGGGCAACACTATGTGATGATAGACGATAAATTGCGCGTGCTAACCGCAATGAAAAAACTGATGCAAAACCGCCTGACGACTGTGCTTGTCCGGCAAGGACACTTTGCTTTAGATACAGATACGCTGACCATGTACCCACCCGCAGACATCAGTGTGGATCGCCTGGGTGATCTGATGGACTATCAATACAGCGCATTTGTCAGCTTCGATAGTCCGGCCACTGTCAACTCATGGCCATTCAGCAGTTAACAATCTCAAATGGAAACTATATGAATGCTCATACCAGCCAATTGCGTGACCTGGGTCAAAGTGTGTGGCTGGATAATATTCATCGTCAGTTGCTCACCAGCGGTACTCTGCAATGCTACATCGTAGATTTGAATGTAAGTGGCTTAACTTCAAACCCTACCATTTTTCAACAGTCGATAGGATCAGGGACTAGCTATGACGCAGCCATTCATCAGCTCTACAAAGAGGGATTAACTGGTGAGGAGTTATTCTTTGCATTAGCGCTGGAAGATTTGACACATGCCGCTCAATTGCTTCGTCCTATATTTGATGCCAGTGATGGCATTGACGGCTGGGTATCGCTTGAAGTGTCGCCGCTTTTGGCGCATGACACGTTCAATACTGTCAGAGCCGCTACGCATTTACACAATCATGCGGCACTCCCTAATCTGTACATCAAAATCCCAGGTACACCAGCAGGAATTCTGGCGATTGAACAGGCCATCTTCGACGGCATTTCAATCAACGTTACTTTATTATTTTCGCGTGAGCAGTACCTGGCTGCGGCCAATGCTTATTTACGGGGTATGGAAAGACGTCAGCTCGCGGGCTTGCATTTGCAAGTTCAGTCTGTTGCATCAGTGTTTGTGAGTTGTTGGGACGTGGCAGTGAAAGACGAAATATCACCCGCCTTCCACAACCGCCTTGGCATCGCTGTTGCCGTGCAATGCTATCAAGCCTATTGTGAGTTGCTGTTGTCTGAACGCTGGCAAAAACTGGCGACTGCTGGCGTAAAGCCACAGCGCCTGCTTTGGGCCAGCACCGGAACGAAAGATGCCAAAGCATCAGACACCATGTATATCGAGGCTTTGGTGGCAGCCAACACAATCAATACCGTACCAGAGAAAACGCTACTGGCATTTGCAGACCATGGCAAGGTAGTTGGCGTATTGCCGGTTGATGGGGGGTATGCAAGCTCGGTAGTAGAAGAATTCAGGCGCGAGGGTGTTGATATCGAAGCGCTTGCGGCCCGGCTGCAAGATGAAGGGGTGATGACATTCACCACATCCTGGAATGAATTGATGTCTGTCATCAATGAAAAGAGCAAACAAGCTGACCTGCCTGCAAATACGATAGATACTACTCCACAGACCACAAAGACCTTGTCATGAATATCGACGATACAGTCAAGGCGGATAAGGTCACAAGCACACAGGCGTCCCTTGATGGGTTGTGCATCAACACCTTGCGCACGCTTTCCATTGACATGGTGCAAAAGGCGAATTCGGGGCATCCTGGCACGCCTATGGGAGCAGCACCAACAGCGTATTGCCTTTGGCAGCGTTACCTGAAATTTGATGCGAACGACCCTGACTGGCTTAATCGCGATCGTTTTGTGTTATCTGTCGGCCATGCGTCCGCTTTGCTCTATAGCATGCTTTATTTGTGTGGAGTGAAGGCCCGCGCCAATAATATGTCTGGCGATCTTGCCGTCAGCATGGCAGATCTGCAAAGTTTTCGGCAAGCTGGTAGCCGTTGTACTGGCCATCCGGAACACGGCTGGACTGCGGGTGTCGAAGCGACCACAGGGCCACTTGGTCAGGGCTTGGGTAACAGCGTTGGTATGGCTATCGCACAGCGCTGGCTGGCTGCTACTTACAACAGACCAGACTTTGCTGTGTTTGACTACAATGTATACGCCATATGTGGTGATGGCGACATGATGGAAGGCATCAGTGCGGAAGCCGCCTCGCTGGCGGGTCATCTTGAACTGGGCAATCTTTGCTGGATCTATGATAGCAATCACGTCAGCATCGAAGGGACGACGGCAATTACGTTTACTGAAGATGTCGTGGCACGGTTTCGCGCCTATGGCTGGCAAGTCGTTAGCGTGGCAGACGCAAATAACCTTGAACAACAGACAAATGCTTTTCAGCGCTTTGTTGACACTCAGGACAGACCAACACTGATTGTCGTGCAAAGCCATATAGGTTATGGTGCACCACACAAGCAAGACAGCCGGGATGCACATGGCGAACCGCTTGGTGTTGATGAGGTAAGACTCGCCAAACAGTTTTACCATGTGGACCCGGATACTCAATTTGCCATACCAGATGGCGTGCAAGCGCATTTCCGCAAAGAATTTGGTCAACGTGGAAGCAATGCCCGCGCATCGTGGGATAGCCTGTTTGCAGATTATCGCGAGCAATACCCTCAACTCGCCAAACAAATTGATTGCATGCAGCAAGGCGGGCTGCCAGATGGCTGGGATCTCGCTTTGCCAAATTTCCCGGCAGACGAAAAAGGTCTTGCCACCCGTGAAGCATCAGGCAAAGTCTTGAATACCATTGCTACTCACATGCCATGGTTGCTGGGTGGTGCAGCCGATCTGGCACCGTCAACCAAGACACATCTGGATTTTGACGCCGCAGGTGATTTTGAGGCATTTGTTGCTATTGACAATGCCTACTTCAGTGCTGAACTGGGGAATGAATCTGCCAGCTATGCCGGGCGTAACTTCCATTTTGGCATACGTGAACACGCCATGTGCGCTATAGCCAATGGCATGGCACTGTCCAGGTTACGACCATTCGCAGCCAGTTTTTTTGTGTTTACTGACTATTCTCGTGCGGCAATCCGTTTGTCGGCAATGATGGGCATGCCGGTCATTTATCTATGGACGCATGATTCCGTCAGCATGGGTGAAGATGGACCTACCCATCAACCTATAGAGCAACTGGCGTCGTTTCGTGCCATGCCTGGCATGGTGCTAATGCGCCCGGCAGATGCCAATGAAGTGGTGGAAGCCTGGCGTGTCATCATGCAAATCAGGAATAGACCTGTCAGCATGGTGTTGTCACGACAGGCATTACCCATTTTTGACAGAACCCGATACGCCAGCGCCAGCGGTGTCGCAAACGGTGCCTATATACTTGCCGGGGCGGCTGATGAGAAACCAGAAGTAATGCTGTTGGGAACCGGTAGCGAAGTGGCGCTCTGTATTGCGGCCTATGAGCAACTGAAGACAGAAGGCATTTTCGCCCGCGTCATCAGCATGCCATCATGGGATTTATTTGAAAGGCAAAGCATGGCTTATCGCGACCACGTGCTGCCACCAGCAGTGTCGGCAAGGGTGTCGGTCGAGGCGGCTTCGGCATTTGGGTGGGAACGTTATACGGGGCAGCACGGCACGATGATCTCCATGCAGTCGTTCGGCCTTTCTGCCCCCGGCAAAGTAGTTGAAACGCATTTTGGTTTCGATGTCGCCCATGTCATTGCCGCGGCCAAGGCGCAGATATTACGCCATCGCTCATTGGTCAAGTAACAGCATGACAGCCTATATTCATCCTATGGCAGGCAAGTTAGCGCCGATATCCTCACTCATCAATGTCCCGAAATTAATCACGGCCTATTTCGCGTTAAAGCCAGACCCGTCAATTCCAGAACAAAGAGTGAAGTTTGGTACGTCTGGGCATCGTGGATCAGCCTACGACAGTTCATTTAACGAAGCCCACGTACTGGCAATCACGCAGGCAATTTGTGATTTTCGCAGCTTGCATGATATCCATGGCCCACTTTTTCTGGGTACGGATACGCACGCTTTATCCGAACCGGCGTGTGCCAGTGCAATGGAAGTACTGGCAGCCAATCGTGTAGAGGTCATGCTTGCCAGCAATGATGAATACACACCAACACCGGCAATTTCGCTGGCCATATTAAGTTATAACAAGGACCGGGACCGTCATACCGGGCAGGCAGACGGTATCGTTCTTACGCCTTCACACAATCCGCCTCGCGATGGCGGGTTTAAATACAATCCACCAAACGGTGGCCCGGCCAGCCAGAAAATTACCGAATGGATAGAAAACGCAGCGAATCAATATCTTGATGCTGATCTGGCTGGTGTGCGTCGCGTCACCAGCAGCAAGGCAATGCAGGCAAAGACGACGCATCGTTACAACTTCATGGATTTTTATGTGGGCGAGATAGGCAGCGTCATTAATATGAATGCCATTCGTGATGGGCAGATACACATCGGTGTAGATCCTCTGGGTGGTGCCGGTGTCCATTACTGGGCATCCATCGCTGACCGTTACCAGTTAAACCTGACGGTGGTCAATGACGTGATAGATCCGCGCTTTGCTTTTATGCCACTCGATTGGGATGGACAGATCCGCATGGACCCTTCTTCACCACATGCGATGCAGGGTCTTATCAGCATGCAGGACAAGTTTGATATAGCCTTTGCCTGCGATACCGACCACGACAGACACGGCATTGTCAGCAAGTCTGCAGGCTTGATGCCCCCCAACCATTATCTGTCGGTTGCCATTGATTACCTTTATACGAATAGGTCTCATTGGGCCAGCTCTGTTGGAATTGGCAAAACAGTCGTCAGCACACAGATGATAGATAGTCTGGCTAAAAAATATAAGCGCAATCTGTATGAAGTGCCCGTGGGTTTCAAATGGTTCGTCGATGGCTTGCAGAACGGCGAGCTGGGTTTTTGTGGGGAAGAAAGTGCAGGCGCAAGTTTTTTGCGTATGGATGGTTCTGTGTGGACGACAGATAAAGATGGTATTTCCAGCGCCTTGCTGGCAGCAGAAATGACGGCAAAGACTGGCCATGACCCTGGCGTTTTGTATCGCAAGCTCACGAGTGAGCTAGGGGAAATCTTTTTTGAAAGGATAGATGCCCCTGCAACAAGCGCACAAAAACAAAAACTTGCGGCATTGTCTGCAAAGCAAATCAGCGTCAGCAACCTGGGGGGCGACAAGATAGAACAAATACTTGGTCACGCGCCCGGCAATGAAGCTGCTATTGGTGGCATCAAGATAATGACTGCCCATGCCTGGTTTGCTGCACGGCCATCCGGCACGGAAGAAACTTACAAAATATATGCCGAAAGCTTTGTTGGTGAGGCCCATCTTCAGCAGATTCTTCGCGAAGCGCAGGCCATTGTCGATACCGCGATTTCATCTGCTGATAAGGAAGATTAGTTTATGACCGCAGTTAATCCCTATGCTTTGCATCCGCTTTCTGCTGACTTGCTTGAAAAATGTGTATCTATTGGTGTGCGTCAAAATATCATACGTGATTGACGTTTGATAAATTAAAGACAGGGTTCCCCTATCAAGTATTTCCACATTCCAGCCACGCTCCAACTTTAATATGGAGGCCAAATGAACATTCACATTGCCGAATGGACTTTGCTCAATGATCAAAATGCCTGTTCCATTACTTACCTGTGCGACGTATCAGGATTGTCCGAAGGGGAAATCGATGATTTGGTTGAGAGTGGTCTTCTCACGCCAATTGATGACGACGCGACGACAAAGATATTTCCTTTGCATTCCATTGTCACCGCCAGCAGTGCCCGCAGATTGCGCGACGACTTTGAACTGGATAGCCATGGCATGATATTGGCGCTGACACTCATGCAACGCATAGGTGATTTACAGAGTGAATTGAAACTGCTCCGCGCTCAATTCAAGTAGATGTTGAGTCTCTGCACTGCAGTCATACTGGAGCAGGGCTGATGGTACTTGGCGATATAGCCCTCGCACAGGAAGGCGTTAAATAAGTTGTGACCCAAAAGTGGCCACTGCGAAATCCAGGAAACTTCTGAGCTTGGGAGTCATTCGCCGGTCTGGTGCATAGACAATGTGTAAGGGGCGGGTGGGTACTTGGTAATCCTGTAGAACGGGGACCAGGCGACCTGCATCAAGCTCGGCCTTGACCAGTTCAATTGGCTGCAGCATGATCCCAAAACCGGAAACTGCAGCAGCCAGCAATGCTTCGCCACTGTCTACCATCAGTCGTCCCGATATGGGTACTGAAATACGGCCATCCGCGCCATCAAATACCCAATGTGTCCGTAGAGTGGTATGTGAAAATACCAGGCATTCATGCTTCTGAAGGTCCATCGGTGTTTTGAGCGGCGGGCAAGAGGCAAGGTAAGAGGGCGCGGCACATACCAGCAAACGATAGGGCGCTAGTGATCTGGCCATCAGGCCACTGTCTGATAATTCACCCACACGAAAAATGGCATCGTAACCTTCATCAATGAGATCAACCATTCGATTGGCCAAAGTGAGCTCGACTGAGATTTCAGGGTATTGCTTCAGATACTCTGAAAGTTTTGGTGCCAGGGCATGAATGCCAAAAGTGACTGGTGCGTTGATGCGGATACGCCCGCGCGGCACTGCACGTGTTTCCGCGACAAGAGATTCTGCCGCCTCAACTTCAGCCAGGATAATTTTGGCCCGCTCATAGAACAGCTTTCCGATTTCAGTCAGGCTGTGACGTCTGGTCGTACGGTTCAGTAATCGGACCCCCAGGCTTTGTTCCAGCACCATCACGTTTTTACCGACTAATTGTGGCGACATGCTGAGTTCATCAGCTGCGGCCGAAAAAGATCCCAGCTCGATGGCTTTGACGAAGATGTGCATGCTGGTAAGTCTGTCCATTATAAACATTTTGTTTGTAGTGATGAATTATTATAGTCATTTATCACGAAATATTTTCATTTTATAGTGAGCTCTCTGTAAAAACTTTTGGTGAAATCAAAATGAAAATCGCTGTTATTGGTACTGGAAACATGGGGGCCGGTCTTGCCGGCCTGTTTTCCGGGGCAAATTTTGAAGTGATCGTCGGCCATCGTGAACCCGCCAAAGCAGCTGCATTGGCTGCCACATTGGGCGGCCATGTGCAGGGTGGTGGCATCGAAGCGGCGTGCAAGCTGGCTGATATCGTGTTTTTGGCCTTGCCTTTTGGGGCAGTGGCAGAAGTGCTGCAGGTTGCAGGTGAGCTGTCCGGAAAAGTGATTGTCGATATGACCAATCCTATCAGCGCTGACTTCAAAAGCCTGGTGATTGGTCACACGACATCTGCGGCGGAAGAAATCCAGTTGCTGGCACCCAAGGCAAAGATCGTAAAAGCATTCAACACGATTTTTGCACAATTGCTGCCTGCCGAAGCGCGCAAGCAAAATGTGTTGCAAGTTCTTGTGGCGAGTGACGATGCCACAGCCAAAAATGAAGTATCACAGTTGATTAAGAAGGTAGGTTTTGACCCCATTGATGCCGGGCCTTTGAGTAACAGCCGGTTTATTGAACCGATTGGAGAAATGAATATTCATTTCGGGTATTTCCTTGGCTGGGGGCCTGTGGCGGCACCAGCGTGGATCAAGGTTTGATTGAGCCAGAACATTTTCTACATAGGGTGTTGTAGAGCGGTCAAGGCCGATACTGCCACGCCCCAATTTCTTTTTCTATAAAACGAGGTCAAAGATGATTACTTCCCGTATTAAATCCGCAATGCTCATGGTTTTTGCTGTGCCACTGATAGCACTGGCAGCAGAAAGCACCACGACAACAAAAAAACCTGCTCAGCAGGCAGGCAAAAATACTTATGCCATTGCAGAAGTCCAGGCACATCGCTTGTTCATGCCGCGCTTTGTGCAATTTATTAATACTGCAGATGTGAAATTGGCATCTGAACTGGTTTCGCCTAAAGCAATATTTTATGTACCTGGCCGTGCTGATCCTGTGAGCGGTCCTGCAGGGTATTTGGAAATCATTCAGATGATGCGTTCTGGTTTTCCTGATATTCAATGGACACTGGAGGAAACCATCGCTGAAGGCGATAAAATTGTTGCTCGCTTTACCATGCGTGGTACACACCAGGGGACTTTTTTGGGGGTGCCAGCCACAGGCAAGAAGATTGCTGTACAGGCGCTGAATATCTATCGCTTCTCTGATGGGCAGATTGTTGAAGAACGCGGTCAGCCGGATCTGCTTGATTTGTTGCGACAGATTGGTGCTGTTCCAAAGTAAATCAGGAATTTTCTTGCAAACGAAAACGCTTAAATCGATCTGAGTTTGCCAGCACTTTTTTGATATTCAATAAGCTATCCAAAAAAAAGCCCACAACCGTTACCAGTTGTGGGCGAACACCTTGGAGAAGGGAATACCTGACACCTTACAGAGCAGACCTTATTCTGCTCAAGCACACAAAATTAGATAATCAGATCAATTATATACATTTTATCGATAAAATGTATATAAATTGTTTTATGGGTGGCTGGCGTAAAAAGTGAAATTGCAGCTGTACTCTTACAGTATTGCAAAGAGAAGGTTTCAATTGCCCTTCAGTATTTGGGCTTGTGCAAAAAAAAGTGAAATATTTCAGAAATGTGGTAAACCCAAAGCAGTTTTAAAGTCTCTACATTACGGGACATGACATCGACATGCCCGAGCTGGCTGGATGATTACCTATGTCAGCAACTCAGAATCCCTTTTATTTCCATGCGCTTGACGTAAGTCTTGTATTGGCCGCGACATTCACTGCCCGCGCAGAATCACTGATCAGCAGTGCAATGCCCAAAGCCAACAGCGCCATACCCGACATGGTGCGGTAGAACCATCGGCGATTTCCGCAACGCTACCCAGCAGCCATATGGCCACTGTATGCCGCTATTTCTCCGATATGGGCATCTTCAAATTTGTCATGCAGTCCTCTGGTTTTAAACAAGGCATTGTTGCCCGGTCTGGTTTAGTAAATCAGCATGCGGATAGACGACAACATTTTCCGAACCTGACCGAACCTGAATCATAGGCGTTGCATGCTGGGATGCCGTATGGCTTGTGCCGCTGTATCTCCTTGGAAATAGTGCGTTCAGGCATTACGGTAAGCAGCACGTAGTTTTAATTATTAAATAACATTGCCATATTATCTTTTGAATAATATTATTATCAAATAAGAATATAAAAATTCTAACTAAGGGAGATCAGGAACACGTTTGCTTGCTGAAGAGAAATATCAACACGTCTTCATTCTGCTGCATTTTTTACAGCAAGTTTGCAGCAAGCTTTTGGCTCGGGGAGCCATCTGCTTGTCTTTAGATTGCAGGCTGTATTAAGGCTTGCTTGTATGGCTCTGCTACAGAATTTCAATAACAAGATAGATGTTTCTATACGAAAAAATCTACTTGTCCAATTGCATTGAAAAATATTTGCATGAAGAAATGCAATTTTTAAGCATCACCATTAATGCGTTTTGATTTGGTGAGTTGCGATAGCAACGATATCCATTTTCAAAAAGTCGTAATAGATGCATTCCCTGCTGTTTCTCGTAGTTTATTCCACACCTAGAAGGAGTCAGAACGACATGAAACCTGAAAAAGAAACAGAGCAATTGCGAGTTGATATAGCGCAATTAAGTTCTTCTATTGATCGCTTGCAAGCTTCAAGCTGTCCGGTCGGTCACGCTGTCCAGCAGTGTCATTGTCCTGTGAGTAAATGCAGCGCCTGTGCCCCGGTCTCACCTTTTGTTCCCGACTACAACATCCCTTTGCTGGCCCCTGGCGGCGGCGACCACAATCCCACAATGCTGAAAAATCTTGGTCCGCTGGCTGGGCTGATTGGTACCTGGGTCAGCCCGAAAACTAATGGTTTTAACGTGATGCCCTTGCCGCAGGCAACAGCGCCGAATGGTTTTATCCTGAAGAATGTTTTTTACTATGAAGTGATGACGTTTAGTGCCCTGCAGGGAAAGGTTGCCAATCGTGGCGGCGTTGATGAGCAAGACAGCTACACCTTATTCTATGAGCAGCGGGTGTTTTTCTCTGACGGGGTGCAGGCGAATACGCTGGTGCATGCAGAAAACGGTGCCTGGCTTAATTTGATTACGGGCCCACAAGGGCAGGGGCCGCTCGATACTCAACCGTACATCCCCAGTCCACCTGCGCCGAATCCCATTCCACCACAAAATCCTGCACGACAAATCATTAAACAGGTTTCTGTACCGCATGGAAATTCCATCCTGGCGATGGGTGATGTAACGGTCATTCATGGCGCGCCTGATATTCCCAACGTCAACACGTTGCCGATTGATGCACCAGTTGCTTTCAATGCACCATATGGCACCGACATTCCAAGCAATCCCAACATCAATCCCAATATCGTTTTGCAAGATGCGCTAACGGCACTATCCCAGCAAGGCATCTCTGTGTTGCGTACCCACAAGCTCAATGTGGATACCAATAATAACGGTGGCATTACCAACAATCCTTTCATTAAAGAGCACAACAACGTGACACAGTTCACGCACACCGTATGGCTGGAAGAATTGTCCAACGGACAGTTGATGTTGCAGTACTCGCAGAACATCAGTCTGCGGCTGCACCTGGTTGATGGCAAGTCTTATGTGTTCCCGCACATCACTGCCAACACCCTGAGCAAAGTCAGATAGTTGATTTTGTTGTAGTAGCAAAAGCGTCGATGGAGCGGGGCCAGGTTGTTCACTGTAACGCTCCTGGCGTTGATCGGTATCTCCTGCCATTCGTGGCACAGATTGTCTTATCAAAATCCATTGGCTCACGCCAATATCTAAGGAAAGAGAAATCATGAGCGATAACATCCAAGAGCTTCAATTGCAACTCACTGAATTGACATCAAAAGTCAAGGCGCTGGAAGAAACCCTTAGCAATAGTGCTCCCGTATTTAAATGCGACACCTGCCTGCAATGTACGCCTTGCGTCCTGCATTGCGTACCATGTATCACACTCTGTGCGCATTGCCTGCATTGCTACTATTGCGTACCGTGCATCGTCAATTTTTGCGTAGCGTGCCAACCTGCACCACAAGCACAGACGGCCAATGTCGTTTGTGCCGTCTGTCAGCCTGTAGCATTCTGCGCACAGTGTGTGCACTGTGTTCCTTGTACACTGTGTACGGCTTGTACCCCTTGTGCTTTGTGCGTGCAATGTAGCCCTTGTGCACAATGCTATCAATGCACTGCCTGCCAGCCAACGGCGCAATATCAAACCTCGAACGTGGTATGCGCCGTTTGTCAGCATACCCAGCAATGCTTCTGCTGCCAGCCAACCACGCAATGCCAGACCGCCAATGTGGTCTGTGCAGTTTGTCAGCCGGTTGCCTTGTGTACCCCATGTACACCTTGCACGCCATGCGCCACGGGTTATCCTCCTACAGCACAATGCTTCTGCTGCCAGCCAGTAGCGCAATGTCAGCCGTCCAATGCATTGTGTTCAGTTAGTCAGCCAGTTGCATTGTGTACGCCATGCACACCTTGCTCACCATGTTCCACGGGTTATCCAACGGCGCAATGCTTCTGCTGCCAGCCAACCGCACAGTGCCAGACCGCTAATGTGGTATGCGCAGTTTGCCATCCAAGCCCGCAGTGCTATTGCTGCCAGCCTGGTGGCCCGGTCACTTTTTGTGTGCTCAGTGCGACCAGTAGCAGCTAGTTGTGGCAGGTGAAATGGACAAAGTAATGCATACTTTGTCTTGAAGTAGTAGAAGGCGCGGATAGTGGCAAGCGTAGACCACTATCCGCACTTTTAAATTTTGGTTTTCGGTATAACCGTATAGATTACTGAGTGACATCCCATGATGAAGAAACTTCAATTATCTCCCGCTGCCACGATCACGCCTAATGCACAAGGCGTACTATTGCAATCTGATCTGGGCGATTTTCAATTGCATGGTAAGGATGTCCGCGATTTTGTGAACAATATTTGCCCGCTGTTACAGGGACAATATAGTCAAACTGAACTTTGCGCCCAACTTCCTGGCTATGCAGATGCAAGTATCGTTGCGGTACTCGACTTGCTCAAGAAGCATGGATTATTGGAAGAAATCGATGAGAGCAATCAGTTCATGCCGCCTTGGTCTCCGCACGAACGTTTTCTCAAAGCCTGGCAGCATCCAGATAAAAGGACGACAGATGATCTCAGCCAAGCCAGGCTCCTGGTGATCGGCCTGGAACCCTGGTCAGTCAAGATGATAGACGAACTGGCTAACGCCGGCATCGGTCATTTGCATCTGCTTGATAACGAATTACTGACCAAAGACGATGTACTCTGTCATCGGCCATTTGGACAAGAAAATATTGGACAGGCGCGGGCTGACGTATTGCAGACCGTGTTGGCGCAACAAGCTCCGTGGTGCACGGTCACCACAGGTCGCCTTGCCCTTGATGAACAAAAGCAGTTGACCATATCTGCCGAGTACGAATGGAATCTGGTGATTGTCAGCCTGAGTAAAGAAGCGCAATTCTGGTTGCACAAGGCATCAGAATATATCGACGCAGGCGGCTATCAAGCCTTGTTTGGTTGTCTGGATGGTCTTGAATCCTGGATAGGCCCATGGGTAATCCCCAATCAGACCAGTTGCTGGAACTGCCTGCGCTTGCGCCGCCTGGGTACGGCGCACCAGCCTTCCATGGCCCACGAACTGGATAAAGTGGCGACCGATAGTCAGCAAACTAGCCGCGCCCGCACCTTATTGAGCCCCATGGCGGTGATGGTCGGGCAGCAAATGTCGATGGAAGTCCTTAAATTATTGCTGCGCTATACCACTTCTAGTTTAGACGGTCAGGTAAGGGTGCAAAACCTGGTCACAGGCGAAAGCGAACAACACAAAATAATTCCTATGCCATGGTGTGAAATTTGCGGACATCAGCATCAGGATCAACCACGCATCCCTGCAACAAGCCTTGGCCAACTATCGCAATTTGGTGCCATGAGCGCGGTGGCGGCGTATGAACAGACTGGCAGCAATCCATTGAATCATGTCACCACAGTTGAACAGCTAAAAAAATTACTGGCAGGCTGGATTGATCCTGTCACAGGTATTATCCGGCAACTGAGTGGTCATGCATTGCACCTGCCTGATTTTCCTGTCACTGCATCGGCTGGCATGGCGACTTTTTCTGCCGGTAAATTCGACCCGCGCAGTATGGGACAGGTCGGCTCAGGCAAGGGCCTGGATGAAATTTCTGCTCACATCAGCGCCATTGGCGAAGCGATAGAGCGCTATTCCGCCGCACGCTACAACATGCGTGATTTCAAATACGCCAATTTAAATGAATTAAGTGGTGACTATGTTGATCCGGAAAAATTGGTACTGTACTCGAAGCGTCAATACAGTACACCCAATTTCCCGTTTTCACCCTGGCGTGCCAAGCAAAAAATTCACTGGGCAAAAGGACATTGGCTGGGTTTACAAAAACCGGTGTGGGTACCCGCGTTGATCAGTTATTTCAACTTTAGTTCGCCTTTTGAAGAACAGTTCAGCCAGGTGTCATCCAACGGCCTGGCTGCCGGACAAAGCAACGATGATGCGGCCATTCGCGCTACATATGAATTGATAGAACGTGACGCCATGATGCTGACCTGGTATGCCCAATTACCTTGCCAACGCCTGAGCCTCGATAGCCAGTATCACGGAAAAATGCGCCTGATGATCGATGATCTTACCGGTCACGGCCTACAACTGGAATTATATCTGCTGGATGTCGGCATACACGTGCCCACCGTGGTTTGCCTGGGGCTGGGCGATGGCATCAACACGCCTGCAGTATCAGTCGCACTGGCTACCCACGGCGACATCCAGGTGGCAATGCGCAAGGCCTTGCTGGAACAAGGCCACGTGATGCCTTACCTGTGTCACTTGATGCGAAGCGGGCACAAAATTCCCCACCAAGTGCACGAAGTACAAACGCTGGAAGACCATGCCGCTTACTACTTTTCCAGCAATAAACTGGGGGCCTTCGATTTCATGCGCCAGCCAGCCAGCATGGCCATGGATGCCAGCCGCTGGCCTTATCCAGACGTACAGAATGCAGAAGACCTGCGTCAGCGCCTGTTGGCCGCGAATGTGGATGTGGCGATCGTCGATGTCACCGCCCCGGACGTCGCCCTGAGCCCATTCCGGGTAGCGCGTGCAGTGGGGATCCATATGCAGCCCATCCATTTTGGAGAACAGTTTAAACGCATCGATAATCCCAGATTACGCAAATTGCTCAAAGGCCGTATCGTCAACAACAACCCGCATCCGATTGCTTGAAGAGAAACTGAGCAGAAATTAAATCGGGCAGAAAAATTTAACGTAGGACTTATGCAAAATTGTCCCAACAAGGCGTAGCGACGAAGACAGTACTTTAGTACGGCTAGGAGCTACAACGCAGTTGGGGCGGTTTTGCGTAAGTCCCATAAAGGAGAATTTGCATGAGAGTATTGGTATGTGGCAGCAACTACGGCGCGACCTATATCCGCGCCCTTGCGACAAGCCAGGACAGCGTCCGGCTGGCAGGCATACTATCCACCGGCAGCGCACGCTCACTTGCTTACGCCCAGCAGACACAAGTCCCGCACTATACGGACGTGGCCAGTATTCCGGATGGTAGTATCGATATTGCCTGTGTCGCCGTGCCCGGAGAAGTCGGTAACCAGTTAAGCTTGGCGCTGTTGGCCAAAGGCATCCATGTGATTTGTGAGCATCCCATAGACACCGAGCAAATGAACAAGGCGCTTGCAGTTGCGCAAATGCATGGACGCATATTTCAAGTCAATGCCCATTTTCCCGATCTGCTGGCACCCCAAGCTTTCTATCAGGGGCTGGCCGTTGCAAAGCAAATGGGACCACCCTTGCATTTTGATCTGGCAGTCAACCTGAGGACCTTATATTCCGGTCTCGATTTAGTGGGCCGGGCCCTTGGCTCGCTGGCAGATATACAGGTCATACCGCCACATACAACGGGCGATAGTCCTCCCATGTTTGCCAGCCTGCTGCTGGTCAGCCCCACACTACATATTTCCTTGCTGTGCCAAAACTTTGCTTCCGCCGCCGATGATGGCACAGCCACCTTGCTCAATCACCGCTGCAGCGCCACTTTCGCTCATGGCAATCTGTTGCTGGCAGAAAGTAACGGGCCGGTAATGTGGTTTCCATCGCCTGTATCCATGCCCATACCGCAGTGGCGTAATTACCTGCCCGTTGACATGAATCAAATCGACTCCAATGCACTACAGCAGCAGCGCGACCTGGCCAATCGCACAGTGATTAAGCAAATGGTGGCCGCAATCCACGGGCAGGCACAGCCAGCACATCAGCAGCCAGAATACCTGCTGGCGCTGGCAAGTGTATGGGAACACGTGTTGCATGCGCTGCAACCAGCGATGGGGAAGGGGGCAGCTTGAGCCGGCAGATGTGGCAGACATGGCCGTGTCGCCAGGTGCGGTGATGTCGGCATGGCATGAAAGCGGGGCATGGTGGTGTAATGGTGCGTATCAAGCCCTGGCCTGCTATCATCCGGTGTCATCAAGGAATAAAGCAATGAACGAACAACACCCGCCCCGCACCCTGAACGGCATGACGCTCGAAAAAATCCTGGAACAACTCGTCGCCCATTACGGCTGGGAGAAAATGGGCCAGCTAATCGACATCAACTGCTTCAACAGCGACCCCAGCATCAAATCCAGCCTGAAGTTTCTGCGCAAAACCCCGTGGGCACGGGCGAGGGTGGAGGAGTTGTTTTTGGATATGCCTTAAGATAAAAACACACTTGAATCTCGGCGGGGCCAGAAATGCTGCTCGGTCAGCCGCTTTTCTTCAGGTGATACCTATTCTGCAAGTACCTTGTATAGCAACGCAATTCTTGAATTTCTACTTTAGGATTGGCCACCTTCAATGACTTGATTGCAGCGACAATTTTGCCATGCGCAATGAGGTCATTGACATCGTCTGGCACGGTGCCAGAAAAATCCGGATTACCTGCCATGCGGCGGATATCAAACCTGGAAGAGTGTCTCCACAAACCATTGATCATTTTGGCGCTATGGTACTAACCGTCATTTGGTGCGGCGAGATACTCGCTAATCGCGACATCAACTTGCGTGTACAGGCGCTCCTCTGCGACGACAGATTTTTCTTTAAGGAGTTTTCGGACGCACATCGTAATTGCGGCTCTGACCCGATCGGCAAGATACTTCTTCGTTTGAGCTTTGTTCATTGGCTGCCACACAGCCTCAGGAATTTGAATTTCGACCTTGATGTAGCGCCGTGCCCGTTCGAACCGTAGGCGAGTGATACCCTCCACACCAAACTTAGCTAACGACCCGTCAACGCGAAGTATGATTGCGTACTGGTCTATTGCCGCGCAATGCGTAGAGGTTAAGTGTTTCTCAAACGCATGGTAAAGGTGAACCTTGAGATGGCCGACGAGGCAAGGCTCTGGCCCTCCCATCTGGGCTCCAATCGAAATAAAATCGTTTCTTACAAGACTCGCGCCCATCTGCCGGATCCTTCACCGTCATCATCAGAGTTTTTAATAGTCCGCCACAGTTTGGCTAAATCAAAAATTCCATCAAGTGACGCCCGCCAAAGCACGACTGAGGGTTTGATTTTTGCCATTGCAATATATCATTTCGACAAAACCGCACTTGACCGCCATTTTTGTGCACTTTCAAATCGCCGCGAACACCTCGTAACGTGAGCTCAATGTCGAACTTCAATTGCGACAAATGATGGTACACCGTCAACTCTACACCGTCGAATGATTCGACATTACCGTTTTTAAATATTCTCATTCAATCAGACAACAATTCGTCTAAAGAAATAACCATTAGACCTCATCTCAAGCTGGGCAGCTAGTCTTCAGATCAGGCATTCCTGAATAAATAAATGTTCGCATGCAGTAAACCTCAATGATTTCATTACCCCGCCATGTAAGCAGGTATGCAAGTCGCGCCTTAAAAATTGTTTTTAAAAAATCAATTGATTAAATATAAATAATGGTGTATTTTGCATAATAATTTGTTAATCCATTGGCTTGGTTGTTGAGTCCAGTTGAGTATCGTTTTGTTGGCATTCGCCTCTCCGTATTAACTTTGAGGGGTCATGTCCAATGCTTGTTCGTTTTGCTCGCCTTGCCCGCATTAATCCCTGTTGATGAAATAGGTTTTAGTTATACAGACGGTCGTCCTGCGTCAGAAGTACCAATAAGCTTCTTTAAGAAAGGAATGTTTATGAAAAAAATCATCCCGCAGCGCCGTTTCTCAATACGTGCGGCTGCTGTTATTGCAATTGCTGCCATCGGCATCATTGCTGCGTTTCCCTCAATTTCGCAAGCACAACAATACTCGCCAGCTAATCCCGCAGTCTGCAACGCCAGTTCCACATGGGTCAGCAACCCGTCTTTGCCGGGTGACGTGCAGAATACTGATAACTGCAGTTTTCAGCAGTATATGTGGCAGACCATGCTGTATCTGGTGCAGCCGGTAGCAGCGGGCAGCAAGGTTCGGCAATTTGAAACCTTTATGCCTAGTTACGGCATTTTTGTTGATCCGGGCAAGACCCCGACCCCATGGGGAAAAACACCCAAGCCGACGTATTGCAAAGGGCCGTCCACCTTAAAACAGAACTTAAAACAGAACTATGTTTTTTCCAATCTGACCCTGCAGGCGGGAGTTGGGCAACCATTGATCGACAAATCGCTGAACCGGGTATTTTATGGTGTATCGGTCAATAAGCCAGCGTATGACTTCATCACTGGTTGCGGCTTGCAAGAGGCGCAGTGTAGTTTAAGCCTTGCGCCCGATCTGGTAGATCCGGTTGGTTACAAGGTGGTGGATATTCCAAACTTGTACCCGAATTTGGCGTTTCCTAGCGGCTCGATGGAATTGAAAACTGCATGGAAGATTTTGACGCCCGACGAACTGGCAGGCAACACCTTCTTTACCACTAAAGGCTCGGTTCAGGCACCCGGAAAAACTTGTATGGAGAATGTGGATCTGGGGCTGGTAGGCATGCACATCGTGAGCAAGACGCCATCCCAACCGGAGTTTATCTGGGGTACCTTTGAACACCGCAATAACGCGCCGTACTGTTCCAATACCTCGGCTCCACCCCCTCTGGGCGGCAGCTGGACTTTTTATAATCCCAGTTGCGCCGGCAGCTGCACCACCAATCATTTTGCCGAAGGCAAAGCCACCCAGGTGTGCACCATGCACCCCTGGGGCGACCCGACGCTGGGTACCATGCCCAATAATTTGACTTGTGGCTCCACCCCGCCGCCTGGCTATATTTGTGACCCGGATACCCAAAAGTTTGTCATACAACCCACCACTGCCAATTTGCAGGCATTGGATTTATCTGTGAAGACAATGCTGAACGCATTGCCTGCGGGCGATGCAAATAAATTGTGGGCTAATTATTCACTGGTCGGCAATGTATGGACAGCCAAGGGGACCTTACCGCCCTCGGTGCAGGTGCAGGTCGGGTCGCTGTCGGGGGCAAACAACAGCATGGAAACCTATGTGCAAAATGGCGTCTCCAATATTCAAAATCCCTACAACTGCTTTAGTTGCCATAATTTGGATGGCAAGAATAAAGACCAATCACTGGATCAGGCAGTAAAAGTTCAGTTACCGCCAGCCGGGCTTTCCCATATTTTTAATTTATTGAATCTGAAAACCAAAGGTTGCAGCACAGGTGTATTACCCAGCAACCCTATGTGCGCCGCCAACGGTGGCCCTACAAAATAAAAATCGTATTCAACAATATTGAGAGGAATTGGCATGAGCTATTTGACCTATCCAAGATTGCACTTTAGCGGTGGCTTTCTGGCTGATCCAAGCACGGTGAACAATACACCGGACAATTATACCGATGCGAATAACGACGTAGCAAAGCTGCAGCTTTACTGGAATCCGAACGGCACCGGTATTTTTGATTTTCAGAACTGTCTGGTCACCAAGGTTGTTTATGGTCCCGGTGATGAAACCACCGACCCTGCCGTTGACCCGGTGATTGGGCAACCAGTTAATGCCGCGTATACGATGGCCGCACCGAAACTGGTTGACCTCGACCCGGATCAGCAAAATACCAGCGAAATATGGGGACTGAGCCTGCAAGTGGCGGGTACGACCGCCAACCCGGCATCGATCAGCGATTTTGTTCGCGGTGATTATGTCGCTGGCTCGTATAACGCGGTTTGGGCCCAGGCAATCAACGGCCCACGAAGCTCGGGCAGCGGTTGTGGGGTATATCAATCCAGCCTGACCAACTTGAGCTGGGCGACTACGAAGACACCGCAATCTAAATTCCTAACTCTGCTCCAGCAACAATCGCCACAACAATTGAGCGTAAACTTTGTGGTGAATGCGCACAATAATGCGCCCGTGATCTATCTGTTCAATAAAGACACTCTGCAGGCATTGGAGAAAAAAGGCGTGCCCGCCAATATCACTGCCAAATTACTGCCCATGACCCGATATTTCATGAATCTCGATAGTAAGGGCGTGCCTGCCAACCTGGGTCAGGTTCCGACTGAATCGTATGTGAATAATCGCCTCACTATTTTGTTAGGGCAAGCGGACGCCGATACCTATCGCGCCACTATCCTGGCGACCACGCTGGCACCGCCACCATCGCCAGTGCCACCGCCGAACATCAATACCAAGTTTCCAACTGGCTTGCTAACTGGCACGATAGGGCCACAGGCTACGGCGACCCCTGTGTTTTACACGCCATCACGCATGATGGCACCGGTTCAGGTGCCCGTTGGTCAGGCCCCGTGCAATTTTGCTCCGTTCTGCACGCAGGTGCTTAGCAATAGCAATGATAGCAACGAGGTATTGATCACCGTGAATCTGGGCAATTCACTCACCACCGACAAGCCCGGCTATAACGATCCGGCGCAGGGTTTCGGGGTCGCGTTGGGTGCGCTGGGCGCGTTGTTTTTGGTCTATTTTGATCAAAGCCAAGGGACAGGCATTAGCTTGAACAATGCAGTTACCATCGCCGCTTTACCAAACGACCCGGTCCAGATGGGGGAATTGATGACAGTCAGTGGTGGCATATTGACGGTGAAAGTCGATCCTGCCTTGCTGCCAACTGGCTTGACTGTGCAACAGGCAGAGCAGAAGGTGCTGACGATGCCCCTGGGTCTGATCGGCAAGAAAGCATCTGCGCCAATTATCTGGCTGGCAGAAAATATCAATGGCTATAATCTGCGGGCCGATCAGTTTGTCTTCAGGATGAATCCTGGTACTACATCCGGACCTGACAGTGCAACGGCGCTGGTTCGCTTATATGCCACTAAGTTTGGTCAACCTGCGGCCAATATCGGCATCCAGGCAACGCTGATGTCGCCGGACGAATCGGTGGCCTACACCAGCAATACCATGGGTACTGGCGGTACTTCGGGATTGAAAAATATCGCGGTACCGCAAAATGCCTTGTCCTTCAGCACTGCACCTTTATTGACCAATGCGCAAGGCATGGCCGAATTGAAAATCGTTGGTACGGACCCTGGCTTTCCGCGCGCCAGTCAAAACGTTGATGGGCAAATTTACTTTGTGCGCTACAATTTTGCCGATCAAACTATCGCAAAAAGCTTTACCCAGCATCCGGACGATTTGATCAGTATCCTGCTGTTTAGCCAGCAGACCTTCCCAGAAAATCCGACCTGGGATAATTGCATCCAATATATTTTGCCGCAGTATGCCAAGCTGTATCCTATCATGGGCCGCTTTAAGCTGGACGACTATGCGACCGTGGTTCAATATGCCGAACCCATCAGCGTGGTGCTTGCAAAACCAATGGATGACGCCTTGCATATGCCGGTAATCCGGGATTTATCGATACAGCGCACACAAATTATCCTGAAGTGGTTTGCCAACAAGACGCCGAAATAAGGCAGGGTTCGTTGCCGCCATACTTGCATCGGTGTTTCAAAAAATGCGCTTGCCAAGGCTGCTGCCTTGGCAAGCGCATTTTGCATAAATTGTACCTTGCACTGCATCCCGAATCGTCTTGTTCGCAGTCACTTCTATTGATGAAACGAGTCCTGGCTATTCGTTTTTTATCGAAGGCTGTTCTTGTCAATCGACGTAAACAAATTTCAGAATGCTCGCCGAATGACGTAAACAAGACGGGTTGTTAATTGACCGGACTTTATGCAAAACCTTAGCGACAATTCGTCGCTTTTGCAAACGCAAGGCTTGTCGAAACGCCGGTGAATCGGGATAGCCAGGTAACGGGGCGTGTTGACCTGGTTCACGTAAAACTCAAGGGCACACATTCCTCCACCAGCGCAGCGTCTATCATGCCGGTGCTGAGCAGGTTGCAGTAGGCGCAGGCAACGGGGATGTCGCTACCGCCGGGTGGGGTGGTGTCGTTGCTGGGTGGGGCCAGGTTGGCTGCGGTTTGCGCCTGTGCCAGGGTGTAGGGAGCGGCGGGTGTACTGGGCAGGGACAAGGCGCTGAGCTGGCTGCCATAGCTCATCAGGTAGCCGACGGCTGCTGCACCGGTGCGGTTAACGCCGGAATCGCAATGGATGTAGATGATGGCATTGCTGATGGTGCTTAATGTCGCCGGTGGATTGGGCAGACCAGCCACATTGCCGTTCAGGGCATGATAGATGGCGCTGATCAGACCAGTGTAGTTGAAATCGGTTTCGTCGGCACCGATGGAGCTGGCGGGTGATACTGGCCAGTTGCCGCCGACATTGGTGGGCGGTAGACCACCTATGGCTTGTATGGGCCAGTAAACCATCACACCCGGGTTGGCTGTATTGGTCGAAGGAATGTAGACGGGGTAGGGGCCGGATTCGCCATTCAGCGTTGGCGGGTTATTGGTGAACCAGGTCATTTCGGTGTCGACGATGCCTTGATCTTTTGTGTCTGGTGCAAAGCCGATCAGACAAAAGTCGATGACCACAGGATTACCGGGCAGGCTGATGCCAGCTGTCTTTGCAGCCGCAAAATGAGTGTCTTTTTCAATGGCCTGAGTTAACTCTGCGATGGTAAAGCCAGGTGTGCCGAAACAGGCGCTGCCGCGTATCAAGACATTGTTGTTGGTGGTGTCATAGTCAAGCAGGCGTACTGACCCGGAGATAAAGCTGCCGTTGCCATGCATGCTTTCCAATTTTCTTTCTACTTTGCCTTCCATTCCGCTGTCCATTCTTATCCTCGCTATTTGATGGTTGAAGAAAAACTTTGCACCTGGCCGTCCTGTGCATGGGCACGGGCAAAATACGGCTGTCGTTATCCTCATATATCAAATTGCGTGCCAGATATTTTCTGGGAAAATAGACGCATTTTCGCTGTTGTCAGAGTGAAATATGTTGCTTTTTACATCCAGGGGGCGCGCGTTGACATGTCAATGGCGGGTTTTTACACATGTGGAGGGATGCTAAATGTGGGGGCGCTAATCCTGATATTTCTCGAATAGTTTTGCCAGCACACCCTGGCTGTCAAGCTGGACGATGGCAGCGCGCAGTTTTTTGGCGTCGTCAGGAGCAACAGTTTTTGATACCAGCATGTAGAACTGCTCTTTCAGCATAACCTTGGGGAGCAGCTTGACCTTGTCTTCCATGCCAGCTTTGCGGATTTCGGTGGCGATGCCGGGTGAGCGATGACAATAAAAGCGGCCGCGATGTGCCAGCAATTTATTCAGGTTGGATTTGGATGAGACCGCAGTTGAATCGACCTGCAGGCCGCCCAGGTCTTTGAGAATATTGTTGATGGCAAAATTATGCATGGACAGGATGATGCCTTCCTTGCCCAGTTTGCGAACGTCATCCCAGTCATTGATCTGTATATCATCGTCGGCGCGGGCTACCAGCATGTAGTTGACGGAAAATAAAGGCGGATTGATATAGTCGTATTTGAGAGCACGTTCTTTGGTGTGCAGCAAACCACAGATGACATCGTCTGGCCCGCCATAGATGCGGGCCAAGGGTAGCCAGTTTTGATCACCAACGAATTTGAGACTGGGTTCTATGGCTTCGATGGCACGCAAGACATCGATGCAAAAGCCGCCTACGACAGCTTTTCCGCCTTCTTGTTTTGCAATAAATTTAGGATCAGATCCTTCCTGTGCTGCAGTCCGCAATATGCTTTGCGCGCTAGCCGCAGGTAAGATAAACAAGGCGAGGACTGTAAGCAGCAGAAGCAGTCGTTCACCGGCGAAATCGGCTAGGCGATGCACATGGTCTCCCCAGGTTGTGCTGATCTGGATGGCGCAGTGCAAAAACTTGCCTGCGGCAGTCTTTTTTTTGCATTGTACTACCGCAATAGAGATACGTTGCAGATCAAGTGACTATCTTGCAATGTGTTGCAAAAGCGTACAAAAACCTCAAGAAACGTGGGGAAACCTGTAGCAATACAAGGACCAGACCCGGTCCTTGTATTGCTTAACGTATCGTCAGGCGGTCCAGCCTATGTATTCAATGCCGTTCTGTATCGCCGCGATGACCAGTGCCTGGTTTTCGGTGCTTTCGCAAAAACTGGCGAGTGCACCAGCGGCGCTGATTTTGCCGGTGTCGAGGGAATTAAGCCAATAATCAAAACCGGCTTTGTCAGGTGTGCGGTGCAGCACGTTTTGATAAAAATTAGTGATCAGTGTCGTGTTGCTGGGCTTTGTTCCATACAGTTTTTGAAATTCTGGGGATGAAAAGAATCCGGCAGCGACCGTGGTCAGGCTGGAACCGTTTTCCATATCATTGATCCAGTAACCCAGACCGGCCAGATCGGGCTTGCGATCAAATGCTGCCTGGTACAGACGGTAAGCCTGGCCTGCAATGCCTGCGGTTTCAAATGACAGGTAATGGTCGTCAAACTTGACCAGTTCAATATTGATGAGGGTATCGGTGCCTTCTGCACCAGTCTTGTCCTTGACGATGAAGCTGTTGCCGGATTTGGTGACGGTGTAGTTGCTGATATTGCCAGCACACATCACCAGGTCATTCCCATCGGCACCGTCTATGGTGTCATTACCGCTGCTGCCAGACATCAGGTTACTGTAGGAGCTACCGGTGATATAGGTACCGGTATTGCCATAGATGCGGATGTTTTCAACAAAGGCGTAGCTGGTCAGCGAGGCATTGAAATCTACCCAGATGGTGTCGACACCTTCTGCACTATTTTCATAGACCTTGTCCGTACTGGTGTCGAGGACGTAGGTGTCGTTGCCTGTACCACCGATGAAGATATCGCTGCCACCGCGGGTATCTACATTCCAGTCGAAGGTGTCGTTGCCTGCGCCACCAATCAGTGTGTCATTGCCGGAACCGCCATCCAGGCTGTCGTTGCCGTCACCGCCATTGATGCTGTCATTGCCACCGCCACCGTCAATAATATCATTGCCACCACCGCCCGAAATGATATTGGGCAGGTCATTTCCAATGATCAAGTCGGCTTTGGCCGAACCGATAGCATTTTCATATTCACCATAGAACCAGCGCAGGCTGACCGGGTTGCCACCATTGAGAATGGTGTTCACGCCGTCGTCAAAACTCATTGCCACACCCACCAGGTGGTTGGCTCCGGTGATGGTGGTACCCATGTGGAAGTAGGCACCATTGCTGTACATGGACAGGTCTACCGTATCAATGCCACCTTTGTCAAAATAGGTGCGATAACCGTCTGTGCCGACCAACAGGGTGTCATCGCTGACGCCAGAGGTGCCACGGCCTTCACCATAAGTCTGTTGCAGTGCAATCACATCCAGAATCATGGGGGTGAAGGCATGCAGGGTGGCAGAATAGTTCTGGTCATCATAGGACATGATGGTGAAATACTCTTTGTACATGTCCATCGCACTATTGATCTTGAACCCCAGCTTGTCGAAACCAAGGTACTGTGTCGCTGCATAATCGGCACTGATGACGGGCACACCGTTGGTGTAGCTGGTATGTGGATGGGATAAACCCAGCGAATGACCCAGTTCATGCATCAGGGTCTGGGTGGCGCGGCTGTATGGGTCGAGGGAATAATCTCCCTGGAATTCGGCAGCGGCCTGGTTCAGGTAGATGTCACCGGCGGCACCGGTATATCCCAGGGTTTTATCTGTGTTGCCACCAGACAGGCCGCTAAAGCTGACATCAGTACGATAAATCCAGTTGATATTGATGTCGGACACGTTGGCCCTGCCCACATCTTCCGGGTTGGCGATGGAACTGGTATTGGTGGTCTCATAGTTGACCACTTTGGTAAACGACAGATTGGCGAACTGTGCATAGACATCGGTTGCAAGGTCTATGTTATTCAGTTGTGTTGTGGTCCACACATATTCATTCGGGCCATCGGTATAGATATTTTTGGTGAAGGCGGAATAGTTTTTGTCTGAATAATAAGTGGCATAACTAAAATCGTCCGACACGCTCATGCGTATCGTGCCCGCCAGGATGTAATTGGTAACACCAAATGCATCAAAATTGAACATTGCCTTGGTGATGGTCGTGCTTGGAAAATAGGGGACGTATGAGGCCATGACGTGTGTCTGATTATTGTTTGTAAGAGTGAATGTTCGCCTGCCTGAAAACGCCAGTAGTGGTGTTTTGGTTGACAAGAAATTATCGTTGCTGTATTTCCGTCATGATAATCAATAAACACCAATCGCAGTTATGATTTTTATGGATGCCCTGTGTTTAACCTTTCACTCATGTTTAAATCGCGGCAAAGAGAAATTCGTCACTTTTTACGCTTTTTACAAACTGGGGCAGGTATGCATAAGTTGATATGGCGCGGTTTATTGAGTTTGAGTCTGGCCAGTACGGCGTTATGCGCTGGCACTGTGGTGTTTGCTGTGGAGCAGGGTAGTGATGCAGGAACTGCCTTGGTGAATACACAATCAGCCCCTGTATTAAAAAACCTGGCAGCTTTTCCAATCGGTGTGGCAGTCAGTGCAGGGGATGAAAAACGCAGCCTGTTCAAGAAGACTGATCAGCAGGCGTTGATCAATCAACAGTTCAACAGTCTGGTGGCAGCCAACATCATGAAGATGCGTTACCTGCATCCGGCTGAAGACGTGTTTACTTTTGATGATGCCGATGCGCTTGCTAATTACGCCAAAGAACACAGCATGATCTTGCATGGCCATGCGCTGGTATGGCACCCCGATTATCAGGTGCCGGCATGGATGAAAAACTATACAGGCGACTGGGACGCCATGCTCAAGAATCACGTCGAACAGATATGCAGGCATTTTGCCGGGCGGGTTGCGAGCTGGGATGTGGTGAATGAAGTTATTGATGAAAAGGTTCCGGCAACTTACCGGCCATCACTGTTCTATCAAAAAATGGGCAAGTCATATATAGAGAAAGCCTTCATCGCTGCACATGCGGCAGATCCGGTTGCCGATCTGTATTACAACGACTTTAATACTGAAGCGGTTCAGTCCAAGCTTGATTTCATGCTGGGCATGATCGATGATTTCAAGGCGCGGCAGATTCCTATCCACGGCATTGGTTTTCAGATGCATGTTGATGTTGATTACCCCAGCATTACGCAAATCCGCAAATCCTTCAAGGCGGTTGCCGACCGTGGTCTGAAAGTGAGGATTTCTGAGCTGGATGTGGCGGTGAACCAGCACAATAATCTCAAATCCCTGACGCCTGTTGCTGCAACTGCACAAAAGGCACGCTACAAGGAAATTGTTGCCGCCTATCTGGAAGAGGTGCCAACGGCGCAACGGGGTGGAATTACATTTTGGGGTGTGGTTGACGGGGAGACATGGCTAGCCAAATTTCACAAACGGGCAGAATGGCCCCTGCTGTTTGATGATAATTACTCCCGAAAACCAGCTTTTGATGGCGTTGTTGAAGCTTTGACGGGGAAGTAAAGCAAATCTACCGCCAGTCAGATTCTCAGCAAGTGCCGGAATTCTCCCTTCAGATCCGGGTTGCCAAGGCGTTTACCGTCTCAGTAATCCTGCTTTCAGAGGCTTTCTTGCTCGTAATCATGATTCACATTGGTGAGTTTCATAATTGTGAATGATCCCGATACCAGCGAGTATACGTACTTGCGCGTACTAACGCGTACCAGCGTATAAAGAATGATCACGGGCGCCGGGCTGACTGCTTCACGCAGATAGAAGTAGTCGCCATTCCTGCAAGGGGCAGACCCGGCAGGAAACTCTAAAGCGAAGAGTAAGGTGATCCAAAAAAATCGCGATTCGGGAGATTATGATGAAAAACACGTCCGGCATATCCTATTTGCCGAATGAATACAGACAAGCTGTGCTGCTGGGCCGTGTATGGCGCGCTGGTAAAATCAACGGGCCCTGCGTGGTCGTTGTGCGTCAGGGGGAAGTATTTGATATTACTGCCCAGGTACAGACGGTTTCCGATTTGCTGGAAAAAGATAATGTCCTGGACTTTGTCCTGGCTGCCAAAGGTGAATCTATGGGGGATGTGCAAGCCCTGATTGATCATTCCCTGCGCCGGCAGGCTGATTCCAGCTTACCCTATTTACTCGCCCCCTGTGACTTGCAAGCCATCAAGGCTTGTGGCGTGACCTTTGCCGTGAGCTTGCTGGAAAGGGTGATTGAAGAGCAGGCGGCTGGCGATGCCTCGGCAGCGGACACCTTGCGCGCAGCCATGCAGGCCAGCATAGGTACGGATTTGTCACGCATACGCCCCGGTTCTGAGGTGGCAGAAAAGCTGAAGCAGGATTTGATCAGCCGTGGTGCCTGGTCGCAATACATGGAAGTCGGTATTGGTCCTGACGCCGAAGTGTTTTCCAAATCGCAACCCATGTCTGCCGTTGGCTTTGGTGCTGATGTGGGCATACATCCTGACTCCAAATGGAATAACCCTGAGCCTGAAATCGTCCTCGCTGTCAACAGTCGCGCGCAAGTGGTCGGTGCTAGCCTGGGTAATGATGTCAACTTGCGCGATATAGAAGGGCGCAGCGCCTTGCTGCTGGGCAAGGCCAAGGACAATAATGGTTCTTGCGCGATCGGACCTTTTATCCGCCTGTTTGACAGTAATTTCACTATCGATAGCATACGTCAGGCCGAAGTCAGGTTGCTGATAGAAGGGCTGGATGATGACTTCAGGCTGGATGGCGTCAGCATGATGCGAGAAATCAGCCGTGATCCGCTGGATCTGGTCAGCCAGGTTTGTAGCAGCACTCACCAGTATCCGGATGGTTTCATGCTGTTTTTGGGTACCATGTTCTCACCCATCAAGGACAGGGATGCTGCTGGTAGTGGATTTACCCACCACAAGGGGGACAGAGTCAGTATTGCCTGTCCTGAGTTAGGCGCTTTGGTGAACCATGTACAGTATAGTAATGCGATTGCACCCTGGGAATTTGGCGTGCGGGCGCTGTATCGTAGTCTGGCCCAGCGTGGCATTGCGCATGGCTTGACCCACGGTTCAATTGTGCAGCCTGCCTCAGGTGCTGTATGAGTGTTAGCGATCAGCAGATTCCGATGGATAGTCATCTTCCTAAATCGCACAATGAAAGAAAAGCGATGATTTATGCAAGTTACCCGAATTTAGCCGGGAAAAGAGTAGTCGTGACAGGCGGCGGTACCGGCATAGGCGCAGCCATTGTGGACGCTTTTTGCAAGCAGGGCGCGCAGGTGTTTTTTCTGGATATCGCCGACGAAGCGTCGCTGGTGCTGGAAAAAAGCCTGGGCCAGTCGGCCAAACCGCCAAGATTCATGCACTGTGACCTGACTGACCTCGATGCAGTGGCCAAGGTATTCGCCAACATAGAACGCGAATACGGTGCTGTCGAGATTTTAATCAACAATGCCGCCAATGATGACAGGCATGAAGTGAAAAATGTGACGCCCACGTATTGGGATGACAGTTTCGCCGTCAATTTGCGCCATCAGTTTTTTTGTGCACAGGCAGTGGCACCCGGTATGAAAGCCATGGGTGGAGGTGTTATCCTTAACTTTGGCTCCATATCCTGGCATCTTGCGCTTGGCAACCTCAGCCTGTATATGACTGCCAAAGCAGCGATAGAAGGCTTGACCCGTGGTCTGGCCCGTGATCTGGGTGCCGACGGCATACGCGTCAATTGCATCATCCCCGGTTCTGTGCGTACACCACGCCAGATGGCGCTGTGGCATACGCCGGAAGAAGAAGCACATATTCTGGCCGCCCAATGTCTGCACGAAAGGGTGGAAACGGAAGATGTTGCTGCACTGACTTTGTTTTTGGCTTCTGACAATGCAGGACGTTGTTCAGGACGTGATTATTTTGTAGACGCAGGATGGTACGGCGCATGATATTGAATCAATCTCACTGCATATGGGAAGTTGCCACTCACCTGGGCGAAGGCCCGGTGTGGCACGCGAGCGAAAAAGCGCTCTATTTTGTGGACATCAAAAGCCGTAAAATCCATCGCTGTGCAGAAGATGGTTCGGCACGCCAGAGCTGGGATGCGCCAGATCAGATCGGCTTCATCCTGCCTATCCAGGGCGAAAATGGTAATTTTATCTGCGGTTTGCCCGGCAAGCTCATGCGCTTTTCCAGCAATACAGGCAGCTTCACCACCATGCTGGAAGTGGAAAACGATTTGCCCGGCAATCGCCTCAATGACGGCTATATTGATAGCCAGGGTTGTCTGTGGTTCGGCTCCATGGATGATGGTGAAAAAGCGCCCAGCGGTTCCCTGTATCGTCTGAACACGCTCACTAACTTGCAAGCCAAGGATGATGATTACGTCATCACCAATGGCCCCTGCATGAGCCCTGACGGCAAAGTGTTTTATCACACCGATACCTTGCGCAAGAAGATTTATGCCTTTGACGTGACGCCTGATGGCACCTTGTCTGGCAAGCGTCTGTTTGCCGATATCACAAACGGTGGTCATCCCGATGGCACAGTGGTAGATGCCGAAGGCTATTTGTGGGTAGCGATGTTTGCTGGCAACCGGGTGGAACGGTATTCCCCTGCTGGTGAGATTGTTCAAGTCATCAATTTCCCGTGTTCAAACATCACCAAGGTCTGTTTTGGTGGCAATGATTTGCGTACCGTCTTCGTGACCACCGCCTGGAAAGGCATGTCGGCAGAAAAGCGTGCTGAACAGCCGCTGGCGGGCGGCCTGTTTTCTTTCCGTGCAGACGTGCCTGGCCAGACGCAATACCAGTTTTCTTGTGAGAATGCATCATGATGTTTGACGACAGCAAGACACGCCGCTTCCGTTCACAAGACTGGTTTGATAATCCCGATCATATTGACATGACAGCGCTGTATCTTGAACGCTTCATGAACTATGGCATCACCCCCGAAGAACTGCGTTCTGGCCGCCCCATCATCGGCATCGCCCAGAGCGGCAGCGACATCAGCCCCTGCAACCGCATTCACCTTGAGCTGGCGAAGCGGGTCAGAGATGGCATCCGTGATGCCGGTGGTATTGCGATGGAATTTCCGTTACATCCGATTTTTGAAAACTGCCGCCGGCCAACGGCAGCGATAGACCGTAACCTGGCCTATATGGGGCTGGTTGAAATCCTGCATGCTTATCCTATCGACGCTGTGGTGCTGACCACGGGCTGCGACAAGACCACGCCAGCTCAGATCATGGCGGCATCGACGGTGGATATCCCGGCAATCGTGTTGTCTGGCGGCCCCATGCTGGATGGCTGGATGGATGGCGAACTGGTGGGTTCCGGTGCCGCCATCTGGAAAGGCCGCAGGCAACTGGCTGCAGGCGATATTGATGAAGAAAAATTCTTGCAGATAGCTGCCGCTTCGGCACCATCGGCAGGCCATTGCAACACCATGGGCACTGCTTCCACCATGAATGCCCTGGTCGAAGCCCTGGGTATGTCACTGACTGGCTGTTCAGCCATCCCCGCCCCTTATCGTGAACGCGGTCAGATCGCTTATGAAACTGGCCGCCGTATTGTTGAAATGGCGTATCAGGACATTCGCCCATCCAGTATCCTGACGCGCGACGCTTTCCTGGATGCCATTGTGGTCAATGCTGCAATCGGTGGTTCCACCAACGCGCAGCCGCATATCATGGCCATGGCCAGACATGCCCACGTAGAACTGCATTCGGATGACTGGATGGCGCATGGCCATGACATTCCACTGATTTTGAACATGCAGCCTGCTGGCAAGTTTTTGGGTGAACGCTTCCACCGCGCCGGTGGCGTACCTGCCATCATGTGGGAGCTGCTGCAAGCCGGAAAACTGCGTGCCGACCGTCCGACCGTGACTGGCAAGACCATGGAACGCAATCTGGATGGCAGGCAAACCAATGACCGCGAAGTTATCTATCCGTATGCCGCACCGTTGAAGCAGCAAGCAGGTTTCATGGTGCTAAAGGGCAACCTGTTTGATTTTGCCATCATGAAAACCAGCGTGATTTCGCCGGCATTCCGCGAGCGTTATCTGAGCAAGGCCGGGCAGGAAAACATCTTTGAATGCAAGGCCGTGGTGTTTGATGGCTCTGGTGATTACCATGCCCGCATCAATGACCCGTCGCTGAATATTGATGAAGACAGCATACTGGTGATACGCGGTGCTGGCCCCGTCGGTTGGCCCGGTTCGGCTGAAGTGGTGAATATGCAACCGCCTGATGCACTGTTAAAGCGTGGCATATTGAACCTGCCTACGCTGGGTGATGGCAGGCAATCCGGCACATCGGACAGCCCATCCATTCTGAACGCATCACCAGAAAGTGCGGTCGGTGGTGGCCTGGCTTATGTCCGTACTGGCGACACCATACGCATCAATTTGAACACCGGTCGCTGTGACATGCTGATCACGCCAGAAGAACTGGAAACCCGCAAGGCACAGGGCATACCGGCAGTGCCAGCCAGCCAGACACCATGGCAAGAGATTTATCGTTCAACCGTCGGGCAACTGGAAACCGGTGCTTGTATGGAACTGGCAGTACCCTATATTGGCATCGGTAACACGCTGCCACGCCATAATCACTAAGTTTTACGAGTATGTTTATGAGTCGCATTCATAAGTAAAAATAAAGCAGTCAAAACCCGGAAACGAAATTATCTTAAATATTTAAAAATTAAAGCAATACCAAGTGGGACAGGCAATACAAATACCCATGCTTTAATCTAACTGGAGACAACACAATGAATACAAAAGTAAAAGCCGCTATCCTCAGTGTAATGCTGGCCTTGGGCAGTAGTATGGCTGGCAGCGCTTATGCAGATGCAAAGAATCCGAAAATCGGCTTTTCTATTGATGATCTGCGGGTTGAACGCTGGGGTAGGGACAGGGACTTTTTTAATGCAGAAGCAGAAAAACTCGGTGCCAAGGTGTTTGTACAATCCGCTGACGCCAGCGAGCAACGTCAGATTTCCCAGATAGAAAACCTGATTTCACGTGGTGTGGATGTGCTGGTGATCGTGCCTTATAACGCCACGGTCCTCAACAATGCCATCCGCGAAGCCAAGAAATCCAATATCAAGGTTATTTCCTATGACCGCCTGATTTTGAATGCAGATATCGACGCTTACATTTCTTTCGACAATGCCAAAGTTGGCGAAATGCAGGCAGAAAGCCTGGTTCACCTGAAACCAAAAGGCAATTACTACTTGCTGGGCGGCGCGCCAACTGACAACAATGCCAAAATGTTGCGTGAAGGGCAGATGAAAATCTTGCAGCCGCTTATCGATAAAGGCGATATCAAAGTCGTCGGCAAACAGTGGGTGAAAGACTGGAGCGCTTCTGAAGCCATGTCCATCGTCGAAAATGCCCTGACTGCGAATAACAACAAGATAGATGCCATCGTTGCTTCCAATGACGGCACTGCCGGTGGCGCGATACAGGCGCTGGCCTCACAAAAACTCAGTGGCAAGGTGCCTGTTTCTGGGCAAGATGCCGACCTGGCGGCCGTTAAGCGTGTGATTGCCGGTACCCAGGCCATGACCGTGTATAAGCCACTGAAACTGATCGCCTCTGAAGCTGCCAAACTGGCTGTGCAACTGGTACGCAATGAAAAGCCTGCTTACAATTCCCAGTACGATAATGGCCTCAAAAAAGTCAATACATTGCTGCTGAAACCTATCCCGCTGACCAAGGCAAATGTGAACTTGCTGGTGGAAGAAGGTTTTTATACCAAAGCACAATTATCCGCTAACTGATACAGCTTGTAGTGGTGGTGCTTGCACCACCACTGGCAATTGCATGCCTGCGTTTATGCTGGCTGCTCATTTTTGATTCCAGTTATTCCAGGTTTTTCCGAGAAAATTAGCATGTCTGACTATTTGCTAGAAATGAAGAATATCGTCAAAGAATTTGGCGGTGTTCGTGCGTTAAACGGTATCGACATCAAGGTCAAGGCTGGTGAATGCATCGGCTTGTGCGGTGAGAACGGTGCAGGTAAATCCACCCTGATGAAAGTCTTGTCCGGCGTCTATCCACATGGTACCTGGGATGGTGAAATCATGTGGGAAGGCAAACCATTAAAGGCGCAATCCATTCGTGATACCGAATCTGCCGGCATCATCATCATCCATCAGGAATTGATGCTGGTACCGGAATTGTCTGTTGCTGAAAACATGTTCCTCGGGAATGAAATCACCTTGCCCGGTGGCCGCATGGATTATGCCGCCATGAACAAGCGTGCCGAAGAACTGCTGCGTGAACTGAATATTCCTGAAGTCAATGTCGTACTGCCGGTCAAGAATTACGGCGGTGGTCACCAGCAATTGATAGAAATAGCCAAGGCGCTCAACAAGCAGGCCAAGCTGTTGATACTGGATGAACCTTCATCGTCATTGACAGCGTCAGAAATAACGGTTTTGCTCAATATCATCAGGGCACTGAAGGCCAAGGGCGTAACCTGTATTTATATCTCGCACAAGCTCGATGAAGTCGAAGCCATCTGTGACACCATCGTCGTGATACGCGATGGGCAGCATATTGCCACCACCCCCATGAGCGAAATGAGTGCAGAACGCATCATCGCCCAGATGGTGGGGCGTGAAATGAACCAGCTCTATCCAAGGCAAGACCATCCCATCGGTGAAGTCGTGTTTGAAGCACGCAATGTGACTTGCTATGACACAGAAAACCCGTTGCGCAAGCGTGTTGATGACATCTCATTTACGCTGCGTCAGGGTGAAATTCTGGGTATCGCAGGCTTGGTCGGTGCTGGCCGTACCGAACTGGTGTCGGCCTTGTTTGGTGCCTACCCGGGTGAATATGAGGCTGAAGTCTGGCTCAATGGCAGCAAGCTCGATAGCAGCAGCCCGCTGAAGTCTATCCTCGCCGGTCTGGCCATGGTGCCGGAAGACCGCAAGCAGCATGGCATTGTGCCGGATCTGGATGTGGGCCAGAACATGAGCCTGAGCGTGCTGCATGAGTTTGCACGTATGACCCGCATCGACAAGGAAGCCGAACTCAAGACCATACGCACAGAAATTGCGAGCATGACCCTGAAAACCGCCAGCCCGTTTTTGCCCATCACCAGCCTGTCGGGTGGTAACCAGCAAAAAGCGGTGCTGTCGAAGATGTTGCTGACCAAGCCGAAGATTTTGATACTGGATGAACCGACGCGTGGTGTGGATGTCGGTGCCAAGTATGAAATCTACAAACTGATGTTTGAACTGGTGAAGCAGGGCATGTCCATCATCATGGTGTCGTCTGAACTGGCGGAAGTGCTGGGTATTTCTGATCGTGTACTGGTCATCGGTGAAGGCAAGCTGCGCGGCAATTTTATCAACCAGGATTTGACACAGGAAACCCTGTTGGCAGCTGCGCTGGATCAGAGCCATGCGCTAGAGCCGAATCAATCAAACCAATCAAATCAATTAAGCCCTGTGCTATGACCACCCATCTGATGCCATTCATCGCTATCGGTAAAAATTAATATGAAAAACCTGAATATCAAACAGCTGTTCACACAATACAAAATGCTGGCCTTGCTGATCGCCATCGCATTGATCTGGGCTTTCTTTAGTTGGAAAACCGAGGGCGGTTTTATGACGCCGCGCAATCTGTCCAACCTGATGCGGCAAATGTCGATCACCGGCATCGTTGCCTGTGGCATGGCGCTGGTGATTATTGCAGGTGAGATTGATTTGTCTGTCGGTTCCTTGCTGGGTTTGCTGGGCGGGGTTGCTGCGGTACTGGATGTAACCCATCATTTGCCGTTGCCCATCAATCTTATGATAGTCCTCGCCATGGGCTTGCTGATAGGCTTGTTCAACGGTTACCTGACTGCCTATATGAAGATACCTTCCTTCATTGTCGGTCTGGGTGGCATGCTGGCTTATCGCGGTATTGTGCTGGGTGTGACAGGCGGCACAACGATAGCACCGGTATCTGGCGACATGGTGTACCTGGGCCAGGGTTATCTGTCAGCGACAACCGGCGTCATGCTGGGCATTGCCTTGTTTGCCCTGGCGATATTCCTGACCTGGCAGCAGCGTAGAAAACGTGCGGAACATGGTCTGGAAGTGGCTCCGCTATGGCGCGACGGTATCAAAATCGCTGCCATCGCCGCTGTATTGCTGGCTTTTGTGGTGACCTTCAATAGCTATGAAGGCATTCCTTTGCCGGTGCTGTTGTTGCTGGTGTTACTGGGCATATTCAGCTACATGACGACCCAAACCGTGTTTGGCCGCAGGATTTATGCTGTTGGTTCCAACATGGAGGCAACCCGTTTGTCGGGTATTAATGTACAGGCCATCAAGCTGTGGATATTCGGCATCATGGGTTTGATGTGCGCGCTGGCGGGTCTGATCAATACCGCACGTCTGGCAGCAGGTTCACCTTCTGCCGGTAATGCCGGCGAGCTTGATGCCATTGCCGCCTGCTTTATCGGCGGTACATCCATGCGGGGTGGTTCTGGCACAGTCTACGGCGCACTGATCGGTGCACTGGTCATGGCTAGTCTGGATAACGGTATGTCCATGCTGGATGTGGATACCTATTGGCAGATGATAGTCAAAGGCTGCATCTTGACGCTGGCTGTGTGGGTGGATGTGAGTACGCGTTCGGCAAAGCGATAATTTGGTTTTGATTCCCTTCCGGGTCTGGCAAGGTTCACCTTGCCTTGCAAGGCGGCTTCCATGAAGCCGCCTTTTTTTGTGTCAGAACCTGTTCATTGGTAAACATGACAGCGCTTGGTGAGTTTCATAATTGTGTCTGTATTCTTTTACATGCAAGATAGTGCGGTAAAGGCATGGCAAAGTAGAAGGTGTGCGCCGTGAACCGATATTTAAAAAATAAATGCTAAAAATAGCATACGGAGACCAAATCAATGAGCATTCAACGCCGGCATTTTCTGTCATCCATGTCTGGTTTAACCGGCCTGGCTGTAATTTCACCTTCCCTGGCTTGGGCCGCTGCGGCAAAAGCAGGTGGCAAACCTGTTTATAAAGATGCGGCGGCGCCACTGGCCGCGCGGGTGGATGATTTGCTGAGTCGTATGACTCTTGATGAAAAAATCATGCAGATGCAATGCGTGTGGCAAGATAAAAAATTGATACAAGAAGCCAATGGTGATTTTTCAGACGCCAAGGCAGCGAAAGTTTACCCCCATGGCTTGGGGATGATGGCGCGCCCATCTGACCATCAGGGTATCGCCAAGGCTACTGGTGCGGGTGACGACGGTTCGGTGGCAAACCGCAATGCTTTTCAAACGGCAACCTATGTCAATGCCGTGCAAAAATGGGCAGTCGAGCAAACACGCCTGGGCATCCCTTTGTTGATGCATGAAGAAGCGCTGCATGGTTATGTGGCGCGTGATGCTACCTGCTTTCCGCAGGCAATAGGTCTGGCATCGTCGTTTGACCCAGACATGGCGACCAGGATATTCAGCGTAGCTGCCCGCGAGATGCGCGCACGCGGTGCTAATTTTGCCCTGGCACCGGTGGTCGATGTGGCACGTGAGCCGCGCTGGGGCCGCATAGAAGAAACCTATGGCGAAGACCCGCACCTGTGTGGCGAGATGGGCAAGGCTGCAGTGCTTGGTTTCATGGGGAAAGATAAAAAGCTGGCAAAGGACAAAGTATTTGCCACGCTCAAACATATGACAGGTCATGGCCAGCCAGAAAACGGCACCAACATTGGCCCGGCAGAAGTCAGTGAACGTACCTTGCGCGAAGAATTTTTCCCGCCCTTTGAAAAATTGGTGCGAGAAACCAATATCAGCGCCGTCATGCCATCCTACAATGAAATTGGTGGTGTGCCTTCGCACGCGAATCGCTGGCTGCTGACCAAGGTCTTGCGCGAAGAATGGGGCTTTAAAGGCGTGCTGGTGTCCGATTACTTTGGCATCAATGAACTGGTGACCAGACATAAACTGGCAGCTAATCCCAAAGAAGCTGCGCTGCGTGCCGTCAAGGCTGGCGTCGATATTGAAACACCAGACGGTCTGGCTTATCGCACTTTAGCCGAACTGGTGAAAGAAAAACGCGTTTCTGAAGATGAGATCAATCATTGTGTACGTCGCATTCTTGAACTCAAGTTCCAGTCTGGCCTGTTTGAAAACCCGTATGTCGATGCCAATATGGCTGACAAGCTGACCGCCACGCAAGATGCAGTAGCACTGGCGCGTGAAGCAGCCACCCGTTCCGTTGTCCTGCTTAAAAATGACAAGGGTCTGTTACCGCTGAATGGCAAAAAGGTCGGCAAAGTCGTGTTATTGGGTACCCATGCCAAGGATTGCCCTATCGGCGGTTATTCCGATATTCCGCGCCACGTAGTATCCATTTACGAAGGCTTGCAGGCTGAAAGCCAGGCGCAAGGTTTTGAACTCAGCTATGCCGAAGGTGTGCGTCTTACTGAAGGTGGTCATGTCTGGGGCCATGATGAAGTCAAATTCACACCGCCAGCAGTCAACGCCAAACTGATTGCAGAAGCGGTAGAGGCGGCCAAGTCTGCCGATACCATCATCATGGTGCTGGGTGACAATGAACAAACCAGTCGCGAAGCCTGGGCTGATAACCATTTGGGTGACCGCGCCAGCCTGGATTTGATGGGGCAGCAAAATGACCTGGCCAAGGCGATTTTTGATCTGGGTAAACCGACCGTCGTATTCTTGTTGAATGGCCGGCCACTGTCCGTCAATCTGCTGGCAGAACGCGCGGATGCTTTGATAGAAGGCTGGTATATGGGGCAGGAAACCGGGTTTGCAGCGGCAGACATTTTATTTGGGCGGGCCAACCCCGGCGGCAAATTGCCAGTGTCGATTGCCCGCAATGTCGGTCAACTACCTATTTATTACAACTACAAACCGTCGGCACGCCGTGGTTATCTGGATGCATCGACCAAACCATTATACCCATTCGGTTTCGGCCTGAGCTACACCTCGTTTGCCATTTCCGGGCCCCGTCTGACCAAGGCCACGATAGGTGTTGGTGACAGCACCAAAGTCGAAGTTGATATCACCAACACCGGTGCCGTCAAGGGAGATGAGGTCGTGCAAATCTATATACGCGATGATTTCAGTTCTGTCACCAGACCGGTGCTGGAATTGAAAGCATTCAAACGGGTGACCTTGAATCCGGGAGAAAAACGTACTTTGTCTTTTGATATCAAACCTTCAGATTTGTGGTTCTATAACATGGACATGAAACGCGTGGTGGAGCCTGGCAGCTTTACTGTTCATGCCGGTTCAAGCAGCGCAGATCTGAAATCTGTCAAATTGTTGGTTGCTTAAATATTAATAGGGACAGGTAGAAAAGAGCGATGTCGAATTGGGGAGCGTACTGTCTGTGCCTGCGCGGGCATTCCTTTGGATTTTCTGAAGGAAAAGGGAAGGCAGTACAATACAAAAAGTATGGTAAGCAAGCCATCCCCCAAGGAGTTGTCTAAATATGAAGATGCCTAACTCGCATAGAATTGCCTTATTGTTCAATGCAAACAAAATATATGACAGGGAAATCATCGCTGGTGTTGCCTCATACCTGAGCTCGACCAGAGTATCGTGGGACCTGTTTCTGGAAGAAGATTTCCGCGCACGCCTGAATGGTATCGAAAGCTGGCAGGGTGACGGCATCATTGCGGATTTTGATGATCCCGTTGTCTGCGAAGCATTGTCGCATAGCCGTGTGCCGGTGGTGGCGGTGGGTGGATCGTACGAAAACGAAGCACATTATCCCAAGGACGTACCCTATGTGGCGACCGATAATTTCAAGCTCATCAAACTGGCTTATGACCATTTGATTGAAGCCGGTTTGCCACGCTTTGCACTTTTCAGCCTGCCGGAAGCACCAGAAAACCGCTGGGCACAAGAACGTGAAAATGCCTTTCTGCAGTTGATGAAACGCGATCGTCTGCCAACAGAAATTTATCGCGGTCAGATCACCAGTGCCCCTTCCTGGGATGAGGCAGTTGAGCAACTGATCAAGTGGCTGGAAGGACTGCCCAAGCCAGTCGGCATCATTGCCGTGACTGATGCCCGTGCCAGGCAATTATTGCAGGCTTGCCTGATTGCCGGCATAGCCGTGCCCGAGCAGGTGGCACTGATAGGCATAGATAATGATCCGCTGGCACGCATGCTGACACGCATACCGTTAAGTTCGGTCATGCAGGGAGCTGAAGAAATGGGGCGTACTGCCGCCCATCTCTTGCATCAGATGTTGAATGGCGCTCGCCTGTCGACCACTAGAATTCTGGTGCCGCCAGTTGGTATCAATGTGCTGACCTCGTCACGGTATGAAACACCGAAACATCCGCATGTGATGCAGGCGCGTCATTTTATCCGCCAGTATGCATGCCAGGGTATCAAGACGGAACAGGTAGCAGATTATGTTGGCATCTCCAGGTCTTCGCTGGAATCGTATTTCAGGCAGGAACTGGGGCGCAGTGTCCACGATGAAATCTTGCATTTCAAGCTGGAAGCAGCAAAGGCCATGCTGACGCAGGGGCAAAACAGCATTGCCGATGTGGCTGTCAGTTGCGGCTTTACGACCATACAGTACATGCATGCCGTGTTCAAACGGGAACTCGGCTGCACACCGCGCAAATATCAGGAAAGCGTATTACAGACGGACGGCAATGCCACTGGCTTGCCGCCGCCACATCCCAACACTCAACTTGCCGAGCAAAGTGATGACGAATAAAAAACCAATATCCTGCACGGCGACAACGGCAGACGAAAATATCTATACCCTGCGTAATGCACACGATATGCAACTAACCATCAGTGACCGTGGTGCATCGCTGGTATCCTGGCTGACACCAGACCGTTACGGGCGTGTGGGCGATGTCTTGCTTGCCTATGCCGATACCGGCAGCTATGTACAAAACCCATTTTATTTTGGTGCCGTCATAGGTCGCTGGGCCAATCGCATCGCCGCTGGACGATTTATGCTGGATGGCCAAAATTATTCTGTGGACTGCAACGATGGCGATAATCACCTGCATGGCAGCAGCACGGGCTTTCACACGGCACGCTGGCAGGCAAGTGAAGAAAAGGGTAGCTTGCGCATGTCGCTATCTTCTCCTGATGGTGAAGGCGGCTTCCCTGGCAATCTTAAAGTGCAGGTGGTGTACAGCCTGGATGATGATGGGAGTTTGACGATAGAGTATGAAGCACAATCTGATGCGCCAACACCGATCAACCTGACATCGCATCCTTATTTTAATCTGAACGCTGGTACCTCGGATATTAAAGACCATCTGTTGAGTATAGATGCATCGCATTATCTGAAAATTGATGCAGCGGGCATCCCCAGCGAACTGGCATCGGTCGCTGGCAGCGCCTTTGATTTTCGCAAGCCTGCACCCATAGGGGCAAGACTGGCCTGGCCAGACCAGCAAATTTTGATGGCGGGTGGTTTTGATCATTGCTATTGCATACAGGCCGGGCTGAATGGCAAACCAGGCCCCTTGCGCGGTGTCGCCAGTGTGTATGACCCAGGTTCTGGACGTAAATTATCAGTCACCACTGACCAGGCCGGTTTGCAATTCTACACCGGCAATTTTTTGAACGGTGTGGCCGGACGTGATGCCCGCGACTATGCAATGCATGACGGCTTTTGCCTGGAAGCCCAGGCCTACCCCAATCAAATCAATGGGCCGTATGCTGAGGAAGTTATCTTGCGCCCAGGACAGGTTTACAAGCGGACGACTATTTATAGGGTTTTTTTGCAGAACTGACGGGTACTCGTTGCCGTTAGGCGAGAACCCCCATCATGAGCAGGGTTGAACTCGTCGCCTGCGGCAGCATATCCTTTTGGAAGCAAGGCTTGGTTGAAAACCTGTGGCCTCATTCTTGAAAGGAAACTGCAATGAATCAGGATTTATCTCAACGCACACAACTGCGGGGCTTGGGCCGGGCACTGCGTGATTTGCACAAGCGGTTAATTGAGGTTGAAACGCAATATTTTGGTGCAGTGGGCGGCCCTTTGGAGCATTTGCATCTGGTGGTGAATCATCCTCATTTTGCGTGGCTGCAAAAATTGTCCAGCCTGATGACGCAGATGGATGAACGTCTGGATGATGCAGAAGACGTCAGCGTTGCCGAAGCCTTTGCATTTCGTACAGCAATAGAAGAGCTGATCGGCCCCAACGAAAAGGGTGATATGGAATTTCGTGCCAGGTACAATGTACTGTTACATGACTCACCAGATGTCGTAATGGCGCATGGTGCGGTGCGGCAAATCTTGCTGGCTATTCTTCCGTCGAAATAGTAAGACTTATGCGCTGCGCCCTTGCAGGGGCAGCGCATTGACAAAACCTATCCTTTCTCTCTTCCAAAAATGGGCAACAGTCTGTCCATTTTCTTGTTACACCCTTCGCCCCGTACAACAAGCATTCCATCAGTATGATGAAATTATCTGGCAGATACTGCGAGTAATCATGCTCAGGATTGGTGACTTTCATAATTGCTTAACAAGGCAACTGAGGGCATTCTTTATGCTGCATAAATTCATAGCATGTGTTTGAAGGCGGACTTGCCATATGGTCAGTTACATACATACATTCATTGCTGTGTTTGGTAGCTAAAAATCAAAATAAAATTGATAGGGCTTGCGAAAAACCACCCCAAAGCGTTGTAGCTCCTGGCCGTACTAAAGTACGGTCTTCGTCGCTGCACCTTGTTGTGACAATTTTGCGTAAGTCCTAATTGAGACAAAAATGCCAAAAATGAACGAAAGGGCATGCCACCCAGTTACTGGGGCTATCGGTTTGCGCGCATTACACCTGCTTTTTCAACACCCAATTTAATTAGCCAGAGCGCTGGCGGCATGGTCGTTTGGCGCGTAGATTCTTCATGCAGATGAACATTGACTGAAACCAATATGAACAGAGAGTTTTCAAGGCTGGTGTTTGCAACAGCGTTTCTTTTGACCATGGTCAATAACAATTGCTTTGCCCTGGGTGAAAAAAGCTATGTCAATTTAACGGCGGAGACGGGCGACCTGATTCTGGTTGGTGCCAATGGTGCAGCCAGCCTGTATGTTGATGCCGGTGATTATGCGAGCGTTCAAGGTGCTGTAGGCAATCTGCAAAAAGATATAGAAAGCATTAGCGGAAAAAAACCAGCTATCACCAACGACGTGCACGCCTTGAAAGGTCAGGCTGTTATCGTTGGTACCATAGGGAAAAGCAAGCTGATTGATCAGTTGATTGCCGCACATAAAATTGATGTCAGAGGTATAGTGAATCAATGGGATGCATATCAACTGGTGACAGTACAAAACCCTTTGCCGAATGTAGAGCAGGCACTGGTGATTATCGGCAGTAATAAACGCGGCGGTGCCTACGGTGTTTATGATTTGTCTGAACAGATAGGTGTGTCACCCTGGTACTGGTGGGCAGATGTGCCTTTGAAAAAGAAGAGCAGCATCTCCATTCAGAAAAATACTCTGGTGCAGGAAATTCCCAAGATCAAATATCGCGGCATTTTTTTGAATGATGAAGCACCGGCATTGAGCAGCTGGGTCGCCAAAAATTACGGCAATTACAATCATCAGTTCTATGGCAAGGTGTTTGAATTGCTGCTGCGCCTGAAGGCCAATTATCTGTGGCCAGCCATGTGGAACAATGCCTTTAATGTCGATGATGAGCAGAACAGGTTACTGGCGGATGAAGTTGGCATCATCATGGGTACATCACATCACGAACCCATGATGCGTGCCCATAAGGAATGGACGGCAGAAAACGGCAAATGGGATTACCAGAGCAATAAGGTAAAACTGTACCCCTTCTGGGAAGGTGGCGTTACTCGCAACAAGAACCAGGAAAGTCTGATCACCGTCGGTATGCGTGGCGATGGTGATGAACCGATGTCGGAAAGTGAAAACATTTCGCTGTTGGAAAACATCGTCAAGGACCAGCGGCAGATCATCAGCAAGGTGCATGGCAAACCAGCCACTGAAGTGCCCCAGGTCTGGGCCCTGTATAAGGAAGTGCAGACGTACTATGAAAAAGGCATGCGCGTGCCGGATGATGTGACCTTGCTTTGGTGCGATGATAACTGGGGCAATATCCGCCGCCTGCCCAAGCCAGAAGAACGTAAGCGAGCCGGTGGTGCTGGGGTCTACTACCACTTTGATTATGTAGGTGGGCCGCGCTCTTATCGCTGGATCAATACCAATTCCATTGCCAAGGTATGGGAACAAATGGATCTGGCCTACAACTTTGATGCCAGACAGATCTGGATCGTCAATGTCGGCGATTTGAAACCTATGGAATATCCCATAGAGTTTTTCTTGCGCATGGCCTGGAACCCGGAAAAATGGCCGAAAGAACGCCTGCCAGAATTTGGAAAATTATGGGCAGAACGTGAATTTGGCGCAGAGCATGCAGATGAAATCGCTGCCTTGATGACTGGCTATTCGCGTCATAATTACCGCCGCAAGCCAGAACTGCAAGACCCCACCACCTACAGCCAATTGCATTACGATGAAGCTGACCGGGTGACGGCAGAGATCAAGAATTTGCGCAGCAGGGCAGAAGCACTGTACACAAAAATGCCGACGGAATACAAGGATGCGTTTTTCCAACTGGTGCTGCACCCGGTCAAGGCCAGTGCCATCGTCACCGAGATGTATGACATGGTGGGCAAAAACCGCTTGTATGCCAGACAAGGCCGGGCCAATGCAAATGACTATGCAGACCAGGCACGTGCACTGTTTAAAGCCGATGCTGATTTACAGCGCCAGTACGATACTGAACTCAGCCATGGCAAGTGGCAGCACTTCATGGATCAAACCCATATCGGTTATATCCACTGGGACCAGCCAGCGGCGAACACTATGCCAATGTTGTATGACTTGCAGCCACACAATGCTGCTGACATGGGCGTGGCAGTGGAAGACAATGAACCCGCCTGGCCACAGAATGCAGCATCCGTCTGGCCACATCAGGGTAATTATCAACTGGCACGCTTTGACCCTTTCGGGAAGCAGCAACGCAGCATTACCGTTTTTAACAAGGGCACCAAGGCATTCAAGTTCGCCGCCAAGGCCAGTGCGCCTTGGATCATCCTGAGTGATACCAGTGGCCAGGTTGAAACCAGCCAGACCATCAATGTTTCCATCGACTGGAGCAAGCTGCCCAAGGGTAAGGCCGAAGGAATGGTCGACATCAAAGGCACGGGCTGGGGCAGTGCCAGCATTCAGGTATCTGCCCTGAACGTTGCGCCGCTGCCGGAAGATTTCAAAGGTTTTGTCGAGTCGGATGGCAATGTAACGATAGAGGCGGAACACTATAGTCACGCAAAAAATGCTGCGCAGTTTTCCTGGCAAAAAATTCCCGAACATGGACGGAACTTATCTTCCATGGCGGTATTTCCTAGAAACGACAGGCATTTTACCGACCTGGCACTGGCCCCTTACCTGGAATATACGGCTTACCTGTATTCAACCGGTGAAGTCAACATCGACACGATTTTTGCCCCCACTCTGCCTTTTGCTGAAGGGGCGGGTTTGCGTTTTGCCATTGCTGTTGATGACGAAAAACCGCAGGTACTCAATATAGTCAAAGACATGAGTTTAAAGGCCTGGGAGGATTCAGTACGTGATGAGATGCGTAAAATTACCAGCCGCCACCATATTGCCAAAGCCGGTGTGCATCGTATACGCATTTACAGCATCGACGCGGGTGTCACGCTGGAGCGCATCGTCATGAATACAGGCGGACTGTTTGCAAGTTATCTGGGGCCACAGGAAAGTGTAAAGCGCTAGTGGACAGGATGTTGCCGTCCTGGGCGGAAGATTATTTGAAAACTATTTTTTGCATGGGTAAATAATGAATCAAACTATTCGTAGTGCCACAATGATGATACGCCAGGTACGTGTGACGCCGATTGCGTTTCGTGATCCGCCTTTGCTCAATGCCAGCGGCATTCATGAACCATGGGCATTGCGCAGCATCATAGAAATTGAAATCGCTGATGGTCGCGTCGGCATTGCCGAAACCTATGGTGACCAGCCCATGCTCAAGGTGCTGGAACAAGCTAAAACCCTGCTGGCAGACCTGACACCGTTTGACTTGAATGCGATGGAAGTACGCGTGCGCAAGACCATCTTGTCTGACGGCGGTGGGAAAGGCGTGCAGATAGAACTGGCACCCGGCTCGCATATCAACAAGAATGCAGATAAAGTCATTAGCGCGCTGGAAGTGGCCATGCTGGATTTGCAAGGCCAGATACTGGGCTTGCCCGTTTGTGATCTGTTGGGCGGAGCCGTGCGTAAGGCGGTGCCGTATAGCGCCTATCTGTTCTACAAATATGGCAAACACATAGATAATCCCTATCCCGCAGATACCTGGGGCGAAGCACTGACACCGGCGCAAATCGTCAGGCAGGCACAGACCATGATCGCGCAATACGGTTTTAAAAGCATCAAGCTAAAAGGTGGTGTGATGGAGCCAGCGCAAGAAATCGCTGCCATCAAGGCCCTGCGGGAAGCTTTTCCCACGCTGCCATTGCGCCTTGATCCCAATGCCAACTGGACACTGAAAACCAGTATCGCTGCAGCAAAAGAGCTGGATAGTTTGCTCGAATATTATGAAGACCCGACACCAGGCCAGATAGACATGGCCGAACTGGCAAGGCATTGCGATGCGCCACTAGCAACCAATATGGTCGTGACGACCATGGAAGAATTCAAGCGTAATGCCTCAACCCATGCAGTGGAAATTCTGCTGTCTGACCACCATTACTGGGGCGGCTTGCGCGCTACGGTGTCGCTGGCGCGCATGTGTGAAGTATTTGGCATGGGCATGTCCATGCATTCCAATTCCCACCTCGGCATCAGCCTGATGGCCATGACCCATGTGGCGGCTGTTATCCCCGGCCTGACTTACGCTTGTGATACCCATTACCCCTGGCAGGAAGAAGATGTCATCAAAGGTGGGCGCGTGCGTTTTGTAGATGGCTCTGTACCCGTGCCGACGACTCCTGGTCTGGGTGTGGAAATTGACCAGATCAAACTGGCGGTATTGCATCAGCAATATCTGGAATGTGGCATACGCAATCGTGATGACCTGGGGCAGATGCGCAAATATGATCCGGATTTCAAAGGCACCAGTCCCCGGTTTTGATATCGGTTTTTGCCAGCAATTACAAAAGAGAGAAAATATGAGACAAACAATGTTGCGCGCTCCGTTACCCGTTCGTATTGCGGGCATGTTGCTGACGATGGGCTTGTCCTTGACTGCCATTGGCGCAGCGGCTGCGGATTCAGCCAAACCAGGTGCAGACTGGCATTGGGTTGCATCCTGGGGGGCAGCGCAACAAGTGCCGGAACAGGACAATATGTTGCCAGCAGAACGCTGGCGTGAATCCAGCTTGCGCCAGATTGTGCATGTGTCGCTGGGTGGCACCCGCGTGCGTGTGCGGTTCAGTAATGTGTTTGGTACGACACCGCTGTTTATTGAAGCTGCCAGTCTGGCCAGGGCAATCGCACCTGGCAAGACAGACGTTGATGCTCCGACCATGCAACAACTTAAATTTGCTGGCCGTAACACTGTCATGATACCGGCAGGGGCTGAATACTATAGTGATACGGTCGTCTTGCCACATGGCTCTGCATCGGACCTGGCCATTTCCATGTACTTCAAGGGAGAACCAGTGCGCCAGACCAGTCACCCGGGTTCCCGTACCAACAGTTTTTATGTCAAGGGCAACCGTGTACTTGAGCCAGTATGGACTGATACCGGCAAGGTCACGCACTGGTACCAAATTGCCGATGTCGAAGTGCTGGCACCGCACAATGTAGGTGCCGTGGTGGCGATAGGTGATTCGATTACGGATGGTGCCGGTTCAACGACTGACGGCAATGATCGCTGGCCCGACATGCTGTCTGCCCGATTGCTTAAAGAAGGTGCACCAGCCACAGGCGTGATCAACGCAGGTATCGGCGGTGGACGCATGCTGCGTGATGGCATCGGCCCCAATCTGGCTGCTCGTTTTGAGCGCGACGTGATTGCCCGTAGCGGCGTCACGCATGCCATCGTCATGATCGGCGTCAATGATCTGGGTGGTCAGCATCGCAACGGTGATGATGTTCCGGAAGCCCGAAAAAAAATCATCGAAGACTTGCTGACTGCTCACATACAACTGGTTGAACGCGCCCATGTACATGGTATTTGCGTCATTGGTGCTACCATCACCCCATATATGGGCAGCGATTATTATCGTCCGAACGTATCTAACGAAGAAGATCGACAGGCCATCAACGCCTGGATACGCAACTCCGGTGTATTTGATGCAGTGGCTGATTTTGATGCAGCCATCCGCGATCCGGCACAGGTAGAGCGTATGCGCAAAGAATATGACTCTGGCGATTTCCTGCATCCTTCACCAGCAGGTTATCGTGCCATGGCCAATGCCGTTCCCTTGCCTGCATTGCTGAAGTGTGTGATTCGTCAGTAAGGCTTCTGCAGCCCATTCATCCCGCTCAAGCCTTCGCGGCACAACTGAGAGACTTTCGGTTGTGCTGCGACGGTTTACTTCACAGAAAATCGATCAAAATTCCGTTTTGAAGAAACTGCTGATGGATACCAAAGCAAGTTTTCATGCAAAAATGATCAAGTCGCGTTAACATGGGCAGTCGGCTATAGATTTCCATGTGTTAGCCCGTCATTTCTCTTTCATTTTTTGACTGATTATTCATGAATATTCATCTTTCCCTCATGCCGGTTCTGGCTTTGGTAGCTGGCCTTTGTATCCTGGTTAAACCCAAGCTGGTGAGTTTTATTGTGGCTCTGTACCTCATCGTAGTCGGCCTTGTCGGCATACTGGGGCTGGGGCGCTTTAATATTTTTTGATGAACACTCGGGTGGAATAGGGGAGGGCTAATGCTATTTCACTCGACATTTCCAATACGGGACGGACATGATGACGACATCTGTATTTCCTCTGGAAGGCGGCTGTGATTGCGGGCACATACGTTACCGCATGCTCACCACACCACTGATAGTCCATTGCTGCCATTGCCGCTGGTGCCAGCGCGAAAGCGGGGCGGCATTTGCACTCAATGCCATGATAGAAGCAGACCAGGTGCAAAACCTGGGTGGCGAGCCGGATATGGTGAACACTCCATCAAATAGCGGTGCCGGGCAACAAATCGCCCGCTGCCCGCACTGCCGCATTGCCGTGTGGAGCAATTATGCCGGTGCTGGCCCACTGATGAAGTTTGTGCGCGTAGGTACGCTGGACCAGCCCGACCATTTGCCGCCAGATATGCATATCTTTACCGACTCCAAACAGCCTTGGGTCAATTTGGCCGGAGATATACCCGTGTTTGCCGAATACTATGACCGTGCACAATACTGGTCTGCCAGCAGCCTGGCACGACGGGCAGCGTTATTGCCGCAGATAGAGGCTTACCAGGCAGCGCGCAAGAAATTATGAATGTGAAAGAGCCTGCGTCAGCAGGCTTTTTATTGTTAAAGTAACCCCAAGCGGAATTTACCTGACATTGTAACCGGCCATTTCGCACCTCGAAAAAACCGGGAAGGCGTCAGCCGGGATTTTTTATATATTGCTACCCGATATGAAAGACTAACTCATTCAGAACCAGGATGACGACCCCCATTGCGATGTAGGCCGACATTGCGACAGCAATAGCGCGCAACCAGGATTTGCGGCGAAAATTGTTACCAACACGTTCCTTAAAGTACTTCACTTGAACTCGTGCATCTGCAACGTACCAAATTAGGAGCATTCCTAAGCTTGAGATGACGTAGTAAACATCGCTGTGATAGAGCTCCGTAAAGATGAAGCCGCTCACTGCTGCTATTATGCAAATGATAAGGAATATGTTGGCTTTGCGCGCGCGGTCTGATTCACGTAAAGCAGACCAGTTTTCCATGTGTATAAAAGTGCCAAAGATCGGAGTGAGGAAGAAACTCAGCGTAATCGCTACGTCAGGCGACCATAATTCTAGTGGTTCAGTTCGCGGGGCTTCGCCATTCTCCGCTTTAATCTCGGTAAGAATTTCACCGAGTGTTTTTTCCTCTGCCATGTTTAACCTTAACTCACTTGGATGACCGCTTGGGGGCAATTTTGCGACGGGCCGCTATTGGCCGACAGCCGTCTGAGTATGATAGCTTCACTGATTGGCACAACAAAATCCTTACCTCCCATGGCAAGTTTGAATGCGAACGCATGGCAGCATCTAAATGCGAATAGGTGGCAAGGTCGATGCGAATAGGTAGTTTACAATTTGCATCGCTTTTATAAGATATTAAACTTCTGTTTCAGCGTTGCCAGCTCACACAAAGTGACAAACATAATCCAGCGTATCAATAGTTTCAATATCAAAGCTGGAATTGGCTGGGACATTGAATTGCTGGCCACCTTCGTAGGTATTCCATTCAGTTTCCCCTTTGAGGCGGATGCGGCATTTGCCAGCGTTCAGTTCCATGATTTCTGCTGCACCGGTATTGAATACCAGGCTGGATGGGAAGATGACGCCTATGGTTTTTTTGCTGCCGTCAGCAAACAGTACCGTGTGAGACACGCATTTGCCGTCGAAATACAGATTGGCTTTTTTGACGACGCTGACTTGATCAAATTGGGTGGACATGCAGGATAACTCCAAAAAAAGACCCGCCATATTGGGCGGGTCTGGAATAGATAAAAATCTGAGTGATAGGTGCTTAACTGATTACTGACCGCGTTTTGCGCGGGCATTGGCAGCAATACGCATGCGCAATGCATTCAGTTTGATGAAGCCGCCAGCGTCTGCCTGGTTGTAGGCGCCGCCATCTTCATCAAAGGTTGCGATGTTCATGTCGAACAGCGAATCGGTTTTGGAATCGCGCGACACCGTGATGACATTGCCTTTGTACAGTTTCAGGCGTACCCAGCCGTTGACGGTGTGTTGGGTATGATCGATCAGTGTTTGCAGCGCGACACGCTCTGGTGCCCACCAGTAGCCGTTATAGATCATGCTGGCGTAACGTGGCATCAGGTCATCTTTCAGATGGGCGACTTCACGGTCCAGGGTGATGGATTCAATGGCGCGGTGGGCGCGCAGCATGATGGTGCCGCCCGGGGTTTCATAGCAGCCGCGTGATTTCATGCCGACATAACGGTTTTCAACCAGGTCCAGGCGGCCTATGCCGTGCTTGCCACCCAGGCGATTGAGTTCTGTCAGCACCGTTGCTGGCGACATGCGTACGCCATTCAGTGCAACGATGTCACCACGTTCAAATTCCACATCCAGGTATTCTGGTTGATCTGGTGCAGCTTCAGGGCTGACAGTCCAGCGCCACATGGATTCTTCGGCTTCGGCACTTGGGTTTTCCAGGTGGCGGCCTTCAAAGCTGATGTGCAGCAGGTTGGCATCCATGGAGTAGGGTGCGCCACCGTTTTTATGTTTCTGGTCGATTTCTATGCCTGCGTCTTCTGCATATTTCATCAGTTTTTCGCGGGACAGCAAATCCCATTCACGCCATGGGGCGATGATCTTGACGCCCGGCATCAGGGCATACGCACCCAGCTCGAAACGAACCTGGTCATTACCTTTACCGGTCGCGCCGTGGGAAATGGCATCAGCGCCGGTTTCCTTGGCGATTTCGATCAGGCGTTTAGCGATCAATGGGCGGGCGATGGAGGTGCCCAGCAGGTATTCACCTTCATAAATCGTGTTGGCACGGAACATCGGGAACACGAAATCACGCACGAATTCTTCACGCACATCATCGATATAGATGTTTTCAGGTTTGATGCCGAACTTGATGGCCTTGGCGCGCGCCGGTTCCAGCTCTTCACCCTGACCCAGATCGGCAGTAAAGGTGACGATTTCACACTGATAATTATCTTGCAGCCATTTCAAAATGACAGAGGTGTCCAGACCGCCCGAATAGGCGAGGACGACTTTTTTAATATCGCTCATGATGTGCTTTCAAAAATAAATAATAGGGAAGACCAAAAAGCTCACCATAGAGGCACAGAGGAAGGGGAAGATCCTGGTAAGAATCTTCCGTTTCGCAGGCGAATGGCTTGCCATTCGAATTCCCTGCTACACCATAGAGAAAGGCATGAGAAAAACATCATACATTTATCTGCAACTTAGCTCCTACGATTACCCTTTATTTGATCTTGCCACTTCCAATATAAAACGATTACAGAGACATTGAATTAAGACAGTCTTTATTGACGTAGATTAAATCTCAATTTTGACAAGATTTTCTCCTGTTTTTCTCTGCGTCTCTGTGTTGAGAGGTCTTTCTCAAAAATACCGTATCAGCGAATCTCGCCCACCACCAAATATTCCAGCAGTGCTTTTTGCACATGCAGGCGGTTTTCGGCTTCGTCCCATACCACTGACTGCGGGCCATCAATCACACCGGCGGATACTTCTTCACCACGGTGAGCCGGCAGGCAGTGCATGAACAGGGCGTCAGGGTGGGCGCGGGCCATCTTGGCTTCATCGACGATCCAGCCATCAAAGGCTTTCAGGCGGGCCTGGTTTTCATCTTCATAACCCATGCTGGTCCAGACATCGGTATTTACCAGATCAACACCGGCGCAGGCGTCAGACGGGCTGTCAAATACTGTGTATTGCGACTTGTCGGCGGTGACCTGCGACATGTCCATGTCATAGCCCTTGGGCGTAGAGATGTGCAGGTGGAAGTTGAACACCTGGGCTGCCTGCAGCCATGAATACAGCATATTGTTGGCGTCACCTATCCAGGCCACCTTTTTGCCAGTAATGGAACCACGATGTTCAGTATAAGTAAACACGTCGGCCAGTACCTGACAGGGGTGATGCTGATTGGTCAGACCATTGATGACAGGCACGCGTGAATTGGCTGCGAAGCGCTCTATCATTTCCTGCTCAAAAGTACGGATCATGATGATGTCACACATGCGTGACATGACCTGACCCGCGTCTTCAACAGGTTCGCCACGGCCCAGCTGGCTGTCGCGGGTATTGAGATAAATCGCGGCACCGCCCAGCTGGTGCATGCCGGCTTCAAAAGACAGTCGGGTGCGGGTGGAATTTTTTTCGAACACCATCACCAGGGTTCTATCCAGTAAAGGGTGATAGGTCTGGTAAGACTTGAAACGCTGCTTGATGATGCGGGCGCGCTGCATCACGTATTCAAATTCGGACAGCGAAAAATCGGAGAACTGCAGGAAATGTTTGATAGCCATAAATAAAACGGGCAGCAAGTTAAGCTTGCCGCCGCTTGTCATAACTGCTTAATTATAAGGGATTAATTTGCCTTCCCCATATTAAATTCTGGTCAGGGGCAAATCCAGATCAGCTTGCTTTCTCTCATTTTACGCAGTTTCTTGAATTCAGGCATGGAAATCTTGCCATGTCTGCAATGGACATCTGCCCGTCAGACACTTATTTAACAATTCCCGCTCCTATCTAATAAATTTCAATTTGTAACTGTTATTGCATTTTCGATTTGAATGCAGTCCGTAATTTGTGAATTTTCGTCAACTAACTGGCATTGCGGACTGATTTGTTTACACTCAAATATATTGCAGTAAAAGCATAAAAATGGATTTTCCATTTAACAAAATTTGACGATTCCAAGTACTGCAAGCTATGGAGTTTGTTATGCGTACACCTTTGACTGTAACAGTCTTCCAGACCGGCAGTCTACAGGCAGGCATGACAAACACGTGTTATTCAACGAACCAATAAAAGTAGAGAAACTATGAGCGCACTGTTAGCCGGACTCACTGTCCTGATTATTGGCGATAGCCATATGTCCACCCCTGATTACCTGATCACGACTTTGCATGATGATCTGATGAGCAAGGGTGCTGTCGTGTATTCCTTCGGTGCTTGCGGTGTCGCCGCCGGTGACTGGATGGTAAAAAGCCAGTCGCCATGCGGTGGTGCAGCCCGTATCAAGGATGGTCCGGTAGAAGTGAAAACCGGTCAGGACGCGGTGACCCGTCCTTTCAATGAACTGGTTAAAACATATAAACCAAATCTGGTGGTGGTCGTTAATGGCGACACCATGGCGTCTTATGCCGCACCAGAATTGCCAAAGACCTGGATCTGGCAGCAGGTGACACGCCTGACCAAGGGCGTTAAAAATAATGCAGTCAGCTGCGTCTGGGTCGGACCAGCCTGGGGTACAGAAGGCGGCAAGTTCAACAAGACTTTTGCACGCGCCAAGGAAATGTCCGGCTATCTGTCGGAAATCGTTGCGCCTTGTACCTATGTCGATTCCCTGACCATGTCCAAGCCGGGTGAATGGGCTTCATCTGATGGCCAGCATTTTGATGTGGCCGGTTACAAAGCCTGGGGTACGGCGATCGGCAATGCCATTTCTTCGCCAGCTGTTTTGCAAAACATCAAGAAATAAATCAAACCGGATCACCCTTAATCATGAAAAAACTGATCGTTGCCTGTCTGGGCTCTATGTTGGCGTTGGCGGCGCGTGCCGCTGACAATCCTTTATATGAAACCGGTCCTGCCCAGGATTCTTCCTTTGTGCGTTTTCTTAACGCCAGCGAAGACAAGGCCAGTGTGGTGAATGGTGCCGCGAAAGTGGCACTGGCAGCGCAGGGCGACGCCAGGGTGTCCCGTTTTTATCCAGTCAAGGCCGGTGCCAAGCTGGCAGCCAATGTGCTGGTTGGGTCTGCAAAAACAGCGGTGGAAGTTGTCGCCAAGCCAGGTGAATTTGTCACCATTGCCATCGTCGGCAAAGGGGCAGGCATAACAACAGTCGTCGTCAAAGAATCACCGACAGATTTCAATGCCAGCCGTTCTTCCGTCGCCTTGCTGAACCTGGATGCCAGTTGCACAGCCGCCGGTTTAAACGTGGCAGTGAAAAATACACCAATACTGGAAGCCGTCAAACCGGCTACGTTGCAACGTCGTCTGGTCAACCCCATCAGCCTGAAAGCGCAAGCCATGTGCGACGCGAAAGAAGAGGGCAAGGTAGTTGACCTGGGACAGTTGCAGGCGGGTGAGCGTTATAGCGTTGTTGTCATGCCGGGCAAAAAGGGACGCCAGACTTTCTTCGTTCGCGACAGCACTTCCTGACTAAGCACGGGCACGATCCATGGTATTTGCGTCTTTAGAGTTCCTCACACTCTTCCTCCCCCTGTTCTTTGCTGCCTATCTGGTCACCCCCCAGCGGTTTCGCAATCACACCCTGCTGGTGGGGAGCTGGCTGTTTTACGCCTGGTGGACACCCAAGTTCCTGCTGTTGATCATTGTCCTGACAGTGTTGGCCTGGGGTGCTGCTATCCTTATCGACAAGAGCAATAATGAACTGAACAAGACCCGCATCATGGCCGCTGCCATTGTGCTTAATCTGGGCTCACTGGTTTGGTACAAGTACACCAATATGCTGGTGTATTCACTCAATACCATCCTGACCGGTCGCGACATGCCCACCATCCCGTGGGAAAACCTGATGCTGCCGATAGGCTTGTCCTTTACGGTCTTGCATGCGATTTCATATATCGTTGATGTGCGCCGCAAAACTGTGGCGGCACAGTACAGTATTATTTCTTTCAGTGCCTACATGGCCATGTTCCCGCATCTGATCGCTGGCCCCATCGTGCGTTACAAGGTCATCGATACCGAACTGCGTGAACGCGTATTTTCCATCGACAAATTTGCCGCTGGCGTGCGCCGCTTCATGGTCGGCTTTTCGATGAAGGTTTTGATTGCTGACACCCTGTCACCTCTCGTGACATTGGCATTCGGCATTAAAAATCCCTCCCTGGTGGATGCCTGGACTGGTTGTGCCGCCTACACCCTGCAACTGTATTTTGACTTTGCCGGTTACAGCGCTATGGCAATCGGCCTGGGCCTGATGCTGGGTTTCGATTTCCAGGAAAATTTCAACAATCCCTATTTGTCTGTGTCGATACAGGATTTCTGGCGACGCTGGCACATGACGCTGTCATCCTGGTTGCGTGATTACCTGTACATCAGCCTGGGTGGTAACCGCCAGGGCGCGGGTCGCACTTACGTCAATCTCATGCTGACAATGGCCATAGGTGGCTTGTGGCATGGCGGTGAAAACTGGAATTACCTGATCTGGGGCATCATCCACGGCTCTGCATTGTGCTGTGACCGCGCATTTACCCAGCGCGGTTTATCCATGCCCAATTACCTTTCCCGCACGTTGACCCTGCTGGTCGTCATGCTGGCCTGGACCGTGTTCCGCTCTGACAGTTTTGCGACAGCGATGAATTTGTGGGCCGGGCAGTTTGGCCTGCATGGCGTAGCCATGGGCGATGCGATTGCCCTGGCATTACGCCCCAGCATCGTGCTGACATTTGTGCTGGGCCTGGTTTGTGTGGTTTATCCGGCCACTGCCATTGGTAAGCGTGGTGGCCTGGGTTTTATTGGCTGGAGCATGACCTGGCCAGTGTTGACCTTTGTCTATGCCGTCATTGTACTGGCAGGACAAAAGGCCATTCCCTTTCTGTACTTCCAGTTTTAGGAGACGATCATGAGTGAATGTTTTAACTATGATCCTAAAAAAGCTGGCTGGACCCGCTTCTTGCCGGTGACAGCTTTTGCCGCCATCATACTCGGTGGCCTGATTGTGACCCAGACTTCGTTGAATGCCGTGCCCACTGAAAGATGGGCAGGTATAGACAATCCCAAACGTCTGCTGGATGGCGAAGCGACACGTCAGTTTTCTGCGCAATTGAATAGCTACTTCATGCTCAGCAAACCATTTGCAAAAATCGAACGTGGTGTGACCTGGCTGTTGGCTGGTGATACCGGCGTATCAGTGCGCAAGGGCTGCGATGGCTGGTTGTTTTTAACGGATGAACTGACCCCCTTTGCCAATGCCGCAGACAATGCCGCTGCCAGGGCCAGAATCATCACCCAGACTGCCAGCGATTTGCAAAAACGCGGCATTAAACTTGTTGTTGCCGTGGTGCCTGACAAGACACGCATCGAACATGATCATTTGTGCGGCCTGCATCGCCCCGCCAGCTTTGCCACCCGTGTGGACGACTGGGTAAGAATTCTAAGTGACAGCAAGGTCGATGCGCTGGACTTTACACCGGCACTGGCTGCCGCGACGGAAGAACGCTATTACCGCAGCGATTCACACTGGAATGAGTATGGCTCCAACGCTGCCGCCAAAGCCCTGGCAGAACACTTGCAGGCGCTGAACCTGGTGGATAAACCCAAAGATGCTCCTGACCCCAAAGCCATACAATCGTCCAGGGTGGAACGCTCTGGCGACCTGATGCGCGTCTCCAACCTCGAAGGCTTGCCCGCATGGATACGCCCTGCAACCGAAGTCACACAGATCAGCAAAGTGGCCCCGGTTGCCGTCGCCAGTGATGACCTGTTTGGCGATGCCGGTTTGCCACCTGTGGCACTGGTGGGTACGTCTTTCAGCCGCGCCTCGAATTTCTCACCCTTCCTCAGCCAGCATCTGGGGTCACCGGTCGCCAACCTGGCCAAGGATGGAGGTGATTTCGACGGTGCCGCCTATGCCTACCTGAACAGCAACGAATTCAAAACCCAGGCCCCCAAAGTAGTCGTCTGGGAAGTTCCGGAACGCATGCTGCCCAAACCATTGTCCGCAACGGAAAAAAAATGGCTGGCGTCATTTGCGCCAAAGACTTGATGCAGTGCAGGATTTTTGAAGTGCAAAGGGATAGGGTGACTGCCTAAAAATATGTCAATGCACCCTAATGCAACAACCAAACCAAACGAAGAAATCGGCATCACAGTCTTTTAGCATAACCGGGCATATCATGGGATTGGTTCGCATGCTCAGGATCGGAAAACTTTCAAAAATCTGCTAACCTTTTTATTCTGGCTCGTTTTGTCGATGTCTTGCCTCAATACTCGTCGGGCCTAATACGTGCAAACAACTGACTTGGCGCCAGTTCAAATTCCTAGAACTCATTTCATAAATAGGGGTGAGATGCGTTTGCCTCATAACGTGCGCTGGCAAGGGTAAAGCAGGGGTTTCGTGCAGCATGCTGCACGCCTGCGTACGATGTGCGCTTACCAGCGCACATGCGCCCTGCAAGGGGACGAGGCAGTCAATAGCGGGTCTATTGACAACGAGTCGAATTGTTCACACCTTGCAGTCCAGCACGCGTTATGAGGCAAACCCTCCGGGAGCTGGCCGCATTGACACTTCGCGGGCGCATTGCTGCGCGAGGTTGTTACGTCGCGCTTGCTAAGGCACAAGCCTTAGCTGCGCAGGGTACACACCTTACGCCTTGCACTGCATCCCGAATCGCCTTGCTCGCACTCATCCCTATTTATGAAATGAGTTCTAGTTACCCAACGACCTTCCGCTTATGCAGCTCCACTTTGTTTAAGAACCTCTCCTTCTGGACGCGATGCTACTTGTTCATTAGAAAGGTTGAGCGAATACACCCTCGCGCGCAAGACCATGAATGGTGTTTCGACTATTCGAAATAGTAGCCACCCCCCTAAAACGCTTGAAGTCATGATGATGCCGATTCCCAAAACCGAATTTGTGTCGATCGCCATCGCGCTCAATGGAGAAATTGCCAATTTAAATATCGGCTTGTGCGCAAGATAAATTGCATATGACCATAAGGCGATACTTGCCGCACCAGGCACTCGCATTCGGTGCAATACCGAATTAGTGCTTAGTGCCGAAAGCGTCAACATTGCAAAGCTTGTCGCCAGCAATGGATAACCGAACGTGGTGATGCAAAAACCATATCCATAAATCGGTGTTCCGGAAAAATTATGGAATAAATACAGCATCGTTCCGGTCGCCAATAAACCAATGATAAACAGTAAATTTCCTCTTTGCATGAGCTTTGAATAGGTCGAGACATGGAAATTTTTCACCATGGCAATTGCCACACCAGGCAGGAACTCATCGAAGCGGCAAAAACTGGAATAATAGATATGCTCATAGTAGCTATAACTATCGATCGCGTCTTTGCCGTTGTAGAACCAAGTAGTTCCTCTGACTACCATACCAGCAATCACTGTGGTGCAAATTATAATCCACGTGATTTTTTTTGATCCTTTAAGACCGGCAAGCAAGAGCGCGATGACGGGTAAAATAATATAGAACTGCTCTTCGATGCAGAGCGACCATGAATGAGTAAAGGTTTGGCCAGGGCGAAGGCCGAAATTCTGCGTAAACGTCAAAAACTGCCATATCGAAGCCGTCTCCTTCCCACCTAATTCAGCAGGAAAAATAAAATAGATTGCCAATATAAAATAATAGTTTGGTAACGTTCTTAGCAAACGCTTCATATAGAATGTTTTTATGGAAAATTTCTTTCCCTGCCCAAGCGATGAGAGAATCTGATTCCCTATTAGATATCCGCTCAACACAAAGAACAGGTCGACACCCGCCCAGCCGATGTCAGTCACAAATCCAAATGTATCTTTGCCGCTGATTACCACCATGTAATGGTATGCCAATACAAAGACGATCGCTACAGCGCGTAGAGTATCCAGTCCGGTTAGGCGAATGGCTGCCTTGTTTTCGATCATAAAGCTCTTTTCCTTATATGAACTGCACCAAGCATTGCTTATGGTGGTAGTAAATGAAAAGAGCGATTGTTTAACAAAGAAACCATGCTGTCATGAAAAGAGTGATGAACGCTGGCATAGTAGGGATTAGCGCGGGAATAGAGCTGCTATACTTATCCACAATGAATCCTTCGCTTCCCTTTCCAACCTGGCTGCGCGCCCTAATAATCAACTTTGCACTTTGGACCTTGCTATGTGCGCTAGCCGGGATTACCACGTACGGTGACGCCGCTCACGATGGTGATACGCGCAGCTACTGGCTGATGACGCTAGGCTGGTGGTGCGGCTATGTCGTGATGATGGTGCAAAGCTACCTGCTATACATGATTTACCAGCGGTATCCAGACCTTCTGGCAACACCACGCCGTATCGCTGCTGGTTACATAGTTTATTGTTTCTTATGTTGGCCCAGTGCGATGCTGGGGCTTGCATTCAGACGATGTTTCAAGTTCGACTTAGCTCCAATACTGGAGAACGCCTGGCATTACTGGCTGTCGATGGGAAAATTCGAATGGTTTGTTGTTTTTGTATTGTTAACAATGGCATTTGGTGTTGTGGTGGCAGGCTTGCTCTGGCGTCAGCGCCAACAGCAGACCCGCGAGCTAGCGGAGGTTCGATTATCGCTGGAACGACAGAGGCTTGCGGCGCTGCGTGGACAGCTGGAACCGCATTTCATGTTCAATACGCTCAGTGCCATAGGCGCGATGGTCCGTACAGACGATAAACCGTTGGCGCTGGACGGGCTGACTCGTCTTGGCGACTTGCTGCAATATGCCTTGTCAAGCAGCGAGCGCGATTGGGTCGAAGTAAAACAGGAATTGCAGTTCGTCCACGATTATCTGGACTTACAGCGCTTGCGCTTTGGACCGCGCCTGCTGGTTCGCATTGAAGGCGAACATCTACTGGAGGCAGGCATCGAGTGTCCACCGATGTTGCTGCAACCCTTGGTCGAAAACGCACTTCGCCACGACCTCGAATGCCACGAAGATACCAGTGATATCACAGTCACCTTTGCCCGTAATGGCGGCTGCTTAATTGTGCATGTCAGTAATCCAATTCGGCACCGCGCAGCGCCTGCAGCAGGGTTGGGAATTGGCTTGCGCGGCATCAGGGCACGCTTGAATCTGGCCTATGGTAACTCGGCATCGCTGGTGGCAGCCCGCGTGGCTGGCCGTTTCGTCGCTGAGTTATGCATTCCTTGGGAAGTTGCGGAATGAGCGCGCCTCTAAAAGTATTGATTGTTGATGACGAAGCACATGCGCGCGCAAACCTGCGGTTAGCACTGGCAGCACTGCCCGGTTGGACACTGGCAGGAGAATGTGCCAGTGCCGCGGCTGCTCGCGCCTATCTGAAGACAGGCAGCGTTGACGTACTGCTGCTGGATGTGCAGATGCCAGTGGAATCAGGGTTGGAACTGGTGCGCGACTTAAGCCACATTGCCTTGCCGCCGCTGATCGTCTTTGTTACCGCGCACCGTGGCCACGCTCTTGATGCGTTTGATGTTCATGCACTCGACTATATTGTTAAACCTGTCGACGAGCGCCGTTTATGGCAGTCGCTGGAACGTGCGAGCAAATTGCTTGAGCAGCGTACGGCCTATGCCCAGGCTCTACGCCAATTTATCACCCCCACGCCTGGCTATTGGAGCGAACTGGTGGTGCGGTCAGTCGGGCGGATGGACCGAATCACTTTGGTTGACGTGCAGTGGATAGAAACCGCTGGCAATTATGTCGAGCTGCATCTATCAGAACGCACCCTGCTGCATCGCAGTACGTTGGCAGAACTGGAGCGGTATCTCGATCCCAAAGAATTCGTACGCATCCACCGACGCATCCTGGTACGACGCGACCAGATGACGGGATTGCGCCAGACGCCAGAGGGAGGCCACGTACTAGTTCTACAATGTGGTCAAAACCTGCCCGTCAGCGAGCGCTATTTCACAGCAGCCAAAGTGGCTCTGCGCAGTTAGCCCTGGTCTATGGCCTGGCACTTGCCTTGAGCCCCCATATCTTTTATCGCCACGACCAGAGGGCCATCTAGACCATTCTCGATTCTAGTGACGCCTGTAATTTAAAACAGTAAATGAGAACGTGTATAAATATTTGGAATTTTCCGTCACTATTGCCGGAGTCTTGATGAAGATACGTCCCGGGTAAACAATCAGACAAATTGGATTGGGCTTTTTTTTGGGGGGGCGCCAATGAATTGCGCCAACATTCAGTCAATCACCTCGAAAATCCATATCCATAGAAAATTAAATAGGTCAGTGTCACACTAACTTGGCAATGCATATACGACTGGCTATCGAAACACTAAGAAAAATGGTACGAAGGAGGGCTGCAGACTCACATTTCCGTAGCTTTTAATTGTCCGGTCTGTTGATTTGCACTCAAATTCCCCCCAATTTTTTTGAAAAATTTGCATCTGAAATTGGCTCATGTTTAGCGCACAATCCTGCTTATGTGGCATGGCTTTTTACAAAAGGGCTTGGCGACAAGTTGGAAAAATTTGATAATATTTAGTTGTTTATATTTCCATCATCAAAATAAAATCTAACATGCCACACCTGATTAAAACCCTGTGGCCCTGTGCGCCTGATATTACAGAAACTGTACCTGCCTGTTACTCACATAGATCATGCCACAGTGGTCACAAGGAATCAATTTTCCGGGCTGTTATTGCTGAGAACAATCTGGTCCACACTACAGATACGGTCCTGATTCAGAGCAAACAGGATTGTTTCATAGACGTTTCTGGCCGTTAAATAATCATTGGCGGTTTTTCCTGCTTCTTTAGTGGCGTTCCATTCGTCATCATCAAAGGCCGAGATATTCTTGAAGTTCGGCGGAAAAATGGAGCAAATACGCAAGCCAGTACCGCGTGAACGGGCGCGCAAATAATCCATGAAGGTGGCTTGCGCTGCCTTGGCGGCAGCAAAGGATTCATGTGCAGTTGGGTGAATAACACCCGGCAAGGCCGGGGAGCCGTTCATGTTGATGATGTCAGGGCATGCCGACTGCAGTAGCAAAGGGAGGAAATACTTGCTCATGTAAATCACACCATTCAGGGTGGAACTGATGGTTTCGGCGATTTCTTCATCGCTGCCGCTATGGATGTCACCGGCCAGCCAGTAAGATGCATTGTTGACGAGGATATCAACACAGGGCGTCAGCAGCGCAACTGCGCTGGCGCAGTCTTTGATATCCTGAAGCTTGGATGTGTTGACCTGAAAGGTATGTATCAATGCATGCGGTACCACGGCTTTCACCGCTTTTGCCGTAGCCTTGGCTTTCTCCAGCGTGCGCGCAGAAATGAACAACTCTGCCCCCAGCCTGGCAAAGCACAGGGTCAGGGTGCCACCAAAACCTTCAAGACTGGCACCGGTGAGGACGATTTTCTTTCCCTTAAATTGCATTCCTTGCTCCGTGAAAAATTTGTCCGGCATTTCATTAAGATGATTGAATATGTGCGGTCATTGTAGCCGTCTACCTTCCGTTGCGCTTTGCACAGAGTATTCTTGCGTCGCTTGAGCAAGAGTGTTCCACATTTATATGACGTGACCGACTTGCCAGCGAATAAGCATTTGGGCAAACTGCTGACCTGAAATCTCATCACGAAAGATACACCGTATGGAAGAAGACCGTAAAACCGCCCATATCAAGAAAATGGACAGGGTATGGTTTGTGTCATTGGTCCTGATCTGTTTTTTGGGGGCGCTATCTGCTGCTTATTATGGTTTCATTGATGCAGGTGATTCACCATTTTTTCAAAATTACCTGGCTGAATTAGTTCTGTTGGTCGTACTGATGCAGATTGTTGGTATATACAAAAAGCGAATTGGAATTTCTTTTAACGCGGTGTTTTTTTTCACCGCACTGGCTTTGATTTTTGGTGAAAAGCTCGGTACAGATAGTCGGGCATCCATTGCTGCTATGGCTGCCGAGGTTAAGCAAAAGGTAGCTGCATTTGAAAAAAAACAAAATGAAGTTCGAAGAATTGAGCAGGAAACCGCAATAGCCCAACAATACCTTTACAGCATTTTTGATGGGGCGTTTGAAATACAACGTCACTTCGTGAATGACCTGGATGATGCGGAATGGGGGATGGTCGCAGATCCAGAGCGGCTGAGTAAGGATAAAGAACTACTGGAAACGAATGAGATTGTCGAAAAAGGAAAAAGTATTTTTCAGAAATGCGAACACACATTTGTCAAGACAGTAGAGGGCAACCCTGCCCGGATCGATATGCTCGACATTGACGCCTCCAGGAAACCCGAAATTCGGGCAATTTGGGATGTGCTGGTAAAGAAAACGGCTGGTCGCGTCGCCCAGGAAAAGAAGATCAGGGACGAGATATTAGGCGAAATGGATAGTATGCGAGGCTTGCTTATAAATAAGGAAAAATGGCATATCCAGAATGGTGAAATAGTCTTTGTCGATGCTGATGACCTTGCCGCCTTTAAAATGCACCAAAAGAAAGTACAAGACTTCATCCATAAAGAAGTCGAATTGCAGGAGGAAATAATGAATTGGGGATTTGAGCTCAGGAAGGCTGTGGAGCAAAAAAAATGATTGGCGTGTTGTGCGCTTTGAATCGGATGTGAAATGTGTTTGCCTGCCGTTCAGAGTTGGTTGAATTGTCGGTATGGGGCATAAAGATGGCACGGTTGTCGCCAGCATTTGCAGCGACGACCCATAGATACCGGAATTCTTGATTTTTGAGAGCGCGATCTGCAGACCGAAACGACTACACAGAATATGCATTCAACTGGAATTCATCCTTCATTTTTGTGCTGTAGTAAATAGCTGATCGCCTGTTCAAGATGATCGCGGTATCCTTGAGAATATCCTTTGACATAGTTACGATAATAATCCACCAAACGCTGAAAGTCCGTATTGTTGGCAAGCCAGGCGACTGACAATGCACGATACTCAACTTGGTGACCTTGATCGCAACCGGGTAAAACTGATGGATTCATTTTTTGATCGACGCCTACAATGTCACGACATTGATCCAGAAATGGTAAAATTTTTTCCTCCAACTGTACCGTCAATTCATTCAACAAAGGTGGAAATTCTTCAAAATTCGTTACGCCAGGCTTGGCATTTGTTCCAGTGAAAAAACTGCTACCCAAATGCATGGTAGTGCAACTTGATTCAGGTCCGTAAATCTTTTTATCCAGATCACTCACAGCGTCAAGATTAACAGACATGGCATAGGAAAATCTAAATGTAGGATTGTAGTTATAGGTAACAAATACAATCAAATGACTCCCTCCATCAAAGTTTCGCTCAAAAGCTGACTTACTTTTCTTGAAAACAAAGCCATGCCTTGCCAACAATGGTTCTACATATCCTAAAACTGTGTCTCTGGCCGTCTTTTCACTCCAGGGGCGATTTTGTGCGGCAAGCTGTTGTTGTTTTTGGATGAACTGGGTTGCCTGCGCGTCATTGGGCGCGTAGATCACGCCTTCTTGCGTATCAATAACTGTAAGGTTCAGCTTGCCAGCGCATACAAGCACATAAGCCAATACTTCGTCCTGGTGATTGCTAATACCCAGCATGGCCATTTCTGAACCAAAATTATTGATTAAGGGGCCATCTGACCAAGGGCAGTCATCCAGATCCTGATCATTCTCGTCGTAACTGGATAGACAAGGGTATTGCTTGGCCAGTTGCATATATAACTTGCGTAGGCTTGGATGTATCTTGCCTGCTTCCTGAAGGTAGGCTTCTTTGATTTGCTCTGCCTGGGTCAATGCTTGCTGCCTATTTTGCGGTAGCGGTGTTGCAAAAATTTCTATCGTATAGCTCATATTAATAATCGAGTTATTTGTGGGGCAGGGCAGTGCAACATGGCTAAGTAATGATCTCTAGTTTGTATCGAAATACTGGTGGTGCTACTCCACGCCCGGTGGGTCAACTAACACAATTTGTTAATACCCCACCGTCTGTTTCGATTCATGCACCAGTTGTTCAAACATGTCGTGCCGCATGGTGGAGATGCTGCCGTCTTTGACTGCGGCCAGGATGGCGCAGCCGGGTTCGGTGTGGTGGTGGCAGTTGTAGAACTTGCATTTGCCCAGGTGGGGCAAGAATTCGGGGAAGGCGCGTTCCAGCATGCCTTCGCTGAGGTGGTGCAGACCAAATTCCTGAAAGCCGGGTGAATCGATCACATAGGAATTGTCATCCATGTGATACAGGCGGGTGAAGGTGGTGGTGTGCTTGCCGGTATCGAGTGCGGCAGAGATTTCGCGGGTGGCGATTTCTGCATCCGGTATCAGCAAATTGATCAGCGATGATTTGCCCATACCAGACTGGCCGATGAGGATAGTGCTTTGTCCCTGCATCAGTTTTTGCATCAGCAGGCGCGTGCCTTCGGGGTCGGTCTTGGCGGATACTTCATGTACGGGGTAACCCAGGGCGGCATACAGGCCAACACGTTCGCGTGCCTTGGGCAGGGAAGCGGTGACGTCAACCTTGTTCAGGATCAGGTGCGGTTTGATGCCTGACGATTCTGCCGCTACCAGCGCACGCGAAACCAGGTCATCGGTAAAGCTGGGTTCGGTGGCGACCACGATCAGCAATTGCGTCAGGTTGGCTGCCAGCATCTTGGATTTGTACTGGTCAGAACGGTAGAGCAAAGTCTTGCGCGGAGTGATGGCTTCGATCACGCCCTGGTTTTTGGATGTCAGCGCATATTCAACTACGTCACCTACCGAGACATCACTTTTTTTACCACGGGTGACGCAATGCAGTTTGTGTTGCTGACCGTCGATCTCTGCCTGCACCAGATAGTGGCGGCCATGCGCGGCAATGACCAGGGCTTGTGCACGCGCCATCAGGAAAAACTCTGTTCAAAAATGGCGTCGATTTTGGCGGCGCAGATAAAGTCATTTTCTGAAATGCCGCCCTTGCCATCATTCACGGTATGCGTATCAAACTTGATGACACAGCGGTTATAGGTGACGACCAGTTCCGGGTGGTGGTCTTCCGCATGGATGACATAGGCAATCGCGTTGATGAAGGACAGGGTTTCGTAATAATTCTTGAACTGGTAGGTTTTGACGATGCGCTCACCATCCTGGGTCCAGCCGGGGGTTGCTGCAAAATAGCCGGGCAGACTGGCTGCGTCCAGCCCGGTTTCGGTGTGCTGGGATTTTTTCGCCAGCAAGTCTGTGTTCTTGATCATGGTGTCTCCGTTATTGTGCCACCAGCAGGTGCTTGATACGCACCGAGGCAGAAGGATGTGAGTCATAAAACGCCGAATGCAAAGGATCGGGCGTCAGGGTCGATGAATTGTCGTCATACATTTTGACAAGGGCTGTGACCAGGTCATTGGCATTGGTGTGTTTGGCGGCAAAGGCATCGGCTTCGAATTCGTGTTTGCGTGAGGTGATGGCACTCAACGGTGAAAATACAAAGGTAAACACTGGCAAGCTGAGCATGAACAAGATCAGTGCCATGGCATCATTGCGGGCCAGCAGCATGGGGTCGACACCCAGGCCGGTGTAAAACCAGACCTGGTCTTTCAAAAAGCCCAGTATCGCCAGAAATGCCAGTGACAGTGCAAATATGACAGCCATGCGCTTGACGATGTGTTTGAGCTTGAAATGTCCCAGCTCATGTGCCAGCACGGCTTCAATTTCATTCGGGGCCAGGCGTTCCAGCAGGGTGTCATAAAACACGATGCGCTTGGCACCGCCAAAGCCAGAAAAATAGGCATTGCCGTGGCCAGACCGTTTTGATCCATCCATGACGAAAATGCCTTTCAGGGCGAAACTCACACGTTTGCTGAGGTTTTCTATGCGTTCACGCACTTCTTCATTGTCCAGCGGCCAGAACTTGTTGTACAGCGGCGCAATCACGATAGGGAAAATCAGCATCACCAGCAACTGGAAGCCGACAAAGAACACCCAGGCATATAACCACCACATGCTGCCGGCTTTTTCCATCAGGGTCAAAATCACCCAGATCAAGGGCAAGCCCAAGGCTGCGCTCACCAGGGTATTGGTCAGCATGTCTTTAAAAAACAGGCCCAGGGTCATTTTGTTGAAGCCAAAGCGTTCTTCCAGCACAAATTGCGAGTAATAACTGAATGGAAATTCAATGATGCCGCTGATGACGGTAAAGGCAATCAGCAGGTTGATCTGGTACAGCATGCCCGGTCCTGTGAGCTTGACCAGGGTCACTGACAGCCATTGCAAGCCGCCAAACAGAGTAAAACCGATCAGCACCGATGCATTCACTAACTGCATGACGATGCCCATCTTGGTCTTGGCAATGGTGTAGTCGGCGGCCTTTTGATGGGACGCCAGGCTGATCTTTTCAGCAAACTGTGCAGGCACGGCAGCACGGTTGCGCAGGATGTGGCGGATATGACGGGAAGCCAGCCAGAACTGAAAAACCAGTGTCAATAGCAGGAAGGAAACGAATAAAACCGAAAAAATGACTGAAATCATGGGAAAATGTGACATTCGATAAGTAATAGCTAAGGAAGAATTATGTCACAAGCGACCGACATTCAAACAAACACCAATATTCCGGCCCGCCCTAACGAGTTAAACCTGATCTGGCTGGACATGGAAATGACTGGCCTGGACCCAGATACTGATCGTATCATCGAGGTGGCGATCGTGGTAACTGATTCGCAATTGAATGTCCTGGCCGAAGGCCCGGTATTTGCCATCCACCAGTCCGACGAAACTCTGGACAAGATGGATAACTGGAACAAAGGCACCCATGGCCGCTCTGGCCTGATCGACCGTGTGAAAGCCTCTACCGTCACCGAAGCCGATGCAGAAGCCGCGCTGATCGCCTTTTTGAAAGCCTTTGTACCCGCAGGCAAGTCACCCATGTGCGGCAATACCATCTGCCAGGACCGCCGTTTTATGGCACGTGGCATGCCCAAGCTGGAAGCCTTCTTCCACTACCGCAACCTGGATGTATCGACCCTGAAAGAACTGTGCCGTCGCTGGAAGCCAGAACTGGCATCCGGCTTCAAAAAGCACCAAAAGCATACTGCCCTGGCCGATATTCTGGAATCCATTGAAGAGTTGAAATACTATCGTGAGCATTTCATTAAGGAATAAGCTGCATTCAGCAAAATTGTTGTAAAAAAGCCAGGCTTGTCCTGGCTTTTGCTTATTGATTAGTGCACTACGGTATTTGAAAAACCAGTCTGACCCATGCTTACATCATCAGGCAGGTCTGCTCGCACACATCTTGAAATTCTTGTGGTTTGTTTAAGAGTTGGTCTTTCAGTCCATCGTTGTCATCAACCGCATCCAGCAGGCGACTGGTGCTATTGGCCCGCTGGTTTGCCAGTTCATCACGCGATTGACCTGCTGCCCCTATTAACTCATGCGTGCCATACACCGTTGGATCTATCGCATCTTCACCAGTAATATTGCCATTGTTAACCTGGTCATTTTTTAACATTAAGGGCGCAATGAATTGTGAATTGCGCAACGCTTCCAGTGCATACAGGAACTTGAAGTGCGGGCTATTGCCTTGCAACGTAGGGTAGCCACTGGTCTCCACGATGCTGGCATAACTGCTTTTGCCGCCCGTTCCTTTCAGTGATACATGGGTGACGGCCAACATGTCTTTAAAACTCTGAATATTGCTTTGATTGGCGATGCTGACAGAAAAATTGACACCGCCCAACTGGAAGTTGGTATAAAACTTGGAAGTGCTGGTGGTGTCGATGTCGTTATTGTAGATGCGGCGCAGTCTGCGGTTCAGTGTATATACGTGATTGCCTTTCGTGATTCTGGCTTTTTTCAGTATGTTTTTTGATCTTTTGAATATGCCAGCGACACGTTTCTGGCTTACCTTGCTGATGCTCAAAGCTTCTCTTCTGGCTGCCCGTGATTTTCTTTCGTGTGCGGCGACAAAGGGCGATACCTGCTTGGCAGCACCAGGCGCTTTCACTTCCACCAGCGTATTGGTACTTCTGTCGATGACATAATGTTTTACCGAGTTCATGTAGGCTTTGACTTGCCTGGGTGTCATGTTGGTGATTCTTGGGGCTCTGACATATGTTTCGGATATAGCAGTTTTCTTTTTATGGATAACTCGCTGTACGATGGGCTGTGCAATGGGGAGTATCACTGGCTTTGCAACCGACGTAAATTGAGCACTACCCGGTTTGCTGGCTTTAGCCGCTCGTATGACCCCCGCTCTGGCCTGCATTTGCAAGGACTGCGGACTGTTGTTCATGCCCTGTTGCAGAGCCTGCAATTGCATTGCCCTGGGGCTGTGATTTGCCATGTCTTGCAGGCGGCGCTGCATTAGCGATGTTGGGCGATTGTCGATCAAGGGAGCTGCTTGTGTCGTCTCACGCTGCGTGATGGGCCCGGCAGAACGTAATTCAGCTTGTTTTTGCGCTGGTGCGTGTGACTTCATCAGAGTTTGTTCCCTGTTCAGATAGGTCAAATTTTGCCGGGCAAGATGCAGTTGATACTATTTTAGCATGACCGTCTGATAATATATCTGTGCAAGATGCGTGTTTGACGCAGAGCCGTGATTTACAGGGGGGGCTTGCTGGCAACAGCGTAAGGTAAGGTAGCTGGATGTATAGAGTAAGATGCGAGCCTGAGCAAGTGGTTCAAACCCGTAACACCAGTTCCGGGTTTGATTGCCTCTGTCATGCTGTCAGGGCAGGGGACGCCGGCAAATTAAACGCCCAGCAATTCCACTTCAAATATCAAAGTTGCACCGCCAGGAATGACACCACCAGCACCGCGTGGGCCATAACCGAGGCTGGAAGGGATTGTCAATAGACGGGTGCCGCCGACTTTCATGCCTTGTACGCCTTCATCCCAGCCCTTGATCACATGGCCAGCGCCCAGCGGGAAAGAGAATGGTTGGCCACGGTCTTTGCTGGAATCAAATTTTTTGCCTGCGCTGCCGTCAGGGTTTTGCAACCAGCCTGTGTAATGGACATCGACATGTTGACCGGCTTGCGCTTCTGCGCCTTCGCCGATGACTTTGTCTTCATACTGCAGACCGCTGACTGTTGTGATTGTGCTCATTATTTTTCCTTGGTGGAACGTTGTTAAACGCCTGTCGTTTTTCGTTTTCAGGTACAGGCTGACAGGGCTTTTTCTGCTGCCCTGCTTTTTCGGTCTGGGATGTGTTCAGGCGTTTCTGTGCCAGATTAAAAACATTGTCACATAGAAAGTATTTGGTAGCAAAGTGTTTGCCACAAGCCCATCTATTCCTTCATCGAAAAAGCTGGCGCAATTGTAGAGCAAAAATTTCTGGTACGCTCGCTACAGATCGCAAACAGGTTCTTACCGGTTTTTAACCTGTTTTGCTTTTTGGTAAGTATTGTGCGCCTTGATTTTACGAAAAATTAGCGAAAAATCTGAAAAACAATGAAAGGAAAGCCCTTTCCTTATTGTCAAGCGCTGTAAAATGCCTGTTCAATTTAATTTTTGCGGTTTCTTTCATGCGTAGTCGTTTTTCGTTGTCGTCTTTGGCATTTTCTTTGTTTTCGAGTTTTACCGCATTCTCTGCCCAGGCTAATGTCGTCGTGGTATTGAATTCACGTGACGCCACAGTCAGCTTGCTGGACCAGACAAGTTATAAAGAAATCAGCACGTTTCCTGTCGGCAAGGAACCGCATCACCTGATGGCCACACCAGACAACAAGTCCCTGATTGTAGCGAATGCAGTTGGCAATGAGCTGGTGTTTCTGGACCCTAAAACCGGCCAGATACAACGCCGCATGAAAGACGTTGCTGACCCATACCAAATTGGTTTTTCGCCGGACCAGAAATGGTTTGTGTCTAATTCTTTGCGCCTGGATCGCGTCGATTTTTATAAGTATGACGGTCAGGACATGAAGCTGGTGCAGCGCGTCCCTCTGGCCAAGTTGCCTAGTCATATGGCATTTGATGCTGCCAGCACCACCGTCTTTATTACCCAGCAGGGTAGCGACCAGGTGTCGGCCATTGATTTGGCAACCCAAAAAGTCAAATGGACTATTCCTGTTGGTAAATTGCCAGCGGGTATATCCATGACGCCGGACGATAAATACCTGCTGGTTGGTATCATGGGTAGTAATTATGTCGAAGTCATAGACTGGCGTGCACAAAAAACTGTCAAGAAAATCAAGGCGGGCGAGGGTACGCATAATTTCCGCGCCCTGGGTGACAAGCGTCATATCTTTGTGTCTAACCGCACATCCAACGAAATTAACATCCTTGACCAGCAGACACTGGAAATGGTCGGCAACATCCAGGTGCCGGGCGGACCTGATTGCATGGAAGTCAGCGATGACGGCAAAACCCTGTGGACCACATTGCGCTGGATAAAAAAAGTAGCCGTGATAGATATTCCATCCCGCAAGGTCATCAAGATGATACCGGTAGGCCGCTCCCCACATGGTGTGTATTTTGCAAACCGTGCCGGCAATATGTAAATTGCCTTTGCGCATGACACTGGCCGTGGTGGCCATGCTGGCCTTGCCCGCAGTTGCCGCCAATGCTGTCACCAATGCCACTAATACCAATGCAGGTATCTGCAAGGGCACAATCTACCTGACTTTTGATACCGGCAGCCAGTCACAGGCTGAACTGATTGCAGCTACCTTGCGCCGGCATCATATCAAGGCGACGTTTTTTCTTGCGAATGAAAAAACCGTGCAGGGCGATTATTCCCTCGACATGAGCTGGTTACCCTATTGGAAAAGCCTGGCTGATGAGGGCCATGCCTTTGGCACCCATACTTTTGATCATGTCTACGTCGTCGGCGATTTGCCCGATGGACGAATTGCGGTGAAGCCACAGTTTGGGGCACATGCCGGGCAAACCCTGCAATGGACAGCACAAGAATATTGCCAGGAATTGCAGCGCGTTGATCTGCGGTTTTTTGCCTTGACCGGCAAAAAACTTGACCCTTACTGGCGTGCGCCGGGTGGGAAGCTGACCCCGGGTTTGCTAAAAGCTGGTCAGGCTTGTGGTTTTCAGCATGTGGGCTGGGCTCCGGCTGGTTACTCTGGCGATGAACTGCCCAGTGAAAAATTCAGTAACCCCGTGCTGCTCAAGCGTGCGCTGGATAAACTGAAGGATGGCGATATTTTTATGGCGCATCTGGGCATCTGGTCACGCAAACCAGCGTGGGCGCCAGAAAACCTGGAGCCGCTGATTAGCGGGCTTGAGCAAAAATCCTTTTGTTTTGCTACCCTGCGTGAGCATCCGGCTTACCGTAATTTAAATCAACCGAAAAAATAATGATGATTTCTGATCTGTTCACAAATCTGCAAGCCTGGATTTTTGAAACGATAGTGCAGCCTTTGATGTTTTATCTGGGCCTGGGTGAGTTTGTCGAAGATTCTTTCGAAGGTGTTGAATGGTTCATCTTCGGCGTGTTGCAACTGATCATATTGTTTATTGTGCTGCGTCCGCTGGAATCCTGGATACCGGTGCATGAAATCAAGAATCGCTATGCACGCTGGAATGATTTCATCTATACCGCCTTACACAGGCTGGGGGCGTTTTCCATCCTGATTTTTTTCGTGCTGGACCCCTTGCTTGATCAACTGGCAGCCATCTTGCATCTGCGAGGTGTGAACCCCTTCAATCTGGAAAACATCTGGCCCGATATGCTGCAATATCCGGTCTTGCTGTTTTTTGCATACCTGTTTGTACTCGACTTTTTTGACTATTGGTATCACCGCGCTGAACATCAGTTCAACTGGTCATGGGCGCTGCACAGCTTGCACCATAGCCAGCGCGACATGAACCTGTGGAGCGATAACCGCAACCATTTGCTCGACGATTTTATCCGCGACATCTACATGGGCCTGATTGCCCTGGCCATTGGTGTTGAACCTGGCCAATACGTGATGCTGGTGATGGCATCGCAGATGCTGCAAAGCCTGCAGCATGCCAATGTACGTATTCATTTTGGTCGCATCGGTGAATACCTGCTGGTATCACCGCGTTATCATCGCACCCATCATGCGATTGGCATAGGCCATGAAACCCATGGCAAGGGCACGCTGGGCGGGCATAATTTTGCAGTACTGTTCCCGATCTGGGATATATTGTTCGGTACCGCCTTGTTCAGCAAAGAATTTGCCATGACCGGCATCCGCGACCAGTTGCCTGCTCCGGAAGGCAATGATCGCAACTACGGCGAAGGTTTCTGGTCACAACAGTGGCTGGGTTTAAAGCGCATGACAGGATTTGACAAGGAACAACAGCAATGAATATGACTTCCATCATGCGCGCCTGGGGCAGGGCAGTGGCAGGGCAATTGCATTACCGCATGCTCTTGCTGACTTTTATCCCGTTTATTGCGGCTGTGCTGTTATGGGGCGCTGCCATGTGGTGGGGCTTGCAAAGCCTGATGGATTTTCTCCAGACATGGTTTGGTGAGCACAATGGTTTTCAGGCAGCAGGCAGCGTACTCAACATGCTTGGCCTGATCGCCTTTAAAACCATGGTGGTGCCACTGGTGGCAATGTGGGTCTTGCTGCCGTTGATGATCTTTACATCCCTGGTTTGCATCGCGCTGTTTGCCATGCCAGCCATCAGCAAGCATGTGGGTAAGCGGCATTATCCGGCGCTGGAACAAAAAAACGGCGGCAGTCTGTTTGGGAGTTTGGCGCATTCATTTTCGTCTTTCGGTATTTTTGCCATGATCTGGCTGGTGACCTTGCCGCTGACCCTGATACCGCCCATCAGCCTGATCCTGCAGCCATTTCTGTGGGGATGGCTGACCTACCGCGTCATGGTGTACGACGCCCTGGCCCAGCACGCCGATACCGATGAGCGAGAGGCACTGGTGAAGCAGCATCGCGCCTCGTTGCTGGCGATAGGCATCATCGCCGGCCTGTTTGGTGCAGCGCCGGGTTTGCTGTGGCTGGGCGGGGTCTTGTCGGTCTTGTTCTTGCCAGTCATCGCGGCAGTGGCAATCTGGATTTATGTGCTGGTGTTTGTCTTCACCGGCTTATGGTTCCAGCACTATTGCCTGGATGCCTTGCAGGTACATCGGCAGCAACAGGAACAGCCGGCAACATAGCAGACTGTTACGGTTAAATCGAAATTGGCGCACAATAGAGGCTTCATGCATAACAAGGGGAGTGGATTGTGGCGATAGGTTTGATCATAGTTGGGGATGAAATTTTATCTGGCAAACGCGAGGACAAACATATGTCCAAGGTCATTGCCCTGCTGAAGGCACGCGGCATGCAACTGGACTGGGTAGAATACATAGGCGACAATCGTGAGCGCATTACCGCAACCCTGAAGCGCAGTTTTGCCAGCGGCGATATCGTGTTTTCCACCGGCGGTATTGGTGCCACGCCCGATGACCATACACGCCAATGTGCGGCTGCTGCACTGGATTTGCCGATAGTCCTGCACCCGGAAGCCAAACTCCTGATACAAGAGCGCATCATCGACATCGCCAAAGAAAAAGGTGAAGTAGCTGATCTGAATACCCCCGATCATCTGCACCGCTTGAAGATGGGCGAATTCCCGCAAGGCGCGGCCATTATCCCCAATCCCTTCAACAAGATTGCCGGTTTCTCAATACAGAATCACTTCTTTGTACCTGGCTTCCCGGTCATGGCCTGGCCCATGCTGGAATGGGTGCTGGATACCTATTTTTCTCATCTGTTCCATCAGTATGCACAATATGAGAAATCGGTACTGGTGTATGAAATTGCCGAATCCACGCTGACACCCTTGATGGAAGAATTGGAAGCCGCCTATGCGGGCATCAAGGTCTTCAGCCTGCCCAGTGTGGGTAGCGCGACAGAACGCCGGCACATAGAATTGGGCGTTAAAGGGGGGCAGCAAGAAGTGGCAATTGCTTATGAAAAAATGCTGGAAGGCTTGCAGCAACTGAAAGCTGACTATGTCCCTACACCACAAAAGCATGCAGAAGATTAAATTCACCCTGTTCAATCTGCGTGATTTGCTGGTCGCCTTTGGCCCGGTCACACTGATGGTAGTGATTGTCTGTGGCGTGGGATATTGGTTGGTGGACCCGGCACCGCCGCGTGTCATCGATATTTCGACCGGGCAGGCTAACGGTGCGTATGAACGCTTTGCCAAACGTTATGCGCAAGAGCTGGCCAAGAATCAGATCGAATTGCGTCAGCAATCTTCGCTGGGTTCAGAAGAAAACCTGACGCGCATCAGTGATCCCGATTCCGAGATCGAACTCGGCTTTGTCCGTAGTGGCTCCACCGATGAAGCGCAGGCGCAAGAACATGGGCTGATCTCGCTGGGCAGTCTGTTTTATGAACCGATTTGGGTGTTTTACCGCAACCCCAAAGAAGTCACCACCATCAGCCAGTTCAAGGGCAAGATTGTGAATGTCGGCCCCGATGGTACCGGCGTTGCCCGCTTATTTGATCAGATATTAGATGTCAACGGCATGACCACAGATGATGTCAGCATACAAAAACTGGCAGATACGCCGGGGACAGTAGCTTTGCTGGATGGCAAGGTGGATGTGCTGATCTTCAGTTCTGCCAGCGATTCACCGCTGGTGCAAATGCTGTTGCAGACACCGGGCATACGCCTGTTTGATTTTGTCCAGGCCGAAGCCTATACGCGCCGCTTTCCGTTTTTGTCGCATGTGATTTTACCGCGTGGCATCGTCGATATAGGTCGCGATATTCCGGCCCGCGATTACCACCTGATCGCACCAACGGCAACCCTGGTTGCGCATGAAAGCCTGCACCCAGCCTTGATAGGCTTGCTGCTGCAGGCGGCAAGGCGCATACATAGCGGGGCAGACTGGTTCAGCAAGCAGGGTGAATTTCCATCCGATAAATACACTGAAATCCCGGTGGCGCGGGAAGCCGAAAAGTTCTATAAAAACGGCCCGCCCATGTTGCAGCGTTACCTGACATTCTGGGTAGCGAATTTCTTTGAACGTATGTGGGTGGTGCTGGTTGCGCTGGGCGCGTTGTTCCTGCCGCTATCCAAAATCATTCCACCGCTGTATGTATGGCGGATACGTTCGCGCATCTATCGCTGGTATGGTCAGTTGCGACTGGTTGAACAATCGATAGAAAGCGTACCCCCGGCAGAATTGCAGGCCGTGGCAAGCAAACAATTGCGTCACCTTGATGAAATCGAAGAAAAGGTCAACCGTATCACCATACCACTGTCCTATGCCGAAGAACTGTATGGCCTGCGCAGCCACATCAACTTTGTGCGTGCACGGGTCGAGGCGATGATGAAGGCAGGGGCAGCCCAGGCTGCGACTTGATGGAATGCGTTTCATTGTTTTGCCGCCTTCAATTCTCCACTTTATTCAATGCAGAACCGTTTTCTGACTGACATACTCACCAATCGTAATAACAACGCCATACTAGACCGTTGGGATGCCCTGGCACTTCCCGATGGCTGGCTGGTAGCCGGGTGTTTGTTCCAGACCATCTGGAACAAACAGGCTGGTCGTCCACCTGAGGCGGACATCAAGGATTACGACCTGTTTTATTATGATGCCAGTGATTTGAGCGAGGCGGGAGAGCAAAACGTGCAAGCCCGGGTTGATGGCGTGCTGGCTGATTTGGGAATTACGGTCGAAGCATGCAATCAGGCACGTGTGCATCTCTGGTATGAATCATACTTCGGCCATCCTTATGAAGTGCTGGCTTGTGCAAGTGATGGTATCGACCGCTTTCTTATTCCTGCTACCTGTGTTGGCATTCGCCCAGATGAGCTTTATGCACCCAATGGCCTTGCCATGCTATACGAAGGCATACTGACCATGAATCCACTGACACCTTACCGTGATCTGTTTGAGCAAAAGGCGGCGTCGTATCAAAGCCGCTGGCCGTGGCTCCATATTGATCAGGGTGAGATAGTCAGAGCGTAAATACGCCACTGATCATCTGTGGCTGTAATTTTGCTGCCCAGCCCTTGCAAATGGCATTTCATCGCATTTAATGAAATGAGAGGGACTTGTATAACTAAAATACCAGCATATTCTTTTTGCGATTGGAAGCCCCATGTTGCGATTGACGATGTTGTTGATAGCGCTGACCCCCGGATATGTGCTGGCGGCAGATGAAGAACAATGGCTGTTACAGCTTGATCGCTGGGGTAATCATTCTTACCAGGCCATGATCCTGAAGGCAGCAGGCAATGCCATCAGCGGGCAACTTGATGGTGATAGCCTGACGGGCACCCGCAATGCTGGCCGTATCGCTTTTGCCGTGAAGGACAAGGATAATGTCACCTATACTTACAGCGGCACGGTGACCCAGGATGCGATACAGGGCGTGGCGGATTTTCCTGATACAAATAATCCACAAGCCAGGGCCAGCCATACCTTCAGTGCCCGTCGCTTGCCTGAGCGCCCTGCGGGGCCAGCGCGCGTCTACGACTTCCAGCCAAAAGACTATTCGAATGAATTCAGCCCGCATCGCCTGCCGGTGCTGACGATCTGGCCCGGTGATACTGTACGCACCAAAACCATCGATTCAGGTGGTGTGGATGAACATGGCGTGACCAAGGCCCTGTATGGCAACCCGCAGACTGGTCCATTTTATGTGTCCACAGCAGAGCCGGGTGACACCCTGATGATTCATCTGAAACGCTTGCGCCTGAACCGCGATTATGCAGACAGTCTGGACAGCATAGTCGGCAGGGCAATGGGACCAGGTTTGGCGGCCAAAGCCGGCAATTTGGGCAAGCCCATACGCTGGAAACTTGATCGTGAACGTGGCCTGGCAAGCCCGGAAAAACCGACAGCAGGCTTGCAATCGCTCAGCCTGCCGGTCCGCCCCATGCTGGGTGGGCTGGCGGTAGCACCTGGCAATGGTTCACCGCCCATTTCTACCGGTGACACGGGGCGTTTTGGCGGTAATATGGATTTCAATGAAGTGGTAGAAGGCAATACGGTCTACCTGCCAGTGCAGCAACCCGGTGCCTTGCTTTACCTGGGGGATGCCCATGCCTTGCAAGGCGATGGTGAAACTTCACAATATGCGCTGGAAACTTCCATGGATGTGGAATTTACAGTGGATGTCATCAAAGGTAAATCAGTCGCGACACCCAGGGTAGAGTCACCAACCCAGATCATGGTACTGGGCCAGGCCGGTTCGCTGGACGATGCGTTACGGGTGGCAACCAGCGGCATGGTGCAGTGGCTGCAACAGGATTATGGACTCAGCCTGTCCGAATGCGCCCAGATACTTGGTAGTGCCATCCATTTCAGCATCCCCAATCTGGCTGGGCGCAGTGTTGGAGTTGCTGCAAAACTGGATAAGGCCGTGCTGGCGACTTTGCATCGCAAGTAAATCCTGCGTATGGGAGATGGCCTCCATGCAGAGACATCAAGCCCCATCTCCGCAGTCAAATTCAAGCAAAGACGATCTGGGTTTTGACAGGCCGCGGGTGTGCTATATGGCCTAGCGGAAGACAGGAAGTTTGCTTGATTGTTTTCAGTGTGACGATGGATTTGACGCTTGCAACACTGGGTAATGGCAATAATTTCTTTTCCATAAATTCAGAGAACGCAGTCAAATCTGGCAATGCAATGCGAAGTACATAGTCAGCTTCACCTGTGACGGAATGACATTCAAGTACTTCAGGCATATCCATGATGGATTTTTCAAACAGGGCTGCATATTCACCTTGCCGGCTTAAGGTGATGTGTGTAAACGCCGAGACCCCAAGTCCTATCACTTCAGGATTAAGTACCGCGACATAGTGGGAAATCACTTTGGTTTCTTCAAGTCTTTGCACGCGGCGACTGACTTGTGACGTCGATAAATGCACTTTTTCTCCCAGTGCGCTATTTGTTGCCTTTCCATCACGCTGAAGTGCTGTCAGCAAATTAATATCATAACCATCAATTGTAACGGTGCTCATATTTTTCCTTTGTTAGATGTTTTATGCAAATTATATGCATAAACAGCGCTGTTTTCCGTTTTATTTGCGCACAATTTGCGTACGAATCGCACTAAACTATTTTTCCTATAAAAGCTTGATAAAAATCAAGATGGTGTAAAAAGACTATTAATTGGATAAAAAATGATGAATTCAGACGACATCGCGCAATTTCTGCAATCACGACCAATGTGGAAACTTGAGGAGCAGCGCGAAGCCATGACGCGCGAATATGTTTTTACAGATTTCATGCAGTCATTTTCATTCATGACGCATATAGCCATGTTTGCCGAGAAAAAAGACCATCATCCTGAATGGTTTAACGTCTACAACAAGGTCGTCATGACATTGACGACTCATGATGCCAACGGCATTACCGGCAAGGATATAGAGCTCGCTCAATATGCTGACCAGGTATTTTCAAAAATTGTTTTCCCTGTTTCTTGTAACAACGGCTGAGCTTGATCCCATTGCGGAAATGCTTCACCCAATTTTGATATCCCCACTCAACGGAACGACACCATGAATTTAAAAACAGAGACCGTCATGATCACCGGCGCATGCGGTAATTTAGGGCGGGCACTTGCCCGGAGATTTTCTCAAGAGGGAAAAAATCTGGTGTTGGTTGACCGGCACTTTTATGATCTGGTGAACGTTTTTGGCGCGGTCAACGAGCAATGTCTGCTTGTCCCGGCAGATTTATGCAGCAGGGATCAGGTTGAAAAGCTGCTTGAAATGAGTTTGAAAAAATATGCATCAATTGACGTATTGTGCAACGCGGCAGGTGGTTTCAGCATGGGGCATTCAGTGCATGAAACTGCAGATGAAGATTGGAATTTTTTGTTCGATATTAATGTCCGCAGCATGTTGCAAATGGCGCGCGCTGTGGTGCCTGGCATGATAGGCCGGTCAGGCGGGAAAGTTGTGAATGTCGGTGCTTATGCCGCTCTCAAGGGAGTTGCCAGAATGGGTGCCTATTGTGCGGCTAAAGATGCGGTTATCCGTCTTACTGAGTCGATGTCGGCAGAGTTGCGTCAACATAATATCAATGTCAATTGCGTATTGCCCAGTATTCTTGATACACCACAAAACCGGCTTGCGATGCCGGACTCTGACCCAGCTCAATGGGTTTCTCCGGATGCACTGGCAGATGTCGTCGCCTTCCTTGCATCTGACGGGGCACGTGCGATTCACGGTGCTGCCATACCTGTCACAGGTAATTGTTGATTTGGCTTAATACGGGCTCATGTCGTTGCATTTTTCTTCGGCATGCGTCGAACCCATCGTGCGCTGAGTGATCATTCGAATCCCTGGTGCCAGTTGTTTTTCATTACCGAACTAGTGGAGCTATTGCCGTGAAAAAAAACGCTATGATGTACGCCAGACTGGTCTTTGCTTTCGCCTTGCTGTTAGTTGCAATACCTGGTTTTAGCAGAACAACAGATACGCTGACAAAAATTCGGGAAAACCAGACAATCACATTTGCCTACCTGCAGGCGGCGCCGTTTTCTTTTACCACTGAAGACAACCGGATTACCGGATATTCTATCGATTTGTGTCTTAAAATTGCCAATGCTGTCAAGAAGGAACTTAAGTTAGCTAATCTGAAAATTCAATATGTCCCGGTAGATTCCATTTCGCGGTTCACCAGCATCATGGAAGGTAAGGCGGATATTGAATGCGGAGCAACCACCAATACGGCAGAACGACGCAGCCGCGTCAACTTTACCATTCCGCATTTCTTTTCTGGTGTGCGCATGGTAGTCAAGAAAAATAAAGGCATCAGAAATTGGCAGGACTTGAAGGACAAGACTATCGTCATCACCAAGAATGCAACAACCATAGATCTGGTCAACGCCCGCAGCAATGTCCGGGCACTTAACATCAAGGTCGTGGAAGCGCAGGATCACGAAATAGCATTTCACATGGTTGAGCAAGAGCAGGCAGATGCCTTTGCCATGGATGATGTCCTGTTGTATGGCTTGCGGTCAAAAGCAAAAAATCCTGATGAATTCGTCATCGTTGGTGATCCGCTTTCGATAGAGCCGTATTCGCTTATGCTTCGCAAGGGGGACGCAGCGTTTAAAAACCTGGTGGACCGTGAGATGACGAGATTGATACTGGATGGTGAGTTCGAAAAGCTATACAATGACTGGTTCACGAAACCCATTACCAGCCAGAAAGTGAATATGGCCATGCCCATGGGTTTTCTATTGCGCGACTCTATTCGTTTTCCGTCGGACAAGACCGCAGATTGATCTTGTCCGCGACGTTCAGAAAAATTGCCGCTGATTTATGCTGTTGATGTTATAGCGTATTCATGAAAGCTTTGCGTATCTGGCGACCGCATTTGACTGAAGCGGCATAGGCACCGGTGTCTTTGTCGTGGCGTGACAGGATGCCATAGTATTTTCTGTCAGGCGAAATCCATGGGTAGAAGCCCCATTTTCCTGGGCTGGAATAGGCATCAACGCTGCCATTTCCATTTTCGGATTCTACCCAGTGGTTGTATGAATACGTCCATGGTTCGTTCAGCAATTGTATGGGTGAATACGCCACTTTTCCGGGGCAGGCAGATGGTAGTGTGCAGATTGCCTGGTCACCCAGATAACGACCGATTTCCAGTTCCTGCTTCATAATTTTTTTCAGGAACAGTGCATAGTCGGTGGCAGCGCCTAACATACCACCTGCCATCAATGGATCGAGCGGTGCCATGTTGAAACCCTTGCTCAGACCTATAGTATTTTGGTATTCAGTATCAAGCTGGGCGGCGGTGAAATTACCCAGGCCCAGATCAACGCTGGCCAGTTTCTGGTCATGCCCACCGTCATAGTCAAACAGGTTGACCGTAGTCGGGTCAGGCTGGCTGGTCTTGCCGCTTGTATTGGCCATGCCAGCGATAAAACAGGCATTGATACTTAATTTACCGACGCAGGCTTCTTCATTCAGGCCGGTATAACCAGAGGTAAAGCGCAAGCCATTGCTGAGTGAAGTATTGCTGCGTACCTGATCTATGCCTTTCTTTTCCAACACATAGGCACCAAAAATCCACTTCGATGCAGAGGCGATATTGAAATTAGTCGTTGCCGTCACACTGCCTGCACCTTGGGAGGCGGATACCACAGGCGTGCTATCTGTCGCATTGCCAATTTCCCAGTAAAAATCACCGAGCTTGTCCACGCTGCACAATGGATCCGTGCTGGCAGCTGTTTTGGCAGCGGCAACAGCGGCGGCAATACGGGGGCTAACGCTGCCGGTGCTGGTACCTGCTGTTGTACCAGTCGTGCTCGCTGTACCTGTCGTACCCGTTGTACTCGTTGTGCCTGCGCTTCCGGTATTGGTCGTGGTACTGGACGATGCTGGTGGTGCCGCAGCACCTGTGCTGTCAGATCCGCCACCGCAGGCGCTTAGCAGGCTGCCAGCGGTTATCATGGCAGCGACAGTTAGCAGAGAAGAGAAAGGCAGGGACGGGAAAGAAGGGTAGGTCATGGTTATCTCCAGTAACGGTAAAAACGGCAAAAGGGTCAGTGAAATCTTGCAGTTACTGTAACCAGCGATTCTGTAATTTTGATGGAAGCGGCTTCTGTTATTCGCAATATGGCAAAATGAAGGCAAATTCTTTGTTACTACTTGTTTCAGCACCTATGAATCCTGCAATTCAAGTCTTGTTTGTCGAAGACGATCCCATGATCGCCCGTACCTTGAGTATGGGGCTGCGCTATGAGGGTTTTGCGCTCAGCCATGCGGCCAGTATTGCTGCAGCCATGCAGTTACTGCAACAGCAGGCATTCGAATTGATATTGCTGGACGTTGGTCTGCCTGATGGTGATGGTATCGCTTTATGTAAGCAATTACGTGAACTGCATTCTGACACGCCAATACTGATGTTGTCCGCAAGATCCGATGAAAGTGCAGTGGTTGCCAGCATAGAGGGCGGGGCAGACGATTACATACGCAAACCTTGTGGCTTGCGTGAAGTCAGCGCACGCATGCGACGCTTACTGACACGTTCTCAGTCAAATAGTCATGGCCGGACAGTAATTTGTTTTGGTACTATCCAGATGGATATTCAACGTCGTACCGTGAATGCTGCTGGTACGTCACTGCAACTGGGCAAGAAAGAATATGATGTACTGATGTTGCTGGTGCGTGCCAATGGTGATGCGATTACGCGTCAACAGATACTGGATCAGTTTGAAGACAGCAATGTCATTTACGACCGCACAATAGATTCGCACCTCAGTCATTTGCGCCGGAAATTAAAAGATGCCGGTGCTGTTGAACGCATCGTCGCCATCTATGGGATAGGTTATAAACTGGAGTCTGCATGAGTCGTTCCCTGTGGTTACGTTTTTTTGTGATCAGTGTGTGTTTTTCTGTTCTATTAAGCCTGATTTATATGTGGGTGAAACGGGAGGTGGTTACGCGCCCCAGTGAAGAAGTACAACGTAGCATGTATCTGTTCATCGCCCGCATCGTCGAAGCATATGACTATGCCGAGGGCCTGCACAAAGTGCAGACGTATCGCAGTGAATCACCTGCCATTCCGCTGGAAATGTGGGTGGTCAATGCCGACAATCAGGTGCTGGCTAGCAGTGTCGATGGGGAAAAACCTCCAGCCAGTTTGCTGGAGCGTAAAAAGCCAGATTCCATCCATGAAGTGTTGGCGCGGGGGCGCTTCTTTTCGGGTAATGCGGCTTCAGCAATTGTTCGTCTGCAGTCACCAGAGCCGGTTTATCTGTTGATCCAGAATCCTGGTACACCAGCCCGTAGTGCCTTTCTGACGATGGTCATCTTGTTTGTATTAACTCTGGCCACTGCCATTTTGCTGGGCTTGTTATTGCTGACCCTGTATTTGCGTGGTCGTTCGACTGAAGCAAGACGCGTTATTCATAGTATCGAAGCTGGTGACCTGACAGCACGGTTTACATCCGACAAGCTGGATGCCATAGGCGGCTTGATGCAACACTTCAATGTCATGGCCGATGAAATACAGCGACTGGTGATGCAATTGCAGGCAATTGAAAAGACACGGCGTGAATTATTGCAGGAACTGGGGCATGATTTACGTACCCCACTGACCAGTCTGCGCACGGCAATTGATACGCTGGCCGTGCATGGCGATGATATGGAACAGCAGGAACGCCAGGAATTTTTCGGCGTCATTACCAGTGAACTGGATTATTTCACCCGGCTCATCGATGACCTGTTCTTTATCGCCAATATTGACGAGCCACGTTACCGCAACCAGGCCAGCAGCCTGGATTTGTGCGACTTGCTGAAAGCCGAAACTGGTCATGCAGTACATGCCCAGCAACAAACAGAGCAGCCCATCATTTTCGAATTGCAAATAGATGCCGCCTGCGCGCAGACTGGCTATGTCAATGGTGACCCCTATCTCATCTCCAGGTTGTTGCGCAATGTGTTTGATAATGCCGCCAGGTATGCACAAAGCAGAGTACGCGTACGGCTAAAGGCAGTTGCCGAAATGCTGGAACTGGTGGTTGAGGATGACGGCCAAGGTATGTCGACAGATGGACTTTCCCATTTTGGGCAAAGACGTGACACGCGTTTGATGTTTGCCGGTTTGCCCAGCAGACAGTCTGGCATTTCCCTGGGGCTGGGGTCGGTGATCATCAAGACCATTATCGAATTGCACGGCGGCTATGTCGAGATAGGCAATGGTGAAATCCGTAGTGAATTCCCCGGCGCACGTCTAACGCTGGTTTTTCCCAAACGCCCGGTCAATATTGGCGACTGACGGTACGTTCTGTATTTGCCGGGGATGTACGTTCCGTGTTCGTCGGGGATGTGCGTTCTGTACGGACCGAGGGGTTATGTGCAATGATTGGTTTCAGTTGCAGATCAGTAATCCGGAAGTGATCTCTTTTATCACCCATCAGGGCACGCAATTCCTTGATACTGAGGCCGCTAGCCTCATGCATACTGATCATCAGCGACGCCCCGACGGGTAAACGGTGATGACGGATTTTGCTGATCACCGGAGGTGCCACTTCCAGCAAGCGTGACAAGGCGGCATCACTTTTTAAATGCAGACGCTTTATCAACGTATCAAACAAATGATTAGGGTCGTACTTGAACTTGGCTGATTTTAGATTAATTAAATTCACCATTTTTTCTTTCTCCACTTCTGAGATTGCAAACAGGAAATTTGACCAGATGCATATTCAATTTTTCTTAAGAAGAATTGAAACAATGAATAGAAGAATAATGAAGATTTAAAGACTTGTATGTGCGATAACTCACATAGTAACCAGGCCTGTGGGTGGGCCAAGGCTGAAGAGAGTGTGTAGCCAAGGCTAGCTGGCTGCTGACCTGTCTTTCAAGGCATCTGCCAGCAGGGTTAATGCCTGCAGGACAGTTTCATCATGCATGCTCAGCAAATTGTCACCCACATACCATTCAAACATGCACTGTTCAGGCAGGGCAGTGTGGACTGCATTATTGAATAACCATATTCCGTGTTCTTGTGCGATGCGGTTGCGGATGGTGATGGCAGTATCTCTGTCTGTGGGCAGATACAGGTGCAACATATTGCATTGTGGTACAGCCGGATTGGTCTTGAATTGCGGATAATTGTGCAAGATATCAAACAACCACTGCGTGCGGGCAAAGCAGGCGGGCAGGGCGGCCAGTCTTTCATCAAATTGCATGGCGGCTGCCACTACATAAGGGCTACGCCGGAACACGCTGCCACCTTGCCTGTGCATCCAGACCCTGGCCCTGGCGATGAATTCTGCGCTGCCCAATAGCATCGCACCACCCAGGCCGCCTATACCTTTGTAAAACGAAACGTAAGCAGTATCGAATCCGCGCGTAACATCGGCCAGGCTGCGTCCATATCCAACTGCGGCTTCCCACAGCCGGGCACCGTCCATATGCAGGTGGATATCGGTTTCACGACACCAGGATTTGATGGCTTCCAGTTCTTCCCATGCCGGCAATTGCCCACCGATTTCCCGCATCGGTAATTCATATTGGGCGGCGGCGAGTTTGTCCGGTATGGCCTGCAAGTCTTTCAGTAACCAGGGACGATGTGGGTTGCCGATTTGCAGGGCATTGAAATGTTGTAGCAACTGGTAGTTGCTTTTTTCGTGAACCAGGATGTGTGAACTGGTATGCAGTGCTACCAGGTCACTACCTCGTTCTTCACAAGCCAGTCGCAAGGCGGTGACCTGGGTCATCGTACCAGTCATGCAAAACAGGGCAGCTTCCATGCCCAGCAAGGTGGCGACTTTTTGTTCAAATGCCTGCACCAGTTCACCTTCGCCGTAGGTGTCGTGTTGCGCCTGATGCTGTTCACACCAGGCTGCCATGCGGGCAAAAGTCTGAGCGGGGGTCAGGTGCTGATGGCCGGGAAGTGTGGTGTGGCAGCTCAGGCGCAAGTCCAGAATGTCGGCGTCGGTCAAGATGGGTTCTCCTGCAATGCATAGTTTGCAAAATACTTGATGCAAAATGTTTCAATCGGACATGAGTATGCCACGCCAGTTGGCCTACTTGTGAGATAAAATCTCGCGCATCAACTATTTAAAAGTTTGCCCAGCATATGTCATCCGAGCCAGTCAGTGTAAGCAACGAAGCTAATCCAGCCAAATATATCAGTTCATATGCGACACCCGCATTTGGCACTCCCGGATTCGTCACGCCATATGAGGCAGGCAACCAAAACCAGACCACAAGCTGGAATGACTGCATTGCGTTTTATGAAATGTTGGCGACGCAGTTTCCTGCGATTTTACAGTTTTCGCAAATCGGTGTATCGGATAACGGGCGACCCATTCATGCCGGCATAGTGACCGCCGATGGCGTGTTTGACCATGACCGCATCAAGCAGGAACGGCGCCCGGTTTTTTTCAATAACAATGGTATCCATCCGGGTGAGCCAGAAGGTATTGATGCCTGCATGGCTCTGGTGCGTGATTTTTGCACACAACCTGAACGACTGGCGGCATTGGGTAAAACAGTCTTTTTGTTCATCCCCGTCTATAACGTCGACGGCTGCCTGAATCGCCAGAATACCTCACGCGTGAATCAGGATGGGCCAGAACAATTTGGCTTTCGCGGCAATAGTCTGCACCTGGACCTGAACCGTGACTTTATCAAATGCGATAGTGAAAACGCCCAGGTATTCAACCGCTTCTTCAGTGAGTGGAGCCCGGATGTGATGGTTGATACCCATACCTCGAATGGTGCTGATTACCATTACACCATGACCCTGATACAAACCCAGGCCGACAAGCTTGGGTATGGTCTGGGCCCATTCTTGCGCGACAGCATGTTGCCAGCGATTTATGCCGACATGCAGCAACGCGGCTGGCCCACCTGCCCATATGTCAATCCGGTCAAGGACAGTCCAGATCATGGCATAGAAGATTTTCTGGAAACACCACGTTTTTCCACAGGTTATGCGGCACTGCATCACACTATCGGTTTCATGCCGGAAACGCATATGCTGAAACCTTTCGCAGACCGCTACGCATCCATGCGAGCATTGGTGGAAAGTGTCTTGTCCTTCACCGTCGCCAATGCAGCACAGATACAAGACTTGCGCGCCAGGGCGCGTCAGGCTGCCAGCCAGTCGCAGCAGGTAGCGGTGCATTGGGTGGCAGATCACAGTCGGCCTTCGCAATTTTTATTCAAGGGCTATAAGGCAATATATATCCCCAGTATATTAGGTGATTATCAGCGCCTGGCGTATGACCGCAGTCAGCCCTGGGAAAAGCCAATTGCTTATTTTGATCGCTTCGTTGCCGACATCAGCGTGCAGCAAGCAAAAGCTTATCTTATACCGCAAGCCTGGCGTGCCGTAATAGAGCGTCTGCAATGGAATGGCGTACAGATGCAAAGACTGGAAGAAGACTGCAGCCTGCGGGCCGAGGCGTATCAGATACTTTCCGTTACATCACGCCCGCATGCTTATGAAGGTCACCTGTTTCATGATGACGTGCAATTGCAGGCAGATACCATCAGCATTGCTGCACATGCTGGTGACTATGTAGTACCGCTGAATCAGGATAAGGCCCGCTATATCGTTGAAACCCTGGAGCCACAGGCGCATGACAGTTTTTTCCGCTGGGGATTTTTCAATAGCGTGCTGGAAAAGAAGGAAGCCTATTCTGACTACGTATTTGAAGACACTGCCAGCGAAATTCTGGATGCCGAACCTGAAGTAAAACAGGCATTTGAGCAATGGAAGCAGAGCAACCCCGCGCTACTGGACAATCAACAAGCGGTACTGGATTTCATTTTCAGTCGCTGCCAGCGTTTCAATGAGCCTGAATGGCGTCGTTACCCTGTGTTGCGCCTGATGGCGTAAATGCTTGAAATTTGTTACAACTTTTACAGAATCATAATAGAATCTTTAACAGCATTACCTCGTTTCTTAACCCACGAAGTTAACTGGAAGGTGAATCAACATGTCTAAACTGCTTGAGTATTTGAATACGCTGGATAAAGATGGTTCTGCATTGGCCGCACACAAGAGCGACCCCGCCGCCGCCATGGACAGTTTTGGTCTGACGGCTGAAGAGCAGGCTGCTGTTTTGTCAGGCGACAAAGAAGTGGTTGCTGGCTTGCTGGGGATTTCTGCTGAAGAGCTTCCAGCGCTTGATTCGATTGAATATTAATAATGTAGTTGCAATAACTTTTTCGGTATAAGCGATGATATCAGGCTTGAAGCTAAAATTTTTCACGGCCATTTTGCTTGTTACCGGATTCTGCGCAGGCATGCCAGTGTCTGCGCGTGACGCGGAGAGTGTTGATGGAATGCTGTCGCAAATGGCGCAGGAAATCAGAAGCGCACCCGATGTGGTATCTGCAACCATTGCCCGCTTAAGCGAACTTGAACCCACATTCAGTGAAGCACAAAGAAATCGTTATTTCTTGCTGGCGGCTTCCGCCTATGGCTATAAAGGCCGTCACAAAGAACGTGTCGAACTGGTCGAATCACGTTTGAATTTTGTAAAAGATCCTGATTACCGGGTTCGTTACCTGTATCAGTTATCTTCCGGCTACACCAGCCTGGGTGAGTATGAAAAAGCATTGTTGGCAATCAATGAAAGCATCGTACTGCTGCCCAAATTAACCAACCAAATTGCCAAGGTAGATACGCTGCAATCGGCTATTACCTTGCTCAATTCCTTGCGTGCGTATGACGAAGCACTGAGTTATGCAGACCGCATGATGGCACTCGATGGTGATGTCGAAAGAAGTAGCTCCAGATGTGTAGCCATGGGAGATCTGGTTGAAATCAATTTTCTCAAAGGCGAGCGGCAAAAGGCGAGATCACTTTTGCCGGATGCCATCACACTTTGCGAATCGCATGGGCGGAATTTTTTCTCTCTATTGCTTCAGACTTTAGCCTGCATTGATCTGATAGATTCGGGCAATTATCAGCAAGGTAAAGGAGCAGGTTTGGGACTGCTGGCCGAATTTGCCAAAACTACGCAAAGCTCGGATTATCTGACGATGCTGGAAGAAGCAATTGCGCGATCGTTTCTGCATACCGGCAACCTGGAACAGGCGGAACGCTATGGCTTGCAAGCCTATCAGCATGCCAAATCAGGCAATGCCGTTCAGCTAATGGAAAAAACTGCTGAGACCATGGCCAGTATCAAACGCGCACAAGGACAGTTTGCCAACTCACTTGAATATTTTGAGACTGCACTGGCACTTAAAAACCGCGTGCTGGATGACCAGTTGCATAAAAATCTTGCGTTCCAGCGCGTTAAATTTGATACTCAGGATAAAGCCAATCAATTGAGCTTGCTGGAGCAAAAAAATAAAATCCTCGCCGTTGAACGCGAGCTGGAAAAAAAGAGTAATCAGAATTTGTGGCTGGTCATCATTCTCGTCATCATCATCATGGTGTTGATGATTTTGTGGTTGATCAAGACCTTGCAGCAAAAAAACCAGTTCCGTGAATTCTCGCAAACAGACGGTTTGACACAGGTGGCCAACCGCATGCATTTCATGGTTTCATCGAACGATGCCTTTAAAATGCGTACCAGTAGTATGAGCATTATTTTGTTTGACATGGATTTGTTCAAGAATATTAATGATTCTTTTGGCCATGCCACCGGTGACTGGGTGCTGAAAAATGTTTGTGAAACCATTAAGACCCACTTACGTAAAGAAGACTTGTTTGGACGTTTGGGAGGGGAAGAATTTGGTATCTGCATGCCGGATTCCAACCAGTCTTCTGCCTTGCAACTGGCAGAGCGTTGTCGTATGGCTATTGCCATGATAGATACAGAACCTAGCGGCTATCGCTTTCCGTTGTCGGCCAGTTTTGGAATCGCTACGGTGGATACCAATGGGCTGATCACTTTCGATGCCACGCTGGAGGCAGCAGACAAGGCTTTATATAATTCCAAAGCAGAAGGCAGGAATTGCGTAACAGTGTATCGATAGTTATTCTCAACATCAATAGTTAAAAAATGTAAAAATATGTTCTGTGCTGTCTAAAAAAAGTGATATAGAATCCTTGATGGCAATATTGCCAAATGTTTTACTCATCAAGGAGAATATGATGTCCAAGCTTTTAGATTTTCTGAATGCCTTAGATGCAAATGCTGCTCTGATACATGCATACAAACAAGACCCACACCAGGCGACCCGCGATTTTGGCTTGTCCGTTGAAGAGCAGGCTGTTTTGCTAAAGCAGGACAGAAAAGAAATTTCGGCTTTCCTCGATATTCCTTTCAAAGACTTCGATTCATTAGATACTACAGAAAGTCCTTTCGATATGGGTGGCAGTAGAATGTGTTTCGAAGAAGAGGCAGTAGCTGCCTGACGGCAGTTATGTTGTTTTCTATCGCTGAAGAACGAGTGTAAGGAAAATAATCAAAGAAATGAGCGAGGCAATATGGGTTGCCCTGCTCATGGTAGTCCGTTCACTATGCCGCATTGTTCAAAGTTGCCCTTATTGTAAAATCTATGACAAATCAAACTCAAGGTTCACTGGTCTGTGTTGGTACTGGCATGCGTATGGGAGGGCAATTGACGCCTATTGCGCAAAGCTATATTGAAAATTTTGATATCGTTATTGCAGCGATACCAAATGTCTTCGCCCGTAAATGGTTACAAGGTGTTGCCAAGGAATATGTTTGCCTCAACGATCACTACGATGACACCAAAGTGGATGGCAAGACACGTCGCGATACTTACCGCCGCATGGCTGATACCATCTTGAAAGAAGTCAGGGCAGGCAAGAAAGTCTGTGCAGCCTTTTATGGTCATCCTGGCATTTTCGCCTGTATCTCGCACATGGCGATCGCTGACGCGCGAGCCGAAGGTTTTGAAGCCCGTATGGAACCTGGCATTTCAGCACTCGATTGCCTGGTGGCAGACTTGGGCATGGATCCAGGCAACCATGGCATGCAGTCCATGGAAAGTACTCAGTTCATGATTTATCAGCGGCAAATAGATCCGACAGCGCTGCTGATTTTATGGCAGATAGGCATTGCCGGTGATTTGAGCCTGAAACGTTTTGATACCGAGCCCGCACACTTGCAGATCGTGGTAGATAAGTTGAGTCGCCATTATCCGCTGGACCATGAAGTGATATTGTATGAAGCCGCCACTGATCCACTGGAAAAAACGCGCAAGGAAAAACTCTTGCTGCGTGATTTGCCTAACGCAGCCTTCCGACAAATCACTACCTTGGTGATACCACCGGCACAGACCTTACAAAAGGACCAGGCTGTGATTGATCAGTTGAATGCCTTGGCCGCAAAAAGAAGTCAGGCGCAACAAGCGGCTTGATAAGCTTGGAGACAGGATGGGAATATAAGCTTTTACGGTTGATTGATGATTATTGCCGCATGGAAATTTCTGTAAATGGTTTAAAAATTTTTATCCGAAAATACTTTCCAGGTTACAAATATCCGCTTTCAATTTGATTTACTCTTATTTAGAATTGGTTGCGGAAGACAAAATGGTTTGTCGACATGTTGGGGGACCCTATGAAAAAAATGCTTAAGAACACACTTATTGGTCTGGCTTTGGCCGGTGGTTTGTCAGTCGCTTATGCTGAAGGCGTGGACACTTCTGTCGATGGCATCTTTACTGCCTTGACCAGCAGTTCCAACCTGCAGGCAACGGTAGACAGCCTGGTTGCCAGTGGCGCCAATCCGCAATCCATCGTTTCTGTAGCTGCTGCAGCCGGTATCCCTCTCGATACCGTCAAGGACTTGCAAGTCTGCACCAATTCCGCACCCGATGCAGCGGTATTGAGCGCTTCTTGCCTCAGACAGCGTAGCTTGGTGACTGCCTATGCGGTAGGCGTCAATGACCCGATGAAATTCCTCCCAGCCACCGCTGCGGGTAAGCGTCAAAGTAAAGAAGTCAGCAAAACGAACTAAGCTAAGTAAGTTGGTTGAACTGATTTAAAAGGCAGGCATGCTGGACATGTCTGCCTTTTGTCGTTTTGCGCTTTGGATGGGGGCGATGATTTGACGGTGTTGGCCAGTAGACCTGAATCAACATGCTGTTCTGAGTTACTTGTTCAGGGTTTCTTCCTGAGAGGGGCCAGCAATTCGCCCAGATCATTATGGTCGATCTCGTACATCAATTCCAGCAGCCGGCCTATTTCCCCCTTTGGGAAACCTTCTCTGGCAAACCAGCCTAAATAATGCCCTGGCAAGTCGGCAATGACTGTGTCTTTGTACTTGCCGTATGGCATTTTGAAACTCAACAGGCGTTGCAGGTCATCAGCTTGCATGGGGCTTATCTATTCTTACTTATTTGTTATTCGTCTGACTGCTTGACTACCGTTTCCGATGCCGTCGCCGGAGCCGCCGCATGTGTTGCTGACGGGGCGACCGTCACGGTTTTCTTGTCTTCTTCTGTATCGGGTATATTCGGTACGCTGTCCAGATAGCGTTCTAGCAGTTCAAAAAATTGCTCATAGAATTGGCCAGTGGGTATGGTTTCGCTGGCGACCTTGACCAGGGCATCATCGGTAGAACCAAAGGGCAGGGATACCGAACCAATCGCGCTGACACCGATACTGGCCGAGGTATTGCTTTTCTTTAAAGAATAACGGTCACGCACAGCATTGGCAAACACGGTAGTACTATTACTGCCCTTGCTGTCGGCAACGCAGACAACATTGAATTCGATCTCTGCATGCACGTCCGCATCCGGCTGGTATTTCCTGCGCCCCTTGAGGACAGAAGGCTTCCAGTCGCTGATGACATAGCCCTGGCTAAGCAGGGCGCGGCGGGCTGATTCACAAGCAGTTTTTTCGCTGCCAGGAAAGCTGCGGGTAAACACACCAGTGGCACCAAATTCTTCATGCTGGGTGCCTGCATGCTTACCGAAGCTGGTACAGGCGCTCAAGGTCGCCACGGAAAGTACTACAGGTAATAATACTAAGCGGTGAATCATCGTCATTTCTATTTTTTTGTTTCGTTTACGGCATGAAGGTAGTGGTGGCAAGCATGCTGGCATCAGGCCAGTGCTTCCTTGGCAGCTTCTTCCGGGCTGAGTCCATCAAAAAATAAATCGGTGAACCATTCGATCTGTTCTTCTATATGGTCTTGTGCCTGATGGACTGTGGCACCACCGGCAACCAGAAAGCCTTCGACTTCCGTGCACCAGGCAATCAGCGCCTCGGTTTCTGGATCCAGTTCATTTTTTTTAGCCATAATGTGTCTTTCTTGCAATTCCAGCAAATCGCTGCATAGCCGACATTTTAACTTGCCAGCCTGTTTGAGGTGTTACCAGTTGGTTACTGTATGTGCCTGATGACCCATAGATAACGCAGCAGGCGGTGATTCGGGTGACAGGGTGGTCGAAATATTTAAGACTGGAAAGCTCAAATAAGACCGTAATGCTCAACACAGAGACACAGAGGGGCACAGAGAAAAGCGGATTTTCAATTTACATAAGAATATCTTCGTTTTTAAAATCAAGTTTTTTGCCACCATGCCGCATACACATACAAAGACTCAAAAGATTTTCTCTGTGCCCCTCTGTGATAACTCTGTGCCTCTGTGTTGAGAGGTCTTGCAGTTAAAAACTACCCGCAAATTGATAGCGCTTGCCCGGGTGCCACATGGTGACGCTGGTGGCGATCATGTTTTGTGAGCGGGTTTTTCTGTGCAGGACCAGGCAGGCTTCTTTGGCCGGGATGTGCAGCATGTCGGCAATTTGTTTGGGAGGCAGCACGGCTTCTATGCGGTAATCAACGCCTTGCAAGGGGGCGACGGCGACCAGGTATTCATTCGGCGTCATGGTGCTGAAGTCTTGTTGCAGGTATTCTGGTGTCACGCTGGAATTGACCCAGCGGTCTTCGACCTGTATTGCCACTTCGTTTTCAAAATGAACAATGACCGAATGAAACAGCGGGTGCCCGGCCTTGACCTGGAATTCTGCGGCCAGCAGTTCAGTCGCCGCTTCTGCCTTCAGCTTATGCAATTCGCTGCGGTGGGCATGGCCACGGGAGCGGATTTCTTCGGCAATGCTTTTGATTGCCACCAGCGTGGCCTGGTATTTTTGTTGCGCCACATAGGTGCCTGAACCCTGTATGCGCGTCAGTATCTGCTCGCTGGTCAATTCGCGTATGGCACGGTTAACCGTCATGCGCGACACCCCAAACTGGCTGGCCAGGGCAGTTTCTGCCGGTATGGCATCACCTTCTTTCCACTTGCCTGACTGGATTTCCTTCAGCAGGGTATCTTTGATCACTTGAAAGGCTGGAATGTCTGGCTTGCTGGGTTTCACAGTATGGGCGGCAATAGAAAAATGGTGGATGCCTGCATTTTCTCATAGGCGGGCAGGGATGGCGAACATATCCACCGGTACCGCTTATTTTTTTCGCGGCAAGGCAGAAAATTTACCGGCGATATCCAGTTCACGAAAGCGCATGAGGATGAAGTCGACAAACAGCCGGGTCTTGGCGGGCATCAGTTTGCTGCTGGCATAGTACAGCGCAATAGGGCCAATATCTGCATGCCAGGCAGGCAGCACACGCACCAGCGCACCACTTTCCAGATAAGGCAGGGCATGCAGTCGCGGCACCATGGCCACACCCATGTCGAGCAGAGCAGCGCGGCACATGGCTTCGGGGTCATCCATGATGATGCGCGTCTTTAGTTCCATCGCCGCCTCTTCACCTGCCGCATTGCGCAATGTCCACGAGCGCAGCCTGCCACTTTGCGGTGAGCGCCGGATGATGCCATCCAGTGTCGCCAGGTCGGCAGGTGTGGTTGGCATTTTGTGGGCCGCCAGATAAGCGGGTGAAGCGACCGGTATCACATGGGCGCGCCCGATTTCACGCGCAATGACGCCAGGCACCAGTTCTATGCCACCACCGATGGCGACATCAAAGCCTTCAGCAATCAGGTCTACGCTGCGGTTATCAAAATGCAGGTCAGGGATAACATCCGGATAAGTCTTGGCGAAATCATTCACTGCCGGTAAGACATAATCGCGTCCGAAGGCCAGCGCAAGGCTGATCTTCAATACTCCAGCGGGTTTGCCAGCAACGTTTTCCACATTGGCCAGGGCCGCCTGTATGCTGTCCAGCCCACCCCTGATCTGGGTCAAAAATACTTCCCCTGCCTCTGTCAGCACCAGGCTGCGCGTACTACGCTGGAACAGCCGTATGCCCAGCCGCGACTCCAGCTTGGCGACATTCTTGCTGACCGCTGCCGGTGTCAGCCCCAGATTGCGTGCCGCTTGCGAAAAACTGCCTGCCTCGGCACTGCGGACGAATGATTCAATACTCGCTAACGTCTCCATGAATACACCTCTATTTTCAACCTTTGGTTGAAGGTAATGTAATCGATTGTGGACTATTTGTAATCATTTTAAAGGTACAAAATAGCTTCATCCAATCACGGATCTAAGAAATTCAACCAGAATCAAACAGGAGAGCGACATGACACAAATTTTGAACACACAAACAACACCCTCACTGACTGGCAAAGTGGCCCTGGTCACTGGCGGTTCACGCGGTATCGGTGCCGCCATCGCACAAAAGCTGGCACGTGATGGTGCGGCTGTGGCAATTACCTATGCCAGCAGCAGCGATCAGGCAGAGCAGGTCGTTGCCAGCATACGTGCTGCCGACGGCAAAGCCCTGGCAATACGCGCCGATGCCCAGGATGCAGATGCCGTCAGGCAGGCAGTCAATACCGCAGCCGCAGAATTGGGTGGACTGGACATACTCGTCAACAACGCTGGTGCAGTTGCTTTCGGTGGTATCGCCGACTTCAATATGGCCGACTACCAGCGCCTGCTTGCCATCAATGTGACCGCAGTGTTTGTCGCTACGCAAGAAGCGCAACGCCACATGAAAGAGGGAGGCCGCATCATCACCATAGGCAGCGTCAACAGTGATTTTGTACCTGTACCCGGCCTGTCTGTATATGCACTGACCAAGGGCGCGGTAGCATCCTTCACCCGTGGCCTGGCGCGCGACCTGGGCCCACGTGGCATCACCGTCAATAATGTGCAGCCTGGCCCGGTCGATACAGAAATGAACCCTGCCAATGGCCCCTTTGCTGACACCATGCGCACTTACATGGCGACAGGTAAATACGGGACCGGCGCACAAATCGCCAGTCTGGTGGCTTACCTGGCAAGTGAAGAGGCGGCATTTATCACTGGTGCCAACCTGAAGGCGGATGGCGGCTTTGATGCTTGATATTGCTCCTTCCCCCTTGAAAGGGAAGATTTGCAGGGTTTCGCAAAGCATGCTCGTCGGTGGAAGGCTCAATAGACATCGCATTGACCACGACGAGTATCGCTTGCGGCAAGGTATTCGCTTCAGGTTGATACTTTTCCAGGTTATCGGTCAAGCCTGAATTGTCGATGAACGGCACAGATAATTTTCAAGCAAAGTAACCAGCTCTGTAATCAGACTTGGATGACTGAGTAGCTCTGGTCGTTCAGCAGTCACATCATGGATGATTGCATGCACCGTGACGCCCATCATGTAAATTGCCAGATCTGGATCGGGCACATTCTTCATGAATGGTTTTAGTACCTCTGAAAATTGTTCCCGAAGCGCTTTCCTTCCTTCTTGCTTGCAGCGCACGGTGCGAGGCAGTTCTTCTGTAATGGCCTTATGCAAGGCTGGCGCGACACGATGCTCATCGACGACAAGTCTGACTATCAGTGTGAGCGCACTTCTGAGAGAGGGCTGTTGCGGCAATAGTTCAAGTGCTTTGTGTAAATCTGTATGTGTTGCTTCTGCGTGTCGGCGTTGCAATTCTGCAATGATTGCCTCTTTGTTAGGGAAAAACTGGTAAAGCGATCCGATATTGACACCTGCCCGTTCTGATATGGCATTTGTCGTCAGTCCTTCCCATCCAACTTCCGTCAAAATGTAAGTAGCAGCTTGAATAATCGCGTCAACTGTTGCCCGCGAACGCGCCTGCGCAGGGATTTTCCGGGGGATAGTGGCGGATCGGCTTTTGCTCAAGGCTTGCTCCAGAATGTGAGTATTATAAATTAAAGCTTTAGCTTACTATTTGAGGCATGAATACACAAGATACCTCGCGGCATTGGGCCGCATTCCAGGCCTCGAATCGTTTTCGCAGAGCGATTCGTCAATTTAATTCAACCCAGGTTCCAGAGGAGGATGTTTATGCTTTACTGACTGAAGCCGCATTTGCCCCTTCAAGCGGGAATCTGCAACCTTACGAACTCCACTGGATTCGGGATCCTTCCGTGAAGGCCAGTGTTGCACTGGCCTGCAATGGACAAAAAGCGGCTCAGTCAGCGTCTGATCTTGTTGTGGTTGTGGCAAGCCCGGCTTTGGGGGAGCAAACAGCGTTGGCGCAACTAGCCCATGTAGAAAGCTCTGCAGCGCTAGAGTCGAAATCAAAAGCCTATTATCGCAAGCAGATTGGTAAGTTTCAGAAAATTCTTGGGATCGGGTCTTCCGCGTTGTGGTCACCACTGCTCTTTATTGCTGCACTGATACGCCCCAGTATGTCCCTGCTTCCCGTGGGGCACATTGGCAGCCGACACTGGGCGGCGCGTAATGCAGTTTTTGCAGCGCAAACGCTGATGCTGGGGGCCGCGGCAAAAGGGATAGATTCTTGTCCGATGGAAGGATTTTCTGCGTCGAAGGTCGCTAAATGTCTGGGATTGCCGCGTGGTGCAGTGATCCCGCTGGTTATCGCACTTGGGTATCGTGCGGATGATGCAAGAATAGAAGATCAGTGGCGCAGACCAATGTCAGACGTAGTGGTTTCACACTAACTTGTTTCCATCGTGGGGTTGTTGCTCGTGGTTGTGATTTCATCGCAAAGGCAGTATCCATGCCTCCCAGCCGATATCTGGCTGCCCACCAAAGCGGCGATAAAATTGCCTGGCGTTTTCATTGCCAGGCAATACATCCCATTTCAAACGTCCGCAGCCACGTGATCTGGCATGGGCCAGCACGGCCTGCATTAATGCCGTGCCCACGCCCAGACCCCGGGCAGCAGGGCTGACATACAATTCCTTTAAGCGACAATCCGCGAGCAAATCATAGGTGAAGGCGATTTCTACCAGCACCGCATAACCCAGCAAGACGCCATCGGGGGATTCTGCCAGCAGGGCATGGAATTGGGCTGGCTCATGGCCCAATCCGCGTGCCAGCAAGTCTTGCTCCTGCACGCGAAAGCCTTGCAGATAGCCTTCAAATGCAGCCAGTTCACGCATCGTTGCCAGCAGGGCTGCTGCATCTGTTGCCTCTGCGTAACGCACGCCGCAAGTCGGTGGGTGAGGGACAGCCATACCTTATGCCAGTTCTGTCACTTCTGTCGTCAGGCTGAAACCTTCATCCAGCCAGCCGGTGATGCCACCTATCATGATTTTGACCGGGCGTCCCAATTGTGCCAGCTTGATTGCGGCCCGTGTCGCGCCATTGCAATGCGGGCCAGCGCAGTAAGTCACAAACAAGGTATCCGCCGGATAGCTGGCCAGTTTTGAGGCGATGATTTTGCCCCCGAGCAGGTTGATGGCACCCGGCACATGGCCCTTGGCATAGGATTCAGGACTGCGCACATCAAGCAGCACGAAATCGGCCTTGCCTTCGGACATGGCATGGTGGGTATCCCAGCAATCTGTTTCAAAACGCAGGCTGTCTGCAAAATGGGCGATGGCTTCTGCGCTGCTGGCAGCGGCGACTTCAGTGACGACGGACATGGGGGTTGCCTTTCATGGTGTGGTTGACGATGTATCCATTGTCGGCTTGCTTGCTGATCGCGCATAGTGGCGTTAACGGCATGAAGCGGTAAGATCGCGCCAATGTTGCTGCTATCAAAAAATATTCTTAACGCCATAAATATTCGCTTGCAAAAGTTGTATATACAACTTAAACTTTCTCTCAATGGTTCAAATCGGATCCGGTTTTATCTTTTGACTGGGTTTCTATATTGCATTTTTGCATTTGATGATGGAGATAGACATGAATAACGACCCTCGCTGGGATGCCAGCCGCGAAATCCACGCCCCGCACGGCGCAGAAAAAACCTGCAAGACCTGGGTAGCTGAAGCGGCTTACCGCATGATCCAGAACAATCTGGACCCTGCAGTTGCAGAAAACCCCAAGCATCTGGTGGTGTATGGCGGCATAGGCCGTGCTGCGCGCAACTGGGAATGCTATGACCAGATCCTGGCGTCGTTGAAAGAGCTGGATGAAGATGAAACCCTGCTGATTCAATCTGGCAAACCGGTCGGTGTCTTCAAGACCCATGCAGATGCGCCACGTGTGTTGATCGCCAATTCCAACCTGGTGCCCAAGTGGGCAAACTGGGAACATTTCAATGAACTCGACCGCAAGGGCCTGTTCATGTATGGCCAGATGACTGCAGGCAGCTGGATCTATATCGGCACCCAGGGCATTGTTCAGGGCACCTACGAAACCTTTGCCGAAGCAGGGCGTCAGCATTTCAATGGTGACTGGGGTGGGCGCTGGATATTGACAGCAGGCCTGGGTGGCATGGGCGGCGCACAGCCCTTGGCTGCCAGCTTTGCCGGTGCCGTGTCGCTGAATATAGAATGCCAGCAATCGAGTATTGATTTCCGTTTGCGTACCCGTTATGTCGACAAGCAAGCCAAAGACCTTGATGATGCCCTGGCCCTCATCAAGCATCATTGCGACCGCAAAGAAGCGGTATCCATCGCCTTGCTCGGCAATGCCGCAGAAGTGTTGCCAGAACTGGTCAGGCGCGCCAAAGCCGGTGGCATGAAACCTGATCTGGTGACTGATCAGACATCAGCCCATGACCTGATCAATGGCTACCTGCCTATAGACTGGACTGTCGCACAATGGAAGGCTGCGCAACAAGATGTCAGCCAGCATGCCAAACTGACTGCCGATGCCGCACAAGCCTGTGCCGTACACGTGCAAGCCATGCTGGATTTCCATGCCATGGGCATACCGACTGTGGACTATGGCAATAACATCCGTCAGGTGGCGTTTGATACCGGCGTCAAGAATGCCTTTGATTTCCCTGGCTTTGTGCCAGCGTATATTCGCCCCTTGTTTTGCGACGGTAAAGGCCCGTTCCGCTGGGTAGCCTTGTCTGGCGACCCTGAAGATATCCGCAAGACCGATGCCAAGATCAAGGAACTGTTCCCGCACAATAAAGGCGTGCACAAATGGCTGGACATGGCGTCTGAGCGCATAGCCTTCCAGGGGTTGCCAGCGCGTATTTGCTGGCTGGGCCTGGGCGAACGTCATATCGCTGGTCTGGCCTTCAATGAAATGGTCAAAACTGGTGAATTGAAAGCGCCTATCGTTATTGGTCGTGATCATCTGGACACAGGTTCAGTCGCCAGCCCCAACCGCGAAACCGAAGGCATGCGCGATGGCACCGATGCAGTATCCGACTGGCCTTTGCTGAACGCTTTACTGAACACTGCTGGTGGTGCCAGCTGGGTATCGCTGCATCATGGTGGTGGTGTCGGTATGGGTTACTCTCAACATTCGGGCATGGTCATCGTTGCCGATGGTACAGATGCGGCAGCCAAACGTCTGGCGCGTGTACTAGTGAACGATTGCGGTTCTGGCGTCATGCGTCATGCAGATGCAGGTTACGAGCAGGCTGTTGCCTGTGCAGAGCGTGAGGGTTTGAAGTTGCCTATGATTAAGAGTAGTAAATAAGCGTAAACCAGTCGTTGGATATTTAATCGGCGACAAAATTGTTTTTGCTTCTTTCCCTTGAAGGGAGAGGCATTTAGATAAGTTTAAGATGTTGCGAGTAGAGGGGCGTAGGTTGGGCTACGGTTTACCAGCCCAACACTCGGCGTTTAAAGAGCGTATTTTTTTCTAAGGACCAGTGTTGGGCTGGTAAACCGTAGCTTAGCGAGGCCAGGCCCAACCTACGAAGGTGGCAGCCCATCTAAAGGGGGGAATTTAAGAACTCAGTCACTTTGGAGTGATATTAGCGGTCTGGAAGGGATTTGATATTCCTGGCTGCACAAACGACACTGGGTTCCAGCCTGCGCTGGAACGACGACATTAAAAGTATTCAGGAAAAAATATGAGTAATCATTTTGAAATTCAACCAGGCGAATTCAGCCTCACTGATTTGCGTGCCATCTGGACCAAGGCACAACCGCTGAAACTGGTAGACAGCGCCTATGCCGCCATCAATGCCTCGTCTGCCACCATCGATAAAATCGTGGCGAAGGGCGATGCCGCCTATGGCATCAACACCGGTTTTGGCAAACTGGCCAAGACCCGTATCCCGGATGAGCAACTGGAACTCTTGCAGCGCAATCTTATTCTGTCGCATTCCGTCGGTTCTGGCGAACTGATTTCAGATGAAGTCGTGCGGTTGATACTGGCGATGAAAATCGGTAGCCTGGCACGTGGTTATTCTGGCATACGTGCGTCAGTCATCGATAGCATGATCGCCATGTATAACGCTGGCATCATGCCTACTATCCCGGTCAAGGGTTCGGTTGGCGCATCGGGTGATCTGGCACCTTTATCGCATATGACTCTGGCTTTGCTGGGCGAAGGTGATGCCCGTGTGAACGGCAAACTGGTGCCAGCCAAAGAAGCACTGGCGGCAGCAGGTATCAAACCCGTCGTGCTGGCTGCCAAAGAAGGTCTGGCGCTGATCAACGGTACACAAGTATCCAATGCGCTGGCCCTGAATGGCCTGTTTTTGGCAGAGCGCCTGCTGGAAGCTGCTACCATTACCGGTGCTTTGTCGGTCGATGCGGCAAAGGGCAGTGATGCGCCGTTTGATCCGCGCATTCATGCCAGTCGTGGTCAGCCCGGCCAGATCGCCACTGCCCAGATTTATCGCAGCTTGCTGGAAGGCAGCGAAATTCGTCGCTCCCACCTCGTCAATGATGAACGTGTGCAAGACCCGTATTGCCTGCGCTGTCAGCCGCAAGTCATGGGTGCCTGCCTGGACATCATCAACAATGCAGCCCGTACCTTGCTGATTGAAGCCAATGCGGTGACCGATAATCCGCTGGTGTTTGTCGAAACGGGTGAAGTCATTTCTGGCGGTAACTTCCATGCAGAACCGGTGGCTTTTGCGGCAGATACCCTGGCGCTGGCGATTGCAGAAATCGGCTCCATTTCTGAGCGCCGCATTGCCTTGCTGATAGATGCCTCGATTTCTGGCCTGCCGCCCTTCCTGGTGCCATCATCCGGCTTGAATTCCGGCTTCATGATTGCCCATGTAACGGCAGCGGCACTTGCGTCTGAAAACAAATCGCATGCCCATCCTTCTAGCGTGGACACCATACCGACATCGGCCAACCAGGAAGACCATGTCAGCATGGCCACCTTTGGAGCCCGCCGCCTGCATGAAATGGCACATAATACCGCCACCATCGTCGGCATAGAATTGCTGGCAGCTGCTCAGGGCATAGACTTCCATGCGCCCTTGCAAACCTCGGGCATGCTCAAGCAGGTACACCAGCTGTTGCGTGGCAAGGTGGCTTTCTATGACAAAGACCGTTTCTTTGCACCGGATATCGAGGCTGCAAAAACACTGGTGGTAGAAGGCCAATTGAGCGCACAATGTCAGCAGTTGTATCAGAACCTATACTTATTTTGATCTTGTTTCCAGACTAAAATAAGATAATGGCTTCTTCAACCTGAAGAAGCCATTCTGTGTTTTGTACTACAATTTTTGACGACTATGCGTAAGTGGACACGACAAGACTATCAAACCATGCCATGGAAAAATGGCGGTGGCAGCACGACTGAACTGGCGATTTTCCCGTCAGGCGCCAGTCTGGATCATTTTGTCTGGCGTTTGAGTACCGCCGAAGTCAGCAGCAATGGCCCGTTTTCGTATTTCAACCAGATTGACCGGACTCTGGCGATATTGTCTGGCGATGGCCTGATCTTGCATGGCGATAGCGAGCAGAGTCATGCCAGCAGCATATTCCTGAAAAAAGACAGTCTGCCGCATCAGTTCCGTGGAGAAACCCCGATCAATGCCGAGCTCTTGCATGGCACGGTGCTGGACCTGAACATGATGACCCGGCGCGATGTCTGCACCCACCATATGCAAAGGCTGGAAGCAGGTAGCCATTTCATCGAAGCCAATGACGCCCAGCAGCTTTTGCTGTTTTGTGCGGAAGGCAGTGCCCGCCTGTCCACCAGTGAAGTGCTGCAAGAGTATGATTGTTGCCTGTTTGATGAAGAGCATGAACACGGTGGCATACGCCTGAACCTGCATGCCGCTGAAGGGGCGGTGCTATACCTGATGCGGATACAATTTTTGAACATGGGTGACAGTTGATGGCGCAGACGGAATTAAGCTGGGACAGCCTGTGGATCAATGTCCATCTCGCGTGCATGACAGATGGTTATGCGGAAATCAAGGATGCTGCCATCGCTGTCAAGGATGGCAAGATTGCCTGGCTGGGTGTGCAAACTGAGCTGCCAGTTGGCTATGCCACGGCAAAAACCCATGATGGCAAAGGCTGCTGGCTGACTCCCGGTTTGATTGATTGTCATACCCATTTGGTCTACGCAGGCAATCGCAGCAATGAATTTGAAGCGCGTTTGAACGGCGTCGCCTATGAAGACATCGCCAGGCAGGGCGGCGGCATCAACGCCACCGTTCGTGCCACCCGCGCTGCAACCGAAGATGAATTGCTGGCAGTGACCTTGCCGCGCCTGCATGCCATGCTGGCCGAAGGTGTGACTACACTGGAAATCAAATCCGGCTATGGGCTGGACCTGGAAACTGAAGCACGTATCTTGCGCGTGGCCAGGCGCATAGGGTGCGAATTCCCGGTACGCGTCAAAACCACTTTTTTAGGTGCACATGCCTTGCCGCCAGAATATGCTGGTAAAGCGGACGATTACATCGAACTGGTCTGCACGCAGATGTTGCCAGCCCTGGTTGCTGAAGGTCTGGTCGATGCCGTTGACGTGTTTTGCGAAAAGATAGGTTTCACCCCGGCCCAGACTGAACGCGTGTTCCAGGCCGCACAGGCACTGGGCCTGCCAGTCAAGCTGCATGCCGAACAATTGTCTGACCAGGGCGGGGCGGCATTGACGGCAAAATACCGGGGCCTGTCTGCTGATCATCTTGAATACTTGTCGGATGCAGGCATTGCCGCCATGGCCGCCAGCGGCACGGTGGCTGTGCTGTTGCCTGGGGCTTTTTATTTTTTGCGCGAGACCAGATATCCGCCCCTGGCAGCATTGCGTGCGGCAGGTGTGCCCATTGCGCTGGCGACGGATTGCAATCCCGGTACCTCCCCCATGACTTCATTGTTGCTGACGATGAATATGGCCTGCACTCTGTTTCGCATGACCCCGCTGGAAGCCTTGCAGGGCGTGACTTGCCATGCAGCGCGCGCGCTGGGTGTCAGTGCAGAAACCGGCAGTCTGGAAGTCGGCAAGGCAGCCGATTTTGCATTGTGGGCCATCGCCAGACCGGCCGATCTGGCTTACCACATCGCGGGTAATCCTTCGCAGGCCAAGGTTTTTGCCGGGATTGTCAGTTGAAATTTTTTTGCTGATTGACATTCTTTAACCCCGTTCAGACGGGGGTTTCTCTTGGTACTCTGTCTATCGTTGCCAGTGGCGACTATAATGTTGTTCAGGTAGACACAAGCAAAGAATTGATCATGACAACAGTAAAGCAAAAAATCACGGGCGCGTATCAACGCTGGCATCTGCGCCGTTGGGCAATGGGTTTCGTGGGTTTGCTGTTATTGCTTGCTTTATTAAGCTGGGCCTTCCTGCCAGGTCTGGTCAGACGCATCGCTGCTGAAGAAGTGCAGCAGCAGATAGGCCGCAAGCTGGATATGACCGATATTCGCTTTTCACCTTTCCGCCTGGCGTTGACGATAGAGGGCTTGAACCTGTATGAAGCTGATCAGCACACACCGGCAGTCAAAGTCAAGGAGCTGGTGCTGAACCTGTCGATGGCATCCTTGTTCCGTCAGGCATTGATCGTCGATGAAGTCCGGCTCACCGAACCTTATGTGCACATCATCCGCACCTCAGGTGAGGGCTATGGACGCTACAACTTCAGCGATATTATCGACAAAATCGCGGCCATGCCCAAGAGTGATTCAAAGGCACGCTTTTCGCTGGCAAACTTACAGCTTGCAGATGGCAAGATAGACATCGACGACAAGGTTGTCAACGAACAATTCCAGGTGGAAGCCTTGCAAATCGGGGTACCTTTTGTCTCCAATTTTCCCAATCAGGTAGAGAGTTTTGTTGAACCCATGTTGTCGGCAAAGGTGAATGGTTCACACTTCGCCTTGAAGGGCAGGGCCAGACCATTTGCAAATACCTTAGATACTTCGCTGGCAATCGATCTCGATAACCTGGACCTGACCCAGTATCTGCCCTATGTGCCGGTGGCATTGCCGGTAAAAATCCAGAGCGCCAAGTTGTCTACCAAACTGGATTTGATTTTCAGCCGTAAGAACACCCATCCAGAACTGTTGCTGGCTGGTGATGTGCATCTGGATGAGGTACATGTCAATGACAAGGCGGATTCTCCTTTGGTGAAACTGGCCAGCCTGCACGCACAGATCAGGCAAGTCAATGTCATGACGGCTGCAGCCAGTATCGGCAAGCTGGAACTGTCTGCGCCAGAAATCTGGCTGGACATTAATCAACAGGGTCAGTTGAACTGGGCCAATATAACTGCACCCGCAAAAGTTGCTGGTAAAGTGGATGGCAAGACGGTTGTGGCGCCTGTTGTTGCGAATACTGCACATGCTGCTTCAGGTTCTCTGGCAGCCTCATCTTCAACATTAGCGGCAAGCAAGCCTGCGATGCCTTTGTTGCAACTGACTGAGCTGCAAATCGCCAAGGGGCAATTGCATTTCCGTGATACCAAACATGCGAGCCCTGCACAGACCATCAACCTGAAAGACATCAGCCTGACAGCGCAGCATCTGTCGTCTGCGGCAGATGCCAAAGCTGCCATCTTTAAATTGGCGCTCAGTGGTGAACATGATGAAAGCCTGAAGCTGGAAGGTGAAGTACAGCCACTGCATGCCACTGCCAAGGCACAACTCGTTTTAAGTTCCTGGTCGCTGGCGTCTTACCAGCCTTTGCTGAACAACTATATTCTGGCGAACGTCAGTGGGCAACTTGACGCCAAAGCACAACTGCAAGTGCAAAAAGGCGTAGTGCAAGTCGAAGATCTGGGTCTGAAACTCAGCCAGTTCAGCGTCAAGCCAAAATCTGCCGATGATGGCAGCATCAGCCTGAAAGCCTTGACGGTAGACAAACTCAGCATGAACCTCGAAAGTAAACAGGTCAATATCAACAGTATCTTGTTTGATGGCTTGGCGACGGACGTGCGACGTGATGAAAAGGCCGTGCTGAATCTGAAAAAATGGCTGCGGACGAATTCGACGCCCGCAGTCCCTGTCGCATCTCCAGCAGCAGTTGCAGCGGCCAGCACTACAACGATAGCAAGCAGCAATGCACCTGCCTGGAAAGTCAATCTGGCCAGCCTGGATTTTAAGGATGGGGCATTCAGTTTCAATGATAAATCCATGTCGCCAGAAGTAAAGCTGGCATTTGATACCTTTAATCTGCATGCAGAAAAACTGAGCAGCGATATGTCGCAACCAGTCAAAATGACATTGCAGACGAATATAGGGAAAAAATCCAAACTCAGCCTGGATGCAACAGCTTCCAACCAGTTAAAAAATATCACGGTCAACCTCGATGGCCAGGGTTTGCCGGTATCCGGCCTGTTCCCCTACGTGTCACCGTATGTGAATGCGGCGCTGACGCGGGGCAGGGCAGATGTTAAAGGTAAATTGAACCTGAACAATGTACTCGACAGTAACCGGCAGATCAATTACGAAGGCATGCTGGCGCTGAATGATTTCCATCTGCTGGAAAATGGTGCGGATGAAGATTTCCTGGAGTGGAAAAATATTGCCATGGAAGGTGTCAGCGCCCAGATCGGTGGTGACAAGCAATTGGTTACCCTGAAAAAGCTGGCACTCAATGATTTCTATGCGCGCGCCATTCTGTCTGCCAAAGGCAAGCTGAATATACAAACTATACTCAGCACAAAAAAGGCCGGTGCGGAAGAGGTCGGTGCTACAGAGCCTGCCACGACATCAGCAACGACATCAGCACAAACTGATGGTACAGCAGCCAAGCCCGTCACCAGCAAAACGGCGACCACGACCATCGTCACCGTACCATTGCCCGCCAAGCCGGAAAAAGCCAATCCTGTGGTGATACGTGTTGCCCAGACCACGCTACGTGGTGGCAATATCAACTTCACCGACAATTTCGTCAAGCCAAATTACAGCGCCAACCTGACCGGGGTGACCGGCACCATAGGCGCGATCGCATCTAACAACCCACAACCTGCGACCATAGAATTGAATGGCAAGGTCGATGATGACGCCCCATTGGTGATTTCAGGTTCGCTCAACCCGCTGTCCAATCCGGTTTTCATGGATATCAAGGCCAGCGCCAATGGGCTGGAACTGACCCGGCTGACACCGTATGCGGCCAAGTATGCTGGCTATGTCATAGAAAAAGGCAAGCTGTCCATGCAGGTCGCCTATCGCATAGAAAACCAGCAATTGCAGGCAGAAAATGAGGTGCGCCTTGATCAACTGACCTTTGGCGAACGGGTGGAAAGCCCAACGGCCACAAAATTGCCTGTCATGCTGGCGGTGGCCCTGCTACGTGATAATCAGGGGCGTATTTCCATCAACCTGCCGATCACCGGTTCTTTGTCTGACCCGCAGTTTTCAGTCGGCGGCATTATTTTCAAAGTGTTCGTCAATGTCATTACCAAGGCAGTGACATCGCCGTTTGCCATGCTGGGCTCGATGTTTGGCGGTGGTGGTGAAGAGCTTGCCTATAGCGAATTCTTGCCAGGTCAAACCAGCCTGACACCTGCTGCCACAGCCAAGCTTGACAATCTGGCCAAGGCGCTTAAAAACCGTAGTGGCCTGAAGCTGGACATCGTAGGCCGTGTCGAGCCAGCAAGTGATGCAGACGGTATACGCCAGTTATTGTTACTGCAAAAAATGCGTGAATTGAAATGGAAAGACGTGCACCAGAAAGACCGTACCGTCAAAAAAGACGATATTGTCATTACGGATGCAGAAAAAACCAAGTATATCGAAGAAGTGTATCAGGCGGAAAAATTTACCAAGCCACGCAATGCCATTGGCATGGCTAAAACACTGCCAACTGCAGAGGCAGAAAAATTAATACTTGCCAACACCGAAGTGACACCGGATGCCTTGCGCAACCTGGCGCAAAAACGCGCGGATACTGTGCGTGATTATCTGGAAGACGTGTCGGGTATTGAACGCGAAAGACTATTCCTGATCGCCCCCAAATTGAACGCCGACGGCATCAAGGACAAGGGTAGTCCGAACCGGGTGGATTTTAGCTTGAAGTAGACTGAACTTGCAGTAATGTGCGGGAGGCGATGGATAACCATCGCCCCCGCTGCAATCCCGTCACTTTGCTACACGTCTGTATGTTCCATTCTTTTTCCAGGCTGGCATCGTAGTATCGTTGCCAACTGCGTAACCCAGATTTAAAGTAAATTGCGCCTGTTGTACCATACCGCTTAAATCCCACGTCGGGTTGTAACGATCACGGGGGGTATGGTAGTCCTTTTTAAATGCTTTCATTCGTACTTCTTCTTGTTCTGCATCGTGATCGAACGCAAATGATCCGTCACCAGAAAACACGGCGGAACCAACATTAAATGCCGGTACGCCAGCCCGCACAAAATTGAAATGATCGGCGCGAAAGAAGGCACCACCTAAATCGGGAACGGACGGTGCAATGCGCAAGCCCATTTTTTTTGCAACGGATGCGGCGCTATCAAACAAGCTACTGTGTTCACTGCCAGCGACACCAATGTCACGCGTTTTACCGACAAAATTCATGCTATCCAAATTGAGATCAGCCGCAGTTTTTGCCAGTGGCCATAATGGGTGTTGAACGTAAAACGCGCTGCCAAGCAAACCCTGTTCTTCCGCAGCAGGCCACAAGAAAATTTGCGTCCGTTTCGCAGGATGTGTCACCGCAGCTTGTGCCATGGCCAGCAACGCAGCTGCGCCGGAAGCGTTATCGACTGCACCATTCCAGATTTGTGCGGGTTTGCCGGGTTCTTGCACTATACCCAGATGATCCCAATGTGCGGAATACACCACTGCCTGATCTTTAAGTTTTGCGTCATTACCAGGTACCATGCCGATGAGGTTTTGTTGCTCCACTTTACGCACGCTACTGTGCAATGTGACGCGAACTCTTGCATCGAGCGCGACAGGTTTGAAATCACGTGTTTCGGCTTGTGCACGCAGCGTGTCCAAATCTTGCCCCGCTGCGGCGAACAGTGCTTTGGCAGTATCTTCCTGTATCCAACCTTCCAGTGCGTTGCCGTTATTGTCATCGTTGGCAAGACTAAAGCGCTCGTGACTAAAAGATGTTTGTGGCACGTTCCAGGCGTAGCTGGCTGACGGTGTAGTGTGAATCAATAGCACACCCGCAGCACCTTGCCGGGCGGTTTCTTCAAACTTGTATGTCCAGCGCCCATAATAGGTGAGGGCCTTTCCCCCAAAACGGTTTGGCTCCGCCTTGGTCGGCTGCGGGTCGTTGACCATCATTACCAGCAATTTGCCTTTCAGATCGACGCCTTTGAAATCATCCCAACGCTCTTCTGGTGCTTGCACACCATAGCCGACAAACACCAGCGGCGCATCGACATCATTGTCGGCTTTGCCGTTGGACGATCCATACACAATGTCGGCACCCAAGGCTGGCGAGAGCGTGCCCTTGTTTGTTTCAAAACGAAGTTGACTGCTACTGAGCGTTTGGCTACCAACCAGTGTCACCGTTTGCCGGTAGCCATTTGCACCCGGTAGCTGCACCAGACCCATTGCCGCCGCTTGTGTTTCCAGATAGCGCACTGCGAGATCCCCTCCACGTTGTCCAGTACCACGTCCTTCCAATAAGTCGTCAGATAAAAATGCAAGATGTGCACGCAATGGTGCTTCCTGGACTTGCTGCGCTTGCGCCGACTGATTGAACAGAGCAAAATTTAAAACTATGTTGGTTATTGCGGTCAACATCGGGCGCATCAGAAATCCTGTAAGTTCAGTTAATTTGCCGCCAGATCATATTACAAAGCAGCTGTTTTTTTAACCAAAGATATGAAGTTTCCACGGAAACCGCAAAGCAGCCATTAAAACGCCGTTTTTACAGTACAAGATATTTTTACTCTCACATGGTCGTTATCATGCCAGAACATATGAGCAATTAAATTGAGAGATGTGTTCAGTTTCCACATTTCCAGCTTATGCTACGCGGGCGAACGCTCTGAAAAAAGAAACGTTAGCACCCCCAAAGGAGGGTAGTTTTTCCATCAATTACTTGCCTTGTATTAATGATAATCTGAATCGCTTGACAATCGAGTGCCTAATTATTTCAAAAAATGCATTTATTATGGGAGCAAAAAGAAGAATTTAGGCCCTGACTTGTTGCCAGGGACTCTGTGAATGATGATTATCCAGATAATGAACAGGATTTATTGTTGTTTTGTGGTTAATCTTGATTTATCCTGAAGCCATCCGTTTTACCTATCGCAATAAGGAGTAGTAATGACTTCTGCAACGCTCGCCAACATTCTGTATGTGGAAGACGATGCTGACATACAAACCGTGGCCCAGATAGCGCTGGAGGTTGTTGGTGGTTTCAGCCTGAAAACCTGTAGTTCGGGTGCACAGGCTATTATTGAGGTCAGTGGTGGGTTCGTGCCGGATCTGCTGTTACTGGATGTCATGATGCCCAATATGGATGGGCCGACAACACTGGCCGAATTACGTAAATTGCCCGGGACACAGGCAACACCGGTGATTTTTATGACGGCCAAGGTGCAGTCATCCGAGATGGAATTTTACAAGTCGCTGGGTGCTATTGGTGTGATCGCCAAACCATTTGATCCTATGGAGTTGTCAGCGCAGGTGCGTAAGTTATGGCAGGAGAAGCCGTAGATGTCAGACAAAATTGATAGTCTGCAAGAAAAACTGCTTGCTCTTGAAGCTGTTTTTTTGCAGAAGCTACCTTCAAAAATAGAAGAAATCCTGCATACCCTGAGGTCGGTGCAGGACCGCCCGGATGACAAGGAGGCCATGGTCGTTCTGCATCGGCATTTGCACACCATGGCAGGTTCTGCAGGGACCTTTGGCTTTGCCGAAATCGGCTCGCAAGCCAGGGTCTTTGAAGCCGTGCTGAAACCGCATCTGGAAGGCAAACCATGGACCGTGGAAGAGCTCAATGCCTATTCCAACGACATGAATCGTTATTTTGACTATGCCTTGAAACACGACACCACACCCGTGAACGGTGTAGCAGAGAGCGTGCAGGAAGAAGAGCGGTATTTGAGCGACCCTCACCTGATTTACCTGGTTGATGAAGACGAAGCGCAAAATCAGGAAATTACCGATCAGCTGGAACATTTTGGCTATGAAGTCATACGTATGAACCACCTGCGGGCATTGGCCACAGCGGTTGCTACCAGACGCCCGCATGTGATCGTGATTGAACTCAGCTTCCCGGAAGGCAAGGTTGCCGGTGCTGAAGAAATTGCCCGTATCAAGCAGATAGAACGCTTCCGTATTCCTACCATATTCGTGTCGCGTTCCAGCAGTTTTGAATCGCGCTTGCTGGCGGTGCGCGCCAGTGGGGATGGCTATTTCACCAAGCCAGTCGATGTGGTGGCATTGAGCGAGCGTATTGAAGGCATTTTGCAGCTCGATGAAAACAAGGGCTATCGCGTACTGATCATTGATGATGATGCCGTTACCTCAAAATTCTATGGCGCGATTTTGCGTGATGCCGGCATGAATGTGTATCTGCTGAATGACCCCACGCAGGTGTTGACGGTAATGACCGATTTCCGCCCCGAACTGGTGTTGATGGATGTTTATATGCCAGTCTGTAGCGGGGTTGAATTGTCACGTTTGATACGCCAGGATAATTCTTATGTCGATGTACCCATCGTATTTTTATCCAGCGAAGCCGATCTCACCAAGCAACTTGAGGCCGTACGCGCCGGTGCTGATGATTTCATCACCAAGCCGGTCGCACCAGAATACCTGAAGTCGTCGCTGACCAACAGGGCCGAGCGCTACCGATCATTGCGCACATTGATCATGCGTGACGGCCTGACCGGTTTGTATAACCATACTGCCATCAAGGAACAACTGGCAGCCGAGATATCTCAGGCCAATCGCAATGGCGCACCGCTGGCATTGGCGATGATAGACCTGGATCACTTTAAACAAATCAATGATACCTATGGCCATCCGGCAGGCGACCAGATTTTGCGTACGCTGGCGCGCCTGCTAAGGCAACGTCTGCGTCGTAGTGATATCGTCGGACGTTATGGTGGAGAAGAATTTGCCGTGATTTTCCCGGATACGACCGCGACCATGGCGCGCAGGGTGCTGGATCAGGTCAGGGTCGCATTTACCAAGATACAACAGCATTGTGAAAATGGTCATTTCTCTGCCAGTTTTTCTGGTGGTGTGGTCGACCTGGAATCAACGACAGATACCGATGAATTGATTGATGCTGCAGATGCCGCCATGTATGTTTCCAAACAGAGTGGCCGTAATCGTATCAGTATGGCTTAATTCTCTATGGTTGAATAAAATGGGCTGCCATCACGGTAGCCCTTTTATTTCGTGCACAATGTAATCGCACGTATGTTGTGCCAGGCAATGACGAAGATGCTGCATATTGCCTTGTTTTTTATCCTGCCGGAAGAATCTCACCTTTTTGTATTTTGTGCAGAAAGTCAGCGCTTGAAGGTAGCAAGCCGTAGTTGATCTGCATACGATTATGCTGGGTTCCGCATCTACATTTTACGTTCCAGACCCAAATCAAGCTTGAAGAACAGTTTTGCGAAACTGGATCACCAGCGGACGTTGTTCATCCGTGCGCCATACGAGGTGCACACTGACCCGCAGGTCCAGCCAGGGCAGTTCGCGAAAAATAACGTCTTCTGGCGTATAGTCATTGCCCAGGCTTGCCTGCACCAAGCTTAGCCCTACACCTGCACTGACCAGATGCAGCGACGACAGGGGATCTGAGGCTTCATAGACGATATCAGGCGTGAAACCTGCTCGCTGGCAGCCCGCCAGTAGTGCGTGGCGTATCGTATCGACAGGCTGACGGACAACGGCAATCCAGGGACGTTGATCAAGTTGTTGCGGCTGAATTTTTTTCGATTTACACAGCGGGTCATCCTTATGCATGGCGAGTAACAGTGGCTCGTCAATCATCACGGTGCTGCTCAGATCGGCTGATTGCTCCGGTGCCCGGTAAGTAAAACCGAGATCGAGGGTACGTTGGCGTAGTCGCTCGAATTGCGTCGCGGTGCCAAGCCCTTGCAAGGACAGCGCCGCCGATGGGCTGATGTGCCGAAACCGTCGCAGTACCGGGCTCAGGATATTCGCATGCAAGGCTCCTTCGACGTAGCCAATTGCCAGTCGTCCCACGGTACCTGAACCCAGGCGGCGACCAAATGCCTCGACACGCGAGGCATTTGCCATGAGTGCACGCACTTCACTCAGCAAGTCGTATCCTTCTTGTGTCAGGCGCAGCCGCTTCTTGTTGCGCTCGAAAAGCAGCACGCCGAGTTTGTCTTCAAGCTGCTTGATCTGGCGACTCAGTGGCGATTGCGAAATGTGGAGTATTTCAGCGGCGCGACCGACGTTTTCGGTCTCCGCCACTGCAATGAAATACCGGAGCTGACGCAAATCTAGCATAGTTGAGTCCTTTCAGGTCTTAACTATCCCACATTCCGTCTTGGACAGCAATCATCATTTGGCAGATTCTAGGCGCCTGTTCAAACACTTTTGACGATATCATGAAAAATTTGCTTGCCCTCGGGCTTCTGTCATGTACTTTTTTTACGGGGATGCTAGTCACCCCCGTTTCGGCGCACGCAAAGGAAGATGCACGCCCACACGCCGTTGCACAGATTGTCAAGGCCACACCAAATGTCACTGTCCACACTTTAGTTGCGCCGACAGCTGTTTTTGCCGTTACCAGCCACGTTATCGAATTCAAGAGCCAGTTGTTCGTCGTTGATGGACAATTTTTCGCACCCTATGCGGCAGATCTTAAGGCCTACATCAGCAAGCTCGGCAAGCCGGTCACCCGCTTCTACATTTCGCACGAGCATCCAGATCATTATCTAGGTATGGGCGACGCTTTCCCCGACGTCACAGTCTATGCCCTGCCTGGCGTCAGGCATCACATTGAAGAGGATGGCCCCAGGCAGATCGCCATATGGACAGCCCGGCTAGGCCCCAAGATGGTTGCACAGCACCTGACATTGCCAAGTCGCAATGCAACAGCGGGCAGCGAAGTCATCGAGGGCGTAACTGTAGAATTTGCGACTGTTAAGGATCATGAAGCTCCCGAGTCGCTGGTGATCAAGCTGCCGGAACTGGGTGTCTGCATTGCCCAGGATCTGCTCTACAACGGCGTTCACCTGTGGCTGCCCGGGTCAACCGATGGCTGGCGTGCTGCCTTGAAAAGTCTGCAGGCCGAGACCCGCTATACGAGTTTTCTGGCAGGACATGGGCAGCCTGCCGATCGTCAGGTCATTGAACAAAACCTCGCTTACCTCGATACGGTAGACCGGATCCGTCGCTCGGTAACTAATGCCGCTGATTACAAGAGCCAGTTGTTAAAGGTCTATCCGGACCTTGCCGGTGCAGCGCTGCTGGATATTTACTTGCCACTGGTCTATCCGGCCAACAAATAAGCAATTTTATTAGAGCAACTTTCCTTTTGGGAGCACTACCATGCAGGTTCTTCATATCGATTCCAGCATCCTGACGGATGCATCCGCGTCGCGGGCACTGACTGCCGCCATTGTTGACGAAATCCGGCGCGAGCACCCGGATGCCAGCGTGATTTACCGTGACGTCGTCGCCGATGCCATTCCTCATTTGGATGGCCCCATTGCTGCCGGTTTCCGACCTGTCCATAGCGATGTGCCTGCCGCCAGCGTGGCGACAGAGCATAACCGTTCGACAGCACTGGTCGCTGAATTGCTGGCCAGTGATGTGATCGTCATCGGTGCCCCGATGTACAACTTCTCGGTTGCGAGCCAGTTGAAGTCCTGGATAGACCGGGTGGTGCAACCGGGGCGCAGCTTCCACTATACCGACAAGGGGCCGGTGGGCCTTGCCACAGACAAGCGCGTGTTGGTCGCATCTACCCGCGGTGGCTCTTATTCCACAGGGCCAGCGACCACCATGGATTTCCAGGAAGACTACCTGAAAGCTGTCTTCGGCTTCATAGGCATCACCGACATCCGCTTCGTGCGTGCCGAGAACTTATCGCGTGGTGCAGAGGCCAGGGAACTGGCCATGCATACCGCCCATAAGGCGGTTGCAGAAGTCGTTCGCCAAACGACTGCAATCTGATTGTTACCCTTTCATCCTTGATCTTACGGAGAAACGCATGCTTTACCTTGTCACATTGATCTACATTCGTCCAATTGAGGAAGTGAATGCGCATCTTGATACGCATCGCGACTGGTTGGTCAAACATATACGTAGCGGCCAAATACTCATCGCTGGTCCACTGGAAGACCGTAGCGGTGGTTTTCTGATGGCACGCTGCGCCAATCGCGACGAACTCAATCACATGCTCGCGCTGGATTCTTTCGCGATACATTACCTCGTCGAGCCTCAGGTCAGGGGCTTTGACGTTGCCTTGTGCGTCGAGGCCTTTCCTGCGGAATGGGTTCCCGGTGCCAAGACAATTCAGTAAAAAGGAGTCTGCTATGCACATCGCATTGTGTCTACAGCGGTGGTCAGCATGGTGTATGGTGCTGGCTGTCAGTTTTGCAATTCCCTTATCTATTGCGGCGACACCCACACGCACGCCAAGCATACGCAACATCGTACTGGTGCACGGTGCCTTTGCCGACGGTTCTAGCTGGTTGCCTGTGATTAAAATCTTGCACAGCAAGGGTTACCATGTGACTGCGGTACAAAATCCGCTGACTTCGCTTGCTGATGACGTCGCCGCAACGCGGCGTGTTCTTGAGCGGCAGAAGGGTGGCGTTATCCTGGTCGGTCATTCATGGGCCGGGGCGGTGGTGACTGAAGCCGGCAACGCCGACAATGTACAGGGGCTGGTATACCTGTCCGCACTCGTGCCGGATGCGGGAGAATCCGTGGGCGAGATGCTGGACCGCCTGGCATCACCGATGGAAGGGCTGGCACCGGATAGGGAGGGACTGATCTGGCTCGACGATCCGGTCACCTATCGACAAGTCATGGCAGGGGATGTGCCTGTCCCCACGGTACGACTGCTGGCGGCGACGCAACAGCCGATATCTACCCTTACATTTGGCGACAAAGTGACGACGGCAGCATGGAGCAGGAAACCCAGTTGGTACCTCGTGACAGAGAATGACCATGCCCTTCCACCGGGGGTGCAGCACGCCTTGGCCCGACACATTGGTGCCACGACCATTTCGGTGAAGTCGAGTCACATGTCGCTGGTCAGCCAGCCTGAGGTGGTGGCTTCCCTCATTGAACGCGTAACACGCTCACTGGGAAAATAATGGATTGTGGGGTACTTCGGGGGAAACAATCGACAAATTAATGGAAGCCAGCACGCCTCTTTTGATTTGCCGACGTCAGCTTATACAATGCGTGATCATCCTCCAGATCAGCGACAGTGCCGGTATCCGAGAGTTTGATACTGTCTTTTTTATAATATGGGTCAATTACGTGATCATCGTAACAGGCTATGCGATTGCTCGCGTAGGTGCAGAAGAGGAGATGCAGAGACTTGCCATTGAACATGTATTGCGTTCTCGTACCGAATTTGGATGCATTTCCCATGAGGTGAGTCGCGACGTTCAGCAGCTACGCCGCTTCGTGTTTGTCGAACGCTGGACTGATATGGCAGCGCTGCAACTGCATTTTCGCGTAGAGGCATCGCGGTAGTTTGCAAAATCCTTGACTCAACTCTCTGACGAAAAGCCAGAGATGGCTATTTATCAAGCGGACGCCATTAATTTAACGTGATGCAAATCCCATCCTCGAACCTGCCTTTGCGTGAGTTGTGCTGTAGGCCTATGATAAATATGGGGCACAACTCATGTGCAATCGACACATGTCCTTTGTTTCTTCTGCTTACATATTAAAAAGGCAAGTACGATCTGCGTTCGGTGTACACTGGAGTATCTTCATCGTTGTTCAGGTTGATTAGTGTTTTCAAATTTTCTTCCAGGCAGCCCCACTCTGGGGGCCATGTTGTTGCTGTATCTGCTGTTGGCTTTCGCGAGTGTAGGCGTAGGCAGGCACAGCGCGCCCCAAAGCCAGTTGCGCAAACAGGTGAACGCCTGGTGGTTTCTTTTCCCCGTGGTCAGCCTGAGTCTGTTTTTATATCCCATTGGCCCTTTGCTGATGGCACTGCTGATCGTGGTGCTGGCGGTGCGTGAATTGTCGCTGCACTACATTGGGCCACGCTGGCGCTTCTTGTTGTCTTGCCTGGTGCTGGTGTTGCTGCAAGTTGGCTTGCAATATGTGCATGCCTTTGATGCCCGGCTGATTTTACCGGCCTTGTTATGCCTGCAAGCCTTGCAATTTTTCGTCTTGCGGCAACGTAATCAATTGTTGCTGATGCTGTTTCTGTTGCTGTGCTATGGCCTCAGTTTCATGCTGAATTTATTGACCTTGCCCTTTTCAAACGAAGTCCGGCTGGCCTGGTTTTTTTATCTGTTTGTCGTCACTGCCCTCAATGATATTGCCCAGTTTGTCAGCGGGAAGATATTTGGCAAGCAAACCATCGCCCCCACCATCAGCCCGAATAAGACCCTGCAGGGTTTGATCGGCGGGGTTGCAGTGTCCATGTTGGTATCAGCCGGTCTGGGCACCTATCTGCACCTGGCTACACCCCAGTATTTGCTGTTGATGGGCATCTTGCTGTCTGTCGGTGGTTTTGCCGGTGACCTGATATTTTCAGCGGCCAAACGCTATTTGAAGATCAAGGATTTTTCTGAATTGATACCAGGGCATGGCGGTATACTGGACCGGGTGGATAGCCTGGTACTGACTGCGCCATTGTTATATCTGGGATTACTGTTTTAAAAAAAGAACGTGCAACAAAGGAATATGCATGACTACAGAACTACAAACCAAATGGCTATGCAGTGAATCCGGCTTTGACAGTCACGACAGCACCCGCCTGTTTTATCGCATCTGGAAACCGCTGGCCATCCCGGCAGAGCAGTCGCAAAAGCCACAGAAAGCGCTGATATTTCTGCACCGTGGCCACGAACATTCTGGCCGCATAGGACCATTGGTTGAGCAGTTCGGCTTTGTGAATGACTGGGCCTTTGCATGGGATGCGCGTGGCCATGGCAATTCACCTGGCGAGCGTGGTGATGCGCCTGATTTTCAAACCATGGTGCGTGATTTTGATAGCTTCATTGATCATATCAGCAGTCACTATGGCATTGCCAAAGAAGACATGCTCATCATCGCCAACAGCGTGGGTGCGGTCATCGCTGCCACCTGGCTGCATGATTATGCGCCGCGTGTGCGTGGTGTGGTCATGGCAGCGGCAGCATTTGACATCAACCTGTATGTGCCGCTGGCAAAACCGGCATTGCGTTTTGCCACCTGCTTCAAGCCAGATCTGTTTGTCACCAGCTACATACGCTCATCCATGCTGACCCATTCTGCTGAGCAAGCGAAGGCTTACGATGCTGATCCGCTGATTACCAAGAATATATCTGCCCGGGTCTTGCTTGACCTGGCCGATACCGCCAAACGGGTGGTGCAGGATGCACAGGCGATAGATGCACCAGTACTGATGCTGGTCGCTGACAAGGATTACGTCGTCAAGCAGGGGCCGCAAAAGCAGTTTTATGACCGCATTTCTTCAACCCTGAAGCGATATGTACTAATAGAAAATTGCCACCATGCGATTTTTTACGAGAGCGACACCCAGGTGCAGCAAGCCATACAAACGGCCAGGGAATTTATTTTTGAATGTTATGCACGTGATGTGACGTCTGTACAGCATTACTTCAAAGCGGATACACAAAGCCAGAGTGCACAGCAATACCTGGCACTGCAACAAGGCAAGTTGGGTGGGGCGCTGGAAAATGCCTTTTATGGCGTGCAAAAATTCATGTTGGGGCACCTTGGCAGGCTCAGCAATGGCATGCGGATCGGCCTGCAGCATGGCTTTGATTCAGGCGCGTCACTCGATTATGTCTACCGCAACCAGGCAGGCGGACGTTTGCTGATAGGCGGCATGATAGATCGCAGTTATCTGGATGCCATAGGCTGGCGTGGCATACGTCAGCGTAAAATGCAGATGCAGCAAACGTTGTCAGACCTGATACAGCAATGTCCGGCAGACCAGCCAGTGCGCATACTGGATATTGCTGCTGGTGGTGGCCGCTATGTGCTGGAAACCATCAAACGTTTTCAGAACCGTGATATAGAAATCAGCCTACGCGACTTTGATCAGGCTAATCTGGATCAGGCGCGTCATCTGGCTGAAGGTTTGCAATTAAAAAACCAGATCAATTATCAGTGTCGTGATGCCTTTGCTGGTACCAGTTATCCGGTAGAAGAGGGCGAATATGACATCGTCATCGTATCTGGTTTGCATGAGTTATTCAGCGACAACGTGCTGGTGTTGGCTTCTTTGCGTGGCATACAGCGGCAATTGAAAGTTGGCGGCCATCTGATATACACCGGCCAGCCCTGGCATCCACAACTGGCGATGATAGCCAGGACACTGAATAACCACAGAGGGCAATCATGGCAGATGCGGCCACGTCCACAGGCAGAAATGGATGCGCTGGTCGCCAGCATAGGTTGCCGCAAAGTGGCAACCCAGTTGGGCATTGCAGGGATATTTACGGTGTCGGTGGCGCAGCGTGATGCGGCAATGCCCGTTTTATCCGATTGAACAAAGTCCATAGCAAGAGCAACAGGACGACGACCAATTCGGCATTGAGCCATATTGCTGTCACTTGAAAAACCACCAGCAGTGCCAGCAAACCAAAGGCAAAGGCGCGATCGCTTTTGCCCATGGGGCCATCAAAACGCCGGGCTGAACCCGCGAGTAAAGCGGCCACCCCGGCAAATTCTGCCAGCAAAGCCAGCATGGCAACGGCAATCAACAAGGGCAGGCAGATGCCGCTCACCAGCGCAAACGGCAAGACCAGGGCCGCATCCGACACCTGGTCACCCACTTCATTCAAGATCGCCCCAAAGGCTGTTTTTTGCTGTGTAAAATTGGCCAGCATGCCATCAATCGCATTCAGCGCCATACGCACAAACATGAATACCGGCAGACCTAGCCACAGTCGTTCATCTTGCGGGAAGCATGCCAGAGCGACGCCATACGCAATGGAAAGCAACATCGCCAGCAGCGTTACCTGATTGGGGGTGACGTGCCGTTTTGCCAGACCAGCCAACAAAGGCTGCAGCAGTTGCTGGAAGCGCGGTTTCAGTTGATAGATGGAAAAGCTCATTGTTTGCTCATTGCCTGCTTATTGCCTGATTAAGGTCCCTTGTGACATATACAGTTTGGCCAGCAATATACATCGGCTATAGCCCATGGCGCAATGCAGATAGACTATTTTTCCAGCCTCCATTTCTGCGCGCATGTATTGCAATATCTCACGTACAGTATCCGGTGTCGGCGACAACAAATCCATCAAGGGGAAATACCGGTAGGTATGGCCGCGCAGGGCAGGGGTTTCGCTCAATTCACTGGCCAGGTCGATGATGCTGCAATTTGCTGGCAAGAGATTGGCTTCGGCATTGCTCAAACGGCGCCCTACCCATAATTGTCCGGTCAGTTTAATGACTACTGGCTTGTGTCGCTCACGCCAGACCACAGCATGCCAGGTCAGCCGGTAACCCAGCAAATAAGGCGCATACATGAGCCAGATCCACCATGGATGCTGTCCATTGCGCTTGTGCAGAAAATTGCGGTCATGCCGGAAATACGCCAGGCTGATCAGCAGCAGACTACCCGTCACGTATAAGGCTAGCGGGTTATGCCAGGCAATAACGCCGGTAGACAAAAGCGCACATGCCATTACCAGATAGTAAAAGGCGACGTGAGGTTCTTTTTTTCTGGGGGTAATCATGATGATGCAAAAAAACGCCAGCAAGGCACCTCCCACCAGATCCAGTAAATGATGCTGGAAAGTGAAGAGGGTAGAAAGTGCCGTCAGCATTAGCCAAGCGGCAAGCGCTAGGCGTCCCAGATTGGAACGTATGTGCGTGTGCAAGGCCTGCCAGAACAGGATGCAGTAACCGACATGCAGTGACGGCAACTGGTTGTACGGTTTGTCCATTATGGCCAGATACGCGTACAGAAAGGCAAGCCAGGATGATTCAATGGCGGGTCTGGGCCAACTGAATTGCAGCGGATAGATCACAAACAGGAAGGTAGCGACCACCGTTGCCAGCAGCAGTTGTTGGCTGATGACGCGTAGTTGATCCCGGGTTTTTACCATGAAGAAGACCAGGCAGAAAAATATGCCCGAACTCAGGTAGGGCAGGATCATCCATGGCAAAAATGGGATATTCGTTTCAAACGGTAAGACTGCATGGCGCACTATACCCTGCTGCTGTGCCAGCAAATTGGCGCTCAGATAGCACAGCGCAAACGTCAAGGCATTCAACAACAAATGACGCAAGCGGTGTTGCACAGTTGCAGGTAGAGACGGCATTTATGGTGCGAATAGTCTTAACAGTGTGCTATTTTAGCAGTATGGATCAAGTTAAAAAATATAAACGCTGCATGGTGTTGGCCGGCGGTGGGTTTCGTTTTGGCATTTATTTAGGAATGTATGCGGCTGCCTGCGAAGCGGGACGTGCACCCGACATCTTGCTGGCAAGCTGCGGGGGTGCACTCGCGGCCAGCATCATTGCGGGTTTGCCTGATGATGCCCAACGCAAAGCCTGGCTCAGTTCTGAAGACATGTACCATTACTGGGGCGGCCTGAAGTCATCACCCAGGGCTGGCATTTTCCGTACGCTGGCCATGGCGGCCAAACGTGGTTTCATACATGACTCTGCCACCGTCATCCCCGACCTGTTTAATGAATACCTGTTTGAAATCCCGCCTGAATTGCCGCTGCCACGGGTTGCTGTCAGTGAGCAGTCAGTCGCCACGGCCATCATAGGCGGCAAACTGCTGTTTGATGAAAGCGAAGCAGGGCAAGCGCGTGGTCAGCGCAAACTGTTTGCCGAAACCGTGTTTTGCCAACCCAGGGCTGCTGCGCTGCTGCAAGGTATGCCGTCGCCACTGGCAGACCCGCGCTGGGGTGAACATGCGATTTCAGAAGAATTGTTATGCGACGTGCAGACTTCAACCAGCCTGGCAGCCCGTATCTCGATTACCGACATGTTTTACTTCCGTTGTCACGCCCACACAGATGCCCATTATTTTGGTGGTGTCTTGGACCTGTTTCCCATCGAAGTGGCAAAACATCTGGCGGACGAAGTAATCATGGAATTCAAGCAAAGCTTTGACCAGGCTTTTTCCATCCCGGCCTGGCGCACGGTGCTTGGCCTGGACGGCAATGACCGCCTGCGTTATGTGAACGGCCAGCCAGTCGATGTGCGTATTGATACTTCAGATGTGGCGACGGTTCTGGACAAAGAGGCAGTACAAAAGAAACTGGACTGGCTGCACAACCGTATCAGCCTGCAGTTGCCCAAAGATTACGCCACCTATGTCGCCTATATGGATGCACAGTGGCAGTACGGCTATACACGCGGGATGGAAGCCTTTACCCGCCAGACTAGCTATGACGAAACCCATATCCGCAATAGCGACAAATACAGCCGGGGCAGTGCATGAACATCATGGTCATCGGTGGGACCAGCGGCATCGGTCTGGCCCTTGCCCGGTACTACTTGCAGCGTGGTGACAGGGTGGCAGTATGTGGCCGTGATCTGCAGCGGGTGCCAGCTGATTTGCATGGCGCTGCCGGTTTGCTGTCTTTTCAGCTCGATATCGCAGACCGTGCTGCTGTGAAACTGGCTATTGATGATTTTTCTATGCAAGGCCTGGACATATTGATTGTCACCGCTGGCATTTATTTCAATACCCGCAGCCATTTGCTGGATGAAGCCACAACCCTGCGTATGTTGCAAACCAATGTCAGCGGCCTTGGCCATGCATTTGAATTAGCCGCTGCCAAAATGTTAGAGCAAAAGTCTGGGCAACTGGTCGCCATTTCATCGATTGCGGGTTTGCTGCACGATTATCCTGGCGCTTCTGTCTACAGCGCAACCAAGCGCAGTGTGCTGAGTCTGTGCGACACCTATCGCATGGCCTTGAAGCCTTTCTCCATTGGCGTTACTGCTATCGTGCCTGGTTATGTGGATACGGCCAAATTGCGGGCTTTGAATGAGGGAGATGCCAGTCATAAGCCTTTTATCATGTCAGAGCAGCGGGCGGTGGAATTGATTGTGGACGCGATTGCCAGGCGCAGAGATAGCCTGGTGTTTCCGTGGCAGATGAGGTGGCTGGTTGGGGTGTTGAATTTGTTGCCTAGGTGGGTGTTGAGGGTGAGGAAGTAGGGGGCTTGTATTGCAAATACCTAGGCAGATTGCAAGCCACGTTTTTATCAATCAACGGCAATCAAAAGAACCTTATCTCCATCCCAACCTGTTCACTGCATTGCTTGCAAACTGTCAGGATGGAGCAAGCTCCTTCGCTCACCTATTCACTCACCTCAACCACTCGCCCATTCAATGGCTGCACTGGACGTGCATTCATTTTGTAGAGTTTGTGGAACGCAGCGATCTGGCTAGCAGACAATTCGACAGGCTGCTTCAGCACTTGCCAGCGTACGCCATCGCTGCACGGTGGTGTTGTCAGTGAGCCGGTAAATTTGTAATACGCACGTTTTTCTGGCAACACAGCGGACGGGTCGAAGCTGCTTAGGGCGGCAGGTTTTCCTTCGGCTGGCAAGGCTGCAAATACTGGAGCCAGGGCGGCATTTTCCTTACCTTTTTTGAACAGGACCGCGACGACAGATAATTTACCGTCGGGCAGTTTGTGCACGAAATGCGCCACCATAGGGTAGTTGACACCGTTGATTTTCTCTTCGCTTGGGGTATGAAAGTGGAACTGAAGCAGATTGGCTTCTTCGTCGCCGGTTTTCAAGCTATTGCCAACGGGGACGCTGACCTGAATGGTGTGACCATTATTGATCACTTCTGCACTACTGCTGGTGTACTTGAAATCCAGAGCGGGCAGGGTAGCTTTTTTTGCACTGCTTGCGACAATATTGATGGGGGACTGTTCTTTGCTGAGTTTGCAGGAAGTGTTGGCCTCATCCAGCTCGGACCAATGTGTGGGACCTGCTTTGCCCTCATATCCCCAATGCGGGGCATGCTCTTTGTCATTGGCCAGGGCGGCATTGACGGAAAGAGCCAACAGGCCAACCAGTGTGGTATTGATTATTTTATGCATTTTTCTCTCTTTTTCAAAAATTGATCAATTGATTTATAAGGTACTTCAAATTCACCTCTGATTAAGACTTGTTTTGTAAAAGTGCCCTGGTATTCATGCCGGTTACGACTGGGCTACACGTACTTAAGCAGAGGCTTTCTAACAAAAATCTGTAATACGTCATTCAATTTGCGATGTTGTTAAAATTCATCCCATTCGTCACTAGCGACAGCGGCGCTTGATTTTGACTGTTTGAGTGGACGAACATTGGTTGGGAGGCGTTTTGCAGGAGCGATTTGAGGGCCAGTTTTCCTTGCGGCAGGCTCAGCGCGCCGACTGGTTTTAATTGCCGGGGTAGATTCCATCAGATTTCCAGGTATCTTAAAGACACTGACAACTTGAGTCAGTATTTGCGCCTGTTCTTCCAGTGAACCTGCGGCTGCCGCAGCTTCTTCCACCAGAGCGGCATTTTGCTGGGTGACTTCATCCATGTGTGACACTGCCTGATTGATTTGCTCGATACCAGAAGTTTGTTCCTGGCTTGCCAGAGTAATTTCCCCCATGATATCGGTCACGCTCTTGATACTTGAAACAACTGAATCCATGGTTGAACCTGCCTGATCAACCAGACGGGAACCAATTTCAACCTGCTCAACAGAGTCATTGATTAAAATCTTGATTTCCTTGGCTGCCGCTGCTGATCGCTGTGCCAGATTGCGTACTTCACTGGCGACCACGGCAAAGCCGCGACCTTGCTCGCCAGCACGTGCAGCTTCAACAGCGGCATTCAGGGCGAGAATATTGGTCTGGAAAGCGATACCATCAATAACGCCAATGATGTCGACAATTTTTTTCGATGAAGTGTTGATTGAACCCATGGTACTGACGACTTCAGTCACGACCGCCCCGCCTTTGACCGCAACTTCTGATGCCGAGATGGCCAACTGGTTCGCTTGCCGTGCGTTCTCAGCATTGTGTTTCACGGCGGAAGTCAGTTCTTCCATTGATGAAGCAGTTTCTTCCAGTGAGCCAGCCTGTTGTTCTGTCCGGGATGACAGGTCCAGATTACCAGACGCAATTTCGCCAGTGGCTGTATTGATGGTATCGGTACCGTTACGAACCTTGCTGACGATGTTGATCAGGTTCTCGTTCATTTCTTTCAGCGCTTGCATTAACTGGCCGGTTTCATCGGTAGATTTGACTTCAATTTCCGAGGTTAAATCGCCTTTGGCGACCGTTTTTGCCAGTTCAACTGCAAGACCAATGGGCACGGTAATAGCCCGTGTGGAAAACCATGCGATTGCTATGCCGCATGCAATCGCAAGTGCAGTGAGGGAAATTGTCATTATCAAAGCAGATTGGTAAGTTTTTGCTGCTGTTTCTTCATCGGTTTTACTTTTCTTTTCTTGCAGATCAATGAATTCTTGAATAGCATCTTGCCATTTTGTATTGGCTGGCCCTGCTTCCTTCAACAGGAATTGTGTTGCCTCATCTTTATTTGTTTTTGCCATGTCGGCGAACTTATCATTGAGAGTTCTCGCCGCAATCTGGTCTTCTTTTATTTTGGCAAGAAAGTTTTTTCCAGCTTCGTCCAGAGGCATTTTTTCCAATGCAGTAAACGCCTCGTTATAGCGTGCCCGTGCATCTACAATTTTTTGATGCTCTTGATTTCCCTGTGCTTCGTCAGTCAGTAAAGCGATGGTACGTATAACACGCGAAACGATGTGGACCGACTTTGACATGTTCTGGAGAGCGTCAATTTTTTTAACATTGACAGTCACGACGTGGTGCAAGGCGTCATTGGACTGCTGCATACCATTAATCCCGAGATAGGCGACACTAAGTAACATCAGCAATACCAGAGCAAAACCTGCTCCGAGTCGTGTTCCAATAGGTAAGTTAGACAGTTTCATAAATTCATCCCAGGTTGTTTGATATAAAGCGGTATCGCGTCCCGCCTAGTGATTCAATTAATTATTTTCTTAATTTCAATATTTTTTGTAATACATTGCAGACTACTTTTTTGCATTTTTGTGTCAGTTCTCTTTCAAATTCTCAGTGGAGACTAATTCCTTGCATTTTGTTGCTTTTGCTATGGCATTGAGCAGAACATCATCATTGACTGGTTTTTGTAAAACTGCGGTTACAGCAGATAAACTGTTTTCAAGTTGCCCAATTGTTATTTGATGTGCTGTTATGATGATAACTGGCAAATCTGGCGCACAAGTCTTCAATTCTTCAAGAACTGCAAATCCCGACATTTCCGGCATATGTAAATCCATGACAACACAAGAGGGCATACCTTGTTGCAAACTTGATAAAAAAACATGACCAGAATGAAATGCCTGTGCTTCCAGTCCAACTGAACGGAAAAGTCGTAATAGCGCGCGACGAATGCTTTCTTCATCATCAACGATTGCGATATGTGTAGTTTTATTTCCCATGAGAATCATATTAGGCGTCGATTGGCGATGTGGATATAGGACCTTGGTCCTATATCCTTCTTGCGATATGGTGGAGTGCAAGAAGACGGGGGCTTCTTTTAGCGGCACTTCATGACGCCGCACAGATTGGGGGAGGGGGAAAGCTGGCTGGAAAACTGCAAAAAAACTGAATTCAGTTTTTCAGCCTTTCTAGCTGATGGATGAGGGCGGCTACAGATTTTGCTTCCATCTTGGTCATGACGCGTGCACGGTGAATCTTGATGGTTTTTTCTGCGATACCCATATTATCTGCAATTTGTTTGTTGAGTTTGCCTTCAGTAATGTGGAGCAAAACCTCGTGTTCGCGTGGCGTGAGTTCGGCCAGATGTGCGGCAACTTTGTCACGCTCTGCACGTATCTGCCGCGCAGACTGGTTGCGGGCAAGGGCAGTTTGTATGGCGGCCAGCAATTTTTCGCCATCGACAGGTTTGGTCAGAAAGTCGTGCGCCCCCTTTTTCATGGCTTGCACGCTGCTGTCTATGCTGCCATTCCCCGTCAAGAATATAATGGGCATGTCGCTTGATGCATTCGCAAGATGTTCTTGCAGCATCATGCCAGTCATGCCGGGCATGCTAAGATCCAACACCAGACAACCAGGCTCGCTTGCATTGCCGCTTGCCAGAAAATCTTGTGCCGAATTAAATGTTTCTACTTCCAGACCCATGGAAGTGATCAGTCGTGACAATGCTTTCAGGATACTTTCCTGATCATCAACTAAAAAGATGCGGGGACTCAAGCTCATAATGAGTTTTTGCTTTGACTTGGTAAGTTGAAATGGAAGCTGGCACCGCTCGTGAGATTATTCTCGCACCATAGCTGACCACCTTGCGCTTCAACAATATTTTTGCAAATTGACAGGCCCAATCCCATTCCCGTTTCTTTTGTCGTGTAAAAGGGCTCAAATAATTTATTGATGCTTTCTTTTGCTATGCCTTTACCGTTGTCAGTGATACTGACAGTGACCTGCGCTGAAGTGACTGGTCCGGTTTTGACGGTAACTGTTCTTTCGCCAATTTCAAGATGAGAAACGGCATCACAGGCATTCATGATCAAGTTAATGATGACCTGTTGTAGTTGCACTGCGTCAGCAACAACTCTGGGACTTACCGGACTTAGTTCTGTCAACACATTGGTGCCACGGTTAACCAGATCATTGCGCAATATGTGCATGACCTCCATGATCAGGGCATTGATGTCTATGTCTTGTTCAAGTTTGTCATTTTTATTGAAAAGACGGCGCAAGCGCTGAATGATTTCACCGGCACGCTTGTCTTCATCAACGATGTCTTGCAAGATGTCACGTACTTCATTCAAATCAACATTCTTATGCATGAGAAAGCGTTGCGCCGCCTGGGCATTGCTGAGGATGGCTGTCAGGGGCTGATTCAGTTCATGTGCCAATGCGCCGGATAACTCACCCAGCGTGACTACGCGTGACAGATGGGTAACTTCGGCGCGTTTTTGTTCCAGTTCCAGTTCGGATTGTTTGCGTATAGTGATATCCAGTAGCACGCCGCGTGAAAATTTAGGTCTTTGTTTTTCATCAAATTCAACTTGTGAAACCGCAGCAATCCAGCGAATTTCACCATTCTCTACAACTATACGAAATTCAGCCTGATAACGGGATTTTTCAGTGATGCTGAAATTGCTGGTAAGTTTTTGCATCGCGCTTCTGTCAGCAGGATGGATGCGTTGTAAAACATCGTTCATGCCCAGGCGCTGATCCGGAGGAAAGCCAAAGATGGATCGCCATTGAGGTGACGCCCAAATTTCATCACGCTCGAGGTCACGAACCCAGACTCCCAAGTTGGCAGCATCACTGGCCAGGGTGAGGCTTTGTTGTACGTTGTGTAAATCGTTTTCTGTCACATGCAAACGGTCATTCAATAATTGTTCGCGTTGTTGACGCTCGTGCTCAACCTCAGTGACATCCCTGACAATGGCGATGACTGAGTCAGCATTGCTAGGAGCGATTCTGGCTTCAAAGATCATTTCCTTTCCATTGATGATGTTGGTAGAGAATTGAATTTCCTGCACTTGCTGGCTTTTATGCGCAGTTTCCACTGCTTGTATCAAATGGTTTGCTATTTTGGATGGGAATACATCTGAAAGGTTTTTATGTATCAGTTTTGTTGGGTCCGTGAAAATCAGTCCAGATTTGGGGGCGTGGACATCCAGATATCTTCCATCGTGACCGATTGTAAAGATAAGGTCGGGTATGGCTTGTATTAATGCCCTATTTTTGGATTCGCTTTCGCGCAATGCGGCTTCAGTCTGTTTGCGTTCTGTCACGTCACGAATGACGCCAACAAAATCAGTAAATTCGCCAGAATCATCGTGTACAGGGGATATGCTTAACTCATTCCAGAATGGGTTACCATTTTTCCTGTAATTTAATATTTCACCAGAAAATGCTGCTTTATTCTGGATGGCATTTTGTATTTCATTGAGGGTGGTGTCATTTGTTTGTGACCCATTTAAGAAAACGCATGCCTGATCCAGTACCTCTGCTTCTGTGTAGCCACTGATTTTTAAAAAAGCTGAATTGACAGACCGGATGATGCTGTTACGGTCAAAAATGATGACTCCTTGTGAGACCGCTTTCAGGGCATCGGCAGCGACGCGCAATTGTTTTTCAGCTCTCTTGTAGGCACTGATATCTTCTCCTACCGCTTGAAAAGAGACGAGTTTGTTCTGTGCGTTGAAAAATGCCTGATTGGTCCATCGATGATAAATCAATTCACCATTTGGCATGGAGTAACAGTGTTCATGGGTCTCAAATGCATGGTCTGGCGTCAGTGAAGCAAGTTTTGTTTTCACCGTTTGTTGGTCGGCAACGGGCAGGAGGTCAAAAAAATTCCTGTCAAGCAAATCAGCTTTCGACGAAGAAACCGAACTTGCAAATAATTTATTGACGTAGGTCAGCGTACCGTCTGGTAAAAAGGTGGTGACAAACAGGGGCATATCTTCTGCCAGAGTGCGGTAGTGTCGCTCGCTCTCCAGCAAGGCGGTTTGCGTGCGCTTAAGCACGGTCACATCAGTAATCAGTGCAAAAAATCCCAGTACGACACCGTCCACTTTATGCACAATATATTGTGCCCAGGTGTGACCGGTTTCACCGTTCGCCTTAATCAATGAACGTTCAAATTGCTGGTCCATTCCTTTTAAAGCACCATTGATATACGCAATATTTTTTTGAAATAACTCAGAGCCCATCAAGTCTTGCATATGGATGTTGCGCATTTGTTCAATACTGCGCCCAAACCAGGTCAGGTATTGCTTATTGGCAAAGGTGCAGCGCAAATCGGCAGTCCAATACGCCAGCATACCTGGAATATTATCGGCAATCAGGCGGTTGAACTGCTCACCAGCAGGCAAGGCCATCCCAGTATGTTGCTGATGACTAATATCTGATAAATAAATGCTGATCCATGGCGGGTGCTTGCTGCTATCGAGTCTGTGAAAGCTGAGTTGCACCAGGATCAGGGTCCGGTCAGCTCTCATGATACGTAAGTCATGTTGTGGCGTCGTGCCAGTTGCCATTACTTGTTGATAAGCCTCGGTAAAGATAGCTGCATCAGTCTCAAAGAAATAAGTACTGAGGTCTTTATGCAGCAATGTCAGGAGAGATGTCCCAAGCAGATTTGCCGAAGCCAGATTAGCCTGTCTGATGACGCCATCTGCCGAGATGCCCAGATGCGCTTGCGGTGAGTGAAGGTAAAAATCCTGGTGCAGGTCTGCCCTGACAGGCAGATCAGCTTTGTTAACCGGAGAACTGGTATCCAGACTATCTGTTGGCTTTAGCATGCCGTCGGCAGTTACATTGACCTGTTCAGTCATTGACGTTGTCCCTTATACGTATGATGCACACGTGTTTGCTACGTCGATTTTTCTTTATCTGTTCATCATAGTGCAATATGAGAACCCATCTCATACAAGGACTTACATAAGATGGTCCTGACTGCATTGCAGTTCTCGCTCTTTTTACAAGTTTATGCTACTTGTACAGTCATCACTGTGTCTTGTTGTGACAACTTTGCGTAAACCCCGTAAAAATGGCTTCATTAAGTTGAAGGTACTGACTGAAGCCATTGTGTAAAGAGCGAGGGAGTGTGGTTTTTACGTCAGTTTTACTCTTTCGCCACTATCCTCTGCAAGCTGCTAGCCTTGATCTTGGCTTCCAGTGCCTTGCCCTTGCGTGCACGGGCACCAATGTGAATGCCCAGGCCGCTGGCGCTCAGACTGACCTCTTGCGGTTTGCCGCCACGGCCCAGGCCGACGACACGCACGCCGCGCTGGCTGATGGCCTGGGTGGACAAGAGGCTTTCCTTGTCTTCCAGTTGCATCAGGATAACGCCACGGCCACCGCTGGACAGCTGCTTGATTTCTGTCAGGCCAAAGACCAGCAGGCGGCCTTTTTCTGACAGACAGGCAATTGCACTGGCGTCACCAGCAACGATGGCGGGTGGCAGTGGCACATCGCCTTCTTCCAGTGTCATGAAGGCTTTACCGGCTTTCATGCGGCCTACCATGTCGCCCAGTTTGGCGGTGAAACCATAACCTGCGCTGGACGCCAGCAGCAGGGTGATGTCGGCGTTACCGGCAAAGTAATGCAGGATTTTTGTGCCAGGTGCCAGGTCGATCAGGGTAGTGACCGGTACGCCATCACCACGCGCACCGGGCAGGGCAGCAACGGGCACGGAATACACGCGACCATTGGAGCCAAATACCAGCATCTGATCTACTGTGCGGCATTCAAACGTGCCGTACAGACTGTCGCCTGCCTTGAAGGTGAACTGACCGTTGTCATGGCCATGGCCAGTACGTGCACGTACCCAGCCTTTTTCGGAGATGACAACAGTCACCGGTTCATCGACCACTTTTTGTTCTACCGATGCTTTGGCGGCTTCTTCGATAACGGTGCGGCGGGCATCGCCGTATTGCTTGGCATCGGTTTCGATTTCCTTGATGATCATGCGTTTCATCGAGGACGGGTTGTCGAGCAGGTCGTGCAAGGTCGCTTTTTCTTTACGCAGTTCAGCCAGTTCCTGTTGTATCTTGATGGATTCCAGTCTGGCCAATTGGCGCAGGCGGATTTCAAGGATATCTTCAGCCTGGCGATCAGACAATTTAAACGCCTGCATCAACGCCGGTTTTGGCTCGTCCGATTCGCGGATGATGCGTATGACCTTGTCAATATTCAACAGTACCGCTTCACGGCCTTCCAGAATATGAATGCGGTCATCTACCTTCTTCAGGCGGAACTGGGTACGGCGTGTGACGGTGGTAAAGCGGAAACTTATCCATTCACTGATGATGTCGAGCAAACCTTTCTGACGCGGGCGGCCATCGCCACCTATCATCACCAGATTGATCGATGCCGAGGTTTCCAGCGAGGTATGCGCCAGCAGCATCTGCATGAACTCGGTCTGGTCCTGGTTCTTGGATTTAGGTTCCAGCACCAGGCGTACCGGCGCATCCTTGCCGGACTCATCACGTACCGTATCCAGCACAGATAGAATGACCTGCTTCAATGCTTGCTGTTCTGGCGACAGGGCTTTCTTGCCCAGCTTGATTTTTGGATTGGTTAGTTCTTCAATTTCTTCCAGCACTTTTTGTGAAGAAGTTCCTGGCGGCAATTCTGTTACCACGGCTTGCCATTGCCCACGCGCCATTTCTTCTATCTTCCAGCGCGCCCGCACCTTCATGCTGCCACGGCCGGTGGCATACATGTCGTTGATGGTCGACTGCGGTGTGATAATTTGTCCGCCACCCGGGAAATCCGGGCCGGGGATGTATTCCATCAGTTCAGCATGCTTCATGGCCGGGTTGCGTATCAGGGCCACGGCGGCCTTGGCCACTTCAGTCAGGTTATGCGAAGGGATTTCTGTCGCCATGCCAACTGCAATGCCGGATGCGCCATTCAGCAAGACAAAGGGCAGGCGACTTGGCAGCAGTTTGGGTTCTTCCGTGGTGCCATCATAGTTGGGCTGGAAATCAACCGTACCCTGGTCGATTTCATCCATCAGCAGGCGCGAGATCGGTGTCAGGCGGGCTTCAGTGTATCGCATGGCCGCAGCACCGTCGCCGTCGCGGGAGCCGAAATTACCCTGGCCATCGATCAATGGATAACGCAGCGAAAAGTCTTGTGCCATACGTACCAGCGCGTCATAAACAGACTGGTCACCATGCGGATGCAGCTTACCCAGTACATCACCCACCACAGCGGCGGATTTGCGTGGCTTGGCAGCGGAGTTCAGGCCCAGCTCATTCATCGCAAAAAGGATGCGGCGTTGCACCGGCTTTTGGCCGTCACAGACATCGGGTAGGGCGCGGCCCTTGACGACGGAGATGGCGTAATCCAGATAGGCGCGTTCGGCGAAAGTCGCCAGAGTCAGTGCTTCACCATCGCCGGGTGGTGGCGGGGCTTGATCAAATAAATTTGCTTGTTCGCTCATAATTCTTTTTCGTATTTTTGATACTTGTGTTCGATTCTGTTCAAGGCAGGGGGCTGATTAGATATCGGCTTCAACTGTATTCCCATGCTCTTCCATCCAGGCACGGCGGGCGGCGGCTTCGCCTTTGCCCATCAGCATATTGAAACGATCTTCAGAAAATGCCTGGTCAAATTCACCTAGCGAGACTGGCAGCAGGCGGCGTGTGTCGGGGTTCATGGTGGTTTCCCATAATTGACCGGCATTCATCTCCCCCAGACCTTTGAAGCGGGAAATAGCCCATGCGCCATCCTTGACGCCATCCTTGCGCAATTTATCTTCTATTGCAGTCAACTCGCCCGCATCCAGGGCATAGATTTTTTGCGCCGGTTTTTTTCCGCGCGCAGGTGCATCAACACGGAACAGCGGTGGACGCGCCACACAGATATGGCCACGCGCGATCAGTTGCGGGAAATGTTTGAAGAACAGCGTCAGCAACAAGACCTGGATGTGCGAGCCGTCAACGTCCGCATCAGAGAGTATGCAAATCTTGCCGTAACGCAGATTGCTCATGTCAGCAATTTCATTGAGACCATGCGGATCGACGCCGATGGCAACAGCGATATCATGGATTTCATTGTTGGCAAACAGGCGGTCACGTTCAGATTCCCATGAATTCAAGACCTTGCCGCGCAGAGGCAGGATAGCCTGGAATTCTTTGTCGCGGCCCATCTTGGCAGAACCACCGGCAGAATCACCTTCGACCAGGAACAGTTCATTGCGGGCGAGGTCACTGGATTCACAATCCGTCAGCTTGCCTGGCAAGACCGCTACGCCGGAAGATTTTTTCTTTTCAACTTTCTGGGCTGAACGCAGGCGTGACTGCGCTTGCTTGATGACCAGTTCAGCCAGCTTTTTGCCATATTCAACATGGGAATTCAGCCACAGTTCCAGCGGTGGCTTGGTGAAGGACGATACCAGGCGTACCGCATCGCGTGAATTCAGTCTTTCCTTGATCTGGCCCTGGAATTGCGGGTCCAGCACCTTGGCCGACAAAACGAAGGATACGCGGGCAAACACGTCTTCCGGCAACAGTTTTACGCCTTTAGGCAGCAGCGAATGCATTTCGGCAAAACTTTTGACGGCACCAAACAAGCCTTCACGCAAGCCGGATTCATGCGTGCCACCAGCCGGGGTAGGGATGAGGTTGACGTAGGATTCACGCACCACATTGCCTTCTTCGGTCCAGGCCACTACCCAGGAAGCACCTTCGCCTTCGGCAAAGCCATCGCTTTCGGAGGTGGCAAACTGTTCACCTTCAAACAGCGGGATCAATGGGTCTCCATGTGAAGACTGGGCCAGTGCTTCGGTCAGATAGCCACGCAAGCCCTGGTCATATTGCCAGGTCTGGCTTTCGCCGGTCTTGGCATGGGTCAGTGTCACCTTGACGCCAGGCAACAAAACTGCCTTGGAGCGCAGCAGGCGTTGCAATTCACCTTGTGGGATATTGGCGCTGTCAAAATATTTGGCATCGGGCCAGATGGTGACGCGGGTACCGCTTTTCTTGTCGCCACGTGCCTGTGGCTGGCTGCGCAAAGGTTCGATGACATCGCCATCGGCAAAGGTCAACTGGTGCAGGCCGGCTTCACGCCAGACTGTGATTTCCAGGCGTTTCGACAGCGCATTGGTGACGGATACACCGACACCGTGCAAGCCGCCTGAGAAAGCGTAAGCCCCGCCCGAACCTTTGTCGAACTTGCCGCCCGCATGCAGGCGGGTGAAAACGATTTCTACGGTGGGCACGCCCTCTTCGGGGTGCAAACCAACCGGAATGCCACGACCATCGTCTTCTACACTGATGCTATTGTCGGCGTTGACGGTGACGATAATGTGTTTACAGTGTCCTCCCAATGCCTCATCTGAAGCATTGTCGATGACTTCCTGAATGATATGCAGTGGGTTTTCGGTGCGGGTATACATCCCCGGTCTTTGTTTGACCGGTTCCAGACCTTTGAGTACTCGGATGGATGATTCGCTATAGTCGGACGGAGAAGTATTTTTTTTAGTGGCCATGCGAATGAAAATCTGTTGTTTTGGTTAATCTTGTGATGATATTTTGCAATTTTTTTGTCAGGCTGGCAGAATAAAGCGGTATTCTTGCAGCGTTTTTGCAGCTATTGTAGCTGCAATGATCGTAGCTGCAATAAGTAGGTGGAAAAACGATGTCAACAAAAACTCCAACGATCGCGATCCGACTGCTTGGATTTTCCCCAAAAGAGGAAGAAACCTTTTCAACCGTTCTTGCCGTTTTGCGCGAGAAGGGTTACCGCTATCTGGTCTTAAAAACCGGTAGTCTACAAGATCCTGACCTCCATATTGTCAATGCAGAGGATATTAAAGCATTGGCGACGCTGTCGGACTTAAATTTGGGCGATGCGCAACCAGTGTTGCTTATTGGCAAAACAACCATCAGTTTGCCCTATCCATTCATGCCACGCCCAATCCGCTGGCGTAAATTGTTTGATGTGCTGGATGAATTGATTGATCGCCGACAATTGCTCCTGACCACCCTGAGTGCCTACAGCGCCGTTGCCGTGCCCGAACGCCGCCGTCGTGAACGTCTGGATCTGGATTTGACTGACCCCGTCGATTACCAGAAGATGCGCCGCCCCACGGTTACCCGGGGCGGTATCATGATCGTCGACAAAGACATGCGTTTCCGCGAATATGTGGCCATGATCATGGATAGATACAATATTTCCGTGACCCTGGCCTGTGATGAGCGTAGTGCCCTGATGCTGGACAAGAACAACCGGCATGCCATGACGATGATCAACACGTCCACCCCGGGGCTGGACCCATATCGTCTGTGCAGCGAGTTGAAAAAGCAAAACACTGACCGCAGGACGACAGTAATATTTCTGGTGGATAAGACGTTTAATTATAAAGTTGCTAATGCGCAACAGGCGGGGTGTGAGGGGTTTTTGACCAAGCCTTTATCGCGTAAGCAGGTGTTGTCGACGATACAGAAGTTTTTGGAGTTGAGGTAGGAGGGCTTGCGAGCGTAGCTTCCGTGTTCCAGCGAAGACTGGAGTCTACCGGGTTAGAGCCCGGCGGTGTTTGCTGTATATCGGCCCAATTGAAATTCCCTCCCCTTCAAGGGGGAGGGTTAGGGTGGGGATGGGTTTCTTTTGATAAGCGGCAATCATAGCTTCGTCGCTCCAGCGCAGGCTGGAGCCTAGCGGCGTTCGTTGCATACTTGTGTTGTGTGTAAAACGATTGCCCTTCGTAGACACAAGCCGGGTCTCGGCCCGGCGGCCGAATTCCTTTCTTTGCTTCGCCAAAGAAAGGAATCAAAGAAAGGCGACCGCAGACTTGCCCTTCGGGTGCTTGCGCTACGCTCCAGCACAATTTGTGCATCACAAAAAATGGGAAAGCTTCGAAACTCGCTACGCTCAAACAACGAAGCTTTCTGATCCATTTTCTGTGATGCACAAATTGCTACGTCCCAAGCGGATTTGAGTCAAAAGCAACCCACAACGTCAAAACCGACGGCAACAGCAACCCCCCAACGTCAAAAACAACGTCATTTCGACCGGCATTTATATTGCCCTGTTATGCACTTCCGCACTTTTAATCTCACTTACTCAACAACCTCATCCCCCGTTCCAGCCCCTCTATAGTCACTGGAAACATGCGGTTACTCATAATCTGTTTGATGACGGAGATCGATTGCCGGTATTGCCATAGCCCTTCAGGTTCAGGATTGAGCCAGATGTATTTGGGGAAGGCAGAGGTGAAGCGTTGTAGCCAGGTGGCGCCGGCTTCTTCGTTGTTGTATTCGACGGAGCCGCCAGCCTGCAGGATTTCATAGGGGCTCATGGTGGCGTCGCCGACGAAGATGACCTTGGTGTCGGGGGTGTATTTGCGCAAGACATCCCAGGTCGGGAATTTTTCTGCGTGACGGCGGCGGTTGTTTTTCCAAAGATAGTCGTAGACGCAGTTGTGGAAATAAAAGAATTCCATGTTCTTGAATTCGGTCTTGGCGGCAGAGAATAATTCTTCGGTCTGGGCGATGTGGTCATCCATGGTGCCGCCTACGTCCAAAAGCATGAGCACTTTGATATTGTTCTTGCGCTCTGGCTGCATCTTGATATCGAGGTAACCGGCGTTATTCGCGGTGGCCTTGATGGTGGCGTCCAGCGCCAATTCTTCTTCTGCGCCATGGCGGGCAAATTTTCGCAGACGGCGCAGGGCGACCTTGATGTTGCGGGTGCCGAGTTCACGTTCATCGTCATAATCGCGGAAAGAGCGCTCTTCCCACACCTTGACGGCAGTGCGGCTACCGCCTTTGCCTCCTATGCGTATGCCTTCGGGGTTGGTGCCGCCGTTGCCAAAGGCCGAGGTGCCGCCGGTACCTATCCACTTGCTGCCACCTTCATGGCGTTCTTTTTGTTCTTTTAGCAGTTCCTGCAGTCTGCTCATCAGCTTGTCATAGCCAAATTTCTCGATGGCGGCTTTTTGCTCATCGGTCAATTCGCGTTCCATACGCTTCATCAGCCAGTCCAGCGGGATGTCGGGGCGCTTTTCAAAGATCGTATCTATGCCTTTGAAGTACAGGCCAAAGGCTTTGTCGAACTTGTCGTAATGCGCTTCGTCCTTGACCATGATGGTGCGTGACAAAAAGTAAAAGTCGTCCAGCGACATGCTGATCAAGCCTTTTTTCATCGCTTCCAGCAGCATCAGAAATTCCTTGATGGATACCGGGATCTTGGCGTCTTTCAGGGTAAAGAAAAAATCGATCAGCACTGGTCAGTCTCCCTATTTGCTACGCTTCATATTTAGTATGCATGTATTGCAAATTCTTTTTCACACCCGCCCATTCAGAATTCAGGATGCTGTATACCACCGTATCACGGACGCGGCCATCAGGCAAAATCATGTGATTGCGCAAGACGGCATCACGCTTGGCACCCAGGCGTTCAATGGCTGCCTGCGAGCGGCGGTTGAACCAGTCGGTACGGAATTCGACGGCAATACAGCCAAATTCTTCAAAGGCATGGCCCAGCAACAGCAACTTGCATTCGGTATTCACCGGGCTGCGCTGCACTCGTTGTGCATACCAAGTGTAACCAATTTCCAGGCGTTTGTTATTCATATCCATATTACAGTATCTGGTGGCCCCGACGATTTGGCCGCTGGCGTTTTCGCGCACGACAAAGGGTACGGCTTTTTGCTGCTGTTGCATCTCCAGTGCGATATTCAGCCAGTTCTGGGTATTGTCGGGCGCAGGGACGGAGGTAAAAAACAGCTTCCACAATTCGCCATCGGCAGCTGCAGCCTGGATGTCAGTGATATGACGCTGTTCCAGCGGCTCCAGCGTGACGTGTTTTCCGTGTAGTGTCAGTGGTGTGCAATTCATGGCTAAGCTTTCACATATAAAGGATTGAACAGGTAAACCAGGTAAGTAGGCGGTAAAATAGCGCATTGGTCACTCAGTACATTAGTTTTGCATCGTTTGCCCTCTGGCGCATAGATACAGTCAGGCATTTATTGAGCATGACAGTTGGGCAAATCCTGTCTTATTGCAGCATATAGGCACGGATAATTGCAAGAATCGACAGGAATGCTTGCTAACAAAAATAAATCCAGTTATACTGCAAAGCTGTATAGAATTTTTGCGACGTGGCATTTAATCAAATGTTTTGACCTCGTCGCTTTGACCACGTTTAGGAAATCTCATGGCAAATACCGCACAAGCACGCAAACGTGCTCGTCAAGCAGTTAAACTGAATGCACACAACTCCAGTCAGCGCTCCACGCTACGCACAGCGATCAAAGCTGTTCGTAAAGCAATCGAAGCTGGTGACAAAGCTGCTGCAACTACAATTTTCCAAAGCTCCGTATCGGTTATTGACCGTATCGCTGACAAGAAAATCATTCACAAAAACAAGGCAGCTCGCCATAAGAGCCGTCTGGCATCTGCTTTGAAAGCACTGGCTTAATTCTTTAAGCCTGCTTATAAAGCTTTTTGCGTTGGCAGTGCAGACTGCCAAGCTAGCCTGAAGTGAAAAAAACCGCAATCTATTGCGGTTTTTTGCTTTTGGCGTTGCCATTATATTTGTTAGTGCATGGAGGTAAGTGTACCTGCTACATGACAGTGGCTTGAAGTTGGCGGATTGATAATGGAGAAATGGCGAAATGCCTGGAGGGGTGAGAGGGTTGCTTTAATGCAATAAAAAAGGCAGGGGATAAGCCTGCCTTGCTCTTACACCAAAAAGTGAAAGAATTACATAGATGCAGAAGCGGATGCAGATGCTGCTTTTGCTTTTTTATGTTTTTTCGCTTTTTTAGCTGGTTTGGATGCATCAGTAGATGCAGCCGCTGCGGCAGATGCTGCAGGAGCAGACGCTTTGGCTGAAGGAGCGGATGCTTGGGCGAAAGCAGCAGAAGCAAACAGGCATGCAACCAGAGCGGCGATCAATTTTTTCATTTTAATGTCCTTCAAAAAAGAGTTGGTTAATAGTGATTCAATTGAATCAAGGTCAATAACGCGTCCGGTTACCCGGGCGTTGACAGGGATTCTAATTAATTTATATGGTTTCGGGCATTTTTTCTGAAATTTCGTGCAACTATTGTTTAAAGTTTAACTTCTTGCCATTCTCCGGGTAATAAAGGGTGGGTTTCGAGTGAGTATCCACCTATGCTACTTCTGACCAGGCGCAGGGTCGGCAAGCCAACTGCCGCCGTCATGCGTCTGACCTGGCGATTTTTCCCTTCGGATAAAGTCATGCTTAACCAACTGGTGGGAATGCTGGCCCTTTCACGTACGGGCGGCGTGCGCGGCCATAGCCATTCGGGTGGGTAGATGTGCTTGACGATACATGCCTGTGTCACAAAATCACCCAGGTCTAGCGGTTGGCGTAGTTTCTCCAATGCTTCCTTGCTCGGCGTACCTTCCACTTGCACCAGATAAGTCTTGGGCTGTTTGTGGTCAGGGTGACTGATACGGTTTTGTAATTGCCCGTCATCAGTCAGCAATATTAGTCCTTCACTATCTGCATCAAGCCTGCCTGCCGGATAGATATGTGGAATGTTGACGTAATCAGCCAGGGTAGGGCGGGTGGGATGTGCAGAGAACTGGCACATCACATTAAAGGGTTTATTGAGCAAAATCAGTTTCATGGCAATATGGTAACCGCAAAATGCCAGAAGCAAAACCGCAAGCCTGGCTTCATCTTACAATGCGGAATCAGTGACGCTGGAAACGAGAGAGTAAAATTTACTCTCTCGCTCGTTACCTATATCGGCGCACGAGGGCTCTTACCCACCGGAACAGGAATTTCATTGTTACGACATGGCTGCCGTTGCGTCGCACCGCATTTCGGCAAGTCTTTTGCGTGCGAGTAGGGCAGATACCCCAGTACAATGCTGGAGGGATGCGATGGATCATGCCAGATAGTATTTGTTGAAGCCACATCCAGGTTGCCGAATTGCCAGTACCCAGTTTGCGAGGGGGTATCAACAGTGATGCGAATACTCGATCCCTCCCGAAAAACATGAGCAAATTTAAATATCTCCAGACGCAGCAGAGCGGGTTCGTTTGGCGTCATAGGTTTTGCGGCACCTTGAGTGAAGTCTCCCCAGGCGCGTAGCGTGCCGGAGCGGGTGCTATCCAATTGCCGTTGCGAGGCCCTTAACCAACCCCGTTGCACAAACATTTCCATGCCATCCGGTCTTACCTCGGACAGGGTGACCTGGACATCGGTGTCAACGGCGGTTGTGCTCAACCATAGATCAGCAGAGCCCTCGCCATAAAAACTCAGGTCCTGCGTCAAGGCTGCTGTGGTAAAGGTGGCTTGTCCCTGAGTCGCTTTCACCATGCCCCAACCTTCATCGAAGGGATTGTTGACAGCTGGGCTGGTAACTGGGTATTGATAGTGAGATGTTTCACCAGTATTCGCAGGGATGACATCATTCAGGCCACCGCCGGGCTGCAGCCATAGCCGCATCGGCGTGACCTTGACTGGCAATCTGTCGAACTGTGTGACGTTTGTGGGTGTCAGTGCCGTCTTGCCGTCTGCCCCCTTGCTTGACTGCATTTCTTGCAGCAAATGGACATGCGGTTCCTGTTCGAAACCATTGTTCTCACCTTTGAGGAAATGGGCGTAAAAACGTTTCAAGGTATTGAACATATAGTCCGATCTTTCGCTCGTATGGTGGTCACCGTTGGAGCTGATTAACCACATCTTATCTGGTGCAATGGTTTCTTCGTAATACCCCATACGCGTTCCAACCTCTTCATCTTGCCATGCCTGCGTCCCCAGGGTGGGAATGTTGATTTTGTTGGTGATCAGTACCGCACTTTTCCCGGCGTAACGTGTTCCATAGTAATGATCTTCATTCAGCCACTTGTTCAAATCGATGTCCGGGCGCTGAAGTTTGGCAATATTGTCGGCGACCGTTTTTTCACAATCCATATCGCCGTCTACCTCTTTCGCAATCTTGGCTGCCGCTGCCCAATGCAAGGGAAATTGACTCCACCAGAGAGACGGAAAGCCTACGTTTTCAATTCCTCCGGGGTAGGCAACATCGCGGTATACGTCGGCGACATCTTTGCCAGGTGCAATTGCCACCAATCCTGCCGGACGTTGGGCTGCTACCCAGAGCTGGTCATAGCCAGCATAGGAATATCCAACCATGCCAACCTTGCCGGTTGACCAGGCTTGCCGGGCCGCCCATTCAACTGCCTGGGCACCGGCGGCTCCAACTGTCGCATCGAATATGTGATCGTCACCAGGGGAACAAGCTGTTCCTGGAACGCTTAGCCCCATGACAGCATATCCTTCTGCCACCCAGCGTTGTCCAACAGAAGTGGGTTCGGCACCGGCCGAATAGCCGTCATATTCGATCAAAACGGGGTAACTTCCCGTCGATGCCGGCAAGATGACTGAGTACCGCATCTTGCCACCGTCCGGCAGTGAAATATAACCCCATTTTTTAACCGGTCCGTCAGCTAGCGGCGGGTCCGATGTGACTGGCGGGGAACTGCTGCCGTGGCATGCAGCCAGACTGGTCGCTATCAGCACAAGACAGGTGATAAGACGCCAGCGTACTCTCTGGTTAAGAGTTCTCATAAATTTTCTCCATTAGAAATTTGGTAAGGTGTTTATTGCAGACAATAAATCGTCTCTAATCGGCCCAAACCGTGAAGCCATGAATTCATGTCGGCAGCGAATGAATTTTTAACAGCGCGAATACGATGCATCTGGGGGGGGGCTGGGTTGGTTCCTTAACAAGCAGGAGAGCAGGGAAGGTATCCGGTAGCAGCATGGCATTGGCCTCATAGAGTATCGAAAATGACGGATGCTTTTGTATCCGTTCTCAAGGATTTTGAACGAGGGATATTAAGAACTCTTTAACCTGGGCGGACTATCTACGCACGATGGGAAAAATAGTGATCGGATTGTCGCGGGATGATTTTTTGAATGTGTCAGGCAATATTGCACGGTACCGTTGCGGCTTGGACGATGTGAATTCGGGGGGGGGTCTACACTGGAGCGTGTGAAATATTTTCTATGTCATCAAAGTAGATCGATACGTTAAAGCCGCAACCATCCAATCCTTCGCCGGTTACTATCGCTGCCTGGTGCGAGTCTGCGATGCGCGCTACGAGTGACAAGCCGATTCCGCTACCATGCTGCCCGTTCCCTGCTACACGATAAAACCGGTCAAAAATGCGTGCTCTTTCTTCTTCCGGGATACCTGGCCCGTTATCGGAAACGGTCAGGCATATCTTGTTTTTTTCGCCAATTTTTGTATGCTTGCAAGACACGGTAATATGACCGTCTCTTTGTGTGAAACGACATGCATTGTCCAGCAGGTTGCGTAGCAAGGTGCCTATTTCATCGATGTCGCCCGACACTAAACAAGTTTCTGTATCAAGTGAAATCAGCTGATTTTTGCTGCTTGCAAAGAATTTACAGTCATCCAGCACGAGATTGATTAATCGGGAAATCTCAACAGGAGTATGTTGGCTGGTATCTGTAGAGGAATCAATTCTTGCAAGGTCAAGCAATTGTTCTGACAATCTTGCGCCGCGTTCGACCCCGGCTACCAGGTGCCGTAAAGCGTTATTTTTTTCATCCATTGTGGTAGCGCTGAGAGCAATATGGGCTTGGGCCGACAGTACAGCCAAAGGGGTACGTAGCTCGTGGGCGGCATCGGCAATAAAACGTCGTTCTCCAGCTATTGATTGGCCGAGTCGTTCAAGTAAGCGATTGAATGAATGCACCAAAGCCTGCATTTCTTTGGGTAGCCGGTTGACAGCCAGAGGAGTAAAGTCGAATGCTGGTTTGTCCTGTAGCGTGGCGCAAAGCTCTTTCACAGGTTTGAAAGATTTCAGGATGACCCACCAGATCGCTGAACCCAGTATGGTAAACATTAACGCAATATAGACTCCCCCTGAAATTAATCCGGATAGAATGTCTTGATAAGCGGTCGTGATCGGTCTGGCGATTTGAATCTGTATATGTTGATTGGGGTTGGATATGACATAGACCCGGGACGCTTCGTTATCTATGGTTTCGCGGGAAAAGCCGTCATTAAAATTCGCCTTCATCGGAGTGTCTGGCGCACCCGGTGACCGTATTGCAAGACGACGGTTGACCCACACCTGGAAAATGGTGGAATCTTTCTTGTATGAATCAGGAATAGGTGTCGCCCCTGCCCATGCAGAAGAGGTGCCAAGCACGTCTGTATTCGCTGGCAGCGAATAGAGTATGAGTTCTGCTGAACCGCGCAACATGGAATCGACCCATCCTTTATTCTCCCACCACATGAAATTGACCCAGAACAGACCCCAAAAAATCCAGAACATGACAATGGTCAGCATCAAAGCTGCCAGCAGGCGAATTTGTAATGATTTCATCGGTGATTTTCACCTAGTCGATACCCAAAACCGTGTACCGTGGTGATCAATTCGTCTCCCAGTTTACGTCGCAACTGATGTACATAGACGGCGATGGTGTTGCTTTCTATCGCAATATCTCCGCCATACATTGCATTTTCAATTTGTTCCCGCGTTACTACCTTTCCAAGACGTTCCATCAGCGTTAGCAAAGTACGGTATTCATGGCTGCTCAGTGCGACCGGTTTGCCAGCCTTCATGACGACACGTTGAGTTGGGTCCAACGTAACATCCTGATAGTTAAAAGAAGAGGATACGCGCCCCTGGGCACGACGTATGACGGCACGCAACCTGGCGTACAGTTCACTAGGCTGGAATGGCTTGACGATATAATCATCAGCCCCTGCATCCAGGCCACTTATCCGGTCACTCAACTGGTCGCGTGCAGTCACAATCAGCACAGGGGTGGGGTCGTAACTCGCCCGCATGGTTTTCAATATACTTAAACCCGACTCTCCAGGCAGACTGAGGTCAAGTAGTATGGCTGAATAATGGTGATCGATCAGGGCTATGCGAGCCGACCTGGCATCTGCGACCCAGGTCACTAACCAGTCATGTTGTTGCAAGCCAGTCCGCATGGCTTCGGCCAGCATGACATCGTCTTCTACTAACAAGATTTGCATCGTGTCCTCAAAATAATCTGACCCTGGCACTGGGCGAATTTACATACTTGTTTTCAATTTTGGAGGCGGATATCAACGTTGCTGCCAGTGACTGATGTTCACAAAGTGAAATGATGAGGTATGACTGCCAGCGACGCTTTATCGTTCCCGTCTGCTCAAGGATTCTAGTAGTCGCAAATTAAGAATTTATTAATACTGATTTGTTGATTTAGATACATATTGTTATATTGCTATTTCATATGCTAAAACGAGAATGGCAGAACTCGGATATTTATTATCTTGTTTGAAGCTTTGATCAGGGAATTGAGTATAAAGTTGCAAAGCTTGTATTTAACTTAAAAACAGGCATGTATTGAAATTTTTATAATTATCCTGCTGATGCTGGATCAAAACTCGTTGACGAGCGTTGTGCGCATCAGGTAACGAGGTATTAACTGCCTTGGCTACATGTTTTATTGAATTCAGGCACACCTGCCAATCACGCAATGACTATGATGGAAATTGCTGGAGGCAGGGTTTGTGAGGAAATCCTGTATATCTTGACGCCCGTAAAGCTGACAAACTGATGGCATACAGTAAAATAGTAGTGCATAATACGAAATGATGGTCTTGTGTCTTATAGAAGAGTGAATGCGCAAGTCATGCTGTCTTGATCTACCTGATCAGACAAATTGACGGCTGGCAATATATCGGCATGCAAGACAAATGAAGAGAAAAGCGCGACCCGCTTGATCGCCCAACTACGGAGAAAACGATGTATCAACATATTCAAGTACCTGCTGAAGGTAAAAAAATTACCGTCAATGCTGATTTTTCGCTGAATGTTCCTGACAATCCTATCATCCCTTTCATTGAAGGCGATGGTACTGGTGTTGATATCAGCCCAGTTATGATCAAGGTCGTTGACGCGGCCGTAGCGAAAGCCTATGCGGGCAAACGCAAAATCAGCTGGATGGAAATTTATGCTGGTGAAAAATCCACTAAAGTATATGGTCCTGATGTCTGGTTGCCAGAAGAAACACTGAAAGTCTTGAAAGACTACGTTGTTTCCATCAAAGGCCCACTGACTACGCCAGTTGGCGGCGGCATCCGTTCCCTGAACGTTGCTTTGCGTCAAGAGCTGGATCTGTATGTTTGCTTGCGCCCAGTACGCTATTTCAAAGGCGTGCCTTCCCCAGTGCGTGAGCCAGAAAAAACTGACATGGTCATCTTCCGTGAAAACTCTGAAGATATCTATGCCGGTATTGAATTCGCTGAAGGCTCTGACCAGGTTAAAAAACTGATCAAGTTCCTGGTTGAAGAAATGGGCGTCAAGAAAATCCGTTTCCCTGAAACTTCCGGTATCGGCGTCAAGCCAGTATCCCGTGAAGGTACAGAACGTCTGGTACGCAAAGCTATCCAGTACGCTATCGACAATGACAAGCCATCCGTGACCATCGTTCACAAAGGCAACATCATGAAGTACACCGAAGGTGGCTTCCGTGACTGGGCCTATGCTCTGGCACAAAAAGAATTCGGCGCAGAACTGATCGACGGCGGCCCTTGGTGCAAATTCAAGAATCCAAAAACAGGTAAAGAAATCACTGTCAAGGATTCCATCGCTGATGCCTTCCTGCAGCAAATCCTGTTGCGTCCGGCAGAATACAGCGTTATCGCTACACTGAACCTGAACGGCGACTATATCTCTGACGCGCTGGCAGCTCAGGTTGGTGGTATCGGTATTGCTCCAGGTGCCAACCTGTCTGACTCTATCGCTATGTTTGAAGCGACTCACGGCACAGCACCTAAGTATGCCGGTAAAGATTATGTGAACCCAGGTTCCCTGATCTTGTCTGCAGAAATGATGTTGCGCCACATGGGCTGGCTGGAAGCGGCTGACCTGTTGATCAGCTCGACAGAAAAAGCCATTACAGCCAAGAAAGTCACTTACGATTTCGCCCGTCTGATGGAAGGTGCTACCCAAGTGTCTTGCTCCGGTTTCGGCGATGTCATGATCGAAAATATGTAGGTTTTATTTGGTGACTGGGTTGCTGATGATGAAAAAGCCACGAGAGGTCGTGGCTTTTTCATTTTGCCAATAGAGGGTATTTTTGAAGGGAACGCATTTTATTGGCCGACACAAATCAAGCTTCTTAAATGTTTTTGAATTTTGTAAGATTTGATGGAATTTTTGCTTCTTCCAAAAAAACTCTATTTTTTGGATAAAAGCTGCATAATAGACAATCTGCTGCACTTCAGCTCTCTTTTGTTATGGTGAAAATATGAGTTTTTCTCCCTTCGATCCGCTTGAATTTAAAAATACAGTGGTAAGTGCTGCCGCTTTAGGTGCGCTAAAACGGGAAATAGAAAATATATTGAGTTCTTATGTAGGGTGGTACGATCCATTTTGCGAACTAATTCAGAATTCTCTTGACGCAGTGGAAGCGCGAACTGCTATGGAGATCGCCGCGGGAACAAATGCGGCATATTATCCCCTTGTTCGAGTCCGAATTGATCTAGATGATAACTCTCTTACTGTTAGTGACAATGGAATAGGTTTGGATCAAGCGAAATTCCAGCAGTTCTTGGCACCAAACTTTTCTTTTAAGTCAGGAGGTAAGACACGTGGACATAAAGGTGTTGGTGCAACATACGTCGCATATGGATTTAATTACATGCGTATTTCGACCAAGATACCAGGGTACATTGCTTCAGGAAGAATAATGGGCGCTAGGGATTGGCTTGGAAATAGTGCTAGCGCTGCGAATCCAAAGGTCGAACCTGACGATTCAGTTTTAACTGACACTGTTTTCAATGAATTTGATAGGGGTGTTTCAATTACGGTTCGATTTGATGCAAATACTCATCCAAAGCGACTGGACTGGCCTCAAGCGACTTCGGCAGAAACATGGGCGAAAATATTGGCTATCAAAACAGGAATTGGTTCAGCTATTCCAGATAAATCAATAAGAATCGAAGTTCTTGTAATATACCAAGGAAAAGTAACTACAGAAACCTTGAGTGGAACAGAATATTTTTGGTTACATTCTTCAGCACCAAAAAAATCTAGAGTGAGAGAGCTTTTTAACGCAGAGGAGATATCTTTTAAAAAATTTGGTATTGGTAGGCGGTTGTCGGATAAATACATGAATTTAGATTTTGTCTACGATACATGGCCCGCTGATGAAGTGGGTGTGTTGCTTGATAAGCGGTTGGATGAGGAAGAAGTTGATATTCTGAAAAAGTACAACCCAACAGTAAGTGTCGAATTTGGTTATACAGCAAAGATTTGGACGCAATTTAATGAGGCTTTGAAATTGCGGAGTGGTTATCGGGTGCTAAACAGTGGAATTCAGCTTGCGGCAAATAATATGCCGCAAGGTGAAACAATGCAGGTGCCACTAAATAAGAATATCGGACGCCAAAATCAGGTGCATTTCCTTATTCATTTTGAAAACTACACTCCGGATCTTGGGAGGAAAGGTTTTCATAGAGAGTTAGTAGATTTTGCAAAAAATGTAGCTCGACTTATAACTGACCATCACCTTTCAAGGCTTAAAAAATATCTAAAACCAAATACTGGTGTCGCACCAGACTTGATTCGTGAAATGGCAATTGGCGATTGGAAAAAGGACATGTTGGCACATGAAAGTGCTAGTCCAATTTTGTTGAAAAGTGAGCATTTTTTTATTCCAATCGAACGTATATCTATTACGTCTGCACCAACTAGGGAGCAAGATGTAATTGCATTGTTTCATCAATTAATCGCGGGTGGCGTCATTCGCGGGATAAATATAATGTCTACGAATGAGCGTTTTACGTATGACGGGTTATTTAAAGTGTGCTTCGATTTGGCGACAGATCTTTATGTATACGATGATTGCAAAAACCCGTTGGGGGTTCCGCAAGTTACTGCAGATGCCTTAGCAGGTAGGACTACTGATCCTCGGGTTTTAGAATACAAATTTTGCCTTGATGGACTTGTCGAGGATTTTGATAGTCAAGATAAGAACATTAAGGACATTGATTTATGTATAGTTTGGTCAACAGGAGACGTATATAAAGAGCGTTATGGAATAACATCTCTTTTGTTACCTGAGAACTCTGACCAGAGGCAGTATCACGGATTAACTCATATTTTGAGTGATATTGAAACAGGTGCAAAACACTGTGATTTGATTGTTTTGAGTGAACTTATAGATTATTTAAATGATGCTGAAGAAACTGCTGAAATTCAACGACAGAAATATGAATAGCATCTTCGGTCAAACAATCACATTATTCAACGCATACCGTATCAAATCCGCCTGACCCTCGATGTTGAGCTTGCGCTTGATATTCAGTCTATGGGTTTCCACGGTCCGGACACTCAGGCCTAATTCATTGGCGATGTGTTTGTTGGATTTGCCGGTGGCGATGCTTTTTAATATGTCTTTTTCACGCTGGGTCAGTATCTGGTTGTTGTCGGGTGTGCCGCTCTGTTTTTTCAGGCCGGAACTGAAATACGTGCCACCAGCGATGACGGTGTCAATGGCTTCGATGATTTCTACAGCAGGGGCGTCTTTCAGCACGTAGGCGCGGGCACCTGCCTGCATGGACTGGTTCACATATTCTGCTTTTTCATGCATGGACAGCATGATGACGGCAATGTCCGGGTATTCTGCCTTGAAGCGGGCTGTCAGGCTGATGCCATTGCCTGTGCCAAGGTTGATATCCATCAGCACCAAATTGATCTTGGTCGAGGCGGCAATGGCCAATGCCTCTTCAGCGTTGCCGGCTTCTCCGGCTACGTGAATGGAGGATATGGTTTCCAGTCGGGCGCGCAGGCCGTCCCTGACCAGTGGGTGGTCATCCACCAGCAGCAGATGAACCAGGGTTGGCTGTTCGTTGGTGCCGCCGGGCGCTGGTTCTGCCAATGCTGGCTGGACCGTTTGTTGGTCGGTCATGTGTCTTCTCCGTTTGGAATGAGGGCTATGACTGTCGTACCCTCGTTATTTGATAGTAGTTCCAGGCTGCCGTTGATGGCAGCCAGCCGTTCGCGCATATTACTCAGCCCTATGCCACGGTGTGGGTGGTTGGCTACGCCCTTGATGTCAAAGCCGCAGCCATCATCGGTAATGATGAGGCTGATACTGCTACCCTCGCAATTAAGTTGCATGTGCACGTGGCTGACTTTTTCGGCATGTTTGTGGATATTCATTAACGCTTCCTGCGCCACCCGGAACAACACGGTGTTGCTGATTTCACTGAGCGTGTGGAAATCGCCTTCGGCGTGAAAGCTGACTGGCAAGGAGGTGGCGCTTTCAAATTCGCTCGCCAGGTGCCCAAACGCGGCCACCACGCCCAAATCATCGAGCAGGGCAGGGCGGAGGTTGTGGGAAATGCGCCGCACCTCGCTAAGGGCTTCGTTGAGCTGATCGGTGGCACGCGCAAATGAAGTTTTTGCTGAATCCTGGTTGCCGCTGTTCTGGCTCAGTTTGGCCAGGCCGGATTCTATCTGCAACTTGATCGACACCAATAATTGGCTAAGGCCATCATGCAGGTCGCGCGACAGGCGGGCGCGTTCATCTTCCTGCGAGCTGACGACGCTTTGTGCCAGCACCTTGAGCTTGGCTTCAGCCAGGCGTGATTCGCTGATATTCAGCGCCAGACCGGATAAGGCAATCAATAAAGCACTGATCAGGGCGATGCCAGCAATCCATGACATGGTGCTTTGTATGTTTTTCGCCACTTGTATATCAATTTTATTGAGGGCATTGTCAACATCGTCGAGATAAATGCCGGTGCCCAGCATCCAGCCCCATTGATCCAGCATGACCACGTAGCCCAGCTTGGGCATGACCTTGTGCATGGAGGGCTTTTCCCACATGTAGCGGATGGCACCGCCGCCAGACTTGGCCTTGTTGATCAAATCCTGGATAGTGAAATTACCTTCGGGATCAGTCATACCCCATAAATTCTTGCCAACCATGTCTGGGCGGCGTGGGTGCATGAGGTTATTTCCCTGCATGTCATAGATGTAAAAATAACCGTCATCGCCAAAATCAAGTGCGGCCAGGATTTTTTTTGCCTCTTCGCGTGTGGCAGGGCTTTGCTGCTTGCTGTTATAAAGATGGGAAATGGCGGCTGTGCCCAGGGTTACGTAATGCTTGAGTTCGGCTTCCTTGCTGGCGATATAAGCCTGTTCGACGGTATTTCTTTGTTGCTTTGCGAGGAAGGTTGCCTGATAAAACACGGCTAACGCTATCCCGGCGAAGGATAGCAAGAAAGGCGCAACCGCCAGCAAGATAATTTTATACCTGAGTTTCATGAAGCGAATTGAGTTCCGGGTATTGCCACGACCAAAAGGAGTTCTACTTTAGCCTTGAACCGGATTTAAGGCAAAACGGAAGTGAAAGCGCTGCAAATGAAAAAAAACCCCGCGATAGCGGGGTTTTTCATAAAGCCAGAATCGGTATTAAGGATTTTGGATGTTGGAAGCTTGCTTGCCTTTAGGGCCTTGCGTGACTTCGAACGTTACTTTTTGACCTTCTTTCAGGGTCTTAAAGCCGTTCATCTGGATTGCGGAAAAGTGGGCGAACAAATCCTCACCGCCGTCATCCGGAGTGATAAAGCCGAAACCTTTGGAATCATTGAACCACTTGACGGTACCTGTTGCCATAATGCATCTTTCAAATAGAAACTAATCACACGAGCCGTAAAAGCAAGAAACCTAGCACTATGCTACCTCCCCCTTGACTTGCTCACTTCATATTGACGATTTAATACTAAACTTGTCAATAAATATCATTCTTGGCGGAAAAAAAGCTAAAGTCAAGAAACTTCTGGTTACAAATGGAGTAGTTTTGCAGTACTGTTGTATTTTTACTTAATGACAAGAAAATCCGGTAAATTAAGAAGAAATAAATAGATTTTTAAAAGAAACTTGATCTATGGGAATTAATCACCATCTGCGAGAAAGGCGGAAAGCGCGTAACATTTGATGAATGTGGAAATTAAGCTGTTTTTATTCACTTATTATTTATCTCTGGAATGAATCAACGTACTAGAATATACGTATGGGAAACAAGCAAGAAAACGGTACGATATTGGAACGTCAGGCTCAGAAGCTTAAGCCGCCTTCAATGTATCAGGTGATTTTATTGAATGATGACTACACTCCTATGGAGTTCGTGGTCGCCATCGTACAAGAATATTTTAACAAGGATCGTGAGACTGCCATGCAGATCATGCTCAAGGTGCACAGGGATGGCAAAGGGATATGTGGCGTTTATTCCAAGGATATTGCGCTGACCAAAGTGGAACTCGTTTTAACGCACGCTCGTAAGGCAGGACACCCCCTGCAATGTGTGATGGAGGAAGTATGATTGCGCAAGAACTGGAAGTTAGTCTGCATATGGCCTTTGTCGAGGCCCGGCAGGCTCGTTATGAATTCATCACGGTTGAGCATTTGTTGCTGGCCTTGCTGGATAACCCTTCCGCGGCGGAAGTCTTGAGGGCTTGCGCTGTCAATATTGACGATTTGCGCAAAACCCTGGGTAATTTTATTACCGACAATACGCCTACCGTGCCAGGTACCAGCGAGGTCGATACCCAGCCAACGCTGGGTTTCCAGCGCGTGATTCAGCGGGCCATCATGCATGTGCAGTCGGCATCGAATGGCAAGAAAGAAGTTACCGGCGCGAATGTGCTGGTGGCGATCTTTGGCGAAAAAGATTCCCATGCTGTGTATTATTTACATCAGCAGGGCGTGACTCGCCTGGATGTGGTGAACTTCATTTCGCACGGCGTGCGCAAGGATAGCCACAATGAACCGGCAAAATCGCCAGAGGGAAGCGAAGAAAACGCTGCCGAAGCCCAGGTCAAGGAAAATCCGCTCGACCAGTTCACGCAAAACCTGAACAGGGCTGCTGCCGAAGGCAAGATTGATCCGCTGATCGGCCGCGATAGTGAGGTGGAGCGCGTGATCCAGATCCTGTGCCGTCGCCGCAAAAATAATCCGCTGCTGGTAGGCGAGGCGGGCGTTGGCAAAACAGCCATCGCCGAGGGGCTGGCATGGCGCATCACCCAAAGTGACGTACCTGACATCCTGCAAAATGCCGTAGTCTACTCACTGGACATGGGTGCCTTGCTGGCTGGTACAAAATACCGTGGTGATTTCGAGCTGCGCCTCAAAGGTGTGCTGAAACAGCTGAAAGACACGCCCAACGGCATTTTGTTCATTGATGAAATTCATACCATTATCGGTGCCGGTTCGGCATCGGGTGGTACGCTGGATGCATCCAATCTGCTGAAACCGGCGCTGTCCAGCGGCCAACTGAAGTGCATCGGCGCAACGACCTACACGGAATACCGTGGCGTTTTCGAAAAAGACCACGCCCTGGCGCGTCGTTTCCAGAAAATTGATGTCAATGAACCAACCGTGGAACAAACCGTGCAAATCTTGCGCGGTCTTAAATCCAAGTTTGAAGAACATCACAACGTCAAGTATTCAGCTTCGGCGCTGGCGACTGCGGCTGAACTGTCTGCCCGTTTCATCAACGACCGTCATTTGCCCGACAAGGCTATCGACGTGATCGATGAGGCTGGTGCTGCTCAACGTATTTTGCCCAAGTCCAAGCAAAAGAAAACCATAGGCAAGGCCGATATCGAAGACATCATCTCGAAAATCGCACGTATTCCGCCACAGACCGTCAATCAGGACGACCGCAGCAAGCTGCGTACCATAGACCGCGATCTGAAAAACGTGGTCTTTGGTCAGGAACCTGCGATTGAAGCGCTGTCCTCTGCCATCAAAATGGCAAGGGCTGGCCTGGGCAAGACAGACAAGCCTATTGGTTCTTTCCTGTTCTCCGGCCCTACCGGCGTCGGCAAGACCGAGGTCGCCAAGCAACTGGCGTTCACGCTGGGTATAGAACTGATACGCTTTGACATGTCGGAATACATGGAAAGGCATGCCGTCAGTCGTCTGATTGGTGCACCTCCGGGTTATGTCGGTTTTGATCAGGGTGGTTTGCTGACTGAAGCCATTACCAAAAAACCACATGCTGTGCTGTTGCTGGATGAAATTGAAAAAGCCCATCCAGATGTTTTCAACATCCTGTTGCAGGTCATGGACCATGGTACGTTGACGGATAATAACGGTCGCAAGGCAGATTTCCGTAATGTCATCATCATCATGACCACCAATGCCGGTGCTGAAAGCCTGCAGAAACGCTCTATCGGTTTCAATGACAGCAAAGAAGCCGGTGATGAAATGGCGGATATCAAGCGTATGTTTACGCCTGAGTTCCGCAATCGTCTGGATGCTATCATCAGCTTCCGTTCGCTGGATGAAGAAATCATCCTGCGTGTGGTCGACAAGTTCCTCATGCAGCTCGAAGAGCAATTGCATGAGAAAAAAGTCGAAGCCACATTTACTGAGAATTTGCGTAAATTCCTGGGTAAAAAAGGCTTTGATCCGCTTATGGGTGCCCGCCCTATGGCACGTTTGATACAGGACATGATACGCAAAGCCTTGGCGGATGAGCTTTTGTTCGGTAAGCTGGTGACAGGTGGTCGTGTGATTGTCGATCTCGATGACAAAGACCAGGTCAAACTGGAATTTTCAGAGGGCGATGCAACTCCACCAGAAACATCACAAGAGGTGGTTGAAGTCGAATAAACTACCGGTATGGTCGATCCCGGGCATGGTCAATATGTCCGGTGCTTCCTTGTGGCAATGTACAATGGTCGCGTATCTATGCGCAAAGGAGACAAGTATGGCTGGTTTAAAGCTTCCCACCTATGTACTGGAATATACAACCAAGACCATCGATGCCGTGTTGTCTCAAGCGGCACTGGAAGGCAGCGAAGTAGAAATCGATGTGTATGAGCGCAGCGATGCCAGCAAAAAACATACGGCATCCGGCAAGCGTTTGAAAGAGGGAGATGGTGACATGTTTCGTGTTTCTGTCACCACACCAAACGGCTCGCATAGTGATGACTGGAATTATACTATCTTGCGAGAATCGGCAGGGCGTAGCCGCAAGATGAAAAGATAAGCAAGACAAAAAGCCCGGACACTCTCCGGGCTTTTTGTTTTTATCAGATTTTCTTCAGCCAGCGCTGGTGATGATCGTCGGTGAACTGGTGATGGTTTTGTGTACTGGGCATTTGGCAGCAATGGCTATCAATCTTGTGCGCTGTTCTTCGGTCAGGTCTGCACCATGCAGGATGACTTCTTTAGTAAATATATCCTGCACACCTTCTTTGTGGTGAGTCAGCTTGACTTCCACCTTGTCCAACGGCCAGGCATGTTGACGCGCATACCAGCGCACGGTCATGGCGGTGCATTCGCCCAGTGCCGCAGTCAGCAAATCATATGGGGCAGGGCCCAGGTTGCCACCTTCAGCATCCAGCGGTTCGTCGCCTTTTATGTGGTGGTTTGAAACGGTGATGTCAACAGCAAAATTGCTTTCGCCAGTTTCAATAACATGGGCAGAGATGGTCTTGTCAGTCATGGTTTTAATCCTGTTTTTATTGATGAACGTTATTCCGGGAGCGGTATAAATTCGTCGTCACCCGGCACTTTGCCAAGGCGACCCGCTTTCCAGTCCTCTTTTGCCTGTTCGATACGCGCTTCAGAGGTGGAGACAAAATTCCAGAAAATATAACGCTGCTCAGGCAGGGTAGCGCCACCCAGCAAGACCAGATGGGCATCGCTGGTGGCGGTGATCGTTACGTCTGCTCCTTCTTCAAACACCGGCATGCTGTGCTGTTGTATGGTTTCATCGCCGATACGCAATTCGCCAGATACCAGGTACAGGGCGCGCTCGGCATATTCGGCAGGCACCTGCAATTGGCTGCCGGCGGGCATTTTTGCTTCCACATAAAACAGCGGGCTGAATATTTTTACCGGTGCCGTATGGCCATAGGCAGAACCTGCAATCAGCTTCAATGCCACCTGGCCAATATTAAATGCAGGCAAACTCTCAGCAGCATGGTGATGGAATTCTGGTTCCACTTCCTCAAATTCTTTTGGCAGGGCGACCCAGCTTTGCAAACCGTGCAGGGTACGTGTCTGCCTACGCTGTTCCGGGCTGCTGCGTTCAGAATGTACGATGCCGCGTCCAGCCGTCATCCAGTTGACGGCACCGGCCAGTATCTCCTGTTCAGAACCCAGGCTGTCACGGTGGTACATATTGCCTTCAAACAGATAGGTCACCGTCGCCAGACCTATGTGCGGATGCGGGCGCACATCCATGCCTTGTCCGGATTCGAACTGGGCTGGCCCCATATGGTCAAGGAAGATGAAGGGCCCCACCATATGCCGTTTGGCAAAAGGCAGAATGCGGCCAACAGTAAAACCGCCAAGATCCTTGACGCGCGGGCTGATGATCAGGCTGATGACACTCATATGCATGGTCCTTTCCGGATGTGCCTGACAGAGAAGCCAAGGGGTAGTCCCCGGCAACCATCAACAGACATTGAAATTGTTTGTATTTGCTACGGATTGTAATTCCAAAGCATGTATCTTGCATTGCAACTATCTTGCACCGCAAAAATCCAGATTGAAATTATTATATTTGATATAATTTTTTGCATTGTATTGAAGGCAGTTCTTAGTGGCTTTCTCTTATTCCTCCGTAGAGATGTGACAGGCTCATGTCATCTACCACTCAACAGACAGCAGATCACTATGCAGGCATTAATAAAGCACTATTCAAGTTTGTTTTTCAGCCTGACTACACTTTTCAAGATGTTGCAAGGTCTGCTGAAGCATCAGTGGAATTTGTTGATCTGGATAATCTTATGTAATGGCTTGAGTGCCTGTTCCTTCGTCAAATTGAATGATGAGGCGAAGGTGTTTTATTCATCCACCGTATTTGTCGGCAGTATATCGAGTGACGTACCATGGGATAAGCCTGTCGTCGTTGCGGCCTACACCAAACATGATGGCCATCTGGAAATTGTGCACTATACCGTGCTGCATGAGCCCGGCGCCTATGAACTGATCGTACCCAAGGGGCAATACGGCGTGTTTGCCTTTGGTGACGCGAATGGCAACCTCCGGGTGGATGCTGGTGAGCCTGTCGGTCAGTATGTATCACCGTCGATTGAAGCATCCGGAACCGGTGTGGTGGCTGAACTCAATTTCGTCATTTCTGCTGCTCAAACTGCGGGACCTGCAGTATTCATACCGTTAGGTACCGTGATTGCCGAGCCACCAGCCAATGGCAAGCTACATAGCACACAGATAGGAGCGATTGCTGATTTGAATCAGCCCATATTTTCTTCAGAATCCGGCAAGAGCGGTTACTGGACACCAGTAGAGTTTTTCAAAAAGGCTGGTGGCAACATCTATTTTTTGGATAAATACGATCCAGCCAAAACACCCATCCTGTTTGTACATGGTGTCGCTGGTTCACCGCAAGACTGGAAATACTTTTTTGAACATCTGGACCGTAACAAGTACCAGCCCTGGTTCTTTTATTACCCGTCTGGCGCATCGCTGGATTCGATGTCTTACTTGCTGTACTGGAAGCTGGCCAACCTGCAAAGGCGCTACCACTTCGACAAAATTTACTTCACCGCACATAGCATGGGCGGCATGGTGGTGCGTTCTTTCCTGAGCAATTATGGCGCACAATTTCCTGCGGCCAAACTGTTTGTTTCTTTATCCACGCCCTGGGGTGGCGACACCATGGCTGACAATGGTGTGCGCTATTCGCCAGCAGTAGTGCCTTCATGGAACGATATGCAGTCGAAAGGGCGTTTCGTACAAACTCTGTTCCAGAAACCGCTGCCAGCTGATCTCGATTATTACCTGTTCTTTGGTCATGGCGGCAGTTATAGCCTGCTGCATTCCGCCAATACCGACGGTAGCATTACCCTGGCCAGCGAATTGCGCGCAGATGCACAGGCAGATGCCAGGATGGTCAAGGGCTTTAATGAAAGCCACGTTGGCATTTTGTCCTCGCCCGAAGTGTTTCGCCAATATACAGCGGTGCTTGCAGCTACCGACAAAAAGAATGCCGCCCATACCGATACCAAAGGCGCTAATGGTAATTTGAGCGTCGCCTTCACTTACGAAGTCAACGGTAGCGTACCCAAATCCGATCCTTTGTTGCTGCTGACACCGACTGATAGCAGCCATGAAAAAATCATCCTGCCCATGAGTACACGTGATAGCGGCACTGAGCTGGGATCTTTTCCACTGGGTGAATATACGGCAAACCTTGTTGCCTATGGCTTTAAAACCGTACCAGCCAACATTCCGGTTGTCATTGCTAACGGTAAAAAGGCCGAACTGAAATTTTCATTCGTCCCGCAAGGAGTGCTGTCGGGTTATATTGGAGCAGAAGTCAAATCTGGCGATAATCCGGCTGGCAGCTACCGTGCACCGCATCCACAACTACAGATAGAATCCATTACACTAATCGGCGAAAAAGAGAGCCGTACGCTGACAACAAAGAATGAAATCAAGGAGCGTGATCACGGTGCCGATGCTTACCTGGCAGGCCACGACTATAGTTTTCAATCCTTCTTTTCCTTCGTCGATCTGAAGGAAGGACAGTATGAATTACAAATTAAGGCGGCAGGGTATCAGCCATACAAACAAACGTATCATATCGTCCCCGGACAATATGCTTACCTGAAACCTATCGACCTGACGCCACTGAAAAACTGAAATATCCTGACCTTTTTGACTTTTTACCTGATACTGCCATGAAACTACTCGCCTTCGCTGCCAGCAGCAGTAAAAAATCCATCAACAAGCAACTGGTCACCTATGCCGCCCACATGGTTGCCGGTGCCGATGTGGAAGTGCTGGATTTGAATGACTATGAATTGCCGCTGTTCAGCGTGGATAAGGAAGCTGATCTCGGTAAGCCTGCATTGGCCCAGGCTTTCCTCGACAAGATTGCTGCCAGCGATGCCATCCTGATTTCCTTCGCTGAACATAACGGTTCTTACAGCGCTGCCTATAAAAACCTGTTTGACTGGTGTTCCCGCGCCAATGGCAAGGTCTTCCAGGGCAAGCCCATGGTCATGCTATCCACATCCCCCGGCGCACGCGGCGGTGCCAGCGTGTTGGCCGCTGCCACGACCTCTGCACCATTCTTTGGCGGGCAGTTGAAGGCAAGTCTGTCAGTGCCGACGTTTTATGAGAATTTTGATGTGGAGAAGCAGGAATTGAAGAATGAAGAGTTGAAGGGGAAATTGGTGGCGGCGTTGGCGACGTTGGCTTGAGGGCACCAAGCCGTTGCGCAGCTCTGCCAGATTGGTGTTGCGATTGAATGACGGCAATCATCATATCGTCGCTCCAGCGAAGGCTGGATACCACCGGACTGGCGCTCCAGCGGCGTTCGTTGCATGCTATCAACGTTAATTAAAACGATTACCCTTCGTGGACACAAGCCGGGTCTCGGCCCGGCGGCCGAATTCCTTTCTTTGCTTCGCCAAAGAAAGGAATCAAAGAAAGGCGACCGCAGACTCGCCCTGCGGGTGCTTACGCTACGCTTCAGCATAATTTGTGCATCCCAAAAAATGGGAAAGCTTCGAAACTCGCCTTCGGCTCAAACACGAAGCTTTCTGGTCCATTTTTTGTGAAGCACAAATTACGTCGTCCCAAGCGGATTAAAGTCAACGGCAAAGTCAACAGCAACAGCAACAGCAACCCCAACCCCAACCCCAACCCCATCGCTGATTAACGACATTCAGATAAATATGCATTACTGTTGTATTGACGTTGCTTTTGACGCTGTCTTTGACCTTAATCCGCTTGGGACGAAGCCATTTGTGTAGCGCAGAAAATGGATCAGAAATGACCGATGTTTGAGCGAAGCGAGTTGCGGGCATTTCCCATTTTTTGCGCTGCATAAATGGGAACTCCCGTAGGGAGCGAGTCTGCGGTCGCCTTTCTTTGAATACGTTCTTTGGCGAAGCAAAGAAAGTATTTCGGCCGCCGGGCCGAGACCCGGCTTGTGTCCACAGAGGGTGATCGTTTTAATTAACGAAACGGTGTACCATAAAACGAAACGGTGTACCATAAACGCCGCTGGAGCGCCGACCCAGTAGCTTCCTGCCTACGCAGGAATGACGTTAATGTGATTGCCGTTTATCGTCACCAAAGGACAGGCCCCATTCCCATCGCAACTCATCAACAGCCCAGATTGCAAGCTACCTGGATGCTACTGGCGCAAAACATGCTTTGCAAAAATCGGCAAGCTGGCCGAACCCAGCCACGTCAATGCTTCCCCGTACTCCCAAACCCCCCCTCACCACGCTCACTCTGCCCAAACTCGTCAACAATATTAAAGCCCACCTGCAGCACTGGCACGATGATCAGTTGTGCCAGTCTTTCCATGGGTTGCAGTGTGAATTCTGACTGGCCGCGGTTCCAGGTGGATACCATCAATTGGCCCTGGTAGTCGGAATCGATCAGGCCGACCAGGTTACCCAGCACGATGCCGTTTTTGTGGCCCATGCCGCTGCGTGGCAAGATCATGGCGGCGTAGCCCGGGTCGGCGATGTGGATCGCCAGGCCGGTAGGGATCAGGACGGTCTGGCCTGGTTGCAGGGTGATGGCGGCATCGATGCAGGCGCGCAGGTCCAGGCCGGCGCTGCCAGGGGTGCCGTAGGCGGGCAGCAGGTCTTTCATGCGGCTATCGAGGATTTTCAGGTCTATGTTTTTCATGGTATTGAGCAAAAAATAATGCCCAAAGAGCCTTAGCCCTTGGGCATGGATGGAAGCGTTAAATCAGGCTGGTACGCAGTGCGATTTCAGCCACCAGGTTTTGAGCCAGGGTTTGCTTGTCGGCGCGTGGCAGGGCGGTATGACCTTGCTCGTCAAACAGCACTAGTTCGTTATCATCCTTGCCAAAGGTGTGATGACCGATATTGCCAACCAATAGCGGGATGTTTTTCTTGAGTCGTTTGGCTGCACCGTATTGCAGCAGGTTTTCTGATTCGGCGGCAAAACCTACGCAGTAAGGTGCATCGGGCATGGCGGCAACGGCTGCCAGAATGTCCGGGTTTTGCGCAAATTGCAGTTGTGGGGTATCGCTGTCGCTGGTTTTTTTCAGCTTTTGCTCACTGGCATTGGCGACACGCCAATCGGCGACGGCAGCAACGGCGATAAAGATATCCTGCTTTTGCTGGCTTAATTGCGCCATCACTGCATCATGCATTTGTTGCGCGGTCTGTACTTGAACACGGCGCACACCATATGGGGTGTCCAGCGCAGTTGGGCCAGAAACCAAAGTGACGATGGCACCGGCTTCCCAGGCGGCCTTGGCTATCGCATAACCCATCTTGCCGGATGATAAATTGGTGATACCGCGTACCGGGTCTATCGGTTCAAAGGTGGGTCCTGCAGTGATCAATACGTGCTTGCCAGCCAGAGTCTTGGGCTGGAATGACGCGATGATTTCAGTCAACAACTGGTCGGGTTCCAGCATGCGGCCCATGCCGGTTTCACCGCAAGCCTGGTCGCCCGCAGCGGGACCCATGATCTGGATGCCATCGGCCTTGATCTGTTGTATGTTGCGCTGGGTTGCCGGGTTTTGCCACATTTCCACATTCATGGCTGGGGCGACTAGCAGGGGCAGACGGGCAGGGCGGGCAACGCACAGGGTGGACAGCAAATCATTGCAGGCACCATGGGCCAGTTTGAAGATGAAATCGGTACTGCAGGGGGCTATCACAATGGCGTCAGCATCCCGCGTCAGATCTATGTGTGGCATGTTGTTGCCAATGCGCGCATCCCACTGGTCGGTATAAACGGTATTGCCGGACAGCGCCTGCATGGTTACCGGGGTGATGAAATGGGTTGCCGATTCGGTCATCACCACTTGCACCTTGGCACCGGCCTTACCCAGCGCCCGCGTCAGTTCTGCAATTTTGTAGCAGGCTACGCCACCGGTCAGGCCCAGAACGATCTTTTTACCAGCCAGTTGCAGACTCATGGTGCTACTCCTTATTTTTTCACGCGGCGCAATTCATCCAGTATGAATAATGCCGCACCTACGCAAATCGCGCTATCGGCGATGTTGAAGGTCGCGAAATGATAAATTTCCTGGTAATGAAAATCCAGAAAATCAATTACATGGCCATACAGCAGCCTGTCGATCACGTTACCCAGCGCACCACCCATGATCAGTGCCAGCGCCGTACAAAACAGCTTTTGGCCAGAATGGCGCATCAGCAGGTAGATGATATAGGCTGCCGCTATCAAGCCAATAGCGGTAAACAGATAACGCTGCCAACCAGTTTCGGTCGCCAGGAAGTTGAAGGCTGCTCCCTTGTTGTAGGCCAGGGTCAGGTTGAAGAATGAGGTGATGCGAAGCGTTTCTGCATAGGCAAAGGCTTTGCTGATAGTGATTTTGCTGACCTGGTCAAGCAAGATAACGACGGCAGCCAGACCCAGCCATGGCACGAGGCCCGCGCCGGAAGAGCTGGAGCTTGAATAGTTATTTGAAGCAGCGGGACGTTTTTTGGTCGCCATGGGTATTGAACTCTTGTGAAGTCTTGGTGAATACAGGCTGGGTCAGCGAATTAATTATTGGCTACTGACCCAGCTTGCATGACAAATGCTTACTTATTTACTTACTTAGAACCTGTTTACGATCTGTAGCGAGCCCGCGTCAACGGGATCAGCGGGGTAAGGGTACCTAAGCGCAGCGCAAAAAGCGGAATGTACTTATAGTACATGAGCATTTTGAGCCGCACATGAGCCCCGCGTTGACTCCAATTGCGCACGCGCAGTAAGATCGTAAGCAGGTTCTTAGGCAAAGCGACGTGCTTCGCCAGAACCAAACAGATTGCTGACACAACGACCGCACAAGCCAGCGTGGTCCGCATGGCTACCGACATCTGCACGATAATGCCAGCAACGCTCGCATTTTTCATATTTCGATGGGGTAACGACCACGGCTTCTTCCGCTTCGCTGGCAACCTGTTCCACACCTGCTGCTGATGTGATCAGGGTAAATTTCAAGTCGTCGGCAAAGCTGTTCAGCACGTCAAACTTGCTGCCGCTGGCCTTGATTGTCACTTCTGCCTGCAAGGAAGAACCGATGCCACCGGCAACGCGTACTTCTTCCAGCTGCTTGGTGACATCATTGCGGACGGCACGCAGGGCCGCATACTTGTCAAGCAAGGCTGCGGCATCGGTGACCTCTGGCAAGCTGTAATAAGTTTGCGTGAAGATGGTTTCGTCACTGTCTTTATACGCATCGGCAGCAGCAAAGAACTGCCAGGCTTCTTCTGCGGTGAAAGACAACATCGGTGCCATCAGACGCAACAGCGATTGCGTGATATGCCAGATAGCAGTTTGTGCAGAACGGCGCGCATGCGAAGTAGCACCGCTGGTATACAGACGGTCTTTCAGTATGTCGAGATAGAAACCACCCAGGTCTTCCGAGCAATATGATTGCAATTTGCTGACCACAGGATGGAATTCAAACGCGTCAAAATGTGCCAGGATTTCTTTTTGCAATGCGGCCATATTGGCGATGGCATAGCGGTCGATTTCCAGCAGTTCATTGATCGCAACAGCATCTTTTGCCGCATCAAAATCAGACGTGTTCGCCAGCAAGAAGCGCAAGGTATTGCGGATACGGCGATAGGCTTCCGTCACACGTTTCAGGATTTCGTCAGAGATGGACAATTCACCTGAATAATCAGACGAAGCAACCCACAGGCGCAAGATGTCTGCACCCAAAGTGTCAGATATCTTTTGCGGTGCCAGCGTATTGCCCAAAGACTTGGACATTTTCTTGCCGTCACCATCAACGGTGAAACCATGTGTCAGCAAGGCTTTGTAAGGCGCACGGCCATCCAGCATGGACGCTGTCAACAGTGAAGAATGGAACCAGCCGCGATGCTGGTCAGACCCTTCCAGATATAAATCTGCAGGGAAGGCTGACTGCTCTTTGTGTGAGCCACGCAAAACTGTCTGATGCGTTACGCCAGAATCAAACCAGACATCCAGGGTGTCGCGGTTCTTCACATACATGGGGGCTTCATCGCCAAGCAAATCAGCGACTTCGATTTTTTGCCAGGCTTCGATGCCTTCTTTTTCTATGCGCGGGGCGATCTGTTCCAACAATTCTGGTGTGCGTGGATGCAATTGCCCCGTTTCCTTATGCAGGAAGAAAGCCATAGGCACGCCCCATTGACGCTGGCGCGACAAAGTCCAGTCAGGACGGTTGGCGATCATGCCATGCAGACGCGCCTTGCCCCATGCCGGGAAGAAGGCAGTTTCATCGATGGCCTTCAGTGCCGTTTGACGCAGACTGTCGCCGCCCGCTTTGGGCGTATTGTCCATGCTGGCGAACCACTGTGAGGTGGCGCGATAGATGATAGGCGTTTTATGACGCCAGCAATGCATATAGCTATGGTCAAACATTTTCAGCGAAAACAGGGTGCCTGCTTCGCGCAGCTTGTCGCAGATAGGCTTGGATGCTTCCCATATCGTCATGCCAGCAAAGAAAGGCAGGCTGGACGCAAACTTGCCATCACCCATGACAGGGGCGATGATGTCGTCATCTTTCATGCCATGTGCTTTGCACGACTGGAAATCTTCGATACCGTAGGCAGGGGCAGAGTGGACCACGCCGGTACCTGTTTCTGTACTGACGTACTCACCCAGATATACCGGTGAAAAACGGTCATAGCCAGCATCCATTGCTGCCAGTGGATGCTTGAATTTGATTTCAGACAAGTCCGCACCCAGGCAGGTAGCAATGACTTCACCTGTCAGGCCATAGTTAGTCAGGCTGGCTTCCACCAGGTCTTTTGCCAGGATCAGCAGGATGTCTTCACCGTCGCGCTGGGTCTTGACCAGTGCGTAAGTGATTTCCGGGTGCATGTTCAACGCCTGGTTGGATGGGATGGTCCATGGCGTTGTAGTCCAGATGACGCAATAGCCCTTGTCCAGCGGCAGCTTGGCCAGCTTGAAGGCAGCAGCCAGTTTGTCATGTTCCGCAAACGGGAAGCCAACGTCGATGGAAGGGTCACGTTTGTTTTCGTATTCAACTTCAGCTTCAGCCAGCGCAGAGCCACAGTCAAAACACCAGTTGACCGGTTTCAGGCCGCGATACACATAACCTTTTTCCAGTAATTTGCCGAGTGCACGTAACTCATCTGCTTCATTGCCAAAGGCCATGGTTTTGTACGGGTTGTCCCATCCGCCCAACACACCCAGACGGATAAAGCCAGCTTTTTGTTTTTCTATCTGTTCATTCGCATACACGCGTGCCTTGGCATGCACCTCGGCCACCGGCAGGTTTTTGCCAAACAGTTTTTCAACCTGGATTTCGATAGGCATGCCATGGCAATCCCAGCCTGGTACATACGGTGCATCAAAGCCAGCCATGGTGCGAGCCTTGACGATCATGTCTTTCAAGATCTTGTTGACGGCATGACCCAGATGGATATCGCCATTGGCATACGGTGGGCCATCATGCAGCACGAATCTTGGGCGACCGGCAGCAGCCTTGCGCACACGTTCATAGATTTTCTTGTCTTGCCATTCCTTGACCCACTTGGGTTCGCGTTTGGCCAGATCGCCACGCATGGGGAATGCTGTTTCGGTCATATTGACCGGGTATTTACTGGCAGTTTTTGCCGCTTTGTTTTCAGACATAATAAGTTTTCTATTTTTAAAATCAGGATGAAGTCACAAGCAACTACAACAAACAATGTGTGAGCTTCAAATTCGGTCAGTAGCAGAGCGTGCAGGGCGGTGGCTGTCAGCAAAATAGGCACGTGCCTGTTCCGCATCCTTATTGATGGCCGCCGTCAGGGTTGGCAAATCTATGTATTTTTCTTCGTCCCGCAGTTTTTTCAAAAATTCTATCTGCACGACTTTGCCATACGCGTGACCACTGTAATCAAATACATGCGTTTCCAGCAGCACGCGGCCACTGTCATCAACAGTAGGGCGCACACCCAGGCTTGCAACGCCGGGTAGTGGCTGATCAGCCAGGCCATGTACCTGTACGATAAAGATACCATTCAGGGCAGGGCGGTGATGGGCAATACGCAGGTTCAGCGTAGGAAAACCGATCGTGCGTCCCAGCTTTTGGCCGTGCACTACGTGGCCGGAAATACGGTAAGGGTGACCCAGCAAGGCTTCAGCTTCGTCAAAATCGCCGTTTGCCAACGCCAGACGCACTGCTGAAGAAGAGATACGCACGCCCTTGTTTTGAACCGAAGGCAGGGTCTCAACCGTAAAGCCGTGACGCAAGCCTGCTTCAGTCAGGGTGGCGATATCGCCAGCGCGTTTGGCACCAAAGCGAAAATCTTCACCCACCATGACCCATTTGACGTGCAGGCCATCGACCAGCACTTTTTCGATGAAATCTTGCGGGGACAGCGAGGCGAAGTGAGCATTGAAATGTTCAACGATCACCCTGTCCACACCGGCAGCCTGCAGCGAAGTCATGTTGTCACGCAAATTGGCGATGCGGGTAGGCGCTTTGGACAGATCGCCCATCATCTGGGCAAAGAATGCACGCGGATGTGGTTCAAATGTCATGACGGCAGCTTCTATACCCAAACGTGTCGCCGCATCCCGCAAACGGGCAAGCAAAGTCTGGTGGCCCAGATGCACGCCATCAAAATTGCCTATCGCCAGCGCACAGGGTGCACGGGAGGCTGCATTTGGAAGTCCGCGAAATACCTTCATTGTTTCCAGAAAACTGCTGCAAAGCCTTAGATTATAAATGTTTTCGTCTAGCTATAGACTTGATCTGAGGCGTAAATGCAAATTTTGCAAGGGAATTACTTGAGAAATTCCTGTTTTGCACGTCACTTGCTTGCCAATGAATTAATGATGATGCGACCACAAGACATCATTGGAGCTGAGATAGGACTGAACAGCTTCCTTGTTGCCGGTCGCGTGTTTCATGATTTCGCCGCAGCTGCAAATACCTTGATAGGGTTGAATGTGTGAGCAGGCAGAGACTTTTTGCAGAAAGACCTGGACGGATTTGCTGCAATTTTTGCATTTAAAGGTCAGGATGCGGGCGGGTTTGTTGATCATGATGCTAATTTTCTAAACAATTAATAAACTCAGGTGATAACTCGGTGGTCAGTGAATTGTGTCATCACCGACCACACAATACAGATTCTATTTCAGTTTCAGACGCCATAGGGAAGTCACTTCCTTCACGCGAGCAGCATGCAAGGGATCATTTTCGTCCGTGGATTTGGGGTGGCGTGGCTTGATATCCATCTTGCCAATGACCGTCAGGCCGCCAGCTTCTATCCAGCCTTGCAAATCTGTGGGGTTGCGCAGGCCCAGGTGTTCAGCAAAGTTGGACATAATCAGCCATGCTTCGCCCTGTGGTTCAAGATGTTCTGCCACGCCCGCCAGAAAGCCGCGCAGCATGCGGCTGTCGGGGTCATACACGGCATATTCTATAGGCGAATTGGGGCGTGCCGGCAGCCATGGTGGGTTACATACAATCAGGGGCGCACGGCCTGATGGAAACAGGTCTGCCTGCATCAATTCTATCTGGCCAGACAAGCCCAGTCTGTCGACGTTTTCACGTGCGCAGGCGAGGGCACGCTGGTCCTGATCGGTCGCCACTATCTTCTTGACGCCGCGTTTTGCCAGCAAAGCCGACAGCACGCCGGTACCCACGCCGATATCAAAAGCCAGCTCGGTCGATGGCAGTGGTGCTTTGGCCACCAAGTCTATGTATTCTCCCCGTACCGGTGAAAACACGCCGTAGTAAGGGTGGATTTTTGCACCCAGCGCAGCGATCTCCACACCGTTCTTGCGCCATTCATGTGCACCTATCAGTCCCAGCAATTCCCGCAGGGAGGCGACAAAGGCAGTAGTCGGTTCGCCGTACACTTCCTTGCAGGCTAGTGTAACGTCTGGCGCGCGGCGCAGGGTGATGTGGTAGTCAGCTTCAAAGGGTATCAATACCATGGCCAGCACGCGGGCGCGTTGTGATTGCGCCTGGCGGTGCAGGTTGAATGCTTCTTTTGCAGATTCAGGTACTTTTGCCTTTTTGCTGGCCTTGGCCGGTTTTTTATCGATGCGGCGAGCCAGTGCCTGCAATAGTTGTTTGGCATTGTGATAGTCGCCACGCCACAGTAAGGCCGTGCCTTCGCAAGCCAGCTTGTAGGCGGTTTCTACATTCATGCGGTCATCGGCAATCTGCACACGCTTGGGGGCAGGCGCTCCGCTTTCTGAATGCCAGCGGCATGAGCGTGCTTCGTCGTTTTCTGTCCAGTGCAATTGCATGATGGAGATGGGGGTGGGGGGGGTCATGTTGTTCTTTTTGTGATGCTGCAGGTTTGCCAGGTTAGGCCAAGGCTGGAGTGTAACAAAGAAAGCCCCTTGAATGAGTGTTCACTATAGGCAGCCAAAGTTATGGAGGGCTGCTGAAAGCATGTTTTCTTCGCCTGCTGACAATAAAAAAATACAGATGATAGCGTCGATCTTGTGTTAACCTCATGCTTCTTAATATATTAAGCCTGCGAGATACTCACCATGCCCATCCCCGTCCCGTTCCGTCCTGTATTGATTGCCACTTTGCTGTCGTCACTGGCACTGGCTGCACCTGTCAGTATGTCTTCCACGGTGGCATCGATAAATGTTACCAAAAAAGCTGATCAGGGGTTTGCCCAGGTCAAGGCCGCCTTTCTGGCCGCGTTGTGGCAGCAGGATCCGGATATGTCTATGGCGGCAGGTCGATATCAGGACGCCAATAAACTGGTGTTGCCAAATCAAGCTACCCGGGATGCCAGTGTGGCTTTTGCTGATAATTGGTTGGCACAATTAGGTAAGATAGATGCAGAAAACTTGTCTGCCAAAGAACAGACTGATCTGGCAATGATACGCAATTACCTGAATGGTACCCGCTGGTATCTCACGCAATTCCGCGAATTTGAATGGAATCCGACTCAACATAATATTGCCAGCGGTTTCGATGCCATACTCAATACCGATTTTGCACCAAAGACCAAACGGGTGGTGGTGGCGATACAGCGCTTGCAATCCGTGCCCGCTTATTATGCGGCCGCCAAAGCCAGCATCAAGAACCCTACGCCTGAACATACTCGTCTGGCGATCAAGCAAAGTGCCGGTGCCATTTCTGTATTGGCCGAACTGGAAAAAACTGCCGCAGAGGAAAAACTGACAGACAAGGACAAAGTCGCTCTTGATGAAGGGCTAAAAAATGCCCGTGCTGCCGTCAACGATTATGTGCAGTTTTTGGAGGCGTTGGAAAAAACTCTGGACCCAGCCACCGCACGTTCTTTCCGCATAGGCAAGGATTTATATGAAGGTAAATTTGCTGCCGACATCCAGTCTTCACTGACGGCAGAACAGACGTACCAGCGTGCGCTGAAGTACAGGGATGAAGCACATCTGAACATGGAAAAACTGGCAGATCAGCTATGGGATAAAACCATGGGTGCACAAGCCAAGCCGGCTGATCGTGTACGCAAGATTGCCATGGTCATCGACAAGCTGTCTGAAAAACATGTGGCAGCCAAAGATCTGTTTCCCGAAATTCGTAGCCAGTTGCCGCAACTGGAAAAATGGATACGCGAACATGATCTGGTTAGCCTGAATCTTAAAAAGCCCTTGATCGTGCGTGAGACGCCGGTGTACGAACGTGGTGTCAGTCTGGCGTCGATAGAAGCACCCGGCATCTTCAGGCCGAATGACAAGACCTATTACAATGTCACGCCTTTTGACGGCCAAAGCCCGGAACAGGTCGAAGGTATCTTGCGTGAACACAATCACTGGGTCTTGCAGATATTGAACATCCATGAAGCTATTCCAGGTCATTACACCCAGTTGCAGCACGCGAATCAGTCGCCATCAGTGATCAAGACCTTGTTCAGCAATGGTGCCATGGTCGAAGGTTGGGCCGTGTATAGCGAACGCATGATGCTGGAATCGGGTTATGGTGGTAATACACCTGAGATGTGGCTCATGTATTACAAATGGAACCTGCGCGCCATCTGCAATACCATTCTTGATTATCAGGTGCATGTATTGGGTATGACAGAGGCAGAGGCCAAAGACTTTTTGATGAACCAGGCTTTCCAGACCAAGGCAGAAGCCGATGGAAAATGGCTGCGCGTGCAGTACACCTCAGTGCAACTGGCGAGTTATTTCAGCGGTTACAGCGAGATACTGGAGTTTCGTGAACAGTTGAAAAAGCAGCAGGGTGATAAATTTAAGCTCAAGCAATTCCACGAACAATTCCTCAGCTACGGCAGCGCACCTGTGGGGATGATCAAGAAGCTGATGTTAAAGGACTAAATCAAATTACCATTTACAGGTGATCGTTTTAATAGTGTGCTGAGTTGCAAATTTGTTCAAGAATAAAATAAACAGGACACAAGCTTGCCGAAATCTATGCTGGATGCCGAGAAATTTGACCAGCTTTTCTCTGTGACACCTCTGTGTCCCTGTGTCCCTGTACCTCTGTGGTGAGTGGTTTTTGGGATGAAACGACCCGCAAGTGTAATGGCATTTTGGTGGTCATGCTTTCTCTATTTCGTATCAGCCGAGACGATATGGGGACAGTACTGGCGTTTTTGATCTGTAATTAGAACTCATTCCTATTGATGAAATGAGTTCTGGAAATGAGCGCCTGTTGCAAAAATATCGCAATTATTTGAATAAAATCGTCATGCCATGCTTGTTTTATTTAAAAACATATGGCAAGATAGCTACATCGAATACAGCAGCACCTACTTAATAAACCAATAGAGAAAAGGATTGATTGTGAAAACCACGCTACTCCAACAACTGAATCAGAACTTGCGCATTCATGCGCAGGGGCTGGCACAGGCTGGCGATGCGGTTCTCAATCTGTTCCCGCTATCGTCCCATTCTTTGTCTGCCAATCTGCCTCTGCAGTTAGTGCAACAAAGCTCGCATCTGGCATCGCCCTTATATCATCTGGGCGCATGCCTGCAATTCAACATCCGGGGGGAAACCCCACAGATATACCGCACCAGTTAGCGTGCTCCATATCTGTTGCGATAAGCCCGGATGCGATCAACGCACCGGGCTTTTTGGTTTTTTATACGGCTTGATTTTTGTGCTTGCCAGCGTGTGGTGGCAAGCAGGTATTTTTTACGGAGTGTGGCGCAGTCTGGTAGCGCAACTGCTTTGGGAGCAGAAGGTCCGAGGTTCGAATCCTCGCACTCCGACCATTGTAATAGGGGATTAGCCAAGCGGTGACGGCACCTGGTTTTGAACCAGATATTCCAAGGTTCGACTCCTTGATCCCCTGCCAGTTTGATGTGCTTGTCATTTCGTCGCCTATGCAACATGCACGCGATTGCAGGTAGAAAGTGAAACAGAAATAAGAGCTTCAGCCTGCTTTGGGGTGGCCATAACTTAACGGTGAAAGTCGTGGACTGTGAATCCGCTTATCTTGGTTCGATTCCGAGTGGTCACCCCAAAGCGGGTTAAAGTGAATGAGGTTTATGCGCGTGTGGTGGAATTGGCATACACGCTGGTCTTAGAAACCAGTGCCGAAAGGATTGAGGGTTCAAGTCCCTCCGTGCGCACCAAGTTGAAGTAGGGTGCACCATGTGCACCGGATGTTTTGTGCATATCGCTATTTGCGTAAGACAACGAACGGTGCACGTGGTGCACCCTACAGCAAATCGTAATAAATAAGGAAACGTGGCAGAGCGGCCATTGCAGCTGTCTGGAAGACAGTAGGGCCTTAGGGTCCCGTGAGTTCGAGTCTCACCGTTTCCGCCAGATGTTTCGACACATGTATGGTGAAAATACATGTCAGTGAAGAAGTTTGAATGCGCGTGTGGTGGAATTGGTATACACACTGGTCTTAAACCCCAGAGCCCGACGGGTATGAGGGTTCGATCCCCTCCGCGCGCACCAAGTTGAAGTAGGGTGCACCATGTGCACCGGTTTTTTGCGCAATACGATTTACATTAGATATGCGAACGGTGTGCGTGGCGGACCGACAAATTGGGTTCTGTGTTGACAAACCTGACCTGTAAACAAAGAATTTTGGAAGCGTGGCAGAGTGGTTGAATGCACCTGTCTACATACAGCATTGCTGTCGGGGGCCGTGAGTTCGAATCTCACCGTTTTCAATTTTGATTCGCCATGCCTGGAGCAAATAATGGGTACGCTCCAGGTATGACATTAAGGCTCATATCTGTCGATGAAATGAGTGCTAATTTACATGGAATGAATCCATAAATGCAGCAATCTTGGGTGAGTTTCCTTCTGCTTTTTCCGTGGCAGTTTCGATGATGTAAACGGTTTTTCCAATCACATAGTAATGGGCTAGTCTGACTATACCCTTGGTCTCCAACTGCAGGCTGCGACCGATGTTGCCATCCAGATTTATTTTTTGTTCTTCTGTGACGACTGTGTTGGGGCTTTGAGCAGCATTGTCGCGTATGGCGTCGAGCAGGCCAGACACATCTGCTGGGCGTGTCGGCAATTCGAAATGTGTCACGCCATAATGAAACTTACCTGCACGCAGCGAATAGCTGTGATTATTACTGACCCCCGGTTCAGCCTTGACTGGCTGCTCAACCAGTTTGCCAGGCAGGCGCACACTGAAGCTGTGATCAGGTGGCGAGAACTCGGCAATCGCTTCTTCTTTTTGACCCTTGCCTATCTTCGTCAAAATGCCATAACCCACTGCAGCCAGCAACAGACACACTATGACGAGGTTACGTAAATCATGGTTGTCATCAGGGATGGCAGAAGGCGCTCCAAGCAAGCCTACTTTATAACCTTCTGCTTTCAAACGCGAACTTGCCTTGAAATTCATGAACAGAAAAGTGAAGAGGTTTACGACCGGTACGCAAGACAACACAAACATCACCAGATTGGTCAGACCCGACCAGGCGAAACCTTTGGCCATTCGGAAGAAACCAAACAGGCCGGTACCGGCCACAAGCAGGCAAAGGAATACGGTGATCAGCACTTCAGTGGAGTCGAAGATATTGACATTTTTGGTCCAGTTTCCCAGAAACAGGGACAGCACAATACCAAAAATAAACAGTCTCTGTCCGCTGGCAACGTAGCCTACTTCCGCATCGCCATCTGATGTGGCGTTCGCTGTATTACCTCTGGAGGTACTCGCATTATTTGATGCGGAATTGCGTGAGCCAGAGCCGGATGGGCGACCCGTGCCACCAGCGCGACCACTGCTGCTGCCCATGGTTACCGCCGGATTGTTGATGTCGCAATGGCTGAAAATCCAGTGATAAACGGCACGGTTGGCTTCAAACACCGACGCCTTGGCCGTGACGGTGAAAGACAGCAGCAACTCGTCAGTGCGCATGCAGCATATGATCATGCAGGTGTCTTCTGTGTCGCCATGTACTCTGCCACGGTATTCGGCGGTCATGCCCTGTATGCCATAACTCCAGTTTTCACCCTTGATGACTGCCGGGCGTGTCACCTGTGTGAGGTGGGGCATTTCTTTTTCCAGCATGGGCAAGCGCATGCTCACCCATTGTTCTATCGATACATTGGCGCGGGCGAAACCGTTGGCTTCCATGCGGGTATCGGTGGCTGGATCAAGCAAATGGATGGAGCGGGTATTTTTCACTTCCTTCCAGGCACCCGGCGCGTAAAATTCCAGACCCAGGTTGGCGTTGTGAAATTGCTTGGGGTTCAGGTTGGATATGTCATGTCCGGTCAGTTCACGCTGGCTCGATGGCGCAGATGGCGATTCGGGTTTTTTGCTTGCTGGCTTGTCCCAGTCTTCCAGGCTAAGGGAACGGCCTCCAGAGCTGGAGGGACGGCCTTGCGGCTTAGGGGCGATGGTGTCGAAATCCATGGTACTTGTTTGTTGTAGTTATCGGAAGAAATTGACAGGCATCGTCAAAAATCAAAGCACGGATTAAAACATTTTCAACAGATTTGTGTCAAATCGTTTCAGTGCTTTACAAATGAGAAAATTTCCAGGTGGAAATTGTTTGGCTAGTCTGCTTTTGCCGTGCTCGAAACAGATAGTGCTGCGATAAAATTTTTTGCCAAATTCAGACGTGAAATACCATTGTTCCATTTAAAAATTATCAAACGCACAAAATTATCCTCTGTTTATTTTGGTGCAGCCTGAGAATATTTGCCAAAAATGCCCCAAAGCAGTTCAAAAAAAACAGCAAGAGTAGTTTTTTTACAAATCTGTTAAAAAAAGTAAACCCGGGTAACAAAATTGACACACGCCGATGTTAATCTAGTAATCGTTTGCGCAAACGATTGCTTAGTTGAACTGTCGTTAAATCTCGTTTCTGGAAGGTGCAAACAGCATCATGGTAAGAAGAATAGGTAGAGCTGTACAAGAATGGCTGCTTACAGATATCTGAACAAGGCTGGAATAAAAGAAGCGAGAAAACATGGGTTTTCCAATCTGGAAAACCTGCGTAAAAATGATTTTCTTCTCGGCTTTGAAGATTTCATCTGAATGAGGATATATGTGGGACAGCCACATAAATTAATTAATACTCATTGAGGGAATCATTTTATGCAAGGCCTACAAACTAACAGCAGATTGAAACTGCTGGCGTTACAACTAAGTCTGATTTTTGCAGTCAGTTTTACGGGGATGGAAGCTGCTTACGCATCCATACCGGACCATCATGAATTTGATGCAAGTCTGCATGTACCATATCGCTCTACTGCTAAAGCAGGTGCTGAATCCCGTTATTTCACGATGGAATTCGAATATCCCTATGTCACCAAAGAGCAGGCCATCACCTGGCGGCTGGAATTGCTGGGGCCGGATGGACGCGTGGTTGATCACTGGTATGGTGTAGAAAAACTCTTCAAAAAAACGGTGACAACGCAGATGTACTGGAGCGGTCGCGGTCCCAAAGGCGAAGTCTTGAAAGACGGTGTCTACCAGGTCAGGCTGACTGCCAAGGCGACAGATGCTGCGGTTCTGCAGGCAACTCCTGCGACAGACGTAGCGACTCTGGTTGAACGTGCTTTGGCCAAGCATGACACGGAAATCATTACTCAAAACTGGCCCTTGCAAGTTGGTAACGTGCCTGGGCCAAAAATGCCGGCCTTTGCCGCCATGCCGACCAAAGCCAGCAAAAATCTGTCTACCTCTGTTACGACGACAAGCCGTCAATCTGTCGCTGGCGCACCGCCACCAGTTGCTGCAACAGGTTCTTTGCCTTACACCGTGTATTACGGCAATCTGCACAGCCAGACCAATCATAGTGATGGTGGTGGTGAGCTGACAACCTGTGTCGGCGCGCAAAATCCGCAATCTGGTGCGTATGGTCCGACGGATGCGTATCAATACGCGCTGAACAAGGGGCTGGACTTTTTGATGACGTCTGAGCATAACCATATGTATGATGGTTCTGACAGCACCAATGCATCAGCCAATCCGGTCACGGCCAAAAATCTCTATCAATCCGGCCTTGCCGCAGCGACCAGTTTTAATTCTGCACATACTGGTTTCCTCGGGATTTACGGCATGGAGTGGGGGGTCATCACCAATGGTGGCCACATGAATATTTTCAACTCGAATGAATTGCTGGGTTGGGAATACAATAGCAGCAACCAGTTGATCGCCGACACACTGACCACCAAAAATGATTATGCTGGTTTGTATACACTGATGCGTCAGCGTGGCTGGATAGGCCAGTTCAATCATCCGTCCAGCAGCGGGCAATTTATTGTCAATGGTACCGCGCTGGGTTATACGGCAGACGGTGATCAGGCCATGGTTGCTTGTGAAGTATTAAATTCGTCAGCCTTCTCGACCAATACCACAGAAACAGAAACCAGCCGCAGTACATATGAAGGTGCTTGTAACAAGGCATTGGAAGCTGGTTATCACGTTGCGTTTACAACAGACCAGGATAACCACTGTGCCAACTGGGGAGCGTCTTACACTAACCGTAACGGTGTATTGTTACCGACTGGTGCAGCCTTAAATACCGCTAATTTCCTTGATGCGTTGAAAGCGCGCCGTGTCTTTGCCACGATGGACAAGACTTCGCAAATTGTCCTGACTGCCAATGGTCATCTCATGGGCGAACGTTTTACCAACAGTGGTGCGTTGACCCTGGTCAGCAATTTTGCCAGCACCAGTGGCCGTACGGTTTCCACAGTGGTTATCTATGAAGGCGTGCCTGGCCGTAATGGCACGGTAACGCAATTATCCAGCACAGCCACTACCACCATCACACCGGCAGTGGGCGAGCATTTTTACTATGCAAAAATCACTCAGGATGACGGTAAAATCTTGTGGTCGGCACCAGTCTGGGTAACGCAGTCTAACGGTAGTAGTGATACCACTCCACCTACTGTCAGTGCAGGTGAATCTGGCAGCAGCGGTACCATCACCTTGTCAGCCAGCGCGACCGATAATGTGGGTGTCAGCAAGGTTGAGTTCTACGTTGACAGTGCACTCAAGGGCACAGTCACCAGTACGCCTTACAGCATGACGCTGAACTCCACCAGTCTGACCAATGCCAGCCACAGTCTGGTCGCCAAAGCCTATGATGCTGCCAACAATGTAGGTACCTCGTCAGCGGTCAGCTTCACCATCAGCAATTCGACCAGCGACACTACCCCGCCAACAGTATCGGCCAGTGAAAGCGGCAGCAGCGGCAACATCACTCTGTCAGCCACGGCAACGGATAACGTCGGTGTCAGCAAGGTAGAGTTTTATGTTGATGGCACGCTGAAGGCAACCAGCACGGCGTCACCGTATTCAACCACGTTGAATTCAACCACGCTGTCGAACGGCACCCACAGCCTGACTGCCAAAGCCTATGATGCTGCCAATAATATCGGTACTTCGTCGGCAGTGAGTTTTTCCGTCAGCAACACCACTACGTCCACACAGCTGATTACGAACGGAGGATTTGAGAGTGGTGCGAGTTCCTGGACGACTAGTTCAGGTGTTATTAACAATGATACCTCTGAAGCTTCGCGTACTGGTAGCTACAAGGCATGGCTCAACGGTTATGGCAGTGCCCATACTGATACGCTGTATCAGCAAGTGACCATCCCCGCTGCAGCCACATCAGCCAGCCTGAGTTTCTGGTTAAGAATCAGTTCGGATGAAACCACGACCACTCAGGCTTACGATACCCTCAAACTGCAAATCCAGAACAGCAGTGGCACGGTATTGGCAACGCTGGCAACTTATTCGAACCTGAATAAGGGAACAAGCTATGTCAACAAGACCTTTGATTTGAGCAGCTATAAAGGTCAGACCATACGTGTGTATTTTGTTGGTGTCGAAGATAGTTCAACTATCACATCTTTCCTGATTGACGATGTGTCGCTGATCACGCAGTAAGTTTATCCTGCTATAAAATTGAAAAAGCCCGTCAGTTCATGAACTGGCGGGCTTTTTCTTGCCTGCACGCAGCGAGTAGCTATTATGCAGATCAGGAAATTACCAGGGTAAAGTAACCTGTTTCCAGCGTGGTGGTGTCTACAACAGCAGTAATCGCCGCTTGGGGATTATTGGTTTGTACGGTGTCGGTAGTGATGCCGTTAATGACAGCGTAGATGCTGTATGTATCACTGATGTTCAAGGTACTCATCATAAAGTTATCAGTAACCACGACATTCTGTACTACCTGATTATTCGGGCATATTGAAAAAATGACCGGCCCAAGACATGTCTTCTGAAACTGCAATTGATTGGGATTGCTATAGGGTACCTGAATCAAATCAAATTCAAATGTACCTTGTTGCATAACTTGTTTGACCTGCGCCAGAAAACCCGCAGCCCCCTCAAAACTGATGCTGGCGCTGGTATACGTATTACCTTCCAGGATGGTCGTGGCGGAGATACTGGTGGGTGGCAGATCAGTCACGAGTTCTGCAAGGGCATCCGGTAACAACGGTACATGCTCTGCTATCACCAGATCACCTTTCAACACCGTAAAATAGGCTTGGTAACTGGTTTTATTCGTCAAGTTCATGGACATTACACTCCCCCTGTAGTTGGTTTGCCTCGCTGATGTGAAGGCGCATGTGAGATTGTTTATTTTACGTTAACATGGTGGCGATACACAATGACGGTTTGGTTTGGTACACAAGACCATAGGCATGTTAATGACAGGTCAACGGTCAGATAAAGAGGAAAAGTCATGCACATCAGGTTTTATCATGCCCCAGATGCCAATTGCTGTGAACGCTTACTGTGGATACTCGATTACAAGCAGGTCCCCTATGAGCGCATAGACGTGGGTTTGACCAATGTGGGCGAGCATGTCACCCAGTACAGCCCTTTTGCCAGGGTGCCATTGATGGAAGTGGATGGCGTGCCCTTGAGTGAATCCATGGCGATGGCTGAATTTATCGAAGAACTGGTGCCCAACCCTCCCTTGCAATACACCGACTTGTTCGCCCGGGCCCAGGTCAGGGAAATTTGCGAAGCAGTCAACTCGTCCATCCATCCACAGCAAAACGGCAGCACCGTGCGGTTTTTCCATCCTGAATGGAGCAGGGAACAAATGCGCCCAACACGCGCCAACTGGCTCAATATCAATCTGCAAAAGTTGCAGGGGCACCTGTGGCACAGCAGCCAGTTTGCTGTGGGCACACAATTTACTCAGGCCGATATTTTTGTCAGCATCATTTATCGCAAGGCTGTTGACTTGGGTGTGCCAATCACAGATTTGCCACTGTATGAAAAACATTGGCAGTTTTTGATGTCGCATGAGGCTATGCGCCGGAGCTGCCCGATATCACCATGAACAGGCAGGGATAAGTGACGCAAAAAAAACAATATGTTTTTTTTGATGATGATCGTTTTCTATTGACATCGAATTCACCGTATTTTCATACTTGCGGTAATGTATTCTGTAGGAAAATATTTTGGAAAATACGAACGATGCTACTGAATTCTCGGCTGCAAGCCCTTTTCTTGCTCAACGCCACTGTACTGATCACCCATCAGATTGATGCTGCTTTCTGGCACGAATGGGAAATTTTCCATATTCCAGGTGGAAACCAGATCAACTTATTGCTGAATTCGCCGATTATTGCACTGGTCTTGTTTGCGCAGGGGCAGGTGACGGCGAATACCAAAGCTTCCATCTCGTACTATAAGCTAATCGCAATATTGGGCTTCCTCACTGCCGGAATACATTCCGTATTCTTTGCTGTCGGTAGCGAGGCATTTGTTCAGCCGGTATCGATTGCTTTGTTGATCGGGACAGCCTTGCTTTCAAGTGCACAACTTTTTCTTATTCCGACGGTACCTAAATAGTATTTATTTTCCCGGGAATGGTAAATGCGCTTACATTTTGATTTGAAATTAGGGCTTACGAAAAATTGCCCCGGTAAGGTAACAGTGACGAAGGCAGTACATTAGTCCACGGCCTCGAAGGGGAGCTGCAACGCAGCTGGGGCGACTTTGCGCAAGCCTTGGAAATAATAGAACTGACATAATGAATTCATTAGAACGTGCATTGATATCACTGGATGGTTTATCTATAGGTGACGCTTTCGGCCAGTGTTTTTTTCAGACAGACAACAAGCTTCTGCTCGATGAGGGAAAGCAGTTACCTGAAGCACCCTGGCATTTTACTGATGATACAGAGATGACGCTGTCCATCATTGCGATCTTGCACAATCACGGTGAAATTCAGCAGGACACGCTGGCAAAAAGTTTTGCGAAGCATTATAGCTATGACCGTGCCTATGGCCCATCCATGCATAGAGTTTTGGCACGCATCAATGCTGGCGAAGCCTGGCAGGATGTAGTTGCCAGTGCTTTTGAAGGGCAAGGCTCATATGGTAACGGCGCAGCCATGCGCGCTGCCCCCTTGGGCGCATATTTTGCTGATGACCTGAGTTTGCTCATGAAGCAGGCAAGCTTGTCTGCGGAAGTGACACATGGTCATCCAGAAGGAATCGCTGGAGCCGTCGCAGTTGCACTGGCAGCTGCCAAGTCTTGTCTTTACCGTGATGTGGGAATACGACCCAGACATGCAGAATTTTTGGGGGAAATTATCGATTTATTGCCGCAAAGTGAAGTGCGTTCCAAGTTGGTACGTGCACAGTCCATGACTACGGTAGGGAACATTGATTTCCCGGTCTCTATTTTGGGTAACGGTAATAATATGTCGGCACAAGATACCGTACCACTGGCGTCATGGTGCTGCGGACAAGCATTGGAAGATTTCGAGAAAGCGATGTGGCTAACGGTCAGCGCAGGTGGAGACCGAGATACCTTGTGCGCAATAGTCGGTGGTGTTGTCGCCTCGTTTGTTGGTCGCGAAGGCATTCCTGATAGCTGGAGAGCAAGGCGTGAAACTTTACCAGGCTGGCATCTTGGATTTGAGGACGTGAATTGACAACGAAAATCTTTTGGAACGACCCCTATCAAACCAGCCTGCTGACACAGGTCAGTGCCGTAGACGGCAATGATATTCGTCTAGCGTCAACGATATTTTTTGCGTTCTCAGGCGGGCAGGAAAGCGATCAAGGCACAATAGCCGGGCATGAAGTCGTTGTCGCACGCAAGGAAGAGCTGGATCTGGTGTACACCCTGGCAGATGGCCATGGCTTGTTGCCAGGGCAGGATGTCGAAGTCTGCATAAACTGGGACCGGCGTTACCGTTTGATGCGCCTGCATTTTGCAGCAGAGCTGGTGCTGGAATTGTTTTACAAGTCATTGCCTGGCATCGGTAAAGCCGGTGCCCATATCGCCCAGGACAAGGCGCGCATAGACTTTGTCTGGCCCGAAAGCATCGCTCCCTTATTGCCTGCGTACGCGAAAGAAGCGCAAGCCATCATTGATGCCAATCTCGATATCAAATGTGCTTTTGACGATGAGGCGACGCAACGACGCTATTGGGAAATCACCGGATTTTCGCGTGTGCCGTGTGGCGGTACCCATGTCAAAAAGACCGGGGAGCTGGGGCAGATCAGACTGAAGCGCAATAACATAGGGCGGGGCAAGGAGAGGGTGGAAATTTATTTGGCACCATAGGAAAAAACGCAATCCATAGTTACTTTTAATAGCCCTATATGTCTATAACATCAATTTATACAATTTTCCGGCATCCTAATATCCTCTACCGTTCCGCAGTTTTTTTTGGCGTTTTGCCAATGATAATTGGCACGCTTATTCTAGCTGGATTCTTGATATTCAGGTTTGACTGGCTGATTCTGGCGGGGTTGTATTGTATTTTTGGTGGGGTAGTATGTTTTGTTGTTGGTGTCGTTTGTTTGATTGGATCAATTTTTTTAGACAGACGTGATGTTGACACGCGCCCTCCAATTGCAAGCAGGACCAGGTTGCTAACCGGTCTTCTATTAATTTCGAATTATCCGCTTGCCATCATATATATTGTTTTAGCCTTCTACAGTTACTGAAAATCCGTGACGCAATTTCGGGTCATTCAAGGGAGGGCATCTTGAGTTTGTTTGTCGCATTCAATGGTATGAAAAACGGCGCTCAAGATTTACCTGGCGCCGTTTATTGTGTCCGTGAAATAGTTGCTACTACTTCCCAAACAACGATGAAAACTGTTGCAGCACATCCGCCGGATTGATATTGCCAGCTTCTGGCACCTGACCGTGTGGCGTCAGGTGATCAATGATGCCGGGCAAAAATTCAGCCAGATGACTTGCAGCACCTTCGTGGGAAATACCTGCGGCATCAGCCAGTTGTTGCAATTGTCCACCGCCAAGGGCTTGCTGTATCTGTGCGGCAGAAATCGGCAGGTTTTGCCCTGTGCCTACCCAGGATTGCACGATATCGGCCAGACCAGCCTGATGGAAGGCGCTAATCAGTGATTGCAAGCCACCACCAGACTGGTTATTGCTCAACATGCCTACAGCCGCCTGAAGCAGCATGGACTTGGGATCGTTGCTTTGGTTTGTGCCTTCCAGCATGCTTAATGCGCTATCAAAAAGCCCCATGATTATCCTTTCAGATGAAGTTAATGGTCAGCCGTGAGTGTATGTTGTCTGACGCACGGTAATTGTGAACTTTATATGAAATTTGACATTGTTTTACTGCCATGGCAATTTTTTGAATTACATTCCACCCCAGGCGGCATTCAACATGGCGATGGCGGCCAGGCCCGCTGTCTCGGTACGCAATATGCGTGGACCCATGGACAGGGCAAGCACGCCATGTTTAATGGCGAGGTTTTCTTCCTCTTCCGTATAGCCACCTTCCGGCCCTACCATCAGGCTGACGGCTTGCGCCGGGTGATGCCGTGACCAGTCGGCCAGTGATTGTTCTGCCCGTGGTGTCAGCAATATCCTTTGATGCATGTCTTGTTGGGCTAGCCACTGGCTGTAGTTCATCACCGGTGCCAGATTGGCCAGGCGATTGCGGCCGCATTGCTCGGCAGCGGCAATGATAATACCTTGCCAGTGGGTCAGTTTTTTCTCTGCCCGCTCTGCTGACAGTTTGACGACACAACGCTGCGCTGCCAAAGGTTGTATTGTGCTGACGCCGAGTTCCATGGCTTTTTCTATGACCCAGTCCATTTTTGATGCTTCTGGCAGGGCTTGCACCAGGCTCAGCGAATAGGGCAGCTCGCATTCTTCCGGCAAAAATACTTTGACATCTGCGGTCACATTTTTCTTGCTGACTTCGGTTAAAGTGGCAACATAGCTGCCGCCTTCGCCATTGAAAATGCTGATGTTGTCACCGACATTCTGGCGTAATACAAAAACATGATGTGCGACCTCATCCGGCAGGGTGATGCTGACACCTATGCTTAAGGGTAGTGGACAATAAAAACGTGACATTACTTTCTCGATTTACGTAAAACTAATTTTATTGGAACGCATCTCTATTTATGAAATGAGTTCTAGTAAGTCATGCAGGCTGCATTGAGCATACCCAAACCCAGGCTCAATGCACCCAGGAAAATACCGGAGGCGATTTTATTCTCCGGTATGTCCGAGACGATACCAGGTATAAGCAGACGCGCAATACCGAATGCCAGCAACTGTATGACCAGTGCCACCACTCCCCAGAAACACATGTCCACCAGGCTGATACTATTGGCAATGGCAGACGCCAATGCTGTGCAATAACCCAGTACGGCACCGGACAGGCTGGCTGCCGCCGCAATATTGCCGGCGCGTATCAGGGCGATTTCGCGATATGGGGTAATGCGGAGATAGATCACCACAAATACCGCCAGCAAGACAAAGGCTGCGGCGATATGGCTGAAGAAGGCGATCAGCCCGTGTGCCACTAATTGTTCGCTCATGGGTTATCCTATTCTACAAAATAATGGGGAATGAAACGGCTGGTGTTTTTGGTGATCAGCGTTTCATCTTCACGTATGCCTATGCCAGCCGGTTCGTCACCAACTATCCAGGCACCGATAGAGGTGTAGGCCGGTGTGATACCGTCATCAAACTTCGGCTGGGGGGCATAGGCCTGGTAGATATAACCCTCTGCACCATAATCACCGCCAGTATGCATTACTTCGCCATTGGCATAGATGGAAATGTTTTCACCCTCGCGCGAATACAGGGGTTTTTTTACATGGTTGCCACTGATACGCCATGCATCAAAAGACGCAGCCAGCAGGTTGGGGTGGTTGGGAAACAGTTCCCACAATATCGGCAGGATGGCCTTGTTGGACAACACCATTTTCCATGCCGGTTCAATGACGCGCATAGGGCGCTTCAGCAGATGGGAAGCAAAATCTTCGCGGCATAGCCATTCCCAGGGGTAAAGCTTGAACAGGTTGTCTATCCTGCTGTCCGCATCATCGACGAAGACGCCTTCTTCATTATCCCAACCCAGGCTTTCTATGGCACATTGTTTGGTGGCAAGGCCTGCCTGTATGGCGGTGTCGCGCAAATACGAGAGATTGCCTTCGTCTTCTTCATTGCCGCCTGCGCAGGTGAAATGCAACATGCCTTTGTTGGGGAATTTTTTCCATTGCTCTATCAGCTTTTCATGTAGGGAATTGAACTGGTCTGCATCTGGATGCACATCTTGCAGCCAATACCATTGGGCAACGCTGGATTCCACCAAACCAGTCGGGGTATCGGCATTGTATTCCAGCATCTTGGGTGCGCCTGTGCCATTCCAGCACAGGTCAAAGCGGCCATACAGAGAAAACTCTTTGGCGCGCCAGCTGTCTTCCACCAGCGACCAGAATGCGCTGGGGATGGCAAATTTTTCCTGCATGCCATTTTTGATGACATGTTCTACCGCTTGCAATGACATCTGGTGCAAATCCAGGCTGGCCTGTTCCAGTATGTCGATTTGCTCTGCGGTAAAGCAGTAGGCATAGCGTTCATCCCAATACAGGCCATCGATGGAATGATAGCTAAAGCCCAGCGATTCAAATTGTTGCTGCCAGTCATCGCGCGGTGTGAGTGAGTTGCGTATCATTAACCGCCCCCGGAAGAACCGTGAGACGTGCCGCCAAAACCGCCACGGCTGATGCTGCCACGACCTGTGCTGGTGCTGCGGCTGATGGCGTGGTCACTGCTGCCACCCTGAAAGCCAAAGCTTCGTTGCGCCGTTTCCCGACTGCCCGAGCTGTAACTTGGGCCAAAGTAATGCATGATGTAGCCGTTGTAATGTCCACCTGTGCCGGTATAGGATGAACCGGTATAACCATTGCCTGTGGAGGTATTGTTCAGATTCGTATCGGCATTCAGGTTACTGGTGGCGACTGCTTCGCAGGCCGGGCCATCGCCCCAATCCTTGCGGCAATCTTCCAGGGTTTTATACTGGTCGCGTATGGCGGTCAGTTCCTGGTTGCCATCAACGTCGCTGCTGCTACAGGCGGTTAGTGCAGCACTGGTCACTAGCATTAGCGGCAGGGTGCGACTCGCCCTGCGTTTGCCATGTTGTCTGTTTTTTCCGGCACTCACGGTTTCTCCTGGTTCAGGTGGCCGGCATCAGGTCTTTCACATAATTGGGTAAAGCAAATAATGCCTGATGCACATCAGCATTGTAATACCTTAGTAATGGCAAGCCACGGTGTTTGATGCGCTGATTTACCGTTGACGCAGGAATCGCCTGCGGATTGAGCCGTTTGCTGGCAATGGCCATGCCCCACAGGGCACCATACAAGGGAATGAACACGGTGTAAGGATGAATTTGGTCAAACGCCTTGCTCAGTTTGGTCAGCGTGGACCTAAAGCGATCAGGATGATAAAACGGGCTGCCCAGATGCAAGACCAGCATGCCGTCTGCTGTCAGGCGCTTTGCGCAGGTCTGGAAAAAATCTTCTGTCATGCAGGTGGCTGCCAGCGAATTGCCGGTTGGGCTGACGGGGTCGGTCAGGTCCAGCAAGATCAGGTCGTAGACATCATTGCATGAACGTATATAGGCAAATCCATCTTCGTAGCGGTGTTGTATTTTTGAATCATCCAGAGCGCCGCGATGGATCTTGCCCAGATGCTGGCGTGCCATGGTTACCACGTCGGCATCAATTTCACACAGAGTAATGCTGGTGATGCTGGGGTGCTTGAGCAATTCTTCGCATGAACCACCATCGCCACCACCTATGATCAGGGCGGTGCGTGGTTCCGGGTGGGTAATGGCGGCAGGGTGTACCAGACATTCGTGATAAAAGAATTCATCTTTTTCTGAAGTCATCATGGCTCCGTCCAGTCGCATGACTTTGCCGAAATCGCTGGTGTCCGCGATCTCTATGTCTTGCATGGCGCTGGTATGCCGCGCCACTACCTGATTGATGCGGGTGGCGGCAAAGCTGTTGTCGCTCAGGGCTTCAAACGCCAGGCCAGTGCCTGGTTCGCCGCGTTGCAGTTCTTGCCGTGATACTGTTCGCGGCTTGAATACCGTAATCAGTGCGTCAACTATCTGCCTGGCCTTGCTGCCATTGTCATAATTGAAGTTGCAGACATACACATCCAGCGTGACCGCATTGCGCTCGGGCCAGGTATGGATGGCAACATGTGATTCTGCCAGCAGCAAGGCACCGGTGACACCTGCCGGGCTGCCATCTTCATGGGTGAAGGCATGAAATTTTTCACCGACTATGGTCAGGCCGGCAGCGACGGTGATGTTGCTCAGGCACAGACGCAGGCTTTCCGGGTTGACGAAATATTCTGGTGCGGCGTCGCAGGCAAAGCAATCTGCGGTCAGGTGTAAGCCTTCCATAAATCTTTCTTAATTCAATGGTTCAAAAATGCCCTGCAAATCTTCTGCCGTCAGTTGTACGCTGCCGACCTCGCCCTGATCCAGTATGGCACGCGCCAGTTCAGATTTTTTATTTTGCATTTCCTGAATTTTTTCTTCCAGCGTGCCCTTGGCGATCAAGCGGTAGACAAATACCGGCTTATCTTGCCCTATACGCCAGGCGCGGTCCGTCGCCTGGTTTTCTGCCGCCGGGTTCCACCAGGGGTCATAGTGGATGACGGTGTCGGCGGCTGTCAGATTCAGGCCGACGCCACCGGCTTTCAGACTGATCAGAAATAGAGGGATATCACCTTCCTGGAAGCGGCGTACCACTTCGCCACGATGCTCTGTGTCACCGGTCAGCATGGCAAAACGCAACTGCTTTTCAGTCAATGCTTCGGCGATCAGGCCTAGCATACTGGTGAACTGTGAAAATACCAGTATCTTGCGGCCTTCGGCCAGCAGTTCATCGATCATGGCCAGCAATTCTTCCAGTTTGGCCGAGGGCGGCATTTTGTCCTTGCCGCCTTTGCTTGCCTTGGTGGCACTGGCGCCGGTAATCTTGACCAGGCGCGGGTCGCAGCATACCTGACGCAGTTTCAATAAAGCATCAAGTATCACAATCTGGCTGCGTGCCACACCTTTCTTGGCAATTTCATCACGGACTTTTTCATCCATGGCAAGGCGCACGGTTTCATACAAATCACGCTGTGCACCGCTGAGCTCTATATGCCGCAAGACTTCGGTTTTGGCTGGTAATTCGGTCGCCACCTTGTCCTTGGTGCGGCGTAGTAAAAATGGTTTGATGCGGCGCGTCAGCAAGGCATGGCGCTGGCTGTCTCCCAGTTTTTCTATGGGCTGCTGGAAGTCTTTGGTAAAGGACTTGAGATCACCGAGCAATCCAGGCATGAGGAAATTGAATTGCGACCACAATTCTCCCAGATGATTTTGCAAAGGTGTGCCCGTCAGGCACAGGCGGTGATTGGCTTGCAGCAAGCTGGCCGTCTGGCTGGCCTTGGCCTGGGCATTCTTGATGTACTGCGCTTCATCGAGTATCAGTAAGTGATAGCGATGTGCACGCAAAGCTTCTTCGTCGCGTGGCAACAGTGCATAGGTGGTCAATACCAGATCCACCTGCGGAATTTGTTCAAACAGTTTACTGCGGTCTTTGCCTTGCAAGATCAACACACGCAAATCGGGGGCAAAGCGTTGGGCTTCGCTGGCCCAGTTGTCCATCAGGCTGGTGGGGGCAACCACCAGTGCTGGCTGGATTAAACGCCCGGCTTCTTTTTCTATCAGGATATGAGTCAGGGTTTGTATGGTTTTGCCCAGGCCCATGTCATCAGCTAATATGCCGGCCAGCTGATATTCGCGCAAGAACTGCATCCAGGCCACGCCTTCTTTCTGGTAATCACGCAGGCTGGCGCGCAAGCCTGCGGGCGGGGTGATGGTATTGATGCCGCCAAATGCTGCCAGGCGTTGTCCAAAGCTTTGCTGGCGTTCGCCGCCTATCCAGCGCAAATGGGTAGTGGCGGATAATTCTGCCAGGCGTGCCGCATCCAACATCGGCAGGCGCAGCTTGTCGCCTTGATGCTCATTGAAATACAGCTCACCCAAAATGAGCAGGATGGGCTTGATGCGTGCATAGGGCAGTGCGACGCGACTGTGGTCGGGCAGCGACAGCAAGACTTGTTCATCGTCAGCACGCTGGTTGACTTGTTGCAGGCTGAAGTCTTGCGGTGCCTGACGTATCAGGCTGACCAGCAGCGGCAGTAGTGAAATCTTTGCCTGGTTGACGACGATACCCAGTTCCAGCTCAAACCAGACCGATTGCTGGTTATCTTCGTCCACTTCGGCATACCAGTCTTCGACTTCCTGCAGGTTGTAGCGGTAGTCGTCTTGCTGGCGTATATCCCAGCCCTGACTGGTCAGGCCAGGTAAATCTTTTGTCGCAAAATGCAGCCAGGCATTCTGGTCTGGCAGGCATTGCAAAAAATCTTTTTCATGACCGGGCACTAATTGCAGCTTAAACCCCAGATTCTTCAAGGTTTGTGTTGCAGCCTGTTCGGCGGGCTGATCCCTGAGTATGTTTTCCAACCCATTTTGGCCGCGACGCAGCAAACCATCACCAGCGTGGTCCGGTTCGGTCAATACATTGTCATAGGCAAAGCGCAGAACGGCGTAATCGGTGCACTGGCCCGCTGTTGTCAGGCTATTCAATTCCAGCACTGGGCGCATGCGGATGTCGGCACGTACTTTGGCATCCAGTTTGGCGGGCAGGGGGATCAGATTTTGCAAGCCCATGTCCAACAGGCGATTTGCCATTGCAAGCCGGGTTTTCATACCGGTGATGGCCAGTGCCGGGGCTTCCTGCACCAGATTGATCAGTGCGGGCAGAGGAAATTTGCTGGTGGCCGTCACATGCAACTCGCCGCAACTGTCCTGACCAATCAGCCAGGGCGGTTCGGTGGGTAATATATACGGGCCATCTGCGGGGCCATCTGCGTGGCCAACTGCTGTTGCTGCATCGGCGCTATCGAGTTGCCAGCGCAGACGCAGATAGTCTTTACCTTCCTTCCAGGCCAGATGTGCTTGTTGCAATGGGTGATAGCTCAGCCTGGACAGTTGACTCTGCTTGTTTTCTGTATTCAGCCAATACAATTTACCTGCCTTGGCGACGTGCTCAAGCAAAACGGCACCCATCCTGCCTTTGGGGGAATAATGTGAGTAGTAAAACGAATTCATGGTGCACATATTGAACAGCGCCAGTAATTCGTAATCCTCTGCCTGTAAAAAATTGGCAGACTTCATCATATCGCGCACGGCCAGCGACAGTTTGGTGTATTTCAGGTCCCCCTTGGCATTCTGTTTGGCCTTGCCTGGAATCAGCCGCACTTCCTTGCTGCCAGCCACAGTGGACAGGCTGAAAATCAGCATGCCGTCATCAGACTTTTCGTCTATGGATTCGATATCGGATGCCAGGGCAGGGCCCTCATGCCGGGAAAATTCCAGCTCACGCAGCCATTTTTGCTCGGTAAAACCCAATGCGGCGTCATTCTTGCCGGCTTGATTGGGGAGCGCGCTGGCCTTGTTCTGGTGATCCAGTATATTCAGCAATACCGCAGCTACATGCTTGCAATTGTATTCCACCGGGCAACTGCAAGCGCCATTGACGGCTTCCAGTGTTTCGTTCGCAAACACCAGTTCTATCTCTTGCGTATAGATGTTGCGGCCACTGCCCTGGACTTCGCTTTCTACGAAATCATTATCAAAACTCCAGCCCCTGACCTTGTTTTCTGTTGCATAACTGATACCGCGGATGAACACCTCATGGGGAAATTGCCGGGCAAGATCGTCGAGGGAGAAATGACGTTTTTTTGATGACATGCGTAAGCTTTATAGATAAACCCAGTGATTTTACAGTCTAAAACAGCCTGTTTGCGCTTCTGAAGCGTCGCAATTGTAGTATGGACCCCATGCTCTGGTAAAATATCGGGTTTCGCAGGGATGGAAATATTCATCCTCAGCCGCTTGCTTCACTGACCAGTTTTCTCAAGACCAACTTCTGACACCATGATTTCATCTCTTCAGCCAGCAACACTTACCAAGATGGCCAATGCAATTCGTGCCTTGTCCATGGATGCAGTACAAAAAGCCAATTCCGGTCACCCAGGGGCACCTATGGGTATGGCCGATATCGCTGTTGCCTTGTGGAAAGGCCATTATCGCCATAATCCGACCAATCCAAAATGGATTAACCGTGATCGCTTTGTGTTGTCAAATGGCCACGGTTCGATGTTGCATTATTCCCTGCTGCATCTGACAGGCTATGACCTGCCTATGGAAGAGATCAAGAATTTCCGTCAATTGCATTCCAAAACTGCCGGTCACCCTGAAGTGCACGTGACGCCAGGCGTAGAAACCACCACAGGCCCGCTGGGTCAGGGTATTACCAATGCCGTCGGCATGGCACTGGCTGAAAAACTGCTGGCAGCAGAGTTCAACCAAGGCGACCTGAAAGTGGTTGACCATTACACTTACGCTTTCATGGGCGATGGCTGCCTGATGGAAGGCATTTCGCATGAAGCCTGTTCACTGGCTGGCACGCTGCAACTGAATAAATTGATCGCCTTCTGGGATGACAATGGCATCTCCATCGATGGTCACGTCGAAGGCTGGTTCACTGACAACACACCAAAACGCTTTGAAGCCTATGGCTGGAACGTTATCCCGGCAATTGATGGCCACAATGCCGAAGCAGTGTTCAATGCCATCACCGCAGCCAAGACATCTGACAAGCCGACTCTGATCTGTTGCAAGACCGTAATCGGCAAAGGTTCGCCAAACATGGAAGGCACGCACAATGTGCACGGTGCTGCCTTGGGCGACAAAGAAATTGCTGCAGTACGTGCCCATATCGGTTGGGAATATCCTCCATTTGAAGTGCCTGCTGATGTCTATTCGGCCTGGGATGCAAAAGCGGATGGTGCCAAAGCCGAAGCCGAATGGAATGCACAATTTGCAGCCTACACGGCCCAGTTCCCGCAAAAAGCGGCAGAACTGACACGCCGTATGAATGGCGATTTGCCAGCCAACTTCGATGAAGTGGTGGCGAATGCGATTGCATCCTGCGTAGAGAAAAAAGAAAACATCGCAACCCGCAAGGCCAGCCAGAACGCAATCCAGGCATTTGCGCCATCGTTGCCAGAGTTCCTCGGCGGTTCTGCTGACTTGACAGGTTCTAACCTGACCAACTGGAAAGAATGCGTCGCAGTACGTGGTAACCAGGCTGGCAACCATATCAATTATGGTGTGCGTGAATTTGGCATGAGCGCGATGATGAATGGTATTGCCCTGCATGGTGGTTACATTCCTTTCGGCGCGACTTTCCTGACTTTCTCTGATTACAGCCGCAATGCTATCCGCATGGCAGCGCTGATGAAAATCCGTACTCTGTTTGTGTTCACGCATGACTCTATCGGTCTGGGTGAAGATGGTCCTACGCATCAATCCGTAGAGCACGTATCCAGCATGCGCCTGATTCCTAATCTGGATAACTGGCGTCCATGTGACACGGTGGAATCCGCAGCAGCCTGGGCTCATGCCGTAAAACGCAATGATGGTCCGTCGACCCTGATATTCTCGCGCCAAAACCTGCCATATCAAGAGCGCAGCGCCCAGCAAATCGCTGATATCCAGCGCGGTGGCTATGTCTTGCAAGATGTGGCCAATGCCAAGGCTGTATTGATTGCGACTGGTTCTGAAATTGAACTGGCCGTTAAATCTGCGGCAGAACTGGCGCAACAAGGTATCCCGGTACGCGTGGTGTCCATGCCATCGACTGACGTATTTGACCGTCAGGATGCCGCGTATAAAGCAGCCGTATTGGGCAAAGGCTTGCCGCGCATTGCCATCGAAGCCGGTGTGACCGACTTCTGGTACAAGTATGTGGGCCTGGAAGGCGCAGTGGTTGGTATTGACACCTTTGGTGAATCAGCACCTGCCAGCGTCCTGTTCAAATACTTTGGCTTTACCGTGGACAACGTCGTTGCCAAGGTGAAAGCAACGCTGGCTTAATAAGCACTATGACAGATTTAGTTGACGGCACTGTGACCAGCATCAAAGAAGTTAGCCTGCGCCGTGCTACAGTGGAAGACGCAGAAGCGATTGCTGCTGTGCGTATAGAAAGCTGGCGGGCGACGTATCGCGGCATGATACCGGACAGCTTTCTGGATGCTATGCGTCTGGAAGACAGTGTCTTGCAATGGCGTCAGATTTTGCAGGCCATGTCAGAAGCTGCTGACCGTATCTGCGTATATGTTGCAGAAAGCGAAGGCAAACTCATCGGCTTTGCTTCCGGTATGATGCTGCCAGAACCCAAGCTGGGCATGCAGTCAGAACTGACCGCGATTTATCTGCGACCAGTCTGGCAGCGTTCCGGCATAGGGCGTCGCATGGTACAGAAAGTAGCACGCACCCTGCAGGTGCAAGGTGCAGATAGTATGCTGGTTTGGGCCATATCCGGCAACGCCATCGCCCGTAATTTCTACGAGGAATTAGGTGGCGTTTTGTTGACCGAACAGGCATTTAGCTGGGACGGCATGGATTTGATGGAAGCAGGTTACGGCTGGCGCGATTTGTCGGTGCTGATGGCATCCGTCAATGCCATGCGCACACCTTTGTCCTTGCATTAGACGTATTTTGAAGACCAAAAAGCTCACCACAGAGACACGGAGACACAGAGGAAAAACAAGAGACAAACTCAAGAATTTTGATCCGCAATTCCAATAGGTTTTGCCGTTCTCCTGCCTTTCTCTGTGCCTCTGTGTTGAGAGGTCTTAAAGTTTTACCTATTTGTATTTATTGTTGTTTAGTCCTTTGGAGATAAAACCATGACGATTCGCGTCGCAATCAACGGCTATGGCCGTATCGGCCGCAACATCCTTCGCGCTCATTACGAAGGTGGCAAGTTCAAGAATGAAATCCAGATCGTTGCGATCAATGACCTCGGCAATGCAGAATCCAATGCCCACCTGACCCGTTACGACACAGCCCACGGCAAGTTCCCAGGCACAGTTACAGTCGAAGGCGACACCATGATCGTCAATGGTGACAAGATCAAGGTATTTGCAGAACGCAATCCAGCCAACATCCCTTGGGGTGAATTGAATGTTGACGTGGTGCTGGAATGCACTGGCTTCTTCACAACAAAAGAAAAAGCGTCTGCCCATCTGGCTGGCGGTGCGAAAAAAGTCATCATTTCTGCACCAGGCGGTAAAGATGTGGATGCAACCATCGTCTATGGCGTCAACCACGGCGTGTTGAAAGCCACTGATACCGTCATTTCCAATGCATCCTGCACCACCAATTGCCTGGCACCTTTAGCCAAACCTTTGAATGATGCCATCGGTATCGTCAACGGTTTGATGACCACTATCCATGCCTACACCAATGACCAGGTGCTGACAGACGTGATGCATGAAGACTTGCGTCGTGCCCGTTCTGCTACCATGAGCATGATCCCGACCAAAACCGGCGCAGCAGCAGCTGTTGGTCTGGTATTACCAGAATTGAATGGCAAACTGGACGGTTACGCCATGCGCGTACCAACCATCAATGTATCCGTGGTTGACCTGACTTTCGTTGCTGCCCGTGACACGACAGTGGCAGAAATCAACCAGGTCCTGAAAACGGCATCCGAAGGTGCCCTGAAAGGCATCCTGGATTACAACACTGCGCCACTGGTATCGGTTGACTTCAATCACAATCCAGCTTCCAGTACCTATGATGAAACATTGACAAAAGTATCTGGTCGTCTGGTGAAAGTATCCAGCTGGTACGACAATGAATGGGGTTTCTCCAACCGTATGCTCGACACCACTGTTGCACTGATGAATGCAAAATAATCTGCTTTAAAAACGATTTGTTTTTTCTCAGTTAAAAATACCCCGAACTTTCGGGGTATTTTTTTGTCTACATCAGGTAAGCTTAATTTTTTTGTATAGGAGATAACCGTGCAGCTTAAAAAATTGATTGCCGACAATAAAGGTTTCATCCTGCTCATGCTGGGCATGGTCTTTGTGCGTAGCGCCCTGGCTGATTACTACACTGTACCTAGCAGTTCCATGTACCCGACACTACTTGAGGGTGATCGCGTGATCTGTGACCGTCTTGCCTATGATGTCAAGTTGCCATTTACCGATCTCATCCTCAAACATGTATCTGACCCGCAACGTGGTGATGTCGTGACTTTCTCTTCACCAGAAGATGGCGTGCGACTGATTAAACGTCTGGTCGCCGTGTCTGGTGATGTGGTGGAGATGCGCGATGAAAAACTCTATATCAATGGCAAGGCCGCCAGTTATGAGCCTTTGCAACCGCGCAGTGACGACCACCTGACGCCAAAGCGTGAATATAAAGGACAGCAACTGGTTTACCGCGAACGCCTTGGTACACTGCAGCACGACATGATCATCATGCCGGAACGAGAAGCCCTGCGCAGCTTTGGGCCAGTCAAGGTGCCGGAAGGTGAATATATGATGCTGGGCGATAACCGCGACAATAGCCGCGATTCCCGTTATATCGGTCTGGTCAAACGTGAACTGATTACCGGCCAAGTCAAACGCCTGATGTATTCTCTGAATGGCGATCAGTATTATTCGCCACGATTCGATCGCTTTGGCGCGAAAATCTAAGAACCTGTTTGCGTTCTTGCTGCGTGTGCGCGAACGTGAGCGGGTTTGGACCCATCTCTCAGTTTGATTCTTGAAGGCCCTGACATTTGCTAAAGCCGTTGTCAGGGTTTTTTATTGCCATCAGGTTTTTGAGTCCGAGGTGCAAGTCGCCAACCTGCATGCCTTAAGTTGTCTGGCAGTACATTTGAACTGGATGCGGTGCTGATGCTGCACGATGGCGAGATTGTCAGGAAATGGGATGTTTACCAGCATTAATTGGTGTTAAGCCAAAGTTTACATTTGTTGCAATTTTTGGGATGATGCTGGCTCTTTTTGCATGAGCATGCCGCATTTACCCCTACAGCAGCAAGGTTGATCTTATGGCTTACGAAGCCGATATCCAGAATCTCTACATCGCATATTTTAATCGCCCCGCAGACAAAGATGGTTTGGCTTACTGGAAGTCATCGACCATGAGCCTGGTCCAGATTGCGCAAAGCTTTTCTGAACAAAAAGAATATGCCAGTGCCTTTGCCGGTTTTACGGTAGAACAAACCATTAATGCACTATATTCCAACCTGTTCAACCACAAGGCCGATGCCGCAGGATTGAGCTACTGGAGCAACCAGATCAAAACCGGACAGGTAGGCGTAGGGGCAGCGGCCATTGCGATTTTGAGTGGTGCAACCGGGCCAGACCTGGAAGCAGTACGTGCAAAAAATGCGGCAAGCGCCAGCTTTACTTCGAATCTGTCAGCCAACCAGGCTGCCGCGTCTGTCTATAGCCAGGCTGGGGTAGCCCAGGGCCTGGCCAAATCATGGCTGGCCACGGTGGTTGATGGCAGCACACAAAAAGCGGCACTCGATGGCCTGGGTTTTATCACCGCTAAAATGCTCGCTGGCTTGCCGGATACGTCTGTCAACAGCAGTATGCTTGTTGTCGCGCCAGGGCAGGTCAATCCAGGCAGGAGCGGCAATTTTATTTTCAGTGCTGATGATGCCAGCCTGCTGGTAGCCAATACCAAACTCACAGGCAATGGTGGCGCAGTGGCCTTGAATGTGAATACGTATTTTTCTCCCGTGCCGCATACGACAAGCACGGTCACTGGCGTACAAACTCTGAATTTGCAGGCCGGTGCGAATACCAGCAATGCCGGTGCCAATTTCATGAACAGCTTTACCACCATTAATGCCAACAAGGCAGACGGTGGCGATACGATAGTTCTGGGCAATCTGACGCGACAAAACGTCAACCTCAACAATGTTAGCGGCACATCTAGCGTGACCCTTGGCTCGACTGGTCAGAGTGTGACACAGACATCGGAATTTGCCAGTTCCACCATCAAAACCAGTCTGGACAATCTGACAGATGCCAAGTTTAGTTTCAGCAACACCATTTATAACGAGCATGTACTGGAAGTTCTTGATAGCGGCACTTTTGGCCTGAACAGCAACCTTATGGCTAACTTCACCGGCCTCACTTTGCACAGAAATAACGAACTGTACTTCACGCCGTCAAAGTCGATTTCGATTACCACTGACAAGGGTGCATACAATAAAATTACTTTCGGCATTAACTCGGGCACTACGCAAGAGGTCAGATTCAGAAATCAATTATCTGGCACCCTGACGCTGGAAGGCACGTCTAACACGATCATTGAAGATAGCGTCGCCTCCAATATAAATTTTTTTAGTAACTATGGCTCATTGAGCGTCAAAGACAATAGCGACAAAGAACACTATATCAATAGTGGCGCCGCGACCAAGGTGGATGTCAGCGGCATGTCGGGCATGCTGTATTTATCCGGATCGGGTGCTTATTCTATCTCTGGTATGGGTGTTTCCAGTGCTTACAATTACATCGTCAACGATAGTGCCACTGGCTCGCTGACCATGACGGCGACAGGCACCAACGATGCGCGCTATCAGGAACTTCGGGGCGGTGCATCAGTCACCGTCAACCTGAATGGTACTGGTACTTTTTATGCCAATACCTTCAATCAAAATGCTGTCATGTTGGTGAATGTGAATTCGACAGATGCCAAGCTGTCTCTATCAAGCTACTCAAAACAAATACAGATCGTTGAGCCTGAAGGAAAAACAGGTTCATTTAAGCTTGATTTATCTTTTGGCTCTGCCGCAACGGTGAAGCTGGCTTCGACAGGCGGCAGCAGCGACATACTGGATATCAAATATGCCTCCGTGTATTATTTCCTGACCGGCGGTAATGTGATCAGTAATTTCAATGTCACAGGTGCAGATAAATTTAAAACTGGTGTGCAGGCAACGTCCCTGGACAAGTTGAGCATCGCTTCTTCTGACGTTGCCGGTTTGGCGGCAAAGATCGCCAGCGGCGCTGCGGCAGCTGGCAACGCTCTGACCGCCACTCCGGGCCAAACATTTCTGATTACGGTTGCCAGTGGTCAGGCAGCGGGTACCTATTTCTACGAACACACGAGCAAGGTTGCCAACAGCGTGGAAACCAATGACGTTATCGTCAAGCTGATAGGTGCAGGGCAGATTGCAGTGACGGATATTATTGTCTGAATCATTGTATGATCTTCAGAAATACCCCTTAACAACCGCTGCTTTGAATTGCATGCGTTGCCCAATCATGGGTAAGCGATACTGGTCCAGGCTTGGTTTCAAGCTGCAAAAGCCTGTGTAAATTGCTTATCATACGAAACTGATATTGATCTTGCGGGAGATATTCCATGTTCTTGCGTATGCCTGGCAGTATGAGTTTTCGGTTACTGGCCTTTATGGCGTCCGTGTCATTGCCGATTTGCGCGCTTGGTGATGAAGCCAGGAGCAATTATTTTAATGACCCCTTTCTCAATGTGACCCAGGCGATCAGCGAATGTCCAGTTCCTGAAGGCCCCTTGCTGACAGAGGCACAGGCCAGGGCCGAAGCGCATGGTCGTATCGAGCGTGGTACCAGTTGCTACCAGTCTGGTCAGTGCCGCCTGCCCAATGCCTATCTGTACGACAAGGAAATTATTCCAAGAGTCAAACGCGCTATAGAAGCCGATGGACGTTTTGCCGATACCAGCATTTGGGTGGAAGGGCAGCGTCGCTTTGTCTGGCTCAAGGGCTGTGTCCGTACCGCCGGGCAAGCCAGTGAGTTGGAAAAACTGGTACGTGGCCTGGATGATGTTCAGGGTGTCATGAATCAACTGATTGTCAAATAAATCCAGCGCTGTTCAAGCAAGGTGGCGTGTGCCATCCCACCACAGTTATTGCACTGCACAGCGACTTGTGCTGGACTAAGTTCCATGTGCCATGAAATATTGAATCCTGAAAGAAACAATAACCATGTGCTGGACAGGTGAGCCAGCTCAAACCGAAGGAGAAATGTTATGAAATGGATGAGCAAGCTGATTTTTATTGCAATGATGGGATTTGTTATGTCTGCACCCGCATCAGCGAGGGAGGACCGTGGGTCCACGGCGCAGGCGCAGGCCATGGTTAAGAAGGGTATTGCCTACATCAAGAAAAACGGGCGTGACAAGGCTTTTGCTGATTTTAACGATGCATCCAACAAAGATTTTCATGACCGTGACTTATACCTGTTTGTCTATGATATGAATGGTATCAATTTGTCACATGGTAATAATCCTAAAATGATAGGCAAGAATTTGCTGGACCTGAAGGTAGAAGGCAAGCCCATTATCAGGGACATGATCACGGCTCTCAAAACCAAAAACGATGGCTGGATAGATTACCAATGGCCTAACCCGGTCACCAAAGCCCTGGAAACCAAGTCCAGTTATTTTGAAAAAGTGGATGATTATTTTGTCGGTTGCGGTGCTTATAAATAATTGAAAATGACGTAAAAAAACCGGCACAGATGGCATGTACCGGTTTTTTTATGCCTGCTCTTGCAGTTTGGTTTGCCTTTAGTTCTACGCCGGACCGGTATACCCCAGGGTCAACGAAATCTGCTTGGCGGTATCGGTCAGGTTGCTCAGCCATTCTTCCTGCAGGCGATCGGCAGGGGCGGAAATGGACAGCCCTGCGATCATCTTGCCACTATCGTCATGAATACCGGCTGCCATGCAGCGCACACCGAGTTCCAGTTCTTCATTGTCTCTGGCGTAGCCGGTTTCACGTACTGCTGCCAGTTCTTTTTCAAGTTTGGCAAGATCGGTAATCGAATTTTTATTGTGGCCTGCCAGCCCGGTGCGGGTGGCGTAGGCGCGGATAGCCTTGGGTTCGTCCAGTGACAAAAATAGCTTGCCGGTAGATGTCAGGTGCAGTGGGGCGCGGCCACCGATGGCGCGTACCACCTGCATGCCCGAACGTTCGGAAAATGCCCGGTCTATATATACAATTTCATCGCCCTGGCGAACAGACAGGTTGATTGTCTGGTTAGTTTGACGGTGCAGGGCGCGCATGAATTCCAGCGCCGCTTCGCGCACGTTCAGGCGGCTTTTGACGATATTGCCCAATTCCAGCAACCGCATGCCCAGGCGGTAGGAACCCGTGTCGGCACGGTCAACAAAGCGGGTAATGACCATGTCATTGAGGATGCGATGCGCAGTCGAAGGATGCAAGCCTGTTACTATGGCCAACTCCTTCAGACTAACCGGATCCTGATAGCGCGACAGGGCATCCAGCAGGGATACCATGCGCTCTATGACCTGAATAGAGGTTTTTTCTGCATTTGTGGAGTCGTTTTTCATATTATGGTTGGTGCGCTGCAATATACACGTTATACCACAATGTGAAATTGACGTCACTGCTTCATCGGCAAAATGCCAACGTCCAAACAGATTTGCTTGCAATAATTTAATTTGTATCAAGCAAATCCTCTTCTCCATTACACATAGTCCTGTAAAATTCGGCACCTGAGCGAAGCTCGGGCGGGACAGTATTCGTCTGCTGTGCCGGGAATAAGGTTTAAGGAATAGAAATGTCTGAAAAAGAACCAGCTGTCAGTGAATTCAAAAGCAAGAGTGGTCTGCGCCGGATATTTTCGGCTTTCTTTTATTCCATAGATGGATTTCGTTCTGCTTGGAAAAACGAGCATGCTTTCCGTCAGGAACTGGTACTGGTCATCATCGGTGTTGTCATCGCCCTGTTCTTGCCAGTGTCTGCTTTTGAAAAACTGATGATGATCGCGGTACTGATGTTGATACTGGTGGTGGAGCTGATTAATTCGGCGATAGAAGCGGTGGTGGATCGCGTCTCGCTGGAGCGTCATACCCTATCCAAAAATGCCAAAGATTTTGGTAGTGCTGCCGTATTGTTGACTTTCCTGATTGCGGTTGCAACCTGGGCAGTCATTTTGATGGACCGTTTTTACTATTGATTGTCTACGTGATGAACACAAATATTATTGCAACTGCTAATCCGGCGCTGGAAACTGAACTGGCTGCGGCCATCAATAACAAGACTAAACCTCTTGGAAGTCTGGGCCGTCTGGAGCTACTGGCAGCACAGATAGGGCTGATACAGCAAACCAGCCAACCACAATTGCGTGATCCGGCCATCATTGTATTTGCCGGTGATCATGGTGTGGTGGCTGAAGGTATTTCTGCTTTTCCGCAGGATGTAACCTGGCAGATGGTGGAAAATTTTCTGGCGAATGGTGCTGCAATTAATGTCTTTGCGCGGCAAAATGGTATCGCCTTGCATGTAGTGGATGCCGGTGTAAACCATGATTTTGGTCCGCGTGAAAAGCTGTTGAGCATGAAGGTGGCAGCGGGCACACGCAATTTTGCCAAAGAGCCTGCAATGACAGAGGCACAGTGTCGGGCAGCCATGCAAAATGGCGCTGAACTGGTGGCCAGTTTGTCTGGCAATGTGCTGGGTTTTGGCGAAATGGGTATAGGTAACACTACGGCAGCGGCTGCCCTTATGCACAAGTTGACCGGCATCCCGGTAGTCGATTGTGTAGGAGCAGGTACAGGCTTGTCGACCGAAGGCATACATCATAAGCAGGTTGTGATTGAAGCGGCAGTGGCATTGCATGCTGATGTGAATCAGCCGGCAGACGTGCTGGCCACGTTTGGCGGTTTTGAAATTGCCACCATGGTCGGTGCCATGCTGGCGGCGGCAGAGCGTCACATGGTTTTGCTGATCGATGGCTTTATCGTTTCCAGTGCCTTGCTGGTAGCGGCCAGGATGCAGCCTGCCATACTCGATTATTGCGTGTTTTCGCACCAGTCAGATGAAAGCGGTCATGCGCGCATGCTACAGGCATTAAAGGTCAAACCTGTGCTGCAACTGGATTTGCGCCTGGGCGAGGGTACAGGGGCGGCACTGGTGTACCCGATGTTGCAGGCTGCGGTCAATTTCCTGAACCAGATGGCGACTTTTGCGTCAGCCCAGGTGAGCGAAAAAAGCAGCGACTAAACAAATCTTTATTGCAGGAGCTGGCTTGCATCAACTACGCTTATTCTTTATAGCTCTGCAGTTTTTTACCCGCATTCCCATTCCTGCATGGGTAGGCTTTGAAGCGGACTGGCTGCGCCAGTCTTCACGCTATTTTCCGGCAACGGGCTGGGTGGTTGGTGCGGTGTGCGCTGGCGTGTATGCTGGTGCGGCTGAGTTATGGCCGCATGCGGTAGCAGTGCTGTTGTCCACCATTGCCGGTATCTTGTTGACTGGTGCTTTCCATGAAGATGGTTTTGCCGATGTCTGTGACGGCTTTGGCGGCGGTATGACACCAGAACGCGTGTTGGAAATCATGAAGGATTCCCGCGTCGGTGCTTACGGTGCTATCGGCATTCTGTTGATGCTGGCGCTGAAGCTGACCTTGCTGATCAGCTTGCCCGCATTGATGGTGGTACCAGCCTTGCTGTTGGCCCACCCCTTGTCGCGCCTGGCCTCATGCAGCCTGATATGGCTGATGAAGTATGCACGTCATGAAGGCAAGGCCAAGCCCTTGGCCCAGGAAATGCGTTTTGGTGAATTTCTGATTGCCTGCCTGACGGTATTGCTGCCAGTTGCCGCACTGCTGTATTGCTTTCCATTTCAGATCAATTCATTGCTCGCCGTACTTGCTTTGATATTTTTGTCGACCTGGCGCATGGCGCACATGTTTCAGTGCCGTATCAGTGGTTTTACCGGCGATTGCCTGGGTGCCACGCAACAGGTGGCAGAAGTCGCCATCTATCTGGGTTTGCTGGCTTTTCAGGTGCATTGAGCATGCGTCTGCATTTGCTGCGCCATACCAAGCCACAGATTGCTGATGGTCTGTGTTATGGGCAGGCCGATGTGCCTGTCCTGGTCAACGATTATGAGAGGCTGGCGGCATTCATGCGCCAGAAATTACCTGTCGGTATCCCCGTATTTTCCAGTCCATTACAGCGTTGTGCCTTGCTGGCACATACGCTGCACGACCGGCCACAGCTTGACCCGCGTTTGATGGAAATGCATTTTGGTGCATGGGAACTATGTGCCTGGGATGCCATTCCAAGGACTGATATTGATGCGTGGGCATTTGCACCGACGACATATCGTCCAGGCGGTGGCGAGTCGGCTCTTGATGTGGCGCAACGGGTCGTCAGCTGGCTGGACGATCTGCGTCAAATGCAGTTGCCAGAAGCGCTGGTGGTTGCGCATGCAGGCATCATGCGTATGTTGATCGCTTGGCAGGATGGCATCAGTGCAGATGAATTGGCGCAACTTGTTTGTAAGCAAAATCTTAGCCTGGCTTTTGGTGAGATCAAGGAAATACTGGTATTTCATAAATAATGCAGATAGTATTTACGCAAGAATGACAGTAAAGCCGTCAGCGCACGGCCATCGCATGATAGAACTCAGAAAATCTCCCCGTGTCACCGTCGCCTGGCGCTCTGGCGTCAAATTGCCGGATGGCAGATTAATTCTCGCAAAAGTGGTTAATATATCGGCAGAGGGTGTGCTCTTGCAGTCGCCCGAAAACCTGATTCCCCAGCGCAGTTATCCGATGATGATAGAAATCCCAGGTATTGTTCAAGAGGCCGAGATTTACAAGGTCAGTTGCAAAGGCACAGTCAGGCACGCTATTCTTAGTGGTGATAGTTACAATGTTGGCATGTTGCTATCGGATATGTCTGAATTGCACGCGCAACTTGTGGTTGCCTGGATCTCTAAAACAGCACATCTGACCTGACATTGGGCTTTTGATAAAGCAAATCTGCTGTAAATCCGCTTTATTTTCAATAAGTCAATAAACTGATCTGCCTCAGTTTTTACGCCACCTGAGCTTGCAGCTACCCCCATCTGTCTATAGAATGGCGGGGTTTTGGTGCTCGCGGATATGCTCATATCTGCGGTTAAACGGGAAACACGAAGCTTGGATAAGTCAGGCATGCGTGTGCTGCCCCCGCAACGGTGTACAAGTCGCTGCAAAAACTGAATTGTTGTTTCTTGAAGTTCAGATTTGTAGCCAGCCATTTTCCAATACCACTGTGCTATGTGCATGGGAAGGTCAGATGGTGATATTTGTCAGCCCGGATACCGGCCAGAATAAGTGAAGTAATACGGACGGGGAAATTTCGTGAAAATCAGATGCAGAAAACTGCATCCGCTTCTTTATCAGGCCACAGGCGCTGACGATACCGATTGTCCCTATTGCTTTTTCCATTGCAGCCTGCGGGGACGTCGGCGGCATGTTTTATTTTTCTGAAAATCATGACATCTGTATTCAAACCGCTCGCCCTCAGCCTGGCCTTGGCCGCTGCATTTCCGTCTTCTTCCGTCTTTGCACAAACTGCCGCCGTTGGCGTTGCTTCCAGTGTGGTCATTACCGCTGGCCGTCAAGAGCAAGCTGCCAAGGATGTGCTGGCTGACAATGTTGTCATCACTGCGGAAGACATTGCCAAATCTGGCGCATCTTCCATCGTTGATCTGTTACAGCAACAGCGCGGCATAGAAATTACGCGTAACGGTGGGCCTGGCACGACATCTTCAGTTTTTATCCGTGGCGGCAATAACGCACAGAACGTGGTATTGATTGATGGCGTGCGTATTGGTTCATCCACGACTGGCGGAGCAACCTGGTCCAGTATCCCTTTGTCACAGGTTGATCATATTGAAGTTGTATATGGTCCCTTATCCAGCTTGTATGGCGCAGATGCCATGGGTGGCGTGATACAGATATTCACTAAAAAGGGTACAGGCGTCATCACGCCTACCGTATCTGCTGGTGTGGGCAGCTATGGCACACGCAAATTGCAGGCGGGCTTTACTGGTTCTGTTGCCAGCAATCTCAGTCTCAGCATGAATGCCGGACACGAAGAGAGTGAAGGTTTTTCTGCCAGCAAGCCGGGTGCAGGTGCTTTCACCTATAACCCGGATAAAGATGGCTACAAGATGGATAGCTTCAATGGTCGCCTGATATGGGAAATCAGCAAAGGCTATGAACTGGGTGCCAGCGTTTTGCATAGTCGCAACAATGCGCAGTTTGATGCAGGTCCAACCCAGGACGATCGCAATGTCCAGACACTGGAAACCATCGCCGTCTTTGGCCGTGGCCAGTTCACTGATTACTGGTCTGCTTCCCTGCAATATGCCAAAGCGGCAGACAAGGGTTATACCGATGCATCTTATGGCAAGAGCCAGATTGATACCCGCCAGGACAGCCTGACTTTCTTGAACAATATCCGCATCGGCAAGGATGTGTTGCAACTGATCGCAGAAACGCGTGATGAAAATGTTGACACGACCACAACTGCACTCAACGGCAAACGTACCACGGATTCGTATGCGGCATCTTATGTACTCAAGCGGGATGCGCATCTGGCCAGCGCCAGCATACGCAATGATCGTAGCTCGCAATATGGTTCCAATACAACCGGAAGCGTGGCGTATGGTTACCGTTTCACTGATGCACTACGTGTCAATGCCAGCTACGGTACCAGCTTCCGTGCACCGACTTTCAATGAACTGTATTACCCAGGTTATGGCGTTGCCAGCAACAAGCCAGAAAAAGCAAAAAATGCAGAAATCGGCTTGTATTTCGAACAGGGTGATACCCAGTTAAGTGCTGTGTATTACCAAAACAAGGCAACTGATTTGCTGGTCAGCACCAATGTCTGTCCCATAGAAAACTCCACCCATCCATATGGTTGTGCTTACAATGTCAACAAGGCGACCCTGTCCGGCCTGACTGTGGGCGGTACCACCCGTTTCGCCGATTTGACATTGCGCGGTTCCATTGACATCCAGGACCCTAAAGATGATACGACGGGCCTGCGTCTGGCGCGCCGGGCAAAACAGCATGGCACAGTGGCTGCGGAATATGCCTTGCAGAATGCCAAAGTCGGCGTGGAAACTATTTTCTCTGGTGACCGTTATGATGATGTCGCCAATAAGAAAATATTGGGTTCCTATCAGTTGTTGAACCTGTATGCGACTTACGACGTGGCAAAAAATACGACCGTAATTGCACGCTGGAATAATGCTCTGAACAAGGACTATGAACTGGCAAAAAATTATGCAACAGCAGGTTCAAATGTATTTGTAGGTGTGAACTACGGCTTCAAATAAGCTTGCGAGAGAAATGATGAGCTGCAAACACCTCATCATATTTCAAGCTGATTGACTGATGTGCAGGCCGGGATGTTTTGCACGGTGCTGTACATCGCAACCTGTTTTATCTATGGACCAGGCCGATAATGATGTCTTTTTTTTCTGCACGACAGCGCAGTCAGTCGCGTAAAGCGGTGGTAGCGCAACGTGCCGGGCTGGTCCTGCCAATTTTATTGTTGGCAGCCATAGGCAGTGTGCTATTCGCGTGTGTATGCGGCTCGGTATCCCTGAGTTTTACTGAGTTGTGGCAAGCGCTGCTTGAACTGCTGCATGGTAAGCCTGCGACTTTACCTGGGAGCTTGCTGGAACTGCGCCTGGGACGTGCCCTGACCGGCTTTGTTACCGGTGCCACGCTGGCGCTGGCTGGTGTGATGTTACAGGCGTTATTGCGCAATCCTTTGGCTGATCCCTACGTGTTGGGCATATCTGGTGGGGCATCTGTCGGTGCACTGGCAACCATACTGTTTTTCGGTGCTTTCTGGCTGGTGGATGTAGCTGCCTTTGCCGGCGCGATTGCTGTTGCACTATTGCTGTTTGCTTTGGCATACCGTGATCTGCGTGGGGCCGGTAGCACCGATGGCAGTGCACCGATTTTATTGTTGACCGGTGTCATCGTCGCTGCTGGTTGTGGTGCCATCATCACTCTCATGCTGTCAATTGCGCCAGACAGCCGCTTGCGTGGCATGGTGTTCTGGATGATAGGTGATTTGTCGAATACCCAGGCACGTTATTTACCCTGGTTGATACTCGGTGCTATCTTGTTGTTTGCCATGGGCAATGCGCGCTCCATCAATGTTGCTGCCATGCATGCCGACAATGCCAGTACCCTGGGTGTCAACATTGGCCGTCTGCGTCAGCTACTGTTTTTATTTTCTGCCTTATTGACGGCCAGCGCGGTCAGCAATGCCGGTAGCATAGGTTTTGTCGGCCTTATCATGCCCCACATTTGCCGCTTTGCCTGGGGCCCTGATCATCGCTTGCTGGTGCCTGCCGCTACTTTGGCTGGTGGTTGCTTCCTGGTATTGGCAGATACCGTCGCCCGCACCGTGGTAGCACCTCAGCAATTGCCGGTCGGTGTTATTACCGCGCTGGTAGGTGTCCCCGTATTTTTACTGCAACTGCATCAACTGCGGAGGCGCTGATGGACATCCGCGCCCTGAATTTATCCGTAGGCAAGCGCGTATTGGTGCGTGAACTGAACTGGCACATACAGCCGGGTGAATGCTGGTGCATCATCGGTCGCAATGGTGCCGGTAAAAGCACCTTGCTACGTACCCTGGCTGGCTTACGCCCCATAGAAAGCGGTCAGGTCAGCCTGCGCGACAAGCTGCTGCAAGACTGGTCATTGACCGGACTGGCGCGTGAGCGTTCTTTCCTGCCGCAGGGCAGGGTGGATGCCTTTGGTTATTCTGCGCTGGATACTGTACTCAGTGCCCGTCATCCTTACCAGGATGCGCATTACTGGGAAAATAGCGACGACATGGATCTTGCCATGTCAGCCCTGCGCGAGATGGATGTCGCCGACCTGGCAGAGCGTGACGTGCGCAGCCTGTCTGGTGGTGAAAGACAACGCGTCGCCATCGCCGCCTTGCTGGCTCAGGATGCGAAATGGATGTTATTGGATGAACCTGCGAATGCACTTGACCTCGGACACCAGGTCAGCGTCATGCAATTGTTTGCCCGCTTGTGCAGCAAAGCAGATGCACAGCAAAACAAGGCTGTCATCATGGTCAGTCATGACCTTAACATGGCCTACCGCATTGCTACCCACGCACTGTTGCTGATGGGGGATGGTAGCTGGCAAGCCGGGCCTGCAGATCAAATATTCAATGCATCCCAACTCAGCATCTGTCTGGGGCACCCAATCGAACGCTTCACCCATGGTGAACAAACCTTATTTATCCCGCAAAACTGAGAAACTTATGAGCAGTGATACATTGAACATTGAAACATCGCCCAAGCCAGACACCGCGACGGACAATATCAACACCCGTCATGAACGCCGCATGCAGCGCAAAAAAGCGCTGATGGACGAAAAGATAGAGCAGGCTCAACGCAAGACGGGTGTCTTGCTGGTGCATACCGGCAATGGCAAGGGTAAAAGTTCCAGCGCCTTTGGCATGGTCATGCGCGCCATGGGGCACGGCATGAAGGTTGGTGTCGTACAGTTCATCAAGGGAGCGATGTCGACGGGTGAAGAAATCTTCTTGCGCCGTTTTCCGGATGAAGTGGAATTCCACGCCATGGGGGAAGGCTATACCTGGGTCACCCAGAACCGCGAACGCGACATGGAAAAAGCTGCAGCAGCGTGGGAGCAGGCAAAACGTTTTCTGACTGATCCAACGATAGGTCTGGTGGTGCTGGATGAACTCAACATCGCCCTCAAATGCCATTACCTGGATTTGCAAATGGTGATAGATGACCTGGATGGCAGGCCAGAAATGCAGCACGTTGCCGTCACTGGACGCGGTGCCTTGCCAGAGATAATTGCGATTGCCGATACGGTCACGGAAATGCAGGTCATCAAGCATGCCTTCAAGGAAGGTATCGTAGCGCAGGCAGGTGTGGAATGGTAAGGCCCAGCGCCAAGATTGTCCTGATATCGGCCATCGCCTCAGGTCAGGGCAAGACTACCACCACAGCAGCGCTGGCACGCAAGCTGGTGAACATGGGCAAAAGGGTGCGGGTATTTAAAACCGGGCCAGACTTTATTGACCCCATGATGCTGGAACGTGCTTGTGGTTCAGCCGTGCATTCGCTGGATTTGTGGATGGTAGGTAAGGCTGATTCCGAACGTATGCTGGCACGTGCAGCGTTGGATGCAGACGTTATACTCATCGAAGGTGTGATGGGCCTGTATGACGGCAACCCATCGTCGGCTGATCTGGCGCGTGCATTCGGTGTGCCTGTCGTGGCGGTGCTGGACGCCTCTGCGATGGCGCAGACTGTCGGTGCACTGGCCATGGGCTTGCGTGATTTTGGACCGGTGCACCTGGCTGGCGTCATCGCCAACCGCATCGCCTCTGAAGGTCATGCCCAAATGGTTGCCGCAGCCATGCGCGATATTCCCTTGCTGGGCAGCCTGCGCCGTCAGGAAGAAGCTTTGCCCGAACGTCATCTGGGCCTGGTCTTACCGCAAGAAGTAGGTCGGATCGAAGCCATACTCGACGCCATGGCAAACAGCCTGGAACTGGATATGCAAGCCTGGGATGCCTTGCCAGACACCAGTTTTGAATTGAATGAGCACGTGGCGCAGCATGTATCACAACCCACCGCCAACCTGGCGGGCAAGACCATTGCCATTGCGCGCGATGCAGCATTTGCATTTATCTATCCGGCCAACCTTGAATGCCTGATTGGGCTCGATGCCAATCTGGTTTTCTTTTCGCCTTTGGCCGATGAGGCGATACCTGCACAAGCTGATGCCCTGTATTTGCCTGGTGGTTACCCTGAGCTGCATGCAAAGACGCTGACGCAAGCCAATAATTGGCTGGCATCATTGCATGCTGCCCATGCGCAAGGCATGCCGATATTGGCTGAGTGCGGTGGCATGATGGTGATTACCGAAGGTCTGGTAGATCAGCAGGGCCAAAGCTGGCCCATGGCAGGCTTATTGCCGGGCAAAGTCATCATGCAACAAAGGCTGGCAGCGCTGGGTGCACAAGCCTGGGCTACTGCGCAAGGAGAATTACGCGGGCATACTTTTCATTACTCGCGTTTTGAAACCACGTTGACGGCCAATAGCCATACCATCAAGCATTCTACCCAGCAGCAGGGGGAAGCTATTTACCTGGCTGGCAATGTGCGTGCTTCGTATTTTCACGCCTACTTCGCTTCCAACCCGGCGGCAACAGCTTCGCTATTTTTGAGAGATACGGCATGAAACCCGTGCATCGTACCAGCCTGATCTTTGGTGGTGCGCGTTCGGGCAAGAGTGCCTTTGCTGAACAACTGGCGACCAGACTCAGCAATGATCAGCAAGAGGTGCTGTACCTGGCAACCGCCAAAGCAGGCGATGCTGAAATGCAGCAGCGTATCGCCCATCACCGTGCACGTCGCCCTGCACGTTGGAGTACGCTGGAACAAAGCCTGGAACTGGGTGCGACCATCATGACGCATAGTCGCGCAGACAATATCATTCTCGTTGATTGCCTGACGGTCTGGCTGTCGAACCTCTTGTTTTCTGAAGCGACAGATTTTCCCGATATAGGCAACATCACATCACCGCCGCAATTTGCCCTGCAGCGCCAGGCCTTGCTGGACGCATTGGGGCAGGCACCGGGGCAGATCATCCTGGTATCGAATGAAGTCGGCATGGGCATCGTCCCCATGGGAGCCGTTTCGCGCTGGTTTGTGGATGAGGCAGGGCGCTTGAACCAGGCGGTGGCAGCCATTGCAGATAATGTGGTCTGGGTTGCTGCCGGTTTGCCAATGTATTTTAAAGGTCAGCCATGCTGATGCAAGATGGCCTGGTCATGGTGCTATGCCTGCTGCTGGGCATCTTGCTGGATGTGGGCCTGGGCGAGGTGAAGAAGTTTCATCCGCTGGTGGGTTTTGGCAATCTCGCAAACGTCATAGAGCGGCAGTTGAACAAACCCACAGCTACCCGCTGGACTGGGGCTTTGGCCTGGTGTCTGGCAGTCTTGCCGTTAGTCGCATTCAGTCTGTTGGTACTGGTACTTGCCCAGCGCTTCAGCTTGTGGCTGGCCCCGGCACTACATATTGGTTTGCTGTATTTTTGCCTGGGTTTGCGCAGCCTGCATGAACATAACAAAGCCATCGCCACTGCCTTGCAGGCTGGTGATTTGGTTGAAGCAAGGAAGTGCACTTCCTATATCGTCAGTCGTGATACTGCAGATGCAGATGAAGCTTACCTGGCTAAAGCCAGTGTTGAGTCCGTACTGGAAAATGGCTGCGACGCCGTCTTTGCCACCTTGTTCTGGTTCATCTTGCTGGGTGGTGCAGGCGCAGTGTTGTATCGGCTGGTGAATACCCTGGATGCCATGTGGGGATATCGCTCTGCACGCTTCCTGCGCTTTGGCTGCGTTGCTGCACGCATTGATGATGTCATGAACTGGATACCAGCGCGTTTGACAGCATGTACCTATGCCGTGTTGGGCAAGACCCGTCTGGCATGGCAATGCTGGCAGCGTCAGGCACCTGGCTGGCCCAGCCCGAATTCGGGGCCAGTGATGGCTGCCGGTGCTGGTGCGCTTGGGTTGGCACTGGGTGGCAGCGCCAGCTATGATGGCGTGGCAGAAATCAGGCCACCGCTAGGTGAAGGTGATGCAGCTAAAGCAGCAGATATTTTGCGGGCCTTGCAGCTGGTCAAAGGTGGTGCTGCACTATGGTGTGAAATTGCCTTGATGGCAGCACTATTTTTAGGCGGAGTCATCCATGCTTGAACATGGCGGCAATTTACGCGATGCCGTGCGGCATTTTGGTCGCCCGCTGGAAGACTGGCTGGACCTGTCCACTGGCATTAATCCGCATTTTTATCCTGCACCGTTATTGGCAGCGAATGCCTGGCATCGCTTGCCTGAATATTCTGATGCACTGGTGCGGGCGGCGCAATCTTATTATGCCGCTCCACGCATGCTGGCGGTGGCTGGCTCGCAGGCCGTGATACAGGCGCTGCCACGTTTGCGTCCGGCTGCACGCGTTGTCGTGTCAGCCCCCAGTTATGCCGAACATGCGTATCAATGGCGACAAGCCGGGCATGTGGTCACAGAATGTGCTTATGCTGCACTGGATGCTGTTGTCGAACAGGCAGACGTGCTGGTACTGTGTAATCCGAATAACCCTACTGGTGAATTCATTCCACCCGCCCAATTGTTACTTTGGGCTGCGCAACTGGCAGAACGTGGCGGCTGGCTGGTGGTGGATGAAGCCTTTGTTGATACCGTGCCCGACATCAGTGTGGCGGCACAAACAGAGCAACCTGGTTTGATAGTCCTGCGTTCAGTCGGTAAGTTCTTTGGCTTGGCAGGTATACGCCTGGGCTTTGTCGCGGCTGAGAGAAATCTGCTGCAGCAATTGGCGAATTATCTTGGCCCCTGGAGCGTGAGTGGCCCGGCTCAGCAAATCGCTATTGCTGCTTTGAATGATCATACCTGGCAGGCGCAGACAGCGCGGCTCTTGCAACAGGAGGGCGAACGCCTGCGGCAGCTTTTGAAAGCGCATGGCATGCGTACGTCGGGTACGGATTTGTTCCAGTGGTGCAGTCATTATGAGCTGGATGGTAAATCAGAGCAGTTGTGGCAATTCATGGCGGAACGTGGCATATGGCTGCGCTGGTTTGCGCAAGGGCCACACAGGCCACATGGTCTGCGCTTTGGTTTGCCGGGGAGTGAAGCGGGGTGGTTGCGGTTGGAGGTCGCTTTGGATGAATGGTTGAAAATTCAAAACCACTCACCACAGAGACGTGGAGACACAGAGTAAGCACAGAGGAAGTGTAAAGAGGGACTTCGTTTTTATCGTCGCGTATTGGAGTGATATGTTCAGGCTTTTGAGTTTTGTAGTCATTATGATGGCCTCGGTTCATGCGCAGGCGGCTATTACTGTGACGGATGACATGGGCAATCAGGTGACGCTGGCGAAGCCTGCTCAGCGGATTATCAGCCTGTCGCCACATGTGACGGAATTGATTTATGCGGCGGGAGCGGGTGATCGTATTGTCGGCACTGTCAAATATAGTGATTACCCGGCGCAGGCAAAAAATATTCCTCGCCTGGGTGACAATCGTCAGCTCGATCTTGAACGCATACTGGCGATGAAGCCGGATTTGCTCATCGTGTGGATGCATGGTGCGTATGAGCGGCAGTTGGAGACATTGCACAGTTCAGGTATTCCTTATTTTTTTAGCGAGCCGCATAAACTGGACAACGTGCCGGAAACCCTGATCAAATTCGGCAGCCTGTTCGGCACAGAAAAACAGGCTCAGGCAGCGGCGGCAGAATTCAGGCAGCAGGTGCAACAGCTAAGTAATCAGTACCAGAATAAAAGCAAGGTGAAGACTTTCTATCAGGTATGGGGCAAGCCGCTTTACACATTGAATGACAGCCACATCGTCAGTGATGCAATTCGTACTTGCGGCGGTGAAAATATTTTTGGCAAATTACCCACTACTGCACCCATCGTCGGTACCGAATCCGTCTTGCAGGAAAACCCTGAAGTCATCATCACCGGTGACAGCAAAACCCAGGCCGTGAGCGGCGTTGAACAATGGAAAACTTTTCCGACCTTGCTTGCAACAAAAAACAATAATCTGGTGTCCATAGAAGGCGACCTGGTTAACCGGTCCGGCCCGCGCATTATTGAAGGCGCGAAACTGATTTGTCAGGCACTGGAGTCAGCCAGGCAAAAACGCGATAAAACCGTGGCACCGCCACAAGGAAAAAAATGAATTCATCCAGTATGTATCAACGCATTGCCTGCCTGTCCACCGAAGCGGTGGAAGTCTTGTATGCCCTCGGGGCAGAAGACTGTGTCGCCGGTATCTCTGGTTACACCACCAGACCAGCCCGTGCCCGTGATGAAAAGCCCAAGGTTAGCGGGTTCTCATCGGCACAGATAGACCGCATTCTGGCTGTTAAGCCAGACCTGGTGGTTGCCTATTCGAATATGCAGTCCGAGATATCGCGTGAACTGATCAGCGCCGGGATAGAAGTACATGCCTTCAATCAACGCGATGTTGCAGGTATTTTGCACATGATCAAGGTACTGGCGAATCTGGTTGGCAAGCAAGAGCAGGGCAGCATCTTGATTGCTGAACTGCAAGCCCAGATAGATGTTGTCAAACAGCAGGCTGCAAATTGGACACGCCGGCCCAAGGTTTATTTTGAAGAATGGAATGAACCCCTGATGTCAGGCATAGGCTGGGTATCTGAATTGATACAGATAGCGGGCGGTGAAGATGCCTTTGCCGATCTGGCGGTTTTTCACAGCGCCAAACAGCGTATCATTGCCGATCCTGCTGAAGTCGTCAGGCGTGCGCCGGATATCATCATCGGTTCCTGGTGTGGCAAGAAATTCCGGCCCGACAGTGTGGTGGCCCGTGATGGTTGGGATCATATTCCTGCAGTCAGAAACGGCAGAGTGCTGGAAATAAAATCGGCTGATATCCTGTCGCCAGGGCCGTCTGCTATACAGCATGGGCTGGTGCAGTTGCATATATTGATTGCCGAATGGCAGGCAGAGCAGAAAGCATAAATAAGAAGACGGTTATCATGAAAATTTCCACGCTGATGGTACAGGGCACGACTTCCGACGCAGGAAAAAGCACGGTCGTTGCGGCCCTGTGCCGGTTGTTGTATCGCCAGGGTGTACGCGTTGTCCCCATGAAGCCACAAAACATGGCACTGAATAGCGCAGTTACTATAGACGGCGGCGAGATCGGTCGTGCCCAGGCCTTGCAGGCAGTGGCAGCCGGGTTGCCTGCGCATACCGACATGAATCCAGTCTTGCTAAAACCTTCTTCCGATACAGGTGCCCAGGTCATCATTCATGGCAAGGTCAGGGCGGATATGGATGCGCGTGATTATCATCAATACAAAACCGTTGCCATGGGCGCGGTGCTGGAATCTTATGGCCGCCTGCAACAGCAATATGAAGCGATTATCGTTGAAGGCGCGGGCAGCCCCGCTGAGGTGAATTTGCGTGACCGCGACATTGCCAATATGGGCTTTGCTGAAGCCGTCGATTGCCCCGTCATCCTGGTGGCAGACATAGACCGTGGTGGCGTGTTTGCCCATTTTGTCGGCACGTTGGATTGCCTGTCAGCGTCCGAACAAAAACGCATCGTCGGTTTTGTCATCAACCGCTTTCGTGGTGACATTCGCCTGCTGGAACCCGGGCTTGAATGGCTGGAAAAAAAGACAGGCAAGCCTGTGCTGGCCGTACTGCCATACCTGCACGGCCTGCAACTCGATGCGGAGGATGCGATACAGTCCAGCCAGGGCAATGCTGGCAAGTTCCGCATCATTGTGCCCGCTATACCGCGTATATCGAATCACACAGACTTTGATGCACTGCGCGCCCACCCTGATGTCGATCTGCAGTTTATCGGCCCCGACAGGGCGATTCCGCCTGCTGACCTGATCATCCTGCCCGGCAGTAAAAACACGCGCGCCGACCTGGAATTTTTACAGGCGCAGGGTTGGCAACCCGTGTTGGAAAAGCACCTGCGCTACGGTGGCAAAGTCATCGGTATTTGTGGCGGTTATCAAATGCTGGGCCAGGTTATCAGCGACCCGCATGGTGTCGAAGGGCAGGCCGGTGATTCTGATGGCTTGGGCCTGCTCGACATCACCACTGAACTGACGCAAGAAAAACGTCTGCAACAGGTGACTGGCGTATGCGTATTCAATGAGAGTGCAGCGCAAGTCAGTGGCTATGAAATTCACATGGGCATCACCTATGCCAGCAATGACACGCAGCCGGTTTTCAAGATCAATGACGAAGACGAAGGCGCACGCTCACCGGATGACTTGATCCTGGGTACTTACCTGCATGGCCTGTTCGACCACCCCGAAGCCTGCGCCGCCTTGCTGGCCTGGGCAGGACTGGAAAGTGAGCATAAGGTTGATCTGGCCGCCTTGCGTGAACACAGCCTGAACCGGGTGGCTGATGCTTGCGTGCCGCTGCTGGATGCCTTGCAGCGGCTTTAAGGTGACACTGCCTGTTTCTATACAGGCAGTATTTTCGCAATATCACAAGCGATTTCAAATACCATGAGCGCCAATATGATCTGGTTAGCGTATTTCGACTTTATAACGGAAGCCTTCTGCCGGGCCGCGTGAGCGCCGCCATTCCAGCGGCACCCGGTCATAGCCCAGGGCAAGGCGCTCGATGACTACCACCGGCTGTCCGTCCAGTACCGGCAACTCCCTGGCATCGGATTGCGTGGCCGAATCGACCGTCAACGTTTCTTCGGCTGACGCGATCACTTTGCCGCAGTGCTCTTCATAAAAAGGGTAGAGCAGGTCGGGGAAGTCGGCGACATCGATTTTCATCAGCGCGCCAAACTGCGGGTAGGGCAACCAAATCTCCTCCAGCAATATCGGCTTATCATCGATGAGCCGCACCCGGTCAAGGCGGATCGCCTGCGCCTTTTTGGACAGGTTCAATGCCTCTGCTACGGTGGCTGGAGGGCTGCCCAGCGTACGTTTCAGGATGCGGCCTTGCGGTACCAGGCGCTGACCCTCGTGCACCTGATGGCGAAAGAAGCGGAACAGCGAGGCGTTGAAGCTGGGGCGGCGGATGAAGGTGCCACGCCCCTGGCTGCGCTCCAGTATGCCATCAGCGACCAGTGTGTCGATTGCTTTGCGCAAAGTGCCGATGGCGACGCCATAGTGCTTGGTCAGTTCGATTTCGGTTGGAATTGCCGCGTTCGTTTGCCACTCTCCGCCGGTGATCCTGGCCAGGATATCGTCGCGCAGCCGCTGGTATAGCGGCAGCCTGTCGTCTTGGGCGGGTAGGGTAGGTTTCTTCATTTGATCTGTATGGCCGGATAACTGGATGTCCAGCACTTTATCCGTATATCGCACGCCAGTCCATACGCATGGTTGACACAGCGCTGATTGGGTACTACTATTCATCTAAACATATATATGTTTAGATGAATTAAAAGAAGCCTCGAAGGCTAACACAAGTGAAAACTCAAGGAGACAAGCATGTTTAACTGGTATCGGCAAGTATCGCCGCTGGAGCGCAGGACCTTTTGGGCCTGTTTCAGTGGATGGGGTCTGGATGCGCTGGATGTGCAAATGTTCACGCTCGCCATCCCGGCGCTGATCGCAGCGTTTGGCCTCGACAAAACTCAGGCTGGCATGATTAGCGCCGCTACGCTGGTCGCCTCGGCGCTGGGTGGCTGGATCGCCGGTGCCATTTCCGACCGCCTGGGACGGGTGCGTACGCTGCAACTGACCATCCTGTGGTTTTCGGTATTCACCTTTCTGTGTTCCTTCGCACAAACCTTCCCGCAACTGATCTTCCTGAAGGCGCTGCAAGGCTTCGGCTTTGGTGGCGAATGGGCGGCCGGTGCGGTTTTGATGGCGGAAACGGTCCGCAGCGAGCATCGCGGCAAAGCGATGGGTACGGTGCAGAGTGCCTGGGCCGTTGGCTGGGGTGCTGCGGTGATCCTGTACACGGTGCTGTTTTCCTGGCTGACGCCAGATATGGCGTGGCGTGTGATGTTCATGCTCGGCCTGTTGCCAGCACTGCTGGTGGTGTATGTGCGGCGCTCGATTACCGAGCCGGTTAAGGTGGCGACAGTCTCCAGACAGGCTGAAGATAAGGTGCCACTGATCGGCATATTTTCGCCAGCGCTGCTGAAGACCACGATCATCGGCAGCCTGCTGGGTATGGGTGCTCATGGTGGCTATTACGCGCTGATGACATGGCTGCCGACTTATCTGAAGACAGAACGGCATTTGTCAGTGCTCAGCACTGGTGGCTATCTGGCAGTGATCATCGTGGCATTCTGGCTAGGCTGTATCGCCAGCGCACAGTTGCTGGACCGGATAGGGCGCCGTCGCAATGTCGCATTGTTCGCCATCTGTTCGACTGTCACGGTGCTGATTTATTTGTTGCTGCCGCTGAGCAATATGGCGATGCTCTTCCTTGGATTTCCGCTGGGCTTTTTTGCTGCCGGCATTCCGGCCAGCCTGGGCGCGTTGTTCAATGAATTGTATCCGGCTTCAATGCGTGGCGCGGGTGTTGGTTTCTGCTATAACTTCGGGCGTATCGCTTCAGCCGGCTTCCCGGTACTGGTTGGCTACATGAGTCAGTCTATGCCCTTGGGCGAAGCGATCGGCATTGACGCTGCCATCGCTTATGGTGTGGTGGTGCTGACCGTGCTGATGCTGCCCGAGACTATGGGCAAGCGGCTAGACGGTGCTGTGGAGCAGCCTGAACGCTCTCTTAACGCCGTACAGTCTGGGGAAGCATGATGATGACCAGACGCGATTTTAATTTAACCCTGATGCGCTCGGCTATAGCAATGGCTCCGTTGACGGCCTGCGCGACCATACAAAGACCCGACTCCATGATTGCTATCGATTGTCACGCCCATGTGTTCCTGCACAGTTTGCCAATGCCAGATCCGCGCCGCGCACCGGCGGGCTACGATGCAACACCGGAAGCGTATCTGGCTGTGCTGGATGCCAATGCGATGACGCATGGCGTGATCGTCCAGCCCAGTTTTCTCGGATTGGATAACAGCTACCTGCTGAATGTGTTGCGCGCCCATCCAGACCGGCTGCGCGGTATTGCAGTGGTGGCACCCGGCGTGGCGGTAGAGCAGTTGGACCAGATGCAACAGGCCGGTGTGGTCGGCATACGATTGAACCTGATCGGCTTGCCGACACCAGACTTTGCCAGCCCGGCGTGGCGCGCTTTGCTGCAACAGATCAAGCAGCGCGACTGGCAGGTTGAAGTGCATCAGACTGCGCTGGAATTGAAGCCAGTGCTGGAGCCATTGCTGGCGGCGGGTGTCAATGTGGTGGTCGATCATTTCGGTCGACCCGGTGCCACGGAGGGTATCGACGATCCTGGCTTCCGCTATCTGCTGTCGCTGGGCAGTTCGCGGCGTGTGTGGGTCAAGCTGTCGGGCGCATATCGTAACGGCGGAAATGGTCGCGGCGAGGCGACGGCACTGGCGGCGATGCCCTTGCTGCGCGAGCACTTTGGTCTGGACCGGCTATTGTGGGGCAGCGACTGGCCGCATACACTGTTTGAAAAAACGGTGGACTACGGTATGCAGAAAAAGTTGATGGAACAGTTGCTGCCATCTGTGGCGGACCGGCGTGCTGTGCTGCACCAGACGCCTGCGCGGTTGTTCCGGTTTGTCGTCCCGGTTTGATTCCACGCTGGCAAATTATGCAGGTGGCTTGGTAAATTTGATCATGCGCTTCAAGAAAATGCAAAAAACAAATAACCAAAATTTAGAGATGGTATTCATATGAAAAAATCATTACTCGCTCTGGTACTATTGGGTTCGGTCGCAGGCGTTTTACAAGCGCTGACATTGATCACGATCTACGGCGATGCCGGTCCTGGTTCAATCTGAAAGGAAAAATTATGAGTAAAATATTTCGAACTATCTTGTCCTTTGTCTTTCTGGGTCTTTCGGTGACAAGTTTCGCTGCCGAGCATGGCAGTGCCGACGAAGCAGTAGCGATGGTGCGGAAAGTTGCTGCTTACATGAAAGTCAATGGATTGGAAAAAACGATTGCTGAAGTCAATAGTAAAAATAGCCAATTCGTCGATCGCGACCTGTACATCACTATTTTCGATATGGAGTCGAAGAACCTTGCTCACGGCGCCAACCCTAAACTGGTCGGTAAGAATCTCATCGATTTGAAGGACATGGACGGGAAATATTTTATGCGGGAGCGCATGGAGATACTCAAGACCAAGTCCAAAGGCTGGGTCGAGTACAAATGGCCGAACCCCGTTACCAAACAAATAGAACTAAAGGCTACCTATTTTGAAAAATTTGGCGATGTCTCAATCAGTTGCGGAATCTATGCGAAATAAGTGGCGCTCTCACCAGAGGGGCGAAAGTGAACATAAGGTCGCTCTGGATGCCTTGAAATGTCCATAATGTCACACTGCCTGTTTCTATGCAGGCAGTATTTGTGCAATAGCAAAAGCGATTTCAAATAGGGAATCGCCTGCAATTTCTATGCGCCGAACTGCAAGTGCACAGCTGCATCTTGGCGACCACATGTCAGCCGCATATTTCATCCTCTCGCTCTCCTGCTCCCCGCGTTTACTTGCCGGTTTTTTGACGCAACAGGCTTTTTCAGCCAAATTCAATCAAGATGACGCTAATTTCAGAAATGTTGCCGTAGATTACGCGTTTGTGATGTAATAATGTGCATCGCATATGAGGTCGGAATTTAAATTTAAGGAAGCATCTTGGACGAATCGCTTTCTAATTCGGCAACATTATCATTTTTTGTGGATGAGTCCACAGGGGCGCTGTGCGCCCTCTATACGCCACAGGAAGACAGGGACACCCCCAATCTTGCTGAGCTTGAAGAAGCACTGAACGCCAGTAAATATGCTACTTTCTACAGGGAACAGTCCGCCCTGTCAGCTTTCATCAAATTGTGTAGCGAAACCCAGGATCCAGTCAGGCTGGACATCGGTGCCTGCAGGGATGCAGAATTTTCATTGCGTTTGTCCGATGATTTATTATCTGCCTGGCTGACGCTGATTCCCGCCCAAGGCGGCAAACCCATCGGTAAAGCAGTTAACGATGCCTTGCGTGAGCAGGGCATTATTCATGGCATTTTGCATGCCGAACTGGACGCTGCGTTAGCTGCAGGCGTGTGTGACAATCTGCTGATTGCCCATGGTGAGCCAGTACGCAATGGCACAGAAGGCCGACTGGAACCTTTGTTTGGTGAACATAAAAATGCGAAAGCTCAGAGGGATGAACTGGCGGTCATCAAGTTTCGTGAGCTGGGCCATATTCTGATAGTGCATGCGGGTGATGAATTGATGCGTCGCATTCCACCAGTACAAGGCAAGTTCGGCATGAACATCCTGGGCCAGGTGGTATTGGCCAAGCCTCTGCCAGAGATGCAATTTGGGCCTCACCTGCAAGGAGCTGCGCCAGCAGCCACCGACCCGGATTTGTTGCTGGCGACGAATAGCGGCCAACCCATGATCGTGTCTGACGGCGTGATCGTCAATCCCGTGTTGCAGGTGCCTGACGTTGATCTGGGTACAGGCAATATCTGCTTCGAAGGTACTATCCATGTTGACGGAGATATCAAGGCTGGCATGAGCCTGAATGTCACGGGTGATGTGATCGTCAATGGCATGATAGAGGCCGCCGAAATTGTTGCCGGTGGCAATGTGGCAGTGAAGGGTGGCATTATCGGTCTGGCAGAGAAAAAACCTGGAACCCAAAGCATGAGCGGCATTACCTCGCGGATCAAATGCGGGGGAACGGTGCAGGCACTGTTTGCCGAACATTCCCATATCGAAGCAGGGCAGGCTATACAGCTGGAGCAAAGTGCCCGCCAATGCGATCTGATCGCCAGAAAGGAAATTATCGTTGGTAAGCCTGGTTCTGGCGTAGGTAATATTCTTGGTGGCAGGGCGCAGGCATCGTTGCTGGTGGCTGCAGCGTCGTTGGGGGCTTCCAATGGCTCAAGAACACAGATACAGGTTGGCTTTGATCCCTACTTGGAAGAAGAGATCAACGGCAAGGAAAACCAGATAGGCCGCAAGGAGGCAGAGCTTGATCAAGTCTTGAAGTTACAGGTTTTTTTCAGCAAGAACCCGCAAAAGGCTGCCGGTGGTGTGGGTGAAAAGGTCGATGCCAAGCGCCTGCATCTGCTATCCGAATTGCAGGCACTGGAAGCAGAAATTGATGTGCTGGAGTCTGAACTGGAATTGATAGAGCAAGCCGGCGTCAAGGTCATCAAGAAAATCCATGAAGGCGTGGAAATTCAGATAGGTAAACAAAAATGGCTGGTGAAAGAAGACGCCGGGCCAGGTAATTACCAGGTACGTGATGGCAGGATAGTGATCGTGTGAGCTTACTTTTCTTGTGAAGTGAAGTGCGTTTAGACTCATGTTATCAAGCTTGGTCATTGTACAAAACCAGTCCACCAGGATGGGGCAATTATTCTGCAAAGCGCTATGATGCCGGGTGTGAATATTGAATTGCAATAACTGAAAAGGGAAGAACTATCTTGGCTACCTATAATCATCCTGGTGTATACATACAGGAAGTGCCAGGCGCTAGTAGTATTCAGGGTGCTTCCACTTCGACGCCGGTCTTTGTTGGCGTGACCGAATATGGTCCCACTGAGCAACCGACCCTGATCACCAGCTGGAATGATTACCAAAGCGTGTTTGGTAATTTGGCCTGGTATGCGATGGCGTCATGGTCAGTGTATGCATTTTTTAATGAGGGTGGGATCGCATGTTGGGTCGTGCGGTGCACAGATGCCACTGCGGCCCCGCCAGCAGGTGCGACACTGGGCGACCTGGTAATCAATGCTGTAACCGCAGGTACATGGGGAAACGCATTGGGGATCATGATTGACAACGGCAGTAGTCCGCCTGCCAGCGGTACTGCCAGTCAGGTATTTAATCTGAGCGTTACGGTAGATCAATCCAAAATCGGTCTGGGCAATGCGGCAGCACCGACGCAGATAGATATGCCAAATGCCTTGTTGCAGCGCTATGTGTTGCAAAATAATGTGCAAGTGGTGCCTGGGCAAACCTATTATGTGCTGGAGTCGTTTAAGGGATTCACAGGTAACAGCCTGATCGCTGATGCCGGAAAGTTTAGTCCGGTCGCGACCAGCATCAACAGTAGTTCCATGTTTATCCGCATTGCACCGAATGCCAATGCGATTACCAGCTCTTCTTTGCCCGCAAATACCACCACGCCGGCGGCTTTGAATAACGGTGCCTCGCCCAATTACAGGTTCGACACGGCCACCGCTTTGCTGCAGGAAATCCAGGGAATTAGTCTGCTATCTGTTCCTGATATTGCTACCTACGAGAAAACAGGGGATTCCAATCCATTAATGACACAGGGTACGCTGATCAACCAGGAACTGCTATTTTGCGAAAGCCCGCAGCAGCAAAATCTGTTTTATGTGATTGATCCGCCATTTGGTCTGGACGTGCAAGATATTTTGTCGTTCAAAACCGGTGCAGGTAGTGCCACATCCGGTAACCCCAATGCCTTGAGTTCCGGGTTTGGTGCGATTTACTATCCATGGGTGTACGTCTATAACCCGATTGCCGGCACCAATATACCTGTTCCTCCGTCCGGCCCCACCTTGGGGCGCTATGCCTACACTGATACCAATGTTGGGGTATGGAAGGCACCTGCCGGGGTGGATGACGGTGCCTTGTCGACGGTGGTGGCGCTGGATCATACTATTAGCGATTCTGACCTGGATCAGCTCAATCCGGAAGGTATCAATGCGATCCGCAATATCATCAATTATGGCAACGTGATCTGGGGTGCCCGCACACTGTCTATGAATACCGACTGGACGTATGTCAGTGTTCGTCGTTTGTTCATCTACGTCGAGCAAAGCCTGAAGCAAAGCTTGCAATGGGTTGTGTTTGAGCCTGATGACCAAACTACCTGGTCTTCGGTGACGAGCGACATTACCGCATTTCTGACCAGCTTATGGCAGCAGGGGGGATTATTTGGTGAAACAGCGCAAGAGGCGTTTTTTGTGACCTGTGACGCAAGTAACAACCCCCCCGTTACCAGAGCATTGGGGGAGATGTATATTGATATCGGTCTGGCACCGGTTTATCCGGGAGAATTTATACTTTTGCGCATAACACAGAAAACGGCTGGCCCGGAGTCAGGCGCTTGATTTGGCCCAGTTGTTCCCAAATGCAGGAGACAGATTGCTGATAGAGCAGTGGTTACAGCTTTCAAGCACTCAAACTTATTTTGCCGCTTTCTCCGGCTTCCAATCCTGCGCCAGTGTCAGGGCTTCGTCAACTTGCTCCTTGCTCATTTTGGCTGCGACAAATTTCTTGTAGACGGCGGTGTCTTCATAATCGCCAGCGAGGGTCAGCCATTTATAGGCTTCCACCAGATTGACATCGACGCCTTTGCCTTTCAGGTAGATCAGGCCCAATTGGTACTGGCCGCTGGCGTTGTTTTGATTGGCTGCTTGCAAGAATAATTCCCTGGCCTTGGCAAAATCGCGTGGCACGCCAGTGCCTGTGACATACAGTATGCCCAGACTGTATTGGGCATCGGCATAGCCCTGGTCGGCGGCCCTTTTGAACCAGGATGCGGCAATGCCGTGGTTAGAGACGACGCCTTTGCCTTTGGCATACATGCGCCCCAGATTCACCTGGGCGCGCACATTGTCCTTGCTGGCAGATTGTTCAAACCAGATCATGGCTTGTTTGTAGTCTTGCTCTACGCCTTCGCCATTCAGGTACATCAGGCCAAGGTTGAACTGGGCGTCGGCATTACCCTTGTTGGCTGCTGCCCTGAATGATTCAAGGGCAGATGGAAAATCGCCTTGTTCATAATAGGCGACACCGTCTGTGAAGTCATCAGCGTGGGACAGTGGTGCCATGCTGAAAGTGGCAAGCATGGCAAACAAGGGCAGCAGGGTTTTGTATCTTGGCATGGTGACCCTCTAACTGAATGGTTGTTATTAAGGTGCCTTGTCGCTAGTGACAGGTTGCCAATCTTGAAAGAGAAGCTTTAAATTGCTTCTCTGGTCAGAATTGTGTACTCAAGTTGCTGTAATGATTAAATTCAGTAGGAAGACAAATTCCATCTTTGTTGGCTTCGCCGTAAAGCAGCGTCATTTCCATTCTTGCCCCCCATCTTGTGTCTATTTTTTGCAGGCAGCCTGTATCTTCATATGCCCAAACTCTGGTGTAGACAGGCTCAAATTCTTCACTGGTGGCCATTTGAAAAACAGCCAGATCCTTAGATCCCAAATATATATTTCCCACGCGTATTGGTTTTCCATAGTCCAATATCATCGTATGCCTTAGTATGCTTGGCATTGACGCTGCTGACTGCCTTAGTTTGGAAATCTCATCTGTTGCTGGAAGCACTTGCCAATTGCTATCCGTCAAAATCGATTCATACTTGCGCACCTTAGTGTCACGATTCTTCATCGTGCTTACTGCATAGAGGAATGTGGAGCGACTTCCCGTGTGGAAATGTTCACTAATCTGACGTATTTCCTGCGCTTCCCAATTTCTGCCGGCTGCGTGCTGGGCCATGATTTTGGCCCACAATGCATCATCGTTGTCGTCAGCCAATGCAGCATTGCCAATCAATGCCAGCAGACATGCGCAAGTCAGGGCGATCAGTTTTTTCATGTTTGTTTTTCCGGATTATTGAAAAGAGTCTCTAGCCTGCTCAGAAACTGGTGCACATGGTAGGCGTCAACCAGGCCGTGGTGCACGAATATGGCAAGGGGCAGCAGCAGTTTGCCATCTTGCTCAAACATCTTGCCCACCGATATTTTGGGTACGCTGTCCTTGCGATCATATTGGCGTGCATGGGTCAGACCAGTGAAGCTGATCCATGGGATGGCAGAAAAATGGATAACATCCTCACGCGCACATTCATCATTAAAGCACAGGCCACTGCTGTTCTTGATTTTGTCCATGGCGATGTTTGCCCTGGCAACGAAAGTAGCAAAATCTTCTTTGTAATAGATGGGACAAAAACCGAAAGTATGGTCGGCGCGCTGCACGGTGGCATTCGCATGTATCACTTCATAATCAAACACTTTGCTATCTTCTATGCGATAGCGCATAGCATCGGTGAGCATGATGGCGCGCAAGATGCTGTGCAGATAGAACAGAAAGAAAGATTGGTTTTTTGCCTTGCAATGCCGGTAAGCGTGAGTGCAGTCAACATTCACATTCATGCCGTGGAAGGGTTCGTCAAGCTGGGAAAAAAACGCAAAATGTTCGCGCCGGTTCCAGTTTGCCAGGTCTAACTGCTTTTTCATGTTTTACGTTATTCAAAATAAGAGGGGGCAGAATAAATCTGCCCCCTTATCATAACCCGTCAGATGCAATCAATTCAACGCATTGCAGCAATCATCTTTTCCAGTTTGACGGTATCGGCGCAGAAAGCGCGTATGCCTTCGGACAGTTTTTCTGTCGCCATGGCATCTTCGTTTAACTCAAGGCGGAAGGTTTTTTCATCCATGCTGACTTTTTGCAGGTCGGATGTCTGGGCCATTTCCTTGCTCAGTTTTTGCGTGACATTGCTATTGCTGTCGCTGAGTTTTTGCAAGAGGTCAGGGCTGATGGTCAGCAAGTCGCAGCCTGCAAGTTCCAGGATTTGTGAAGTATTGCGGAAGCTGGCACCCATGACTTCGGTGTTGTAGCCAAACTTGCGGTAGTAGGTGTAGATTTTCTTGACGGACAAGACGCCTGGGTCATCTGCACCAAAAATTTCCTGGCCAGTCTGCTTTTTGTACCAGTCATAAATACGGCCAACGAAAGGGGAAATCAGTTGCGCTCCAGCTTCGGCACAGGCAATCGCCTGGGCAAGGCTGAACAGCAAGGTCATATTGCAACGTATGCCTTCTTTTTCCAATATCTCGGCGGCGCGTATGCCTTCCCAGGTAGAGGCGATCTTGATCAGGATGCGGTCACGCGGGATGCCAGCAGCTTCATACATGGCGATCAATTGGCGGCCTTTGGCAACGGTGCCAGCGGTATCGAAGGACAGGCGGGCATCTGTTTCAGTAGAAACGCGGCCAGGGATGACTTTCAAAATTTGCAGGCCAAAAGCGATCAGCAGGTGATCGATGGTTTCATCAATTGATTTGCCTGCGGTGTCCTTGACTGCTTTTTCCAGTAAAGGCAGGTATTCCGGTTTTTGCACTGCCTTCAGGATCAGGGATGGATTGGTGGTCGCATCGCGTGGTGCATAAGCCTGTATCGCCTGGAAATCACCGGTATCGGCAACAACGGTCGTGTATTGTTTGAGTTGTTCTAATTGGTTCATGGTATGTGCAAAGGTAGGGGCAAGGTCAAAAAATCAGGGCAATACAGTCACTAAGGGTTCACCTGCAACAATATCACCAATCACGGCAGCTTCCAAGAATCCGCCCTGACGGAAAATTGCCAGTACATCATCTACTGCTGCCGGGTCACAGGCAACCAGCAGGCCGCCGGATGTTTGTGGGTCAGTCAATAAGGCTTGCTGGGTTGCATCGGTTTGTGCATCCAGCCTGACGGATTCGCCATAGGCAGCCCAGTTGCGGGCAGACGCACCGGTTATATAGCCGTCTCTTGCCAATTGTTCGACATTGGCCAGCAAGGGCACGGCAGACATGTGCAGGCGGGCACCCAGTGCCGAGCCACGGCAGACTTCCAGCAAATGGCCCAGCAGGCCAAAGCCGGTGACGTCGGTCATGGCATGCACGCTATCAAGGGCAGACAGAGCCTGGCCGGGTTTGTTGAGTTTGGTGGTGCTGGCGATCATGGTGTCATAGCCTGCGCTGTCCAGTACCTGTTTTTTCAGGGCGGCAGACAAAATGCCTACACCCAGCGGTTTGCCGAGGATGAGTTTGTCGCCAGCCTTGGCATCGGCATTGCGTTTGACCTTGGATGGGTGGATCAGGCCCATGACCACCAGGCCATAAATCGGTTCGACTGAATCAATGGTGTGGCCGCCGGCGATAGGGATGCCAGCTTCGGCGCATATTGTTTCTCCACCCTGGATAATCTTGCCTATGACTTCCAGCGGCAACTGGTTGATGGGCATGCCGACCAGGGCTAGCGCCATGATGGGGGTGCCACCCATGGCATAGATGTCCGAAATGGCATTGGTGGCAGCGATACGACCAAAATCAAAGGGGTCGTCCACGATGGGCATGAAAAAATCGGTGGTGGCGATCAGCGCCTGCTCGTCATTGAGTTTATAGACGGCCGCATCATCCGCGGTTTCTATGCCAACCATCAGCGCTGGCGGCACAGGAAAGCCAGAAGATTTTTTTAATATTTCAGCAAGTACACCCGGTGCAATCTTGCAACCACAGCCACCACCATGCGAGAAGGAAGTAAGGCGAACTGGGGTGTCGGTAGGTGTGTTCATGGGGCTTTTATACTTTTTTATGCTTGTCGGAAGCTAATCATTATACGCCGGACCGATAAGTATAAAAAAAGCGACCACCGAAGTGATCGCTTTTTAATGATATTGCGTATGCAGCAATGTCTATGTTGCTCGCGCTATCGCAGGATAACGCTGACAGGCATCAATAGTCGCCAAAAGTGCGGCGTGTACTGCTGTCGTTGGAGCGATTGCCTTTGTAGCCACCGCTGCCTTCTTTGCGTGGGCCTGCGCCGGTACCGCTGGAAGAAGGTGCTGCCGGTTTGCTGAAGCTGCGCTGACCGGGCTTGCTGTTACCGTAACCGCCGCCACCGCCGGTTTTACGGGCGTCGCCTGGTTTCCAGCCATTAGGCTTGCGGGCAGCAGAGCGTGCTGGGGCTGCCGATTTCTTAGGCTCGAAACCTTCGATGACATTGACCGGTATCAATTGCTTGGTGAAGCGTTCGATACGTTTGACGTGCATGCCTTCAGCATGGTTCACCAGGGAAATCGCCAGACCTTTACGGCCAGCGCGACCAGTACGACCAATGCGGTGGACATAATCTTCCGGGAACTTAGGCAGATCGTAGTTGAATACGTGGGTAATCGCAGGAACGTCAATACCACGGGCAGCAACATCAGTAGCTACCAGTACACGTACCTGGCCACGACGCAGTGCGTCCAGTGTGCGGTTACGTGCGCCCTGGTGCATGTCACCATGCAGTGCAGCAGCAGCAAAACCGGCGATGTTCAGACGGTCAGCAATGGTGTCTGCATCACGCTTGGTAGCTGTGAACACAACAGCCTGGTCGACAGTTGTGTCGCGCAGCAGGTGATCAAGCATACGGTTTTTGTGGGACAGATCATCCACAAAGTGAACGCGCTGTTCGATGTTTTCATGCTTGCTGGCAGAACCGGCGATCTGGATTACCAAAGGTTCGGTCGTGATGCGTTTTGCCATATTGCCGACAACGCCATCCAGTGTTGCAGAGAACAGCATGGTTTGACGTGTAGGTGGTGTAGCAGCAACGATTTTTTCGATGTCGTCGATGAAACCCATGTCCAGCATGCGGTCAGCTTCATCCAGAACCAGCATTTGCAGTTCAGAGAAGTCAATCTTGCCGGATTCCATATGGTCGATCAAACGGCCAGGTGTTGCCACCAGGATTTCTGGATTGCGGGACAGCAATTGCATCTGTTTAGGATAAGGCATGCCACCCAGGATGGAGACTGCCTTGATACGGCGCGAATAAGCGCTGTATTTGTCGGTTGCTGTAGTTACTTGCAAAGCCAGTTCGCGGGTTGGTGTCAACACCAGCATTTTTGGTTTTGCGGCAACAAAACGTGGACGATCGCCACGTGAACGTGCAGCCTGACGTTCCTGATTAGGTGTTTTGCTGTTGCCTGCGTCATAGCTGACAACTTCAGCAGTGACCAGTTTATGCAGGGCAGGCAGCATGAAAGCGGCAGTTTTGCCGGAGCCGGTCTGGGATGAGACCATCAGGTCACGACCTTCAATCGCGGCAGGGATTGCCTGTTCTTGTACCGAAGTTGGCTTGGTATAGCCAGAATCAGTCAGAGCGCGGATGATGTTGACGTGGAGACCTAGTGCTTCAAAACTCATGAATTTCTTTCGTAATTAGGGCGTCTGCAAAATGCGGCAGCTATGCCTGGCAAACCAGCGATAAGGCCGGTTTCGCAGCATGTATGCCGGAACGCTTGCTTCTGTCCCGATATAAATTAGCGCGTTGCTAAACGAACGCGCGCAACAATGCAGCGCCAACCAAACGAAATGAACACAGAAAATCCAACAAGGGACGACAATGAAATTTCGGCACAAAAGCTTTGCGCCGGTATGATGTCTATGGATTACAACCAGACATGCGAGGCGGGAGGGCTTTTACATGCACTATCCCCAACAACATGGATGTGCACAGGCTTGCGATGCTACTTGGTTTTGCACTGGTATCGCTGCCAAGCAGAAATATTGCAATGCAAAAAACGAGACTATACACGATTTACAGGGAAAATGCAGCCCATTTCAGGAAATATCTGCAAAAGGTACTAAAAATTACTACCGAGGATAGGGCTTATGTAAAAGAGAGGGGGGCAACGCAGTTGGGAGTAATTTAAAACAGACGCCAGCAAAAGTGCTGCCAGTAGAAATCCGCATTCCCCTGGGCATCAAAACGGAAGCGTTTGTCTTGCCAGCCAAGGGCGAATAGGGACAGCACCTGGTCGTAGTAGGCTTCGGGCTTGATTGGCTGTGCCTGCAGGCGCAGTTGCTGCTGTACCAGCGTCTTTTGCATGCCCAATGCCTGCACGAATGGCAGGATGGCAGCAGAAAATCCGCTGGAGCCGGGGCCATTGATTTCACCCGTGAGTATGTTGACATATTCAGGCGGATAGCCTTTGCTGTCCACCAGGTTGGCCATGGGGCGCAGATGCTTTAGCAGGTTGGCTCGCTCACTGTCTTTATCTGCCATCATGCCGACCCACATATAGGTACGGATGGCGTTATAGCCACCCTGGCCTTTTTCTACGCCCTGGGTATCTGGCTGGAAGCCTTTCTGGGCATCATAGATAATCCAGTCGGCTGCGTAACCCTTGGGGGCACTGCCAGTGATCAGACGGGTGGCGGGGCTTACCATGCGCTTCCAGCGTTCATCACTTTCCTTGTGTTCAAACCAGCGTAATAGCGGCAGTGGCATATAGCTGGCATTCAGTTTCCATTGGTTGCCGGGCAGATTGAAGCCGCTTGGGGCTGGCAACAGAGTCAGGCCCAGGCCGGGCAGGTCTGCCGTTTCTTCATTCAGAATTCTTTGTGCCAGCAAGCTCGACAGGGCGCTAAAGCGCGGTTCTTTCCATTGCTCACCCGCCAGGCCAAGGGAATAGGCTATCCACAAGTCGGCGTCTGATGCAGGGTTTTTATCGATGATGCCCCAGCTATTGTCTTCGCGTTGACCCCATTGCCAGGCTGGCAGGCGGGCCGTCAGGTCACCGGAGGCGAGGTTGTTTTCTGTCCATGTCAAAATACGCTGGAAGGCTGACCTGTCATTTGCCGTCAGGGCAAAGAACAGGGCATAAGCCTGGCCTTCGGATGTGGTCGGTTTGCGTGCGCCACTGTGATCTATCACCCGGCCATCATCGGCGATAAAGGCTTTCTTGAAGTTGTCCCAGGCGGGCCAGGGATCATTGCAAGAAGCAGCATGGGCCTGGCCGCACAGCAGCAGGCAAAAACCAAGGCTGGTCAGCAGCAGCCGGGACAGGCTGGTACATGTCTTATGCAAGGTCTTGAGTCTTATGATGGAGGAAGAATTCATGTCATAAGCATACTGCAATACAGGATGCCACGGGTCGCATCCTGTATTGTCAGGGGGGAGGGTACTACTTACTTGTCGTAAGAATCTGCATTCAAACCCATGACGTGCGAGAAGCCGCCGTCAACATAAGTGATTTCGCCAGTAATGCCATTAGCCAGCGGAGACAGCAGGAAGGCTGCGGTATTGCCAACATCTTCGATAGTCACATTACGACGCAACGGTGCGTGATCTGCCACAAAGCCCAGCAGCTTGCCAAAGTCTTTGATGCCGCTGGCAGCCAGTGTTTTGATAGGGCCAGCAGAGATACCGTTGACGCGTATACCTTTTTTACCCAGGTGTTCAGCCAGATAACGCACGGACGCTTCCAGTGATGCCTTGGCCAGACCCATGGTGTTGTAATGCGGGATGGCACGGATGGCACCCAGATAAGACAAGGTCAGCAGGGCGGAATCTTCACGCAGCAGCGGCAGGGCAGCTTTTGCCATTGCCGGAAAGCTGTAAGCAGAAATGTCATGCGCGACGCGGAAGGCTTCGCGCGAGAACCCGTCAAGGAACTCACCGGCAATGGCTTCGCGCGGCGCAAAGCCAATCGCATGGACCAGGCCATCGAGTTGGTCCCAGGATTTACCCAAATCAGTAAATACGGCTTCGATTTGTTCGTCGCTGGCGACGTCGCAGTCAAAGATCAGCTTGCTGTCAAATTCAGCTGCAAAATCAGTGATCCTGTCTTTGAAACGCTCTCCTACATAGGTAAATGCCAGTTCAGCGCCTTCGCGTTTGCATGCCTGAGCAATGCCGTAAGCGATAGAACGGTTGGACAACAAACCGGTGATCAGAATTTTTTTGCCTTGCAGAAATGCCATGTTGACTCCAGATATGACCGCAATATGCTTAAGACTCTCCCATAATTATGCGGTGGAAAGCCTTGTTCTATTGCGCTGTGGGTTTTTGTTACTTGTTGTTTCTACACCAGGGATTTTATCCTCTGTGTGGAATGCGTAAATTGCAGCCTTTTCCGCAACAGGTCGGAATTGTAGTTGCTCTCATCGAAACGGGCAAATGCTAAGTTTGCCTCAAAGTGGCCTCCCATAGGAAGGGCTGCCTGTATATATGATAGCGTGTAGGCTGAAAAACGCTGGATTTTGATTAAATCATGCCAAAAATTGCTATTTTTAATAGAAAATATAGGCAGATTACAGCACAAAACGCATTTCCTTCACCAGGGCCCCTGGTAATACTGCGCCGCCAGTATGCCTTTCGCCATATGAGCGATCATCCATGATGACTTCGGTTTCCTGTGTCAGTGCCAGCAGGTTTTCACCGAGTATCTTGAACAGCGAATCATCAAAACGCATGACATTCAGTGGTGCCTTGATTTCCCCGTTTTCTACCCAGAAGGTGGCGAAGCGCGTCATGCCGGTGATGCGGCAGGTGGCGCGGTCAGAGAAGTTCAGGTACCACAGATTGGCAACGTAAATACCGGTGCCAAGTTCTTTTAGTACGTCAGCTCTGGCCAGTTGGCCGGCACCCATCACCAGCGATTGGGCCGACTCATCATCATTTGCACCATTTGCGTTCAAGCCAAATTCTTTGGCGCTACGCGGCGAGATCATGCTGCCGGTCAGCTTGCCGGCTTGTACCAGCGGTATCACTTCAGGTTTGATGAAGCCCTGGGCCTGAAAGCCCGGTTCCAGACCTATGCGACCGTCTTCACTGATATCCACCATGGCGTGCAGGCTGGCTTCACCTGACTGCAGTCTGCGCAGAGAGCTATGTCTGGTGCGTAAGGCTTTTTCTGAAAGACCACCCCAGTTCAGCATCATGATCAGTTCATTAAGAGCGGTCGGGCTCAGATAGACGCGGTAATTGCCCGCCGGGACGGTGACTGGTGGTAGTGCCAACAGGGCCAGTTTTTTGCGGGCATCATCAAATGTGGCAAGAAAAGCTGTCTTATCCCAGCTAAAACCGGCGTAATTCGCTTTGACGGCTTTGTCTGCCGCGTGGAACAGGCTCCAGTCGAAATTGACGTTATTGCTTTCATACCAGTTACGCTGACCGAAAGAATTGGCAAAGCCGCGATATAAGGTACCTGTGGTCAGCAAGCCCACCATGTCGACATCACTTGCTGTGTCCAATATCTGTTTCACCATCTCTTCTACCGGTGGCAGGGTCGATGGCAAAATCCGGGTATTACTGTGAACGGTATCAGAGATCAGCAAGTGCGGGTCGGCTGGAAGATCGGACAATTGCACACGTAAATCCTGCATGGTCTGACTGATGGTCTGACGGTCAGCACGCAACTCGCCACTCAGGCTGAAACTGCTTGCAGCATGGGTTTGCCCTTGTATCAACTGTATACGTAAAGTCTGCTGCAAGACATGACCTGGCTGGCGGATAGCGCTGTGATTGAAGCGTACAAAATCACTGGATTCTGCCGAAAACCAGATGGTGCTGATTTCCGTGCCTTGCAATTGCTGCTGCACCAGATCGGCCAGGGAAATAAAATAGGCATACATCAGGCTTCTCCCCCAAACACTTCTACCTGACTGAACAGGCAGGCGGGTGATGCATGGCCCACACGTATGACCTGCGATGGTTCGCCCTTGCCGCAAAACGGCGTACCCATGACGGCCAGGGTAGCGTCATTGCCCACCATTTTCAATGAACGCCAGAAGCTTTCTGATATACCGCGATAATTAGAGTTCTTCACCAGTTCCTGCAATTTTCCATCGCGTATCACTTGTCCGAATTCGCAACCGAACTGGAACTTGTTGCGCGAATCATCGATAGACCAGGATACATTGGTATTCATCAGCACGCCATATTCAATACTGGCAATCATCTCTTCCAGGCTGCTGTTGCCAGCTTCGATATTCAGATTGGCCATGCGGTCTATTGGCGGCCGGTTCCAGTCGCAGGCGCGGGAATTGGCGACGCCAGGCATGCCAGCACGGGCTTGTGACAGTGCGCTGCCCAGTGGTTTTTCGAGTATGCCATTTTTGATGATCCAGGTTTTGTCGGCAACACTGCCATCATCGTCCCAGCCAAAACTGGCAAACTGTTCGCTGCGGGTTGGGTCATAGGTGACATTGAGCAAATCCGAACCATAGCGGAAATGTCCGAACATGTCAGGCGTGACAAAACTGGTACCGGCAAAATTGCGTTCATCACCCAGTATGCGGTCCAGTTCCAGCGGATGGCCTATGGATTCATGGATCTGCAACATCATCTGTTCTGGCATCAGCAGCAAGTCCATGCGGCCACTGGGGCAATTTGGTGCATGCAGCAAGGCCAGCGCTTCGGCGGCGACACGTTTGCCAGCTCCATAAAAACCAGCTTGCTGCAAGACTTCCACGCCACCCTGACGGCAAAAACCATTGTACTGACCACCCAGACTGCGGGTCTGGGTTTCCACCCCTTCGTTCGCGGTGACGCTGAGATTGGGGATCAGATAATGGAAATGCTGGCGGATATCCGCACCGGCACTGCTGACAAATAATTGCTCTGTCGTGACCGTATTGATAGAAGCACTCCAGTCCACGATGAATTCGCTGATCTGGCAATCTGCGGATTCCTGCATCAGCAGGGCGATCAAATCCTTGCGACTCCAGTGGCTGCCAGCCGGGCTTTCATAGCTGCCGACCACGGACGATTGTTTGATCTGGCTGAAATCTGTCACGGCCTTCTTTGCACTGACGGCAGCCCATTCAGCGGCGCGCTGCAGCGCAGCTCGTAAGCCATGACGCGACAGATCACTGGTGGCTGCATAGCCATAGCCACCCTGGTGGATGACAGTCAGCATCGCGCCATAACTGCGGCGGCTATGCAGGGGTTGCAAAATATTTTGCCTGACAAGTAGTTCTTCGCTGCGTTCATTAACGACACGCATGGAACAAAAATCTACTGCAGGCATCAATTCCAGAAACAAACTTTTCAAAGCATCCAATAGGGACTCCATCATTTATGCGGGCGAGAGGCAGGTGCGGCCATGCATCGCCTTGATATTGTCATCTTGCCAGTGTTTGTAATTTTGGTCAAAAAGATAAATGTTATGAAATGTGACCAAGATTAGAAAGAGTGCTTTTTTATTTGGTAAACGATATGTTTGATAATAGGAAAGGAGTGTGTTTTTTCCGCATATTGGTATTGCGTCGTATGAACCGGTGCGCCATGCGCACCGGTTCGAAAACTTACTGCCGTTGAGATTGTGGTTGTATTGCGTGCTCTGGCCGGCGCGTCAGCATCTATACTTTAAATACTTTCTTCGCCATGCGCCTGACCGATTCATTGTTGTCTTCGCTCACCAGCGTTGACAGCGCTACCCATGTCAGATCATGCGATTCGTCGCTGACGCAAAAATCATGCAGCTGTGCCTGGAACAGGAAACGCAAGTCGTAATGGTAATGGGCCGGTTCATTTTGTCTGGCAGGGATGGGATGTGCATCCACGTCAAATAGCGCCGTATGCAGCAATTGCAAATCCTTGATGCCGCTTTCTTCCCGCGCTTCGCGTGTGGCGGCGGCTTGTATGCTGGTATCGCCATCATCCACATGTCCACCCAATTGCAACCAGCGGTTCAATTTTTTGTGATGCGTGAGCAAGGCTGCTCGTCCGTCAGGTGACAAGATCCATGCTGATGCTGTCACATGGCCTGCCAGCGTTTGGCGACTGCAACAATTCTTGGTGTGAGTGACAAACTCTAACGTCTTTTGCAGATGCATGGCTTCGGCGGCATCCGCTGGCTGATGGGCTTTGAGTAAGGCGATGAGCTGGTCTTGCATGGGGAGCATGGATGTGGTTTTGTAGAACAGGCACTGCCCTGATCAAACAGGGCAGTGCGTTGATAGCATTTTCAGCAGTATCCAAACTTAATGCTGCAAGCCTTTCGGTATGGCATTCAGTAAAGTCCTGGTGTAAGCCTGCGTCGGGTTCAGATACAGGTCATCCGAATTCGCCAGTTCAACCACTTTGCCTTTGTTCATCACCATCACCTGATCGGCAATGTATTTGACGACCGCCAGGTCATGCGAGATGAAGATGTAGGACAGACCAAATTCTTCCTGCAAATCCTGCAGCAGGTTCAATACCTGTGCCTGCACCGATACATCGAGTGCCGATACTGATTCATCGCAGACCAGCACTTCCGGCTTCATGGTCAGACAGCGTGCAATCGCAATACGCTGGCGCTGGCCACCCGAAAATTCATGTGGGTAGCGGTGGAAGGCGATAGTGGGCAGGCCAACCTTTTCCAGCAACTGATAAGCCATGGCGGAGCGTTCGCTGTCGTTGGCGCCAATGTTATGGATGTGCATGGGTTCCATCAGAATCTGCCCCACGGTAAAGCGTGGGTTCAGCGAGGCATACGGGTTTTGGAAAATAATCTGTATGCGGCGCTTGTATTGATGGAATTCCTTGTTCGACATGGCAAGGATATCCTTGCCTTCAAACAGGGCCTGGCCAGAGGTAGCCTGATGCAGGCGCATCAGCGTCAGGCCGACTGTGGTCTTGCCAGAGCCGGATTCGCCCACTACTCCCAGCGTCTTGCCGCGTGCCAGTTTGAAAGAGACGCCTTCGACCGCCTTAAATTCTTTCTTGCCAAAAAAACCTTCGCGCGAGTAAAAGCTTTTGCCAAGGTTGTTCACTTCCAGCACGATATCTTCATCGCCCTTCAAGCCGCGCGGGCGCTGTCTTTGATCGACCAGGGCGCCGTTGTTGTTCATGAAATCGGCTATCACTGGCAAGCGCCATGGGCGGGTATCGAGCGTAGGGCGGCAGTGCAGCAGTGCCTGGGTGTAGGTATCTTTCGGGCTTTCAAAGATTTGTTCTACGGTACCTGATTCGCGGATTTCACCATTGCGCATGACGATGACATGATCTGCAATTTCACCGACCAGTGCCAGATCATGGGTGATGAACAGTACTGACATCTTGTGCTTGATACGCAGGGCATCGATCAGATCAATGATCTGTTTTTGTATGGTGACATCCAGCGCTGTTGTCGGTTCATCGGCAATCAGCAATTTCGGTTCACAGGCGATCGCCATGGCGATCATCACCCTTTGTTGCTGTCCACCGGACATCTGGCTGGGGTAGGCGTCGATCTTGTTTTTAGGATCGGGAATGCCAACTTCTTCCAGCAATTCTATGGCGCGCTTCCTGGCCTGTTTGGCATCCATACCCATATGCAGGCGCAAGACTTCAGCAATCTGGAAGCCGACAGTAAATACCGGGTTCAGCGAGGTCATCGGTTCCTGGAAAATCATGGAGATTTCTTTACCGCACAGATCACGTCTTTCGGCCATGCTGAGCTCCAGCAGGCTGCGTCCTTCAAAAATGATCTTGCTGTCAGCGGCGATGCTGGAGGTGTCTGGTGGCAGCAAGCCCATCACGGCCAGTGAGCTGACTGACTTGCCACTGCCGGATTCACCCACCAGGGCAACGGTGGAATTGCGGGGGATGTCAAAGGAAATGCCCTTGACCGTTTCCACGCTATCTTTTTTATTGACGCGGAAAGACACGCGCAGGTTTTCTACTTTCAGCAAAGCTTGATTCTGGTTTTCTTGGCTCATGATCTGTCCTTATTTCAGCTTGGGGTCGAGCGCATCGCGCAAGGCATCTGTGAACAATGAAAAGGCTGTCACCAGCACGGCCATTGCAGCGGTGGCGGCGACCAGTTGCCACCATTTACCCAAAATCAATTCATTCTGTGCTTCATTCAACATACTGCCCCAGGACACCACCCCGACTGGCACACCAAAGCCCAGGAAACTCAGGATGACTTCGGATTTGATAAAGCCGACGACAAGAATGGATACCTGTACCAGCGCCACATGGCTGACATTCGGGAATATATGCACAAACATCTTGCGCCAGTGTGAAGCACCGATGGCATCTGCCGCCCACACATACTCACGCGCCTTATGCTTCATGTATTCGGCACGGATCAGGCGGAAAGGGCCGGTCCAGCCGGTGAAGGCGAGAATCAGGATGATGGTGGTCACGCCTTTTTGTTGCAATACGGCGGCAACCGAAAGTATCAATAGCAGGTAAGGGATGGAGGTAAAGATGCTGTAGAACCAGTTGAAAAAATCATCAACACGGTCACCGAAATAACCGGCCAGTGCGCCGAATAACGTACCCAGCAATGTTGCCAGGAAAGCGGCAACCAGGCCAACGACGATGGAAGTCTCTGCACCCTTGACGGTTTTCTTGATGATGTCATGACCCCATTTGTCGGCACCAAAAGGCAGGGTGCTCAGACGTATACCAACCTGGGCTTTGCCAGACTTGGCCAGTTCGGTGCGGATCTCTGCCATTTCTTTTGCCAGAGGGTCAGGAATGCCGTATTCGTTGACGACGACTGCCTGATCAGCATCTGGTTGCTTGCGTAGTTCTCGAATCACGTCAGCCAGCGGGTCCAGTGGATTGTCTGGTGGTGGCGCTTCGACTTCAGTTTTGGCAGTTGTATCTGTATCTGCCCCGACGAAGGTCGGCGGCGCATAGCTGACACCGCTTTCCTGTTCCCAGTCAGAGGCGATGACGCCGGTGGCAGACAGAACCAGGGCAATTAAAAATGCGATCACTATTCCCATCGCAATCATGGCGACCTTGTCGGCGCGCAGGCGGCGCCAGGCCAGTGCCCACAGTCCGGGTGATACTGTTTGTACAGATGGATTTGTTGTAGTCGTGCTCATGAATGATCCTTATTTCAACTGTACGCGTGGATCAACCGCCTGGTACAACAGATCGGTCAACAAATTAAAGAACATGGTGGCAGCGGCGACATACACGGTGATGGCTTTAATCACAGGGAAGTCACTGCGTTCCACTGCCAGGATTACTTCGCGGCCTATGCCGGGAATGGAAAAGAAACGTTCGATCAGGAAAGCACCGATTAATAGCGCTGGCAGGTTCGACATGACGTGGGTAATGATGGGTATCGATGCATTGCGCAAAACATGGACCCATTTCACCCGGCTTTCGGCAACGCCTTTGGCGCGTGCGGTACGTACATAATCCTGATTGACTTCATCCAGCACAAAGGTGCGGAACAGACGCAGATTCGGGGCCACGCCAACAGCCAGGGCAATCAGGATAGGCAACGCAGAAAATTTGAACAGGTTTTCAGCAAAGTGATTACCCCAGCCCTGCACTGGAAACATACCCAGTTTGTAGGCAAAGAAATATTGGCCAACGATGATGTATACCAAGATACTGACTGACATGCCGATGGTGCACGCGACCATCACGGCACGGTCGGTAAATGAACCGCGCTTAAAGGCAATTGCCAGTGCCAGCGCAATGGCGATCAGGGTTTCGATAATGGTCAGGGGGATCAAAACCGTCAGCGAAGGCCCCAGCCGTGTGCCTATGATGGACGATACGGCTTCACCGGTACTCCAGCTATTGCCAAAGTTGAAGGTGACGATCTGTTTAATGAAGATCCATAACTGTACATAATACGGCTGGTCTATGCCCAGTTGGGTACGGATATTGGCAATTTGTTCGGCATTCGACATCTTGCCCGCCAGGATATAAGCGGGGTCGCCACCCACCCAGTTAAACAGGAAAAACACCAGCAGGATGACACCGAGCATCGTTGGTGCCATCTGCCATAAGCGGCGCAGAATATAAGCGGTCATGTTTGTCTTTCGGTTTTCAAATTTCTGTCAGACTGCGGATTATTTATTTTTGTCGATGTCGATCTGCATCCACTCTATATGCATGATGGGATGTTTTTTATAACCTATCACGCGTGGCTGTGCCAGCATGATGCGATGGCGTGCATAGCCTATGCGTTGAGCGGCATACAATTCCATGATGCGTGTCATCTTGTGGTACAGCAAATCTCGTTCTGGCCCTGGTGCCATTTTTTGTGATTGTTCATACAACTTGTCATATTCAGGAATGGTGACGCAGCCGTTATTGTTCATGTGGATGTTCTTGCCGTAAAACAGCTGCATGAAATTGTCACCATCTGGATAGTCGGCTATCCAGGGAGAAATACGTTGCGTCAGCTGGCATTGTTTTTCTGCTTTCAGGATTTCGGCAAAGGGGCGGAATTCTGCGCGCATCTTAATGCCAATGCCGTCATAGGATTTTTTCCAGACTTCGGCCTGCAAATGGCCGCGCGATTCAGTCTGGGCAGTGTGGACAATTTCCAGCGGACTGCCATCTGGCAGAGTACGGTAACCATCCTTGCCTTTTTTGTAGCCAAACTTGTCCAGCAAGGCATTGGCGGCGGCGGGGTTGTATTGCACGCTGCTCTTGTAATTCGGGTCATGGCCGACTACGCCAGGTGGAATAGGGTATTGCAGTGGAATTGCCTGGCCATTGTCAACAATGCGGATTTCCTCTTCCACGTTGTGTGACATGGCCATGGCGCGGCGCAGGGCGATTTTTTCCTTGCTTAAGCCTCCAAATACTGGGTCTTGCATGTTCCAGTAATAGATCGTCAATTCAGGGTCGACGATGCGCGACATTTGCACGCCACGCTTGATGAATTCGGGTTTCAGTTTTGGCCCGTCCATGACCTGAGGTGCCAGGCCGCCATATAGCTGGAATAAATCGATTTCATCTTTTTGGAACGCCAGCAAACGCGACTGATCTTCCAGAATTACGTTCACAATGACGCGCCCAATTTGTGGCATGCGCTTGCCCTTCATGGCAGCAGCGATTTTCTGGTCGTCCGGGTCGGAACTGGGTTGGAAATCCCATATATTGGTGTGGTAATCTGGATTCGCATCCAACACCATTTTCGAACCGCGCACCCATTCCGTCAGTTTGAAAGCACCAGTGCCTACCGGGTTTGCCATGGCCGCGCCTTGTACGTCCTGGTATTTTTCTATGACCTCGCGGGCCACTGCGGACATGGCAGTGTAAGCCAATATCATGGGCAGGTTGAAATCCGGGTGCGTCAGATGGATGCGCAGAGTGTATTTGTCAATGACTTCCAGACCAGGTATCTTGGCTGCGTAATCAAATTTGCCGTTCTTCTTGGCATCGGCCACGACTTTGTCCATGCCGATTATCTTGTCTTCCAGCAGCCAGACATGGGTGGAAGCGAGTTTCGGGTCCATGATGCGCTTGAAGGAGTACACATAATCTTCCACCGTCAGTTCACGTTTCTTTCCGTTGAACGCAGCGTCTGGCGTGAAGTAGATACCCTTCTTTAGCTTGATGGTGTAGGTTTTGCCGTCGGCAGAAATCTCAGGCATGCTCTCGGCTGTTTCAGGGATGATTTTTGCCGGGCTGGCCAGATAATCATAGGTGAACAGGCGTTCAAAAATTGCTTCATTGATGGCGTTTGAATACAGGTCACGTGTAGCAGCTGGATCAAAGCCGGTTTCGGCAACCGGGAAGATGGTGCGTAATACTTTATCCGGATCAGCAAAGTCGGGCTTGGCGGCGATTGCCTGCAGGGGCAGGGCGGATGACATCAGGCCTGCCAGGGCCAGGCATAGCGCCATGCCCGTTCTGGTCAGCATACGCGCAGATTTACCGCGCTGAAACGGATGAGGTAACTTCATTGACAGATTCTCCTGCTTGGTAAAACGATGTAATGGCTATTGGGTGATGAACAACTTGAAAGGTTTGCTGGGTTCTTAGTGCTTTTCGACATCTATGAAGGCCCAGTCAGAATGTAATATAGGGTGCTTTTTGTAGCCTATGATCCAAGGGCGATAAAGCCAGCTACGGATGCGGGAAGTATGCACGATCCATGGCGTATCAGCTTCCACCTGGCGATTCATTTGTGCATACACTTTATTGCGTTCGTCGCCCAGTGGCATGGATACCGCTTTGCGGAACAATGCATCATAGGCGGGTGATTCATAACAGGCGTGATTGCCAGCGCCAGCTTTAGGGCCGTACAGTAATTGCAGGAAATTTTCACCGTCAGGGAAGTCGGCATTCCAGGCACCGCCCCACATGTTTAATTTGCAGGCGGATGCTGCTTTCAGATTGTCGGCGAAATTACTGACCGGGAATTCTATGCGTAAGCCTATTCTGTCCAGGCCACGTTTGTAGATTTCTGACTGTACCTTGTAGATGGCAGCTGGCTCCACGGTTTTTTTGAGCGTGAGAGGGCTGCCATCAGGATTGTTTCTATACCCATCCGGGCCGCGTTTATAACCAAAATGGTCGAGCAATTTATTTGCCAGGCTGATGTCATACGCCAGACTGCTGCGGTAAGCCGGGTCATAGCCCACGACGTCTTTAGGGATGATCATCTCTGAGCGTACAGCCTGGCCCAGGCGCATCTGGGTAATTTCATCTTCATAGCTGTAGGCCATGCCTACAGCGCGGCGCAGGGCAATTTTTTCCTTGGTATAGCCGCCAACGACTGGGTCACGCATATTGAAAATCGTGAAAACGATACCGGCGTCCGTCACCCTGTCCATCTTGATGCCCTGGGCCTTCAATTCCGGCTTAAGCTCTATGCCATCCAGGGCGGCAGTAGCTGCACTCTGCGGCAGCTTGTCGATATCCAGTTGCTTGTCCTGAAATGCCAGCCAGCGTGATTGTTCTTCTTCTATGATGCTGATATCAACCTTGCCAACCTGGGGCATTTTTTTGCCCTTCATCTGTTTGACGATTTCTTCATCGCGGGCACTGCCGGTTGATTTGAAATCCCAGGTGTATCCACGATATTCCGGATTGGCGGTCAGCAGAATTTTGCTGCGCGGCATATATTTTTCTACCATGTACGGTCCGGTACCTACCGGATGCAGGCCGGTCTGATCGCCGTAGGCTTCGATCACTTCGCGGGCGACAGCGCCAAAACCGCCATAGGCAACCACGTACAGGAAATTGTAATCGGTTGCCTTCAGCTCAACCCGCAGCGTGTATTTATCGACTGCCTTCAGGCCAGCGACAGGGGCGTCGTAATCAAATTTGCCAGTCTTTTTGGCTTTTGCAGCGATATCATCCAGACCGACTATCTTGCCTTCGATGAAACTGGCATTGGGTGAACGGTTGACGGGATCGAGCAAGCGTTTGAAGGTGTACACGTAATCTTGCGCGGTCAGTTCGTGCTTCTTGTCCTTGAAGGCGGGGTCGGGGGAGAAGAAAATGCCAGGCTTGATCTTGAACACGAATACCTTGCCCTGATCGGTGATTTCGGGCATGGATTCGGCTGTCAGTGGTATCAGGCGGGCAGGGCGGGACAGGTAGTCATAACTGAGCAGCGGCTCGAAGATCGCTTCACTAACCCAGCCAGAATAAAAATTTTGTGTTTTCGCCATGTCGAAACCATCATCTGCGGCTTCAAAGGCTTGCCTGACTGTTTTGTTAGGGTCGGCCGGATTTGCTGCAGGAGCAGACGGCGTTGCAATTGCAGCAACTAGTAGTATAAAGGTGTAAAACAAATTCTTTACTGGGGCTGACATTTCACGTACCTCTTATTCGAAGAGCTTTTTCATTTACAGGGAGGTCGCGATCATTTTCCGTATCCAGGACTTTGCAATGATCATGAATCATGTCAGTTTGATTTTGCCATTGCGCTTTATGGTGTCTGAGTGTATTCGACATCACAGGTTCAAGGCAGGGTCGCACACAACTGTTTCTGCTTATCCTTGGTAAAGGTCTAAAAAGCCGTAACCATAGCGTAAGTTGTCACACTCAGGCACATCTCGCGAAAATTTTTCTTTCAAGTCCGGCACTAAAAATGGGCAATATTTTTTCAATTGAAGCTTGTAATGATCAGAAGGCAATAAAAATGCACCATTTTGAGGTGAATTTTGTTGCCATGCGTAATGAAAATGAAAATTGGCGACACAACTTTTGCCAGTTTTGATCGCAAAAAACATGCCAAAAAAAATTTAATTTTGGTGCGTAACGTCGCAAGCAAATTTATCGATGGAAAGAACAGTCTGGAAAGGCTATCTGCACCAAATTTATGCTGCATAGCACAAGAAATTAGGTTTCCTATATGGAGATTTTTTTGGCAAAATGCGCCATGTTGTTTTTTAGTCTGAAGAATTGGTAAAGCGCTTGACAGTTTCTTTGTATAAGTGGTTTTATGCGCCTTCGGAAAATTTTCTGACGGCTAAATTTTCATTTTTATGAGCGTTGAGAAATTTTTTTCACTTCGTAAAATGAAGTTGATGAATGAAAGCGCGGGCAAAATTACCGCGTGTCTCTAACGGAAATTGGCTGGGATAATATAAAGAAAATAATCTCTCTTATTTGCACGTAGTTGTTATTTAATTAGTTTATGCTGCACTGTTATAAGCGTATGTTTCATCGTAATAAGCTTATGCTGGGTCGTTAAATAGTGTTGAATGTGCGTGCGGAATAAGTAAATGGGGATAAATGGCTTGATAAATTTATCATTAGTCCAATAAGTGGCCGGACCAGTTGGACTTTAAACGATGTCAAAGAATGGCTGCTGGCAAAATTAAATAAGTCAGTTTTAGGTTAAAGCGCGATTTATATTTTGATGAGCCTGTCGCTTATGAATTTATAAGCGGTTTTAAGTCAGTATGGCGTTTTATCGATACGCAGCATTTATAATCACTTTTTTGTTTGAGTTGTTTTGACTCACGTCAAACAGTAGACCTTGTGGTAGTGGAGGAGCAGGAATGGATTTTTCAAATCGCCAGCAAGAGCCGGGAAAGAAATTTGTCGGATTAGGGCTGGTCATATTATTTCACGT